>NZ_DIUM01000128.1 GCF_002423035.1 Thiocapsa sp. UBA6158
GACACTCCCACGCGGAGCGTGGGAGTGAGCTCCGCACAAACGCGGCGCTCGTGGAGCGATCTGGCTGCGTGTATGGCGGAGAGGGAGGGATTCGAACCCTCGATAGGCTGTTAACCTATACACACTTTCCAGGCGTGCTCCTTAAGCCACTCGGACACCTCTCCGCAGGAATCGCGGTTGTGACGTGCGGGTGGGAATCGATCCCCGATCCGTCGTCTATCAGCTCGCGAGCCGCGTAGACTACAGCAAGGTCGGATCGCTTTCAAATCAACCAAAGGAGCAGTCGACAGGACCATGGCCTCTCGAAAGGATCCGGCGCGCTCGACGATGGCGGCACGTGCCGATCGTTACCGCCTTTATCAGCTCGCGGTCCAGAATCCTCGAACGGAGATCGACTTCGTCGACCGGACCTTTCGGCAACTGCGCGGGCGAAGCGCCCGCATGCTGCGCGAGGATTTCTGCGGGACGGCGGCGGTGTGCTGCGAGTGGGTGGGTCGGCGTAAACGCAATCGGGCGCTCGGCGTCGATCTGGACGCCGATGTCCTGGCATGGGGACGGCGCCATAATCTCGCGGCGCTGGACGCGGGCGCACAGGCGCGCGTCGCGCTGATCGAGGGGGATGTCCGCGCGGTCGAGACGCCCTCCCCCGATATCCTCTTGGCGATGAATTGCAGCTACTGGCTGCTCCGCGACCGCTGCCATCTGCTGCGCTACTTCGAGCGTGCGCGTGATGCCTTGGCCGTGGGCGGGATCTTTTTTCTCGACGCCTTCGGGGGTTACGACACCTTTCGCCTCTTGAGCGAGGAGCGGCGTGTGAAGGATCCGCAAGGCGGCGGCTTCACCTATATCTGGGAGCAGGCGCTGTACGAGCCCGTGACCGGCAGGCTGGTCTGTCATATTCATTTTCGGTTCGACGATGGATCGGAATGGCCACGGGCCTTCAGCTACGACTGGCGTCTGTGGACCTTGCCGGAGATCCGCGAGTTGTTGGACCAGGCCGGTTTCTCACGTGTGATGGTCTACTGGCAGGGCTGGGATGCGGACGGGAAACCGGACGGCGTCTTCGTGCCGGTGCAGAGCGGGGAGCCGGACGCCGGGTGGATCGCGTATCTGACGGCTGAGAAATAGGCGCCTTGGGGCCGCGATGACGGGATGCGCGCATCACGCAGGCCTGGACTGTACCGCGATCGGCCGCTTCGGTGTCCGGGTTTTTCGCTGACTCGAGGCGTATCAGGAGACGATGCGCAAGCGGATGTCGTCGAGATGCGCGAGGATGAAATCGGCAAGGGTCTCGGGCGCGTTCAGGGGCAGGACGACCAACGGCGGCTCGATCGCGAGCGGCACGTCGGTGGCCACGGCAATGATGCCCGGATCGCCCGGATAGAGCGGCGCTTCCCCGGTGGCCGATCGATGGACCTCGATCTTCGGATAGTCCGCATGTTTGAAACCTTCCACCAGGATCAGATCGAGCTGCTCGAGCTCGAAGCGCGAGAGCATCCGGTTGAGATCCGGATCCTCGCCCTGTACCGGATTCCGGACCTGCAACGCCCAGCGTGCCTTGGAGGCCAGCAGGGTCTGTTGCGCACCGGCCTCGCGCACCTCGTAGCTGTCCTTGCCGGGCACGTCCAGATCGAAGCGATGATGCGCGTGCTTGAGGTAGCCGACACGCAGACCACGACCGCCGAGGACGGCGACGACCTGTCGGATCAAGCTGGTCTTGCCCGACCCGCTCGGGGCGACGAAGCCGACCACGGGAATGACTGTCTCGCCCATCGGGTTGATCCTCGCTGTGCATGGCCGCGTGCAGCGCCGTTGCGCGGCGCGCCTGTTTGTTCGGTATTCTAATCGCGGCAGCGCCGCCCGCGCCTTGGACATTTCTCGAAGGCCGGCGCAGAATGTCGCGCAGAAGCGGTCGGCCCCTATCCCGGTCACGACCGACACCGCGCATCATCCGCGCGTCCCTCGCGAAACGCACCCCCTTCAGACTCAAGTCCCGAAGAAAAGACCCCGTATCCATGGCTCAATATATCTTCACAATGAACCGGGTCGGCAAGATCGTGCCGCCCAAACGCCAGATCCTNNTTCTTCCCGGGCGCCAAGATCGGCGTGCTCGGTCTGAACGGCTCGGGTAAATCGACCCTGCTCAAGATCATGGCCGGTCTCGACACCGAGATCGAGGGCGAGGCGCGTCCTCAGCCCGGCATCAAGATCGGCTTTCTCTCCCAGGAGCCCGGGCTCGATCCGACCAAGGACGTGCGCGGCAATGTCGAGGAGGCGCTCGGCCATATCACGGCGGCCTTGGCGCGGCTCGATGCGGTCTATGCAGCCTATGCGGAGCCGGATGCGGACTTCGACGCCCTGGCCAAGGAGCAGGCCGAGCTCGAGAACCTGATCGAGGCGACCGACGGACACAACCTGGAGCGCACTCTGGAGGTCGCCGCCGATGCGCTGCGTCTGCCGCCCTGGGATGCGGACGTGACCAAGCTCTCGGGCGGGGAGCGCCGCCGGGTCGCGCTCTGCCGTCTGCTGCTGTCCAAGCCGGATATGCTGCTGCTCGACGAGCCGACCAATCATCTCGACGCCGAATCGGTCGCCTGGCTCGAACGCTTCCTGCACGAGTATCCCGGCACCGTCGTGGCCGTCACCCATGACCGCTACTTCCTGGACAATGTCGCGGGCTGGATCCTGGAGCTCGACCGCGGACACGGTATCCCCTGGGAGGGCAACTATTCATCCTGGCTGGAGCAGAAGGAGCAGCGTCTGGAGCTCGAGCAGAAGCAGGAGCAGGCGCGCATCAAGTCCATGAAACACGAGCTGGAATGGGTGCGCTCCAACCCCAAAGGTCGTCACGCCAAGAGCAAGGCGCGCATGGCACGGTTCGACGAGCTGCAGTCGCAGGAATTCCAGTCACGCAACGAGACCAACGAGATCTATATCCCGCCGGGTCCGCGTCTGGGCGACCTGGTCATCGAGGCCGAGGGTCTGAAGAAGGCGTACGGCGAGAATCTGCTCTACGACAACCTCTCCTTCACACTGCCCAAGGGCGGCATCGTCGGCATCATCGGCCCGAACGGCGCGGGCAAGACCACGCTCTTCCGCATCCTCACCGGTCAGGAGACACCCGACGCCGGCAACCTGCGCATCGGCGAGACGGTTCAGATCGCCTATGTCGATCAAAGCCGCGACTCGCTCGACGACAGCAAGACCGTCTGGGAGGAGATCTCCGACGGGGCCGACAACATCGTGGTCGGTCGCTACGAGATGTCCTCGCGCGCCTATTGCAGCCGCTTCAACTTCAAGAGCACCGATCAGCAAAAACGCATCGGCGATCTCTCGGGCGGGGAGCGCAACCGGGTGCATCTGTCCAAGCTGCTCAAGAGCGGCGGCAACCTCCTGCTGCTCGACGAACCCACCAACGACCTGGATGTGGAGACACTGCGCGCGCTCGAAGAGGCACTGCTGACCTTCCCGGGCTGTGCGGTGGTGATCAGCCATGATCGCTGGTTCCTGGATCGCATCGCGACCCACATCCTGGCCTTCGAGGGCGACTCGCGTGTGACCTGGTTCGAAGGCAACTACGCCGACTATGAGGCCGACCGGCATCGCCGCTTGGGCACCGAGGCGGATCAGCCGCACCGGCTCAAATATCGCAGGCTCACCGCCTAGACGGCTGCGCGGCCGTCCGCGCCGGACCATGAGACTGCGTCTGAACCGGTTGATTCGGCATCCCCGGAGAGCCCCGCGGGTTGTTGCCGCCTCGACGCGCTCGGCGACACGGGGTTACCTGGTCGCCCTGGGCGGCAGCCTCCTGACCTTGGGCTTGGCGACCCGGGAGTATCGCGAGCGGATGTCCGCGCTCACGGCCGATTCGAGCGGACACGGCGAGCTCGGGGTCACACTGGTACCGGCACTGCTGGTTGCGACGGCAACGGCGATGATCGCGCTGTTCTTCTATCGACGTTTCCGCGTGCTCGCACGCGCGGAGCTGCGCGAGCTCGCTGATCTGGACGCGGCGGCCGAGACCTTGCGCGCGCTGCTCGGCACCGTCTCGCACGGTGTGATCCTGACCGATATCGACGGCCGAATCCGCTTGTTCAATCCGGCCGCCGAGATCCTCTTCGGACGCCTCGGCGAGGAGACCCTGGCCTTGCCGATCGAGATCCTGATCCCGGATCTGCGTCTGTCGGATGGTGTCGATGGCTCCGGGGCGAGTCCCGAACGCGGACCTCGCGTGCTCCACCTTCAGGGTGTGCGCGCGGATGATCGGCCGTTCCCGATGCGCGTGCTGACCCGTGCCTTGACGCTCGACGGCGAGGAGTTCCGACTGCTGATCGCCGAGGACATGACCGAGTCCGAGCGCAGCGAGCAACGCATGGATTTCCTCGAGCACAGCGACCCGCTGACCGGGCTTCAGAACCGACCGACCTTCGAGCGCATCCTCGATGCCGTCACGCCGCGGCGCGGCGAGGAACATCCCGCACATGCGCTCTGCTTGATCGATATCGATCGTTTCAAGGTCATCAACGATACCTTCGGCCATGCCGCCGGCAACAAGGTCTTGGAGCAGCTCGGGCACATCGTCAAGACCGAGTTGGCGGCCGCAACCGCCTTGGCGCGCTTGAGCGGAGACGAGATCGTCGCTCTCTTCGTCGGTGATGCGGCAACCCGCTCGAAGGATCTCTGCGAAGACCTGATGCGTGCGACCCGCAATCTTCCCTTCACCTGGCAGGAGCGTTCGTTCGACATCACACTGAGCATCGGCCTCGTCGTGTTCGACCCGGTCACGACCAAGGCCATCGATGCGCTCGGACAGGCCGATATCGCGTGCGGTGTCGCCAAGGATAAAGGCCGGAATCGCCTGCACATCTACAGCCATCGCGATGCCGAGAGCATCCGTCACCGCGGTGATCTCGCCCTCGTCCCCGCCATCGGCAGCGCGCTGAGCGAGGGGCGATTCAGAGTCATGGCCCAGCCCATCCAACCGCTCCAGGTCAGCGATGGGCCGATGCATTACGAGATCCTGGCTCGGATGCAGGACGAGAAGGGCAATGCCGTCGTGCCGGACACCTTCATCGAAGCGGCCGAGCGTCATATCCTGATGCCGGCAATCGACCGCTGGATCATCACGCACGTCTTTTCGCGTCAGTCCGAGCAACTTGCCGCCTGGCACAAAGCGGTTCCGGATCGCTTCATGCTCGCGATCAATCTGTCCGGGACCACGCTGATGGACGACGGCTTCACCGCGTATCTCAAACGTCAGTTCGCCGAGTACGCGGTCCCCTACTCCAGCATCTGCTTTGAAATCACCGAGACGGCCGCCGTGGCGGATCTGCACCGCGCACGGACCTTTATGCTGGAGATGCGTGCACTCGGAACCTCATTCGCGGTCGACGATTTCGGAACGGGTTTCGCCTCCTATGCCTATCTGAAGCTCCTGCCGGTGGACTATCTCAAGATCGACGGAAGCTTCGTGCGCAATCTGGAGACCGACCCCGTCGATCGCGCGCTCGTCTCATCCATCAACCAGATCGGACATGTGTTGGGCATGCAGACGATCGCCGAATGGGCCGAGACCCCTGAGCTGGTCGAGCGACTGCGCACGATGGGCGTGGACTATGCCCAAGGCTTCGCAGTCGGACGACCCTTGCGCCTGGAGGATCTTCGGCTGGATCGCGCCTTGAGACAGGATGCATCCGTGCCGGCTGCGGCGGATGTCCCGGGTCGATCGGTCGCGCTTTAAACCGCGCCCGGCGCGGCATGCGATGTTTTTGGATGGGATCGGCCCCGGCAGACTTGACAACCGCTCGAGCCGGCGCGGTTTAAGACAGGACGAAGAGCGAGATGGGTGCCAAGAAACGACTACTCCAACGCGCAGAGACCCTTTTGGAGCGTCTCGAGGTGCTGCTGCCCGGCGGCGCCGAGTCCCCGGACTGGACCGCCCACGCCTTTCGGTGGCGCCGCCGCGGCGATCGCGGTTGGCTGCAGGCGGTGCCCGCTCCGCATCGGATCGGCCTCGAGGATCTGCTCTGTCTGGATCGGCAAAAGGCCGAGATCGAGCGCAACACCGCGGCGTTCCTCGCTGGTCGCGGGGCCAACAACGTCCTGCTGTGGGGCTCGCGCGGGACCGGCAAATCATCCCTGATCAAGGCGGTCTTCAATGCGATGCGCGAGCGCGGACTGCGTCTGATCGAGATCGACAAGGACGATCTGATTCAGCTCCCCGAGATCCTGGAGCTGATTCGCGACCGCCCCGAGCGCTTCATCCTCTTCTGCGACGACCTCTCCTTCGATGCCGGCGAATCCGGCTACAAGGCGCTGAAGGCCGCCTTGGACGGCTCGATCACGGCAACACCGGAGAACCTGCTCATCTACGCCACCTCCAACCGCCGTCATCTGCTGCCCGAGCTTCAGTCGGAGAACCGGGAGGCCCGTATCGTCGACGGCGAGCTGCACCAGGGTGAATCGGTCGAGGAGAAGATCTCGCTCTCGGATCGATTCGGTCTCTGGGTCGCCTTTCACCCCTTCAGTCAGGCCCAATACCTCGCCCTTGTTCACCACTGGCTTGCCCGTCTCGCCACGACACCCGAATCGGCGGCCTCCGAGACCGACACATCCGCGCGGCGCGAAGCGCTCGAGCGTGCCGCGCTCCAATGGGCCCTGCGTCGCGGCTCGCGCAGCGGTCGCACGGCCTGGCAGTTCGCGCGCGATTGGTCCGGGCGGGTTTGATCGGGGCGCGGATCTGCGCGACCCGTTTTGCTATCCTTCGCGTGCGCGAGGATCCACACACCCCGAGCCGCACCCGATACCGCGTTGCGAAACGACTGACCTCCCGAGGAATCAGCATGTCCGGTACAACCCACTCAAGGCGATCGGCATGGGTGCTCGCCTCGATCGTTCTCGCTCTCGCCATTGCTGCCGGTCTCCTGATGGACCTGAGGCCGGGAACGGACACGGCGGTACTCTCGGCGTCGTCCGAAGAGACCCGCGAGAGCGCCGATATCGCCGTCGCGAGCCCGCTCGAGACACCTCCTGCACCGATCGACACAGACGCGTATGAAGCGGCCGTCGAGGCACGGCTGACTGAATTGCGGCAGAAGATCCAGCGGCTGGAAGAAGACGTTGCGACCCTGCAGGAGCAACGCAAGCGGATCGACGATGAGCTCGTCCGGCTGGCGGATCGCAGCACTCGCGAGCCTGTGTCGGCAACGACCTCGCCCCCGCCCGTCGAAGCGGCGCCGGCGGTGGATCGTGCCGGATTGGACGAGTCACTCGGGCAGCTTGGTGCACTTGCGAGCGAACGCGGTCATGTGATCGCGCTCGGTGAATCCGAGCTCTCGTTCAAGGTGGGCCGGGCGGAATTCGCCTCCGTGACACCGGGTGTCCTCGACGAGATCGCCGAGGTGCTCAAGCGCTACGAGCACATGCGCGCACGGATCGAGGGACACTCCGACAGCAAGGGAAACACGCGTCAGAACCAACAGCTGACTCGAGACCGAGCCCGATTGGTTCGCGATGTCTTCACCGAGGCGGGTATCGATCCCGAGCGCATTCAGGCCGAGGGCTTGGGCGGAATCCGTCCGATCACGGACAATCGGACGATCGCGGCGCGTGAGCGCAATCGTCGGATCGAGATCTATCTGATCGAGCCATAAGGCCGAGGCCGGGTCGGTTCGGACGAGCGCTCGGCGCAGATCGGCGATCAGCTCCTCGGAAGAGGGCGATTGCGGGCAACGCGATCCGCTCGACCAGCCTCACGAAGCACCTCGAACACCCCCGCCGTCGAGCCTTCATCTGTATCGGAGCAGCACGTTGGACATGCCCAAAGCCCGCATCACTCCTCGGGCCTCCAAGCCATCCCCCGGTCCGGCTCCCGAGCCGAATCCCGAGCGCGCGCCCAAGCAGGCACTGTTCGAGCATCTGGCGCTGATCGCCCGCGGTCTGGGCAGCGCCGCTCGCCTGGAGCTGCTGGATTTACTCGCGCAGTGCGAGCGCAACGTCGAGGATCTGGCACGGGCCGCAGGTCTCTCGATCGCCAACACATCCAAGCATCTGCAGCAGCTCAAGGGCGCGGGTCTCGTGACCCCGCGACGCGACGGCAAACACATCTACTACGCACTGGCCGACGAGCGTGTGCTCGATGCGCTCGCCACGCTGCGTCTGCTCGCCGAGACCCATCAAGAGGCCGTCGCCGAGCTGATCGCGAGCTACCTCAAGCAGCGCGATGCACTGGAGCCGATCCCGGCGGACGAGCTGCTGGCGCGCGTCCGCGACGGGCTGGTGACGGTGATCGATGTGCGCCCTCCGCAGGAGTATGCCCAAGGGCATCTGGTGGGTGCACTGAACGTCCCGCTCGATCAGCTCGAGAGCCGACTCGGCGAGTTGCCGCAAGAGCGCGAGGTGGTCGCCTACTGCCGGGGTCCCTGGTGCGTCCTGTCCTTCGAGGCCGTGGCGCGCCTGCGCGAAGCGGGGTTTCAGGCAAGACGACTGCAGGACGGTCTGCCCGAGTGGCGAAGGGCCGGATTGCCGGTCGACGCCTGAGTGCCCGGTGCCGGCTCTTCGCCATCGTCCCCGTGCTCGGGCCGGGCTGACGCCAACCCGGGCCCGAGCGACCCTTGATCAGCCTCGCTACAGATCGAAGCGGTCGGCCGTCATCACCTTGGTCCATGCGGCGACGAAGTCTCGGACAAACGCCTCGTCTCCGTCCGCGGACGCATAGACCTCGGCGACGGCACGCAGCTCGGCGTTCGACCCGAAGATCAGGTCCACCGGCGTGGCCGTCCATTTCAGCTCGCCGCTTGCACGGTCGCGTCCTTCGTAGAGTCCGTCGACGTCCGCCGCCGGCGACCAGACGGTGTTCATGTCGAGCAGGTTGACGAAGAAGTCATTGGTCAGCGGGCCGGGGCGTGCGGTGAGCACGCCATGACGCAAGCCGCGGCTGTTGGCACCCAAGGCGCGCATCCCGCCGACCAGCACCGTCATCTCGGGAACGCTCAGCCCCAGCAGGTCTGCACGGTCCACCAGCAGCTCGGTCGGCGACAGGCGGTTGCCCTCCGCAAAGTAGTTGCGGAAACCGTCGGCGGTCGGCTCGAGGACGGCGAAAGACTCCACATCGGTCTGTTCTTGGGTGGCGTCCGTGCGTCCGGGCGTGAAGGGGACCGCCACGTCATAGCCGGCATCCTTGGCCGCCAGCTCGATCGCCGCGGCACCGCCCAGGACGATCAGGTCGGCCAGCGAGACCTGCTTGCCGTCGGATGCGCCCGTGTTGAAGGTCCTCTGGATGTCCTCCAGGATCTGCAGCGCGCTCGCCAGGCTTGTCGGATCATTCACCGGCCAGTCTTTCTGCGGCGCCAGGCGGATGCGTGCGCCATCGGCACCGCCACGCATGTCGCTTGCGCGGAAGGTGGATGCCGACGCCCAGGCGGTGCGCACCAGCTCACCGGTGGTCAGACCGGAACTCAGGATGCGCGTCTTGAGCTCGGCGATGTCGTTGTCGTCGATCAGCGCATGGTCCACGGCGGGCACCGGGTCTTGCCAGAGCATCACCGCTTCGGGCACCTCGTCGCCGAGATACAGTGCGCGGGGCCCCATGTCGCGATGCGTCAGTTTGAACCAGGCCTTGGCGAATGCGAGCTCGAATTCCTGCGGGTTCTCCAGGAAGCGCTTGGAGATCTCGCGATAGGTGGGGTCGAGCTTCAGCGCCAGGTCGGTCGTGAACATGATCGGCGCGTGGCTGACGCCCGCAACGTGGGCGTCGGGGACCGTGCCGGCGGCCGCTCCGTCCTTGGGTCTCCACTGAATGGCGCCGGCCGGGCTGCGGGTCTGCTCCCAGTCGTAGTTGAACAGGTTGCTCAGATACAGCATGGTCCAGCGCGTCGGCGCGGCGGTCCAGGCACCTTCCAGACCGCTGCCGATGGTGTCCTCGGCGTTGCCCTTGCCGCAGCGGTTGGCCCAGCCCAAGCCTTGTTGCTCGAGCGGCGCGGCAGCAGGCTCGGCGCCGACACACTCATCCGGCTTGCCCGCGCCGTGAGTCTTGCCGAAAGTGTGACCACCGGCGATCAGGGCGACGGTTTCCTCGTCGTTCATCGCCATGCGGCCGAATGACTCACGGATCTGCTCGGCGGCCGCGAGCGGATCGGGATTGCCGCCCGGGCCTTCCGGATTCACATAGATCAGGCCCATCTGCGTGGCGGCGAGTGGGTTCTCCAGCTTGCCGTCTGCGTCGTAGCGCTCGCGCCCGAGCATGTCCGCCTCCGGACCCCAGTAGACCAGATCGGGCTCCCAGTCGTCCGCCCGGCCGCCGGCGAAGCCGAAGGTCTTGAATCCCATATCCTCCATCGCGACGGTCCCGGCGAGCACCAGTAGATCGGCCCAGGAGATGTTGCGGCCGTACTTCTGTTTGATCGGCCAGAGCAGACGCCGCGCCTTGTCGAGGTTGACGTTGTCGGGCCAGCTGTTGAGCGGGTCGAAGCGCTGCTGGCCGCCACCGGCGCCGCCGCGCCCGTCCGCCACCCGGTAGGTACCGGCACTGTGCCAGGCCATGCGGATGAACAAGGGACCATAGTGGCCGTAATCGGCGGGCCACCAGTCTTGGGACGTGGTCATCAACGTCTTGAGGTCCGCCTTGACTGCAGCGAGGTCGAGACTCGCGAAGGCCGCTGCGTAATCGAAATCCGCTCCGTAGGGATTGGACGCCGGGTTGTGGTCGCGCAGGGGCTGCAGATCGAGCTGGTCGGGCCACCAGAAACTGTTTGGCTTCGCCTTGCCGACCTCCATCGCAGTCTCTGCGGCTGCGGGGGTGGTCAGGAGGGCAGCGAGGACGGCCGCCGGGATCGCCTTCATGAGCATGGAAATCAACTCCTCGTCTAGTGTGAGTGTGACCGGGGCGTGCAACATCCGTTGTCGTCCTGCACCGGTCTTCGCGCTTCGGTCCTGGCCGAGCGTCGTCGCGCAAAACCGCACTGACTCTGCGTTGAGAGGGGGGTGCGCACGCTGAAGGTAGGCCAACGCATGGCGATGCGCAAACAGAGAGTATCGGTTGGATCGATTGGTGTCGACGATCACCGACTTGGCCGCGCCGGCTCCGACGAGTGTCGGAGCCGGCGCGGTTTAATTGAGCATCTGACCCGATGCCGCCGGATCCGGATCACCTCGCGCATGCTCGGCGAAGGCCTGCACCAGATCCGAGAGCTGCCGATCGCCGTACCGAACCAGGGTACGGATGAGCTGGCGCCGACGAGTGATGCGGGTGCGCGCATCAATGAGCTCGAGATAAGCGAGCCGGGCCGCCCGATCGTCGCGCAGCTCGGGCGAGGGGTCGACGGCATCGTCGGGCCACAGCACCGATGTCGTCGAGTCGTCGACCGACACGGCGCGACCCATGTCGGTTTGCTTTCGCTGTTGCGCGAATCGATCGACCTCCACCAATCGGGTCAGAGCATCGGCGAGTGCTCCCGGCGGATCGGCAAGATGGCGGTGTAGCCCGTGCAGGAGTGCCGTCTCGCGGGCGGAATGCACCAGGATCGCGCCACTGCGCGCGATGACGGCGAACAGTGTTTCGAGCAGCTCGGATCGCGGGTCGAGTCCGCGTGTATCCAGAAATCCGAACTGCTCGGTCAGGCCGCTCTCGGACTCGACATGGCAATTCCACTGGTACGGCATGAGCTCGGTGTGTGGCGACCCGGCCGGCGCAGGCGTCGCGACGTCCAGAAAGCCGATCCGCAGGTAGTGGCGCGGGAAGGCGGTATCACGCAGTGAAGCAGGTTTGGGGGGCTGGCGAACAGTCATGATCCTGGAGACTCCGGTCCGTTGTTCGGGGATGGCGCGCTCGCCGCGATCCGAGGTGTTTCCTCTCCGCAGGCTGCGCGTGGGACCTAGAGTGCACCCATGACGCGACAGGTCTTGTCGTATGCCGGTTGTGAAGGCGAGTCCGGGTGGCGAGAACGGATCGACTGGCTCGGAGTATTCGCGTTGTCGGTTCCTTAAACCTACGGGTAACGGCGACTGCGGCGAGCGCGCTTGTACAGGAGGTATCCGTAGATGAGCCCGTTTCCGAGCACGAGCGCGAGACCGAGCATGAGCTGGGTCAAGCGGGTCAGGCCGGGAGGGTAGATCAAAGGCATGATGTAATGGTCGATGAAACCGCCGCTGTAGCCGCCCTCGCCTGCTGCGAGTCGCCATTGGACCTCGAGGGGCGTGAGCGGACAGATGAAGCCGCCGAGCTCGATGAGGATTCCCCAGAGCAGACACGGCAGATGCAGATAAGCCACCGCCGGCCAGCGCAACGCCAAGAAGCCGCCGAGGGCGACGCAGGCGATGAAGAGTGCGTGCAGCAGGACGAGACCGTCGGCGACGAGGCTCGGGTTCATGCCACCACGGCTCGCTCGACGCTCACGGGCTTGACGGCCAGGGGGCGGACGCCGATGTGCCGATCGCTCAATGCCGCCAGAGGAGCTGATCGACGTATCGCTTCACGAGACGGTGCCCGGGGGTGTCGATCGTCGTGAACTCGAGGTTGGTGCGGTGCAATCCCTCGCTCGGCTGGGTTCGCAGGACCCGCGCATAGACCTCGGTCGCCGGATCGGCACCGAACTCGGGTGCGAAGGTCAGGATGACCTCCGAATAGGGCGGCAGGATCAGGGGTAGATCGGCGTTCATCCCGTAATAGCTCAGATCGTTTGCCTTGCCCATGAAGCGTTGCGATTGGATGCACTTGGACTCGACTCGACGTAAGACGATCGGAAAGTCAACCGGAACGCGCGGCGAGCGACGGATCTCGATCCGCGGAACCACCAGTCGCTCCGGCCCTTTGACGGCGAGCAGCTCGTAGAGTGTGATCTCGCGTGCCTTGCCCTTCACGAAAACCGAGTTCGCACTGCCGATATCGATATAGTCGCGCGCGGACGCATAGCTGGCATCGCTGAGCAACACCTGCCCCCGCAGGCTGTAGCCCTCCATCCGGGCCGTCAGATTGACCGTGTCGCCGATCACGGTGTACTCGTTGTAGACCCGCGAGCCGAAGCTGCCGGCCATCACGCTGCCGCTGTTGACGGCGATACCGGCATAGATGCTGGGCTCTGCGATCAGTTGGCTTTCGCGGTTGAGCCCGAGCATCGCCTGCTGCATCTCGACCGCACAGCAAAGCGCGCGCTTGAGGTGATCGTCGCGACGCACAGGCGCGCCGAAGATCGCCATCACGGCGTCGCCCATGAATTTGTCGACGACGCCACCGTGACGGTGGACGAGCTCCACCATCCGCGCGAAATACCGATTGAGCAGGCTGATGATGGTTTGAACGGGTTGGGATTCGGTCAGTGCCGTGAAGCCGCGAATATCGGCGATCAGGACGGTCGCCTCGACCTCTTCGATCGGCTGAGATTCGAGCAAAAAGGCATCGAGCAGCGGATTGAGCCGCTCGGTCATCGCCTCCTGTTGTCGGTTCGCTGCCTCGGTGTCGTAGACCTGTTGCGCCAGGCCGGAGATACCCGCAACCAACGACTGTCTGTCTCTGTGCTGCATGGGACAAGACTGCCTCTAGATCCCCGTCGACAAGCATAGGGTACAAATTAGACAACGGCGGAGCGTAAAAAGCCCTGCGGCAATCGGAATTGATTGACGTTTTTCATGGGATACAGGTTGCGGGCGGAGCAAGCTGCTGCTTCTTCGGGGACGTCTCGCAGCGTCCTCGTCATGCCATGCACCGACAGGAGACACCCCCGGATGGATCGTTTCACCCGTATCTACAGTATCGCAATCGGCGTCGTCGTCATCGGCGCCCTGGCCGTTTGGATCGCCTCGGCCTGGAAGCCGCAGGTTTGGGAGCTCGATCAAGTCCTCGAAGCAGATCCGCTGGTGTCCTCCTACCCCTATCGCTTCCGGGTGGTCTCGTTCGAGAACGGGGTCGCGACCATCTCCACACCGCGCTCGTTCGATGTACCGGCCTATCGCTTCCTCGCCATCATCCACCCGAATCTGACCAACAAGGCGGACAATGATCCGCAAGTGATCGCCGCCCAACAGGATCTGATCGATCATCAAAAGCGTGCCCAAGGTTTGATTCTGGCACAACCCCGGGTCGACTCAGTGGAATGGCAGCTCGATACTCAGTGGCTCGCGGCGCGCGGAATCACCGTCTCGCCCACGCCTTAGCTCACGCCGTCTCTCCCGAGCCGGCCCGGTCTCACCCGCACCCGGGCCAAGCGGCGGGCCGCGCTGTCGGCGCGGCGTTTCCGGCGCGTGCCTGCCTCTTTCGGCCGATGGGCGTATCCGTCGCGAGCCGCTATACTCTCGGCCTCGCAGTCAGTTGGGCCGTTGTGGGTCCTTCTGGATGGAGCGGAGCCGCAGGGGAGTCGATCCCGGATTCGGGTCGTCGAGCCTCGGTGTCCCTTCGGAAGTCGACCCTTCAGTCTGGAGCACCCGATGCACGGCAATATCTCCGAGCAAGATCCCACTGTCGCAAGCGTCGGCGGAAACCGCCGCCGGGTTTACAACCTGTTGGGCTGGCTCTGCTTCGGATTGGGTTTTTTGGGGATGGTGCTGCCGCTGATGCCGACCACGGTGTTCTGGATCTGTGCGACCTGGCTGTGGCTGCGCAGCTCGCCCAAGCGGGTGCGCTTCCTGGTCGAGCACCCGCGTTTCGGCGCATCGATTCGAGTGTTTCTCGAGCGCGGCGAGATGTGCCGGACCGGCAAGACGGCGGCCATCGGCAGCATGGCGATCAGCTGGTCGGTCTGGTACGGACTCGCCACACCGGGGCCCGTGCTGGCGATGTCGGTGGCGGCTATTCTGGGCCTGGTGGCACTGTGGATCGGAACACGTCCGGAGGGTTCCAAACCGCAAACGCAGGCTCTGGTGACCTTGGACCTCAACGCCTTCTCGCGCGCGCCGAATTCAGCGAAATCGCCTCGAGACCCGCCGAGCTGAGCCGCGTAGGATCGGTCGAGCGCAGCAACATTCATCCGCCCCACGCGACGCCCGAGCAAGCCCGGGGTCTCTGCACAAACGCACGAGTGTCAAGCGCAGCGCAGTCCACCGGCGCCGACGCAGGGCGCGGTGGACCTCTCTCGCGCTCGTCCATCGTATGGACCGGTCGGTCAAGCCCAGGTATCGATTGCCCGGTCTCAATCGTAAATCAGCTCGGACCAACGTCCATCGTCGATCATCTTCTTCTTGATCGCCTTCCAGTCTTCGGACGAGCCCACACGCTCCGCCATCACCTTGTCGAAGACAGCTGCGATCTTGCCCAGTCCCGAGATGAAGACATGCGTCGTGGGCTCCTTGATGAGGTGCAAGGCCTCGTCGGCATTGTCGGAAAGACCGCGCTCCAATGCCTGCGAGGACGACATCAAGGGACGCGTGCCGAGCGCTCTGAATGCCTTGAATGTCTTGTCGTCGTAATAGTTGGCGAGATCGCTGGTCTCGTCGTTGGTATACATGAGATCCAGACCGCTGCGGCCGCCGTAATACAGGCGAACCTGCCCCTTCCAATCGCCGCGCCGTTCGTAGATCAGTTGAGCGAAGGCGCGGAACGGGGCAATGCCTGTCCCGGTGCCGATCATGAGTAGATTGGCGCGGTTGTCCAACGGCATCCTGAATGGACTGAGATAGGGGCCGGTGATGGTCAAGGGTGCACCCGGCTTTGCATCGCAAAGATAGTTCGAGGCGATACCCGGATAGCGCTCCCCACTGACCTCGTCGATATAGAAGCAGCGACGGACCAGAAGATCGAGTGCAATACCCGAGTCGAGCGGGATCGTGCGCGCGTTGGCGATCGAATAGCGCCGCACATGGTATGGATTACCGAAGGGATGCGGTCCCGGCACCACCACGCCGATGCTTTGGCCTTCGACGAATTGAAAAGCCGGATCGACCACCTGCAGGGTGATATGGCGGACCTCGTCCGAGTTCTCGGGTGTGATTCGCCTGGAATCCTTGATGAATGCCTGAGTCGTCGGACCCAAATCGGCCGGGGCTTCACTCATGGTTTACGCGCTCCTTATACTCTAGCGGGCTCCACCGGAGCCGAGACGAAATGACTGTGATGATTCGGCGTCGCACGCGCGACGACGAAGCTGACAAAACCCTCTTTCGGGCCCTTTCTGAATCGGTGAGGCGGCGCCCGATCAGCGTCGCTCGCAGCTTCCGCTGCCGCAGGAGCACCCGCCGTCGTTGCGGCGAAAGGGCCCGAGTTCAGGATGACGGGCGGCGAAGGCGGCATAGAGGCGCTCCACCATGACCCAGGCCGCGAGCACCAGAAAGATGATCAGCGAGGCCAAGAGCACCTTAACCATGCGAGCCTCCGAGCCCCGCGAAGCCCATGAAGGCGAGCGACAGAAGCCCCGCCAGCATGAGGCTCATGGCCGCGCCCTGGCTGACGCTCGGCACGCGGGCAAGCTCGAGCTTCTCGCGTAGCCCGGCCATCAACATCAAGGCCAGCATGAAGCCGCCGCCCGCGCCCAGTGCATAGACCAGGCTCTGCACGAAGTCGTATTCCTTCGCGGTTTGAAACAGTGCAAGGCCGAGAATGGCGCAGTTGGTCGTGATCAGCGGCAAGAAGATGCCGAGCG
Source organism: Thiocapsa sp. UBA6158 (assembly GCF_002423035.1). GTDB lineage: Bacteria > Pseudomonadota > Gammaproteobacteria > Chromatiales > Chromatiaceae > Thiocapsa. The sequence goes on from NZ_DIUM01000128.1 coordinate 16,563, forward strand.
AGCGAAAGAGCGCCGGGCTGTAGCGCTTGACCAGCATCTCCACGAGCTGCACGGCCGAGGCGATGACGGCGATGTAGCAGATCAGCCGAAGGAACAGCAGATCCAATTCAGTCAGCAGCCAATTGATGCCGTAGGCGCTGACCGAGCTCACCAGCATCACGAAGATGACCGCGAGACCCATATTCCAGGCGGTCTCCTTCTTCGCCGAGACGCCGAGGAAGGGACAGATGCCCAGGAAGAGCGCCAACACGAAGTTGTTGACGACAGCGGCGTTCAGAAAGATCAGATAGAGCGATTCATCCTGCATTGGCGGCGACCCCGGAGCCTTGCATGACCTTGCGCTCTTTGCGCAAACGCAGCCAGTTGAAGAGCAGCAGCCAAGCCCCGAGCACGAAGAAACCGCCCGGCGGCAGGACCATGATCACCCAGGGTTGAAAGCCCTCGCCGAAGAGCGGAACGCCGAAGAGAGTTCCGTTGCCGAGGATCTCGCGTACGGTGCCGAGCGACAGCAGTGCCAGGGTGAAGCCGGCGCCCATGCCGAGACTGTTGATCAAGGTGGTGTGCAGGCGCTGCTTGGAGGCATAGGCCTCGGCCCGTCCGAGGATGACGCAATTGACCACGATGAGCTGGATGAAGGCACCGAGCGCAGCGTAGAGCTCGAGGCTGATCGCCTGGATCCCGTAGTCGACGACGGTCACGAAGGTCGCGATGATGATGATATAGCTCGCAATCCGCACCTGCTTGGGGATCCAGTTGCGCAGCAGGGACACCAGCACGCCCGAGCCGACCAGCACGAAGGTGGTGGCCAAGCCCATGCCGAGTGCGTTGATGGAGGTATTGGTCACCGCCAGCACCGGACACATGCCGAGCAACATCACGAAGACCGGGTTCTCCTTCCACAGTCCACGAATGAAGGTGTCCGCGGTGAGCGTCTCTTGCGGATTCAGAGCGAGCGTGGGCGGGGGGACACTCGCGCTCCGATTGGGCGATTCAGCCATGCGAAAAGCTCCGCGTTAGTTTGGTTGCGACAGGGTCGCCAGATCGCGCTGGATAGCGGGAACGGCCCGTTCAGCGGCCTGGTTCGCCGCCCTGCCCATCGCGCGCGAGGAGATGGTCGCGCCGGTGATGGCGTCGATCTGCCAGGGTTCGGTCTTGGTCCCGTGCTTCACGGTCACGATCGGGTTCGCAAGCGCCGTACCCTCGGTGTTGAGCCCGGCATCGAGCGCCTCGAAATTCCTCAGGAACTCGGGGTCGCTGTCGAGCTTGTCGCCGAATCCGGGCGTCTCGTTGGATTTCAGCACCTTGCTGCCGACGATGCATCGGCACTCGGGATCATAGGCAAACATCACCTGCACCGGGCCGGCATAGCCTGCGCCCACACCGATGAAGGCCAGACCCTTGAGCCGCTCCTCGGCATCGTAGGCCGCATAGAGCGGGTCGCCGCTCACACCCGGCTCAGCCGGCACCAGCCGACCCTCGGCCGTGACCAGGAAATCGTGCTTGGCGACCGCCCCGGGCAGAACCCGAAAGACCGCCTTTTCGGTCAGGATGCGTTGCTTCTCGGCGATGATCGGCTGGGTGTAGTGCTCCACGAGGACCACCAGCAGACCCGAGATCATGGCGATACCGCCGAGCGTGCGGAGCATGGCCCAAGAGGGCGTGGCTGCGGGTTGAACCGGCGTCTGAGGTTGAACGTGCGCGTCGTTGCTCATTCGCTCACTCCCCCCGGCCCTTTCCGACCGCTCCGTAGACCCGAGGTTGGGTCCAGCTCATGATCAAGGGTCCAAGCGCATTGGCCAGCAGGATCGCATACATGATGCCTTCGACCAGCCCGCCGAACAGTCGGATAACGACCGTCAAGGATCCGATAAAGAGCCCGTAGACGATGACGCCGCTGGTGGTGACCGGCGAGGCCACCATGTCGCTCGCCATGAACCAGGCCCCGAGCATGAGTCCGCCCGAGAAGAGCACGAACCAGGGACTCGGATAGAGGCTGGCGTCCATCAGCCAAAAAGGCAGAGTCGTGAGTGCCGCGCCGGCCATCACGGCGGCCGGGATGCGCCAGTCCAGCATGCGTTTGGAGGCGAGCCAGAGCCCGCAGATCAGGATCAGTGCAGCGGAGGTCTCTCCGGCCGAGCCGGCGATCATTCCGGTGAAGACATCGGTCACCGGCAGCTCGATGTGCTGGAACTTCTGCAGAGCGAGCGGTGTGGCACCGGTCCAGGCATCGAGCTGCAGACCCGCAATCCAATCCTTCACCGGGATCGGCTGCATGAAGGGCAGCGTGAAGGTCGAGGGGATGACCTCGGTGAAGCGACCCGGCGCGAACGCAGGCGTCCAGGTCGTGATCGCCACCGGGAAGGCGGCCTGCACGAAGGCGCGTCCGACCAGGGCCGGATTCATGACGTTGTAGCCGAGACCGCCGAAGAGTGCCTTGCCCAAGGCCACGCCGATGAAGGCCGCGACCGCGGCCATCCACAGCGGAAAGCCCGGAGGCAGCGTCAGCGCAAGCAGGATGCCGGTGATGACGACGGACCAGTCCGAGACGGTGTTGCCCCGCCCGCTTGTGCGTGCGAAAAACCACTCGGTCGCGATCGCAACACCCGTCGTGGTCAGGAGCAGGAGCAGCGCGCTCAGCCCGAACTGAAAGACCGAGAAGGCACAGATCGGCAAGAGCGCAAAGACCACATTGCGCATGATGCGGTCGACGCTGATCGCCCGCTTCAGATGCGGTGAGGTTCTGATTTCGATCGGTTTAGGCATGGCGGGTGGTCCTTGGGAGTGCCTCCAGCCTCCAGCCTCCAGCCTCCGGCAAGTCTTGCCCGGCGTTAACGGCAAGTGCTCCGGCAAAATCGCACTGCGGCGGGCAAACAGCGCGATGCCGGGGGAGTCCCGACACCAAAAAAATGCCGACCGCAGCAGAAGGCAGGAGGCAGGAGGCTGGTGGCTGGAGGCTGGAGGCTGGAGGCTCGCAGCGACAGGCGGTGCGCCGACAGTCGACGGCGATTGGAACAGTCATTTCCGCTGGTCCCGATTAATGGATTTGGCGATCCGGAAATACTGCGTCAGCGGGATATTGGACGGGCACACGTAGGCGCAGCAGCCGCATTCGAAACATTGGTTCAGGTTGAATTCCTCGGCCATGCGCGCGTATTGGCGCGCAATTGCCAGCTCGCCGAGCATGGATGGATTGAGCGACACCGGGCAGGCCTTCAGACATTCGGCGCACTTGATGCAGGGGTAGACCTTGCGCCGCTCCAGGTCCGGGTCTTCCCGTTCCAGGGCGACGACGCCCGAGACGGCCTTGGTCACCGGCACATCGAGCGAGGCCACCGCCATGCCCATCATGGGACCGCCGAGGATGACCTCGCCGACCCGGTCTGCCGCGAGCCCGACCTGTGCGAGCAGAAAGCGCAAGGGTGTGCCGATCGGGACCATAAAGTTGCCCGGATTGGCGAGCGCCGGTCCGCTCACGGTCACGACGCGCTCGATCAATCCCCTGCCCTTGGGCAGTAGATCGCCCATCTGGGCGAGTGTGCCGACGTTGTAGACCGCCACGCCGATATCCGCCGGCAGACCGCCGACCGGAACCTCTTTGCGCAGGAGGCTCTTGATGAGCATCTTCTCCGCACCTTGCGGATACTTGGTCTCCACGGCCTCCGCGGTGATGGGCAGCCCCTTCGGGATGACCGCCCGCAGATGAGCGACCGCATCGAGCTTGTTGTCCTCCACACCGATGATGGCGCGTTTGGCTCCGGTCGCCTTGAGCGCGAGCTTGATGCCGCGGATCAGGGCGTCGCTCTGCTCGAGCATGATCCGATGATCGCAGGTCAGATAGGGCTCGCACTCGCAGCCGTTGACGATGACCGTCTCGATCAGCTTCCCCGCGGGGGGCTTCATCTTGACGTGGCTCGGAAAGGCCCCGCCCCCGAGTCCGACCAGCCCGGCATCCTGCACGGCCGCGACGATTTCCTCGGGCGTCATGGCGTCGAGGTCGCGCTCCAGATCGTACAGGACCTCTTGGCTCGCGGCCTCGTAGACCTTGAGGAAGATCGCTTGAGTCTTGGGGCCGTCGGCTGTGGGTGTCAGTGCGATCGCGCGGATGACCCCGGTCGCCGGGGCATGCATGGGCACGGACACGAAACCCTCGGCGCGAGCGATCGGCTCGCCGCGCACGACCTCCTGGCCGACCTTGACCAAAGGAACGGCGGGCGCACCCTTATGCTGGGCGAGCGGGATGGCCAGCTCGGGCGCAAAGGGAAGCCGACGGATCGGTTTGTCCGCCGTCAACTCCTTGTGCTCGACCGGGTAGATCCCGTGCTCGAAGGTGCGGGGGCGTTGGAAGAGACTGAAAAGACTCATTACTGATACTTCGCAGCCCGCTTGAGCAGCTTATCCAGGCCGGCTTCCGCCGGGTTCCACGGCGTGCCTGGATGGATGCAGCCGGCGGTGCACTTTTCGGCGGACTTCACGATGTCCAGATAAGAGCCGCCCTTGGGATCGATCACCTCGACCTTCTTCTCGCCGTTGTACTTGAAGATCTTCGGGTTGATGTTGATGCACTCGTCGCAGGCGGTGCATTCGGGGGTCTCGACCCAGACGGGCTCCCAGTCGCCCGCCGCACCGTTGCCCGAACCGTTGCCGGCGCCGTTGCTGCCGGCTGCCGCGGCACCGTTGCCGTTGCCGCCGCCTGCAAAAGAGGCCAGGGCCCCGACGTCGCCGCCGGCCATCGCGAGCAGGCTGCTGGTGAGCTTTTGTGCCATCTCGGCCTTGGCCTGGTTGCGCACCGCCTCGACGTCGACCTTGTTGAGGTGCCCGCAAATCCCGCGCAGCTGCGTCCAGAAGGCGCGGCGCTCTTCGCAGGAGGTCACCAGCTCTTGGGAGACCAGGACCCGCATCAAGCGGTTCTTGGCGTCCACGCCCCAGACGTAGGGGAAGTGTCCGATGCGCGCGTCCTCGTCCATCTCCAGGAACTCGGCCATGGGGATCATGGAGTCGTTCCAGGTCTCGGGCGGGGCCTTGCGGAAGTGTTTACGGAACCGGCCCTCGGTCATCGCAAAATCCGCGAAGGTGAAGGGGACGGTCATCTCGGCCGGCTCGCCCTTCTCGTCGGTGTACTTGAGCGTCCAGCTGATCCAGTCCTGGTCGATGTTCGGGTTGCCCTCGATGGAGCAGCATTCCTCGAAGCTGGTGCCGGCATCCGGATCGAAGCGGAACAGCGGATAGGCGCGCGACTCGATCGCCATGCGGCTTTGATGCGTGGACATCTCGTCACCGATGCCGTGCTCGGGCTGGCAGCTGGTGTAGATGTTGAACAGCGCCGGATGACGGGCGTTGAGTCCGTCGATGAAGCCTTCGAGCAGATGCGTGAGATTGCCGGCCGCACCGTTGAGCACGAAGCTGGTGCGGTGTGCCATGCCGATGAGGCCCATCTCCTTGCGGATCTCGGTCTTGCCTTTGCCGACCTTGCCGTAGGGCGCCATGTCGGCGACCTGGCCGATAAAGCCGGAGGTACAGGACTGACCGCCCGTGTTGGAGTAGACCTGGGTGTCGAGCACCATGATCTTCACCGGATGGCCGGACATGAGCGCGCGCGAGAGGTTCTGGAAGCCGATGTCGTACATGGCCCCGTCGCCGCCGACCGCAACGACCGGCGGACAGAGCAGCCACTCCTCCTCGGAGAAGTCTTTCCAGTCGAAGTAGGTGAGATATTCACCGTGCTCGGCTGCGTTGTAGCCGCGCTCGAGCTCCAGACGCGCCATGCGGATCGCCTTGAAGCCCTCGCCCATCTTGCGCATGTGGCCTTCGAAGAGACCGAGCGCCATCGAGGGCGAGTCCTGGAAGAGGTGGTTCGACCAGGGGAAGGGATAGGGGTTGAATGGGAAGGTCGCGCCCCAGACCGAGGAGCAGCCCGTGGCATTGACGATGCCCATGGCCGAGCGCGGCTGGGCCGCGGTGTACTGAGCCTTGAGGTGCCGCAGCTTATCGAGCAGACCCGTCACCCAGGTCAACCATTCGGGGTCGACCGGCTCGGCGCTGCGATCCTGATCCAGCTCGGCGGACAGGTCCGACAGACGCAGGTCGGCGTCTTTGTGGGCATCGACGGCCTTGTTGATCGCGGCCATGTTGGTCAGGTCGATCTTGGCGGCCAGCTTCAACCGCACATGCGTCTCGAGGCGGTTGATCAGATCGTCGAGCTCGGCGAGATGTCGCTTGACACGTCCCTGCATCAACGCCGCAACGGTCGCCGTGAACAGATGGATCACCGTCTTCTCGCCGCAGCCCATGCAGGAGCCGTCTCCCGAGACCATCGACTGATAGTTCGACTTGTCGAGCAGCAGGGTCTCCAGTGCACCGATCTTGTCGTCCAGATCATCGATGCGGATGAAGTCCGGGGCCGTGCTCGGCAGCTCAAGCCAGAAGTCCCACTTGGCACGCATCTCCTCGATGGTCTGCGTCGTCTGGGGCTCGGAGACGAGGGCGCCGTCGTCGCAGACCTCGATGCACTCGTTGCAGCCCTTGCAGGTGTAGGGATTGACGGTGATGCTGAAGAGTCCGCCGCTGCCCTTTTGCTTCTTCTCGCGGTTGTTCCAATAGGGCTTGGTGAGGGCGAACTGATAGTCGCCGAGGGCCTGCATCATGAGGCCGAATTCCTGCTCCATGACGGCCTTTTGCTCGGGCTCGCCCTGATAGGCGGCCAGTGTTTCGAGCACGGCGCGGTCCATCAGCTCACGCATGACGGGGGCATCGCCTGCGCCTTCGATCAGCTTGCGCAGACGCTTCTCCACGTTGCGGGTCTCGCGACGCAGATGCTGGGTGGGCATGCCGCGCTCGACCCGACCAATGGCGGCGGCAAAGATGTCGGAGATCGTGTTCACCAGACCCGGGATAGCGCTGTCCGGGCAGACCGAGAAACAGTTGCCGCAGGCGGTGCAGTTCTCGGGCACGTACTTCGGGTAGGTGAAGCGGATCTGGGTCATGTCGCGATAGACGCCGCTCGAAGCCGGCATCAGCGACAGGGCCATGTGCGGATCGGCGAGGTTGTCGCTGCCGCGCCCGCTGGCGTAGAAGGCGCCGGTCTGCTCCCAGAAGCGGTGCACGTCGGTGATGCCGCCGTCGCCCTCGGGCAGCTGCTTGAGCATGACCGGAAGACCGACCTCCTTACGGGGCAGGAGCTGCCCGCTGATCATGGGTTTATCGACGATCTCGACGATCTCGTCGAAGCCGCGACGCACGATGCGCAGGTTGTCCTGCACGACACGCTCGCCCTTGGCGCCGAACTTGTGGCGGATCTGCTCCTCCATGGCGGCGAAGAGTCCGGCCTCGTCGAGCCCGGCGCGCTCCATCAGCGGGGACGCGGCGAAGAAGGCACCTTGGAAGGTGTTGCCCTGCATGCGGATCTGCAGCTCCGGATCGGACGCCTCTTCACGGGCGATCTTGAAGCCGTCGATGTAATAGACGCGGATCTCGTGCTCGACGATGTATCTGCGTGCCGCAGGCGGGAAGCTCGCCCAGACCTGCTCGGGATTGTCGAGGCTCGACTGGACGATGAAGCGCCCTCCCCGATCCAGTCCGGCAAGCGGGTTGGAGTGGGTGAAGACGTTCGGATCCGGGCTCAGGACCACATCGACATAGGTGTATTCGCAGTTGAGCCGAATCGGCTCGGGTGCGGCGGAGAGGAAATAGGTGGTCGGCTGACCCTTCTTCTCCGAGCCGTACTTGGGATTGGCGCGGATGTCGAAACCCAGCAAGTCATAGAGTGTCATCGCCAGGTTCTTGCCGGTCGTGACCGCGCCCCAGCCGCCGACCGAGTGCATGCGCACCGTGATGGCACCCTTGGGCAACAGATTGGGATTCTCGCTGCCGCGCAGTGCGAGCTCGCCGATGTGCGGATAGGCGTCCTTCAGACGCTGGATGCGGATCTCGTCCTTGGGGTCGAAGGGTGTGCGGATGAAGTCGACCGACAGATAGAAGAACTTACGGTGCGCGGCGCCGGGGAGCATGTTCTCGATCGCGGCGATCAAGCCCTCGGGCTGCAGATCGCGCGAGCCCAGACCATAGCAGCCCGAATAGAGCCGCGGCATGTCGCCCTGACGGTAGACGGCGTAATCCGGGTAGGGCAGGCGCTCGCCCTTCTCCACACCAGCGTTCTCCAGGCACTTGGTCAGAGCGGCGCGGATCTCGCGCATGAGGGGCAGGTCTTCGGCCAGCGGCTGGTCGGTGCGCTCGAGCACGGCCACGCCCTTCCTGCCCTTGAGCATCGGCCCGATGAGATCGCCCGGGAAGGGGCGATACATGGTCAGGTTCACCACGCCGACCTTGAGCTTGCGGGTCTCGCGCAGATAGTCCGCGACCGCTTCGGCCTGGGTGATCATGCTGCCCTGGCCGAGGATGAGGTAGTCGGCATCCTCGGTGCGATACCCGCTGACGCGCTGATAGCGCCGCCCGGTCAGTGCATGGAATTCGTCCATGACCTGATCGGCAATCGGCTCGATGTGATCGAAGAAATAGGGGCGCTGCGCTGCGACGGCCTGCATGTAGGCGTCTTGGTTCTGTACGGAGCCCGATGTCACCGGGTTGTCGACGTCCCAGACCATGGGCACGCGGCGGCGGGTCTCGCCGTAGACCAACTTTTGGGCCGGGGTCGGACAGGGGATGATGTCGTCCGGGCGACCGCAGAACTCGGCGATCAGCTCACGCTCGGGCACCAGCAGCGGCTCGATGAGATGGGTGGTCAAAAAGCCATCCTGACCGACCGCGGCAGGCGTCAAGGTCAACTCGGCGATCTTGCGGGCGATCAGATTGAGATCGGCCGCCTCTTGGGCGCTCTTGCCGAAGACCTGGGTGAATCCGGTGTCGTCGATGCAGTGGTAGTCGTCGTGCGCGCAGTGGACGTTGAGGCTCGACTTGGTGATGGCGCGCGCGCCGATGTTGAGCACATAGGGCAGACGCTTGCCCACGGCCGCGTAAAGCGACTCGTGCATGAAGGCCACGCCTTGAGCAGAGGAGAAGTTCACTGCGCGCAGGCCGGTCATGGACATGCCGGCGGTGACGGCCGCCGCGGCATGCTCGGATTCGGGCTCGACGAAGATCAGCGGATTTCCCGACACATTCAGGTGGCCTTTGGCGACCTCTTCGGCCCAATATTCGCCCATCTGGGTGGACGGTGTAATGGGATAAGCGCCGGCCGAATCGGAGGCTTCGCGCTCGCACATGATGACGGCGCTGTTGCCGTCCATCGCCATCCGTGTGCCGGGATACTTGACCTGTTTGTCGTCCTTATTTCCGAACATGGGCTTTCCGAACATGGCGCTTCTCTGTGGTTGACCCGGCGGCCCGGCCGCCGGCGATAAGCCGGGGCTCGAGGGCGCGTCGGGGTGGATGCTTCGATTCTTCGAACGACCGATTTCGGTGCGTGCCGATGACAGCGGACGGCGCTCCATTCCGAGGCCTCAAGCCAGCGGCAAGGCCTCTTTTCGGACCACCTTTCTGGCGTCCTTCCCTTTGATGATGCGACCGTCGGGTTCGAGCCAAACGATGGCGCCGGTCGGACAGCGCTCGATGGCGACCTTCGAGGCGATCGCGTTCTTGGTGTAGTCCACGACGGCCAGGTTGTCGCGAATCTCGATCAAGCCCTCGGGTGAATCCTGCGCACAGCGTCCGCAGGCCGTGCAGACGACATCGCATTCATGCTCGCCCTCGTCACCCGGGTCCAGGCTCTTGCAGGCCACCCACAGCCGATGGCTGATGGCATGCACGCTGAAGAGATCCTTCGGACAGACCGTGACGCAATCGCCGCAGGCGGTGCACTTGGAGACATCGACGATCGGCAGACCGTGGCGGTCGAGTCGGATCGCATCGAAGTCGCACACCTCGGCACAATCGCCCATCCCCAGACAGCCCCAGGAGCAGCCCTTGCCGCCGCCGGAGACCAAGGCGGCCGCACGGCAGGATTCGACACCGCCATAGGAGGCCCGCATGAAGGCGACGTGGGCCCCGCCGGCACAGGCCAGACGGGCCACGCGCTTCTCATCCGCGCCGAGGTCGACACCCAGAAAATCGGCGATGAGCCTGTTCATCGCCGGCGAGTTCACCGTGCACTTGCCGGGCGCGATCTCGCCCTTGACCAGCATCTCGGCGAACGGTCGACAGCCTGCGGTGCCGCAGGCACCGCAGTTTGCACGCGGCAGCAGGTCTTCGACCTGATCGATGCGCGGGTCTTCGTAGACGTAAAGCCGCCGGTTCGCCAGGATCAGGATCGTGGCGAGCAGCAGGCCGAGAGCGGCCATGAAAGCGACAGCGGTGAGGATGGATGCCATAGACAGCTCGCATCGGGCAAGGGTCGGACGGGGCAGTTGCGGACCACATGATGAGCCGAACGAGGACCTGGTCCCGTGACATGGGCCTCAAAATCAGGCACACCACTTTGGTCGCGAACCTGGATTTGCTCCGCCTAAGAAGACTCCGCTAATTTTACGGAATTATGATCTATTAATTTTCATAATTCCGTAAATCGTCACTATTGCATATCAGCAGAAGGCTTTGATCCAGATGTTTTTTTTGATCCAGCGCATGTATTGTGCGAACTCTTTCGATCGGACCTTGCTCGTCACTCCCGGCCTTGATCATCGGTTGGTCCA
>NZ_DIUM01000137.1 GCF_002423035.1 Thiocapsa sp. UBA6158
CTGAGGAACGACGCTAATCACCTATGACAAATACCAAGGTTCATCCAGAAGCACTCGGCCCTTGACACCCACGACACCATCCCAAGTCACCTGCGTGGCGACGATCCCGGGTGTGACTGTGTATTGAGCGGCTGCAAGATCGAGGTCAAAGTCAAGCGCTAGATCCAGGTAACGCGCCCCCAGAATCAGGTCGAGGTTCGCGCGTTCGGTGTGAACAAGATTGAATACACCGCTCAGGTTGAAAACCCATCCCGTTGTCGCCACGCCCGCCGCGACATTCACGTTGCCGGTCGCACCCGACGCCAGACGGACAGGAACCTCCCCGCTCTCGTTTGCACGGACGTCGAGGTAGACCAGATCCGCCCCGACGGACCAGCGATCGCGGCGCGCCTCGAAGGCGCCCATGAAGGCCATATCGAGATTGCTGATGAGCGTGTCGAAGCCGACATCGACCTCGGCTCCGCTGGCCGTTTCGCCCTGAATACCAGCGCCCCATAGGTATAGCGTCACCCCATAGTGCCAATCACCGCTCGCTTCGGCAGCGAGACTCCCGAGCGGTGCGACCAAGAGAGCCGGCAAGGCCACCACGGATCCCATCGCGTAGACATGGGCGTCGGCGCGTCTGATCATAATCCTGTCCCGCTTTGTGCGCTTGAGATGCCGGATGCGGCTGCCCGGCAGTTATACCGAGCACGCGCGGATTTTTCGGCGAATTGCATGCCCCGCGTGTCAACACTGCGATCGGGTTCACCGCGTAAAGCTCACGTTTTTTCTTCTCCGATCGAGATACGAGGCAGGATAAGGACGAAGCGCCTTTGCGCCCCGTCCCGCCTCTCGATAGCGAATCGGCAACCAGTGGCGCTTTAGTTGCCAGGTCGGGTCAATGCCTCGAGCTGCTTCAGCGACTCCATAGCCCCAACCTTCTCGAGGGTTTGGTAGCCGATATTGCCTGCGGAGAGACTGGAACCCGGCTGGAACGGGTAGTCCGGGATGGTCATGAAGAAGTTTTTGATGACCTCCTGCATCGGAACCATGACCCACATGTTGTCGACGTACCAGCGCACGTACATCAAGGAGTGATGCGGCATCATCTCGTAGGGATCTTCATGAAGGTTCACGATCAAAGGCCAATTGGTCGCTTTACGGACTCCGAGCGCGATATTGCCGTCGACACCCGCAAAGTTGACCTTCCACGGACCGTAGCGGACGGCATTAAGCTCGCCGCCTTGGCCGAAATACAGAAACGATTTGCGTGGACTTTCCTCCGCCTCGCCCTTGAAGAACGGCAGGAAGTTGTGGCCGTCGAGGTGCACACGCCAGTCCTTGCCGTTTGCCGAATACCCCTGTTTCATCTCGTCCACCAGGTCCGACTCGCCGACCGCGGCCATCAGGGTCGGGATCCAGTCCTCGTGGGACATCAGCTCATTGAACTTGGTACCGGGCTTTACAGTGCCGGGCCAGCGAACCATGGCGGGGACCCGCATACCGCCTTCCCATGTCGTGCCCTTCTCCCCGTAAAACGGCGTAATGCCGCCGTCGGGCCAGGTCACGGTCTCGGCGCCGTTGTCGGTGGAGTAGATCACGATCGTGTTGTCCAACACGCCCAGGTCTTCGAGCTTCTTCAGGATCTGACCCACGTGGTCGTCGTGCTCGACAATACCGTCGGGATAGATGCCCACGCCGGTCCTTCCCTCGGATTCGGGCTTCAGGCGGGTCCAGACGTGCATGCGGGTGGTGGTGATCCAGGTAAAGAAGGGTTTGTCGTCCGCGTGGGCGCGATCGATGAAATCCAGTGCCTTGCCGACGATGACATCGTCGGCGGTTTCCATGCGCTCGCGGGTGAGCGGGCCGGTGTCTTCGATGCGGCCATCGGCAAACGAGTGAAGCACACCGCGCGGCCCGAAGCGCTTGTGGAACTCGGGATCCTTCGGGTAGTGGTAAGTCTCGGGCTCCTCTTCGGCGTTGAGGTGGTAGAGGTTGCCGTAGAACTCGTCGAAACCGTGGACGGTCGGCAGGTGCTTATCGCGGTCGCCGAGGTGGTTCTTGCCGAACTGACCGGTGGCGTACCCCTTGTCCTTCAACAGGTCGCCCAGGGTCGGCGCCCAGTCGGGGATGCCATGTTCGGAGCCGGGCATACCGATGGTGAGAAGGCCCGTGCGGAAGGGGTGCTGCCCGAGTATGAAGGCGGCACGCCCGGCCGTGCAGCTCTGCTGGGCGTAATAGTGCGTAAACATCCCGCCTTCGCTGGCGATCCGGTCGATGTTTGGCGTTTCGTAACCCATGACGCCGTGGTTGTAGGCGCTGATATTGTGCACGCCGATGTCGTCGCCCCAGATGACGACAACATTGGGTTTCGCCGTGTCCTCGGCAGAGGCCGGCGCGACCAGGGCCAGGCTGCCGCCGAGGGCGAGCAAAGCCAGCCCCAGCGATGCGCCCATGCGACCCGGGGAACAAGCACCGCGACGGTCCTGTTCTTTGGATATCAACTGAATCATTCTTCCAGCCTCCTCGAAATCAGTAGGTGTTTTTTCGGATCTCTCACGAGATCTTGTCTTGATCCTCATCATGACCGGTCGGATCCGCCGGTTCGCCGAGCAACAGCGCAAGGTAGGGCGAGCAATTCACAAGGCGTGCTCCTCGCGCCGCAGCCCATCTCAGGAGGTCCAGTGCAGATGCGTCCGCCTGTCGCAAATCGGCGAGATCCACGGTCAGCAGCCCCGCCGACGGCTCGACGCAAACGCGCTCCAGCTCCGCGATACCGTCGGCCTCCAGCCAACCGTCGACCTTGACGAGGTTTCCCCCGGGGCATCCAGACGTGTAATCCGAAAGGTCATGTCGTGCGATCGAGCAGAATCCGATCCAATCCTGAAACGATAACTCGACATTTCATCAAGATACTGAATCAATTAATAATTTCAGGATCTTGACGACCGAGCATGCGGAGACAAGGAGGTTTCTCGTTGCCGAGAGCGACGACATGCAGTGGTTTCTCTCACGAAATCTCGTCAATCTCGAAATACCGTGGCTCGGGAAAATGCGGGTACACTTGCGGCACGTCCGAAGCATCTTTATCAGTGATGTCTATCCCTCCCGCAGCAAATCGCGATCGAGATGCCGACACTTCGCCGGATGCCCCGAGCAACGCGACCGGCTTCGAAGATCTCCTCGCAGATCTGACGGCGTCGTTCGTCAACGTGGAGCCGGAGGCACTCGACGACCTGATCGTGGATGCCCTGCGACGTATCGTGCAATTCCTCGGGGTCGACCGCAGCACGCTAGGCCGTTATGAACACAACTCCGGACAGCTCATGACGACGCACTCCTGGGCGGTGCCGGGCATCGAGCCGGTGCCATCGCCGATTGCCGAGTCCCGCTTTCCCTATCTGGCCCCGCGGATGCGCTCCGGCAGCGCAGTGGTCTTTAACCGGATTACCGACCTTCCGCCCGAGGCGGCCGCCGACGCGTCGGCCCTGAGCAAACTCGGGCTTCGCTCCATGGCCACCTTTCCGCTGTCGGCGACCGGCGGCCCGCTCGGCTGGCTGTCGTTCGGGGCAATCCGCCGGACACACGTCTGGACCGAGCCCGAAGTCCGACGCCTGCGCCTGCTCGCCGGGGTCTTTGCAAATGCAATGCTGCGAAGGCGCAAAGAGGTGGAGCTCAAGGCCGCGCTCGCAGAGAACCTGGCGCTGCGCGAGCGGGTGGAAGCGGAGAACGCGGTGTGGCGAGAAGAGGTGCTGCATTGCCGCGAATTCGACGAACTGGTCGGGGAAAGCCCGGCCCTGAAGCGGGTGCTGCTTCAGTTGGAGCAAGTCGCCCCCACCGACAGCACGGTCCTGGTGCTGGGCGAGACCCGCACCGGCAAGGACTTGATCGCGACCGCCATCCACAAACGCAGCCGCAGGGCCGAGCGACCACTCATTCGGGTCAATTGCGCGGCCTTGCCGGCCACACTCATCGAGAGCGAGCTGTTCGGCCACGAGAAGGGCGCGTTCACCGGCGCCATCGCCCGCAAGGTCGGCCGTTTCGAGGTTGCCGACGGCGGCACCTTGGTTCTGGACGAGATCGGCGAGCTGCCCCTGGAGCTGCAGGCGAAGCTCCTGCGTGTCTTGCAGAGCGGCGAGTTCGAACGGCTGGGCTCGACGACGACCCGGCACAGTGACGCTCGGTTGATTGCTTCGACCAATCGTGATCTCGAGACCATGTCGCGAGAAGGAACCTTCCGTGCCGACCTCTACTATCGTCTCGGCGTCTTCCCCATCACGCTGCCGCCGCTGCGCGAGCGCCGGGAGGACATCGCCCTGCTTGCGGCCTATTTTGTCGAGAAGCTCCGGGCCAAACTGGGCCGCCAGGTGACCCGCATCCCGGACCATGCCATCGCCGATTTGATGGCTTACGATTGGCCTGGCAACGTGCGGGAGCTGGAGAACATCGTCGAGCGCTCCCTCATCCTCTCGTCGGGCTCGACCCTGTCGGTCGACCGCCTCCCCGGCGCCCACGGGGTGAGGCCCATGCAGGGCGCGGCGCCGGGTCCCGGGACTGCGGACGACAACCGCACGCTGAAGCATGTGGAGCGCGACCACATCCTGGCGGGGTGCGAGCGCTGCGGCTGGCGCATCAATGGTGCGGGCAATGCCGCGGAGCGCTTGGGGATTAATCCCAACACGCTGCGCTCGAGGATGCTGAAGCTGGGTATCCTGCGGCCCGCCACGGCACACGAAGGGAGAAGTCGTTCCGGGCGCCGCCTTCCGTGACCGGCGGGGCACCGATCTTGGACCTCGCGATCCCGGCGCTCGTCTGGCTGCTGATGCTGGTCGTTGGGCTAGAGCTCACCCCGGGTGATTTTCGACGGGTTCTGGTCTATCCGCGAGCGGTCGGCATCGCCACCTTGGGCCAGCTCCTGCTGCTTCCCGCATGTGCCGCCCTGCTGATTTGGGCAGCACGGCCTGAGCCCTGGATCGTCGCCGGGATGATCCTGCTCGCCGCGAGCCCGGGCGGGGCTATCTCCAACCTCTACAGCTATCTCGGCAGGGGCAACGTCGCCCTGTCGGTCACCCTGACCGCCTTGTCCACCCTCCTCGCCTTGGGGACCATGCCTGCCCTGACCGCCGCCGGATTGGCGCTGTTCCTCCAGGAATCGCATCGTCTCGTGATTCCGGCGGGTCGCATGATCGGTCAGCTGAGTCTGATGATGCTCCTTCCCTTGACGCTCGGCATGGCCTTGCGCGCGTGGAGGCCGGCCGGTGTCGCCGCAGCACGTCAGCCCTTGCGAATCTTGAGTCTCGTCGGCCTTGCCTGCCTGGTAGGCATCATTCTGATCGACCAGCGCGAGGATCTAACGGCGGCTGTACGCGCGGCCCTTCCGACCGCCCTGCCCTTCTGCATCATCACGATGGCGGCTGGCTTCATCGTGGGGTGGGTGGCGCGCCTTTCGAGCGAGGACCGCTTCACCCTGCTGATCGAATTCAGCACCCGCAATCTCGGATTGGTCGCCATCATGGGTGCCCTGATCATGGGTCAGGTCAAGCTGGTGCTGTTCGCGACCCTGGTCTTCCTGATCGAGCTGCCCATCGTCTTGATCTTGATCGCGATACGCTCGCATTTGGCCGGAGATCCAAACAAGACTCTCGCCTGAGGGTCTCTTGTTCTGCGCCCCCGGAGAAGCGCGCGGAAACGCCCCGTCACTCCAGATTCTGAACCTGCTCGCGCATCTGTTCGATCAGGACCTTCATCTCGACCGCCTCGCGGGTCACCTCCACATCGGCCGACTTGGAGCCGAGCGTGTTGGCCTCTCGGTTGAGTTCCTGCATGAGAAAATCCAGGCGGCGTCCGACCGGCTCGCGGCGTTTGAGCACGTCCCGAACCTCGGCGACGTGAGCCTCGAGACGGTCCATCTCCTCGTCCACATCCAGCCGTGCCGCGACCAGGGCCATCTCCTGCTCCAAGCGGGCAGGATCCAGCTCGGCGCGCAGCTCGGCGAGTCGATCGGCGAGGCGTCGTCGCACGCTCGTCATCACCTCGGGCATCCGGGCGCGCACGCGCACCACGCTCTCCTGCAGGCGATCGCAGCGATCGACCAGGAGGCGCTCGAGACGCTCGCCCTCGCGCTCGCGGGTCGCGAGCAGGGTGTCGATGGCGGTCTCCAGAAGATCCAGTGCGGCGGCCGTCACCTCGTCCAGATCGCGGTCCTGCTCCTGGAGCACGCCGGGCCAGCGCAGCAGCTCGAAGGGCGAGGGCTCGATGCCGCGGCCGATGATGGCGCCCACCTCCTGACCCGCAGCCAGCAACTGCTCGACGAATGCGCGGTTGACCCGCAGACTTCCGCCGAGTCCGACGGCCGGGACGTAGCGTAGGTTGCAGTCGAGCTTGCCGCGTTGGACACGGGCGGCCAGGCGCGTGCGCACGCTGGTTTCGAGCGCACGCAGCTCCTCGGGCAACCGCAGGTGCGGTTCGAGATAGCGGTGGTTGACGGCCCGCAGCTCCCACGTCAGCTCGCCGAAATCACCGGAGCGCGACTCGCGCGCGAAGGCCGTCATACTTTTGATCATGGGGTCGTCCCTTGGGTGGTCATGTGGGGGTGCGACATGGGCATCGACGCTCGGGCTCGTCGAGCGGCTGCGAGGCCGCTAAACTGGATCCGGACGCGAGGCATCTATTATCCGGGTCGGCCTGTCCGACGCAACGGCGAAACGCCTTCCGTGACGCACGAATACGAGTCTCGGTCGGAGTGCGCCCGGCTCCGAACGCACGGTTCAAAAGATCGACCGTACCTGCCCGCCGATCCATTGCCTTGTTGCGCGCGCGGGCGCAGGATTCGGTCCCGAGCGTTTGACGCTCCCGCGGCTCGCTGCGTGCCGCCGGATCCTGAACGGAGACCGACAGAGACGATCATGGCCGTCGCCCGAGACAGCCTTCCGGCCGGCACCTTGCTGGGTCCATATCGGGTCGTGAAGACCCTCGCGCAGGGCGGTTTCAGCCTTATCTACCTCGCCTACGACGAGGACTCGGGCGAAGAGGTCGTCATCAAGGAATACATGCCCAAGAAGATCGCGCGGCGCGAAAGTGCGCGGCGCGTGATGGCGAGCGAGCCGCAGCTCGCCGCGAATCTCCATCAGGGACGCAAGCTGTTCTTTCAGGAGGCCAAGGCCCTTGCCGCGCTGAAACATCCCTCGATCGTTCGGGTACTGGATTTCTTTCTCGCCAACGATACGGGCTATCTGGTGATGCCCAACGAGCGGGGACGCAACCTCGGGGCCTATGTTGCGGAACGTCGCGGCGGACTCAGTACGACCTTCATCCTCGATGTCTTCATCCCGGTCCTGGATGCCTTGTCGCTGCTGCATCGCCGCTCCATGGTCCACCTGGACGTGAAGCCCGGCAACATCCATCTGCGACACGGCAATCGACCCCTGCTGCTCGACCTTGGCGCCGCTCGCGCCTTGGCGAAAGGACGCGCGCGCGGCGGGCAGGTCATCACCGCCGGTTATTCGCCGATCGAGCAGCATCTGTGCGACGGTCATATCGGTCCCTGGACCGATGTCTACGCAGTCGGGGCCAGCATCCGCGCCTGCATGGAAGGGCGCACGCCGCCCCCCGCACCCGAGCGTCGGAAGGAGGACACCTTGATTCCGGCCACGGTGGAGCTGAAAACCCGGTATCCTTTCCCCCTGCTCAGGCTGGTCGATTGGTCGATGTCGCTGGAGAGCGGCGACCGTCCACAGGATGCCGGAGAACTCCTCGCGGCGGTGCTCGAGGAGGTGGCCCGGAGCCCGGACAGGGTGTCGGGCACACCGTCGAGCGCATCCGAATAATCACGCCACGCCACACCCTTTCCGGTTTCGAGATCGAGCATCGCCATGACAGACACCTCGGCAAACGCCTCTGTGCGACCCTCCGGACGCCGCCCCGACGAGCTGCGCCCGATTCGACTGACCCGCGGCTTCACCCGCCACGCGGAAGGCTCCGTGTTGGTCGAGTTCGGCGAGACGCGCGTGCTCTGCACGGCGAGCGTGGAGTCGCAGGTTCCGCCCTTTCTCAAGGGTCAGGGCAAGGGCTGGGTGACCGCCGAGTACGGGATGCTCCCGCGTGCGACCGATACGCGCAGTCCGCGAGAGGCTGCTCGCGGCAAGCAGGGTGGTCGCACGCTCGAAATCCAGCGCCTGATCGGTCGGTCGCTGCGCGCGGCGATGGATCTGAACGCACTCGGCGAGCGCTCCATCACGCTCGACTGCGATGTCCTGCAGGCCGACGGGGGCACCCGCACAGCCTCCATCACCGGGGCCTGGGTCGCCTTGCGCGACGCGATCGACGGACTTCTGGCGCGCGGAGAGATCACGACCGATCCGCTGCGCACGCAGATCGCCGCCGTCTCGGTCGGCATCGTGCAGGGTGTGGCCGTTCTCGATCTGGACTTTGCCGAGGATGCGACGGCAGAGACCGACATGAATCTGGTGATGGACGGCGAGGGCCGATTCGTCGAGGTCCAGGGGACCGCCGAGGGCGTACCCTTCTGCCGCGAGGAGCTCGACGCACTCATCGCGATCGGCGCCGCCGGCATCCGCGAGATCCAGACCGCTCAGCGCGCCGCACTGCAAGGCGCATGACAGGGGTGCTCGCACCCGATCAGCAGACAAGGAGAATGGCATGAGTATCCCGCACGCCGGCGAGGCCCTCGTCCTGGCCAGCAACAACCCCGGCAAGGCCAGAGAGATCAACCAACTGCTTCTGAGTGCCCGCATCAAGGCGGTTCCTCAAGGCGATTTTGCCGTGCCGAACGTCGCCGAGACCGGGCTGACCTTCGTGGAGAACGCTATCCTCAAGGCACGCCACGCCGCGCGCTACAGCGATCTTCCGGCCCTGGCCGACGATTCCGGTCTGGAGGTCGACGCGCTCGCCGGTGCGCCCGGCATCTATTCCGCGCGCTACGCCGGTCCCGGGGCATCCGATACGGCCAATCTGCAAAAGCTGCTGGCCGACTTGGAGGGAGTGGAAGAATCCAAGCGCACCGCCCGATTCCAGTGTGTCCTGGTCTATCTGCGCCACCCCGCCGACCCGACACCGCTCATCTGCCAGGGCACCTGGGAGGGCTCGATCCTCACCGCACCGCGCGGGGAGCACGGCTTCGGGTACGACCCGATCTTCTGGGTGCCGACGCACGGTTGCAGCTCCGCAGAGCTGGATCCGGAGACCAAGAATCGGCTGAGCCACCGGGGTCAGGCCCTGCGTGCGCTGCAGGTCCTCTTGGAGTCGGCGGGCGCCGACACCTGACGGGGCGGCACGATGGAAATGCTCGGGGCGATCGGCGACGACGGCATCCGGAGACATCTGGGCGAGGTGCATGAGCGCATCCGCGCGGCGGCCGAGCGGGCCCAGCGCCCGCCGGACAGCGTTGCGCTGCTCGCCGTCAGCAAGACCCACGGCGCCGAGGCCGTGCGCGCGGCCTACGCCGCCGGTCAACGGGCATTCGGCGAGAGCTATGTGCAGGAGGCGATCGAGAAGATTCCCCTGCTCGCCGACCTGCCGGATATCGAGTGGCACTTCATCGGCCGGATCCAGGCGAACAAGACTCGCCAGATCGCCGCCCGTTTCGATTGGGTCCACGGGCTGTCCGACCCGGCCCACGCCCGACGCTTGAGCGAGCAACGTCCGAGCGACTTACCCGCGCTCAAGGTCTGCATCCAGGTCAACGTCAGCGGCGAGACCACCAAGGGCGGTGTCGAGCCGGACGCGGTCGCGGGCATGATTGCCGTCTGCGAGGCGCTGCCCGGTCTGGACGTGCGTGGACTCATGACGCTGCCGGCACCCGCCGAGGACGAAGACGCGCAGCGCGTGCCCTTTCGCGCCCTGCGTCTCCTGCGCGATCGGCTGGCCACCCCGAACCACCCGCTCGTCTGTCTGTCGATGGGCATGTCCGACGACCTGGAGGCCGCGATCCTCGAAGGCGCGACCCTGGTTCGGGTGGGCACGGCAGTCTTCGGGCCGCGGCCGTATAATGCGGGCTGATCGTTCCTCTTAGCCTCCGATCTCTTTAGGGCTCGACATGACGACAACCAGGATTGCCTTTATCGGTGGCGGCAACATGGCCACCAGCCTGATCGCCGGTCTCGTTGCCGACGGCTATGCGCCGGACTCGCTCCAAGTGGCCGACCCCAACCCGGATCGTCGCGAGATGCTGCAAACCCGCTATGGAGTAAGGGTCTTCTCGGACAATCGCGACGCTCTGGCCGAGGCCGATACACTCGTGCTCTGCGTCAAACCGCAGCTCGCCGCGCAGGTCTGCTCCGAGATCGCCGATGCCGCGTCGGCGCGCGCCCCACTTGTGCTCTCCATCATGGCGGGCGTACCCGAGCAGGCGATTCAGCGCTGGCTCGGCGGCACCGTGGCGGTCGTGCGCGCCATGCCCAACACTCCCGCGATGGTGCAGACGGGCGCCATCGGGCTGCATGCCAGTCCGGAGGTCGGCGAGGAGGGCCGTAACCGTGCCGAGACCATTCTGCGCGCCGTCGGCCTGACCCGCTGGGTCGAGACCGAGGCCCAAATCGACGCGGTGACCGCACTCTCGGGGAGCGGTCCGGCCTACTTTTTCCTCTTCATGGAGGCGCTGGAGGAGGCCGGCATCTCGCTCGGGCTCGACGCCGAGACCGCCCGGCTACTGACCATCCAGACCGCGCTGGGTGCGGCCAAGATGGCGGTGGAGAGCGAGGATACGCCCGGACAGCTGCGCGAGCGTGTCACCTCGCCCGGCGGCACGACCGAACGTGCACTCGAGCACCTGCTCAAGGCCGATCTACACGCACTGATGAAGCGCGCCGCGCACGCCGCACATGATCGTGCGGTCGAGATCTCACGGAGCCTGTCGGAGCAAGCATGAGTGCGTCCTATCTGACCAACCCGGCCGTCTTCCTGATCCAGACCCTGTTCGGGCTCTATATTACCCTGGTCGCGATCCGCTTCCTGCTGCAATGGGCGCGGGCCGATTTCTACAATCCGATCTCGCAGTTCGTGGTCAAGCTGACCTCGCCCGTGCTGCGCCCGCTGCGCCAGGTGATCCCGGGCTATGCCGGCATGGATTTGGCCGCCTTGGTGCTGGCCTGGCTACTCAAGTCAGTCGAGCTAGGGCTGCTGGTGACGGTGCTGGGGCTGAACGTCTCGATCTTCGGCGCGCTGGGTTGGGCGGTGCCTGCCGTCATCCAGCTCTTCATCAACATCTTTTTGTTCGGGATCTTGATTCGCGTCATCCTCAGCTGGGTCAATCCGGATCCCTACAACCCAGCGGTCGCACTTCTGACGCGCCTGACGGATCCGATCATGCGCCCGGCGCAGCGTATGATTCAACCGATCGGCGGGATCGACCTCTCGCCCATGGCGGTGATCATCGGGTTGGTTCTGCTCGAGATGCTGCTGATCCCGCCGCTGAAGTGGCTGGTGGGCAGCCCTTTCTGAGACTTCACGAGCCGCCCGAAAGCGGAATGACCTGGCACCGGTGGAATGGCGACGACTTGGAGCTTGCGCTGCGCGTGAAACCGCGAGCACCCAAGGACGCCTTCATCGGGCCGGATGGCGATCATTATCGGGTCGCCCTCAAGGCACCGCCCGTCGAGGGCAAGGGTAATCTGGCGCTGCGGAAGTTCATCGCGAATGCCTTCGGTGTCGCGCCGTCCAAGGTGTCCGTCATCGGCGGCGAGCAATCGCGATACAAGCGGCTGCGGATTCAGGCGCCGCGGACATTCCCGATCCCGGTGAAACCGCGCTCGCAGTGATATGGCTCGTCCCGACGGATGCTCGGAGCTGCAGCAACCCCGACAACTGGGCGCCAGCGCAGTTCAGAGATTTTTTACGGACTTCTGAACCGCGTCGACTGGATCGGTCGTTGATTCACCGACGTCCGAACCCAGGTGTCGAGAACGCACATCGCAACGGACGCGGCTCATCTTATCCGCCGAACGAGGTTTACCATGATCATTCAACGGACCTTTGGGATCCTGATTGCCGCCGGTCTGCTCACCGCCCAAAGCGCTTGGGCCGAAGGCCCGGTCACGGCAGGCGACTGCAGCATCTACGCCAACGCCATGACGGCCGAGACGCTCAACCCCGAGATCGCGAATCTCTACCGGATTCAGCGCAGCAAGCTCAACGGCGTGCTGAGCGTCTCGGTCGTCAAGCCGCACCCGGACGGGACGCGTGAAAACGTACCAGCGCAGGTCGAGGCCACCGCACGCACCGGCGACGGCCCCGCGGGCATGATCCCGATGCGCGAGATCAGCGTCGGGGAAGGCGTGTCCTATATCGGCCAGTTTCCGATCGCAGATCTCCAGATCGTGGATTTCGCGATCCAGGTGACCCCGCCCGGAGGCGAACCCGCGGCGATCGAGCTGCAGCAGCAGTTCTTCACGGATTAAACCGCGTCGCCTCGCGACAGGCGAGGCTTGGCGTCAATCGGATCAATGCGGTCGCCCATAAACTTTTTAGCTGACGCGGTTTAAGATATTAATTTTTTCAAATACTTAAATCGCGCCAGCTCCAGCGTTCCCAGTGCGTACGACCCCGACCCCTCTGATCACGCGGCGCATCACTGAAGAGCGCGATTTAATAGAGCTGCCAGAGGGCGTAGAGGCCGAAGCCGATGACCAACAGCCCGGCGACTTGCTTGACCCATGCGCGCTCGGAGATGCGTGCGGCGGCGCCGGCGAGTAGACCGATGCCGAGGAGATTCGGGAGCGTGCCGGCGCCGAAGGCCAGCATGACGAGCGCCCCGTCCAGGACGCTTCCGGTGGCGACCGCCGTGATGAGGACGCTGTAGACGAGACCGCAGGGGATCCAGGCCCAGAGATAGCCCAGTGCCGCGGCCTGCATGGGGTTGCGAACCGGCAGGACGCGTCGACCCAAGGGCTCGAGACGCCGCCAAAGCACGGCTCCCGCGCGCTCGACGACGGCGATCAAACGCCACCAGCCGCCGAGATAGAGTCCGAGCAGGATCATCACGACACCGGCCAGGCCGTAAAGGACACGCTGCATCACCTGAAACGCATCGAGCTGGAGCAGCAAGGCACCGAGTCCGCCGAACAAGGCGCCGGCAGTGGCGTATCCTGCGATGCGCGCCAGATTGTAGGTCACCTGATAGGGCAGCATCAGCCAGGGGTCGCGGCGGATCTGCGGCTCCAGACCCAGGGTCAAGGAACCCACCAGGCCGCCGCACATGGACAGACAATGGACACCGCCCAGCAGGCCGACCAGAAAAGCGGTCAGATAGATTCCAAGCGGGGTCGTCATCATGCGCGGTACCTCGTCCAATAGAGAGCAGTTAGCGGTCGGCTTTCAGCAATCAGCTCATCGGCTCGAAAGGAAACCCGTATGAAAGATTACCAACGCAAATTTTTGGCCTTCGCCGCCGAGATCGGTGCATTGCGCTTCGGCGACTTCACGCTCAAGTCCGGACGCCAAAGCCCGTACTTCTTCAACGCAGGCCTCTTCAACACAGGCGAGCGGCTGTCCCGGCTCGGGAGCGCCTACGCGCGCTGCATCCTGGATGCCGCCCCGGGCTTCGACGTGCTGTTCGGACCGGCCTACAAGGGCATCCCCTTGGCGGCTGCAACCAGCATCGCACTTGCCGCGCAGTCCGGCCGAGACACTGCCTACGCCTTCAATCGCAAGGAGATCAAGAACCACGGCGAGGGCGGTCTGATCGTCGGCAGCCCCTTGGCCGGGCGGATCCTCATCATCGACGATGTGATCACCGCGGGCACCTCAGTGCGTGAATCGGTTCAGATCATCCGCGATGCCGGGGCCGAGCCGACCGGGGTCGTGATCGCACTCGATCGACAGGAGCAGGGCCAGGACGGGCGTTCGGCCGTCGCCGAGGTGACCGCGACCTTCGGCATCCCGGTCTACAGCATCGTCAGCCTGACCGACCTGATCGCCTACATCGAAGAACAGCCGCAGCTCGATGCCTTCGCCGACGCTGTACGGGCCTACCGAGTACGCTACGGGGTTTAGTGTTTTCCAAAACGATCGGTTTCACCGAGTCACTCCGGCCATCATGGCACGTAGCGCGGAGCGCCGCGGGGCATGCGTGACACCGCCGAGCGTGTGTCACGAGCGAAACCCCGAACCCTACCTCACCGACTGCGAATCAGCGTCCCGACGCCTTCGTCCGTAAAGAGATCGAGCATGACCGCATGCTCGACCCGCCCGTCGATGATGTGCGCGGACTTCACCCCGCCGTGCACCGCATCGAGTGCGCACTGCACCTTCGGCAGCATACCGCCTGCGATCACACCATCCTTGATCAGGGCGTGGACGCGGCCGACATCCAACTCCGTGATCAGATTGCCCTCGGCATCGAGCAGACCGGCCGTATTGGTCAGGAGCAGGAGCTTCTCGGCCTTGAGCACCTCGGCGATCTTGCCCGCGACCAGATCGGCATTGATGTTGTAGGAGCGGCCGTCTTCGCCGACGCCGATCGGTGCGATGACCGGGATGAAGTCGCCCTTCACCAGCATATGGACAACGGCGGCATCCACGCTCTCGACCTCGCCGACATGACCGATATCGATGATCTCGGGCTCGGCCAGCTCGGGCGCATCGCGTCTCAAAAGGAGCTTGCGTGCCCGGATCAGGTCGCCGTCCTTGCCGGTCAGACCGACCGCCGAGCCGCCGTGCCGGTTGATGAAGTTGACGATCTCCTTGTTCAACAGCCCGCCGAGAACCATCTCGACCACGTCCATGGTCTCGGCATCCGTGACCCGCATCCCCTGTACGAATTCGCTGACCTTCCCGAGACGCTTGAGCAGAGAGCCGATCTGCGGCCCGCCGCCATGCACGATCACCGGGTTGATCCCGACCATCTTCATAAGAACGACATCGCGCGCGAAGCCCTGTTTCAGGGTCTCGTCCACCATGGCGTTGCCGCCGTACTTGATCACGATGGTCTTGCCGCGGAAGCGCCGGATATAAGGCAGCGCCTCGATCAGGACGTGGGCGATGGTGTGGGCACGTTCGTTGAGGATGGTCATGGCTCGGTATCGCTCGGGTTGAAATGGGGCGGACTGAATCAAAAGGGCATCGCAAGCCCGGGCGCAGCCTCCGCCATGAGCAGGCGAAACCGCTCCTGCATGGCCCGGAGTGCGGCCGGGTCGTCGCCTTCGAAACGAAAGACCAGCTTGGGCAAGGTATTCGAGGCGCGCACCAGCCCCCAGGCGGCCGAGCCGTCGAGACGCAGGCCGTCGATGGTCTGTACTGCGAGATCCTCGACGCGATCGGCCAGCCGAATCACCCGCACCATGATCCGCTCGGCATCGCCCTCGGGCAACGGCAAGGCCAGCTCGGGTGTGGCGATGCCGCCGGGAAAGTCGCGGAAGAGCGCGTCCGTGGTGCGAGGATCGCGCGACAGGACCTCCAGAAGCCGCGCGCCGGCATAGAGTGCGTCGTCGAAGCCGAGCCAGCGCTCCTTGAACATGATGTGCCCGCTCAGCTCGCCGGCAAGCTGCGCATCGGATTCACGCAGCCGGGCCTTCAGCGGCGCATGTCCGGAGCGCCATGGCACCGGGCGACCGCCCGCGCGCCGGATCACCTCGCCGAGATGGCCCGTGCATTTAACGTCGAAGACGACCTCGCTCCCGGGGTGTCCGGTCAGGATATCGACGGCGAGACACATGAGGACCCGGTCGGCCGCGATGAAGCCGCCCGCGGCATCGATCACACCCAGACGATCACCATCGCCGTCGAAGCCGAGCCCAAGATCGGCGCCCTCCTGGACCACCTGCTTCGCGAGGGCCCGAAGACATTCGGGCCGGGCCGGATCCGGGACACGCTCGCCCATACCTGCATGCGGGTCGCAGTCGAGCGCGATGACCTCGCAGCCGAGCGCGCGAAAGAGGGCCGGCGCGATTGCCGAAGCGGTGGCGTTGCCGCAGTCCAGCACAACCCGCATGGGGCGGGCAAGGCGGATGTCGCGGACGATGCGCTCACGGTAACGCTCGGAGATATCGCGCTCCACAAGAGTACCGGCCCCGCTGGTGAGGTCGCACTCCAGGATGCGCCGTCGCAGGTCCTGAATCGTCGCGGCATCCGCGCTCATACCGCCGAAGACGACCTTGACCCCGTTGTAATCGGGCGGGTTGTGGCTGGCGGTGACGATCGCCCCGGCGTAGGGAGCGGCCTCGCAGCAGGCGAAATAGACCAGAGGCGTCGGGGCGATGCCCAGATCGACGACATCGATCCCGGCGGCGCGGATCCCGGCGATCAGGGCTTTGGTCAGGGCCGGACTGGAGGCGCGGCAGTCGCGTCCGACCATGACGGTACGATCGCCGCGCGCGGCGGCCTCGCTGCCGATCGCCTGCCCGATCGACCGCATGATCTCGGGTGTCAATTGGCGCTCGAGGATGCCGCGGATATCGTAGGCGCGGAAGATCTCGGGCGGCGCGGCGGGTGTGACCTCGGCCATGGGCGGCGGCGTGTCAGTGCTGGCCCGTATGCCCGAACCCGCCGCTGCCGCGCGCGGACGCGTCGAAGTCCTCGACGATCCTCAACGCGGCCTGCAGGACCGGAATCAATACGAGCTGGGCGATGCGCTCGCCGATCTCGATCCGGAAGGGCGCCGTCCCGCGGTTCCAGCAGGAGACCATGAGCGGCCCCTGATAGTCCGAGTCGATCAGCCCGACCAGGTTACCGAGCACGATGCCGTTGCGATGGCCGAGACCCGAGCGCGGCAGGATTAGACCCGCGACGTTGCGCTCGGCAATGTGGACGGCCATGCCGGTCGGAAGCAGCTCGGCCGCGCCGGGTGCAAGCTCGAGCGGGGCGTCGAGCATGGCACGCAGATCGAGCCCGGCCGAGCCCTCGGTCGCATAGGTCGGCAAGGGAAAATCGCGACCCAGGCGCGCGTCCAAGATCTTGACCTCAAGTGGATGCAGCATGGCGTTCGGCATAACGTTCCGCGAGGAGCACGGCCAGCTCGCGCGCGAGCTCGACCTTCGACATCATGGGCAGCGCGCGCTGCCCCCCGTTCCAGAGCACCAGCAGCGCGTTCTCGTTGCGCTCGAAGCCGCCCGAGGCGCCTCCGACCCGATTCGCCGCGATCATATCCAGCCGCTTGTCCTTCAGCTTGCCGCGGGCGTATTGCTCGACATCATTCGTCTCCGCCGCGAAGCCCAAGGTGAAGGGCGGCGACGGCAGAGCCGCGACCTCGGCCAGGATATCCGGGTTGCGCACCAGCCGGATCTCCAGCGCATCGGCGGCCTTTTTGATCTTGTTCCCCGCGGGCTCGGCGGGCCTGTAGTCCGCCACCGCAGCGGTGGCGACGAAGATGTCGCAGTCGCGGCTGCGCACCGTCACGGCCGCACGCATCTCCAAGGCCGTCTCGACCTTGACCAGCTCGGCGACGACAGGCGGTGCCAAGGCGCTCGGTCCGCTGACCAAGACCACGCGTGCGCCCAGATCGGTCAGCGCGGCTGCCAGCGCGTAGCCCATACGCCCGGAGCTGCGATTGCCCAGATAGCGCACCGGGTCGAGCGGCTCGCGGGTCGGACCGGCGGTCAGGAGGACGCGCACGCCGGCCAGCGGTTGCAGGTCCGAGCCGCTCAGCGCCTCGGCGATCTCGAGCGGCTCGAGCATCCGCCCGGGGCCTTGGTCGCCGCAGGCTTGGCTACCCACGCCCGGCCCCAGGATCCGCGCGCCGCGAGCCACCAGCCGGGCCAGATTGTCTCGGGTTGCCGGGTGACGCCACATCTGCTGATTCATCGCCGGGGCGAGGATCAGTGGCGCCTCGGTCGCGAGGGCCAAGGTCGTGAGCAGGTCGTCGGCGATCCCGGCCGCCAGACGCGCCATCAGGTCCGCGGTCGCCGGGGCGATCAGCAGCCGATCCGCCCAGCGGGCCAACTCGATATGCCCCATACCGGCCTCGGCCGCCGGGTCGAGCAGATCGGTCCGCACCGGGTGCCCGGAGACCGCCTGAAAGGTGAGAGGGCCGACAAACGCCGTCGCCGCGTGCGTCATGACCACCCGCACGACATGGCCGCGATCGCGCAGGCGACGCACGAGATCAACCGACTTGTAGGCTGAGATGCCGCCGCCGACACCGAGCAGCACCTGATTGCGGGGGCTTGGATCCATGACCTAACCGTGTACACTGCGTCTGCGGAACAGGCCGCAGTTTAGCGCAACCCATCGACGGAGGTCGCATGCCGATCAAGGACTGGCCGGAGGGCGAACGGCCGCGGGAGAAGCTCTTGGAGCGGGGGGCCGGCGCACTCTCGGACGCCGAGTTGCTGGCGCTGTTTCTGCGCACCGGCGTGCGCGGCAAGAGTGCGGTGGATCTGGCGCGCGAGCTGCTGAACGATTTCGACGGTCTCGTCGGGCTGCTCGCCGCGGATCAGAAGCGTTTTTGCGAAGGCAAGGGTCTCGGCACCGCCAAGTTCGCCGAGCTTCAGGCGGTCCTCGAGCTCAGCCACCGCTACCTACTCTCGCGGATTCGCGGTCAAGATGTGCTGGCCAGCCCGGAGGCCACGCGCGACTATCTCAAACTGCGCCTCTACGGCTCGCCGCACGAGATCTTCGCCTGTCTCTTCCTTGACAACCGACACCGGGTCATCAGCTACGACGAGCTGTTCCAGGGCACGATCGACGGAGCCAGCGTGCATCCTCGCGTCGTTGTGCAGCGGGTGCTCGCCACCAATGCCGCAGCCGTGATCTTCGCCCACAATCATCCCTCGGGTGTGGCCGAGCCCAGCCAAGCGGATCTGCGGATCACCCAACGTCTGAAGGAGGCTCTGAGTCTGATCGACGTGCGTGTTCTGGATCACGTCATTATCGGCGACGGCGAGGGCACTTCGCTGGCCGAGCGTGGGCTCCTTTAGTTCGAGTGAGTTGTCAGCTGTCAGCCTTCTGCCCGCTAATGTGCCGATTCCATCATCGTTTGGCCGGGGAGCGAAGATCCGGCTTCGGTAGACCGCAACGCGATCGTTGCTTTGCAGACTACGGCTGCTGGCTGGTGGCTGACAGCCGAAGGCGCGAAGCAAGTCCAACGCCGCGCTCACGGCGTCAAGGTGCAGGCGCCGTCCTTGCAACGGCGCCTCAACCGCCAGTCCGCGAAGTGCGCGTAGCCCCAATCGAGCGGCCTGACCAAGCGCAGACCCTGCACCAAGGCCGCGAGACGACGGTAGCCCGGCAGTCGACACCAGATCGCGACGAAGGCCGGAACACCGATCAGGAGACTGCCGTCGGTCTCTCTGGCGTGGATGCGGCGCATGGCGTCCGTCCGGTCGATGCCGGCCTCGGCCAATGCGCCGCCGTCATCCGTAATGTCGACCCAACGGATCGCACCCGCCTTATCGATTCGGCGGTAATGGGCAATCTCTTTGCTGCAGAGCGGGCAGCCGCCGTCGAAGTAGGCCGTGAATGCGGTCATGGTATGGTGACGTCGATGTCCGGGTGTTTTTCGGTGTGGCTCGAAGATGGATCCGCACGCGCGATCGCTCAACCCCACTGTTCGACGCTCGACCCCTCGACCCGCAAAAATTCATGGATGTTGTTGGTCACCAGGGTCGCGTCGAGACTCATGGCAGGGGCGGCAGCCGCGCACGGTGCCCTCGGCGGCTATACTCGGCCTCCGGCAAAAAACGACAGGATCGACCCACTTGAACGAGCCCGCCGCCCGGCTGCGCACACTCCTGGATCGCGGCGACATGCTCGTCATGCCCTGCTGCTTCGATGCACTATCGGCGCGCTTGATCGAGCAGGCCGGATTCCCGCTGACCTTCATGAGCGGTTTCGCCGTCTCGGCGAGCCGCCTCGCCCTGCCCGACACCGGGCTGATCTCGGTGACCGAGATGCTCGACCAGGGGCGCGCCATCTGCGATGCGGTGCGGATCCCGATCATCGGGGACGGCGACACCGGCCACGGCAATCCGGCCAACATCCGGCGTACCGTCGATCAGTATGCCCGCGCCGGCTTCGCCGGCATCATGATCGAGGACCAGGTCATGCCGAAACGCTGCGGCCACACCGGGGTGAAGGAGGTCGTGGAGCGCGACGAGGCGATCCGCCGGGTGCGCGCCGCCGTGGATGCGCGAGACGCAGGCGCCGGCACCCTGATCGTCGCGCGCACCGATGCACGCAGCACACTCGGCTTGGACGAAGCGATCCGGCGGATGCAGGCATTCGCGGACCTGGGCGCCGACATCCTCTTTCTCGAAGCACCGTGCGACGAGGCCGAGATGCGTCGCTTCTGCAAACAGGTACCGGGTATCAAGATGGCCAATATGCTCGAAGAGGGCATCACGCCCATACTGCCGCCCGCGATGCTCGCCGAGATCGGCTACGGGATCGCCGCCTACCCGCTGACCCTGTTGAGCACCGCCGTCTTCGCGATGCGCGAGGCCCTCGCCGACCTGGCCGCCGGACGCACACCGGAGCGAAGAGTCGACTTCCGCACGCTGCGCGAGCTGGTTGGATTCGATGCCTATGACGAGCTGTTGAAGCGCTACTAAACCGCGTCCAGAGCGAGATGCTCACTTTCGAGTGAGTTCGGCGTTTGGTGCATCCACCTCCCTTAGCGGGGACGCGGTTTAAAAGGCATCTATTTTTTAATTTTTTAAACCGCGCCGGCTCCAGCGGTCGTCAAATCTGCCGGGGCCGATCCCATCCAAAAACATCACATACCGCGTGGGGCGCGGTTGAATACGCCGAAAGTGCCGTCAGTAGCGCAGCGCAAGCGGCCTTCCTTGGGCCAACCAAGCTGCCCAGCCGGAGGCAAACGCATTCAGGCCGCCGGGATAGGCTCCATTCAGGTACGCCTCGTGATCAAACGCTCTGCACCGGTGTTGCGCGATCTTGTTGAGATATGCGCTCGTGAGGGACCGACGCTGCGGGCTTTCCAAGAGGAAATGCACCATAGACCAGGCGTAAGGGTAGGCAACCTCCGCGCCGATCCGATTCCAGTCGGCTCGCCCCATCGAGAGAAACGTCCGCAGCGGCGGCAGCCGACCTGAGCCTCGGAGTCGAGCCACATCCCTGATGTCTTTGACGGGTGCGGCGACAGTTGCCGAGGATAACTGAAAATGCATGCGCTCGACGACCTCGGCAAGGCCTTCGTTCAGCCACAGCGGCATGTTGCCGAGCCAATTCCCAAGCGCCAGATGGGCGATCTCGTGGCGCACCACGCGCATCGTGGTCTCCGGCCCCATCCAACGCACAACGGCCTCGTTTCCGTCGAACGCGTAGAAGCCGCTTGTCGTAGTGAGCGTGCTTGTCCGCCTGTCGCGGTAAGCAATGAAACGTCGCTCGCCGTCGATCACGGTCAAGCGCACATGGAGCGGCTCGACGCCCTCGAGATCGAGGCCCTTGGCCAGAAAACGAAAGACCCCGTCGATGTTCGCCGATACCGCCGAGTCGAAACCGGAATCGCGGCGCGCGCCGAAAAAGCGATAGTCGGTCGAGAACATTCCGACCCCGCCTTCGGCCGTATGGCCCACGACACGGGCATCGTGAACGGTCGGCTTCCGATCGGAAAACACAGCTCGACCTGCTTCATCGGTGTAGCGATAGACCTCGCGCTGGGCCTTGCGCGTGGGGTTCGGCGTCCGGGTCCGAGCGCAAGGGCTCCCGATCGCGTCATGAGAGACATGGTGCCGTGCTTCGAGGATCGGAACAGATGTCTGCCGCGATGAGCGCCCGGCGATCGGCACGATGTCGAAGGAGTCCTGCAATCCAATCAACGACCGCGCCCACTCACCGAGGCCGAGCGCGCCCAAATAGCCTTTGCGCTGCTCATCGCTGGAGACCAGCCACATCAGCCCCGCGGACAGCACAAGCATGACCAAAAAAAGGAACGCAGCCTGGAGGAGTTCGGCCAAGCGATCGGACAGGCAACGCCGAGGGGTCGATCCGCGAGCCTTTCGGTCGGGTGTACGTGGTCTCCTCGGCATCGATCTTCCCGTCCCTGTGATTCCCTCGCATTCGCATGCTGAAGGTTGTCGTTGATTCCCGTTGCCTTTGTGGAGCTTATCGCAGTAAGTTCCCTGCTGTCCAAAGCGCGCGAAATACCGCGCGGTGACGGCCCGATACCGGCGAGGTCATGTGAGAGGAGGGGCGGCGCGTGATCGAGTCACTGGAATGGGCACTCTTGGTGGTCGCCGGCTTGGTTCTGTTGAGCGTTCTACTCAGTCCGCTCGCGATCCGTCTCGGCGCACCGATCCTCCTGATCTTTCTCGGGATCGGTATGCTCGTCGGTCAGAACGGGCCGGGGGGTTACGCGTTCGACGACTTCGAGCTCGCCTACCATGTCGGCAGCATCGCGCTGGCGATGATCCTGTTTACAGGTGGGTTGGGCACCCGCGTGCACGCTATCCGCGTCTGTTGGGGACCCGCACTGATGCTCGCGACACTCGGCGTGGTGATCACCGCAGCCGTGGTCGGCCTATCGATCTGGTTGCTGGGGGTGTCCTTGCTGGTGGCCCTCTTGCTCGGCTTGCTGGTCATTCCGCAACAATTCCGGGGTGAAGTTCTACACGCGGCAGGCATCGCCTTCATTTTGATCTTCATCGCGCGCCCTCTTGCGGTGGCCATCTGCTTGGCGCCGTTCCGATTCAGCCTGAACGAGCGACTCTTCATCGCCTGGGTGGGTCTGCGAAGCGGTGCCCATCTTTCTCGCGATCATCCCGGTCATGAGCCCCGGCCCAGTCGACGTAAACTTCTTCAATGTCGCCTTCATGGTGGTGATCGCCTCGCTCGTTCTGCAGGGCTGGTCCATCCCATGGCTGGCGCGGCGGCTCGATCTGGAGGATCAGCGCAAGGTGGCCGCGTCGGAATCGCCCAAGCGCCGGCAATGACGAAACCGACAACCCGAAAGGCGCAGGCGAGCACCATCCTCTTGAAACCATAAACGTCTTGCGGCG
The DNA here is from genome assembly GCF_002423035.1 of Thiocapsa sp. UBA6158. Lineage (GTDB taxonomy): Bacteria > Pseudomonadota > Gammaproteobacteria > Chromatiales > Chromatiaceae > Thiocapsa. The sequence goes on from NZ_DIUM01000137.1 coordinate 22,887, forward strand.
ATGCGGGTGCCCGACTATGCTTTTGCCCCGCCGATCCGGGGGTTTTTGGAAGATCCGAATCGCTCGCCGAGCCTGGCCGCGTCCGGTCCGAGTCCTTCGCCGAGCCGGCGATAGACGAATTCTCCGGCATCTTGATTCGTCGTTCCGGTGATCGACCCAGTCGTCCGGGGATCGGGTGTCTTGCTTGATCGCCATGCCATGCGAGGCGGCCGGAGACACGTCGAAGGTGCTTGATGCTTGTTGCCAAAAAACCGCCCGCTCGCGGGTTTCACGACAGCCAACCCCGGTGAAGGATGAGATCGATATGTTCAAAAAGTTCATCGAGAATTCTCTGAGGAAGACGCGTACCTTGCCGCGCATCAGCTTGGCGAGATCGTTTTCGCGGCTGGGCTGGACCGGATTCTGGATTCAGATCGTGGTGGGGGCGATCCCGATCGTGCTCATGACCTACACCTTCGTCTTCGCACAGTCGCCCACCGGACCGCGTGCCGGCTTGCCGATCGTCGAGTATCTGACGATGGGAAGCCTGGCGATCCTGGTCTTCACCACCTTCTGGTTCCATCGCTATACGAAGATCGCCAAGCGGATCGCCGGTCCGGAGCAGTCCCCCTCGGAGGAGGATCTTGCCGGAACCGTCTGGGTCGGTCTGGTCGCAAGCAGTGTCGCGATCCTCTTCACCATCGTGGTGATGTTTATCGAGGTCGCACACCTGCTGTTTTACTTTCTCTCCACGCCGCAAGGCGGTGTCCCGGTCTTCCAGACCACCGGGGCCGGGCCTGCGAGCTGGGTCTCGGCCGTCGACATGCTGAGCCTCATGTCCATGGTCATGACCTTGTTGGCCGAGCTTGTCGTCATGGTCTTCAGCCTCTGGCTGCTGTTCCGGGTCACCGAAGGCTCGCCCGAGTACGGCGGGGGCAAGGTCGTCGTCTAGACCGGGCCTGCACGCTCGGTCATCGCGCCGCGTCGCGCACTGCACCGACGCGGCGGTCGTCCTCGGCAGGCTTCGCGGACGCCGATGACCGGTCTGCGCGACACCGATCTTGCACGACCCGACACCGCGGCGCTCGCATCGCGAGCGCCGCGGTGTCGGCGCCCCTTTCGCGTCCCAGACCCGCGTCTCTTTGCCGGATTTCCTCTCGTCTTCCTCCTGTTGCTGCTCTGGTTGGGCGCGACCCAGTCCGGTCTGCGCACGCTTCTCGACCTGGCCGCCGAGTTCAACCCGGACCGTTTTCAGATCGGTCTGGTCGAAGGGCGACTCTTCAGCCGTATCGTCGTCGCCGATCTCTCGATCCAGTTGCCCGCCTTCTCGATCCGCATCGGCCGCATCGATCTCGCCTGGTCACCCCTGCGAGCGTTGGGCGGAACCCTGTCGATCGCCGAGATCCGTGCGACGGACGTCGACCTGGTTCCGGGCGATCGAGCACGAGACCCCGAGCACCCCATCGTCCTGCCCGATCTCCTTTTGCCTCTGTCACTCGAGCTGAGCTGTGCACACATCGAGTGCCTGCGGATCTTCGCGGCGGACAGCGACCGACCCGTGACCCTCGTCGAGCGGGCCGAGTTCTCCGGGCGGCTCGGGGACGGCCTGCTGTCCATCGACCGCGTCGACGCCGTTCTAAGCGAGCCGACGTTCGAAGTGTACGGGAGCGGAACCGCCCGATTGACCGGCGCTTACCCACTCCACCTCGATTTGAACTGGGAGCTGCAGCCGACGCCGAGCGCCCGCGTTTTGGGCCATACGGGTCTGCACGGAGACCTGACGCGTCTCGCTTCACAGAGCACGGTGACCGGCTCCGCCGACATCGATCTCGATGTCGAGATCAGCGATCCGCTCGGGCGTCCGGGGTGGAGCGGCACGCTCGCGCTGGTGTCTCTGGATCTGCCCGCCTTCGATACCGATCTGCGCGCCGTCGCGGTCAGCGCCACCCTCGCGCTACGCGGCGATGCGAGGCTCGGGTCGAGCGCGGGGGGTTCAATGTCCCTCTCCTTGGACTGGATGTGGCGGACCTGAGGTTGTCGGCAAGCGCCGCTTCGGCAGACCGGATCCGAGTCACGGGCGGCGCCGAGGTGGGCGGTGGGCGCCTGGAGATCGGCGGCGACGGCGGATTCGGCCCCGACGGTGCGCATGCGCGGCTTCGGGCGACCGGGGAGCGGCTCGTCCTGATCGACACGAGCGAATATTTCGTGCGGGTTTCGCCGAGGCTCGATCTGGACGCAACCGCACGGGGCGCGCGGGTGCACGGCGAGATCCTGATCCCGGAGGCGCGCATCAGCCCGCACGCGCTTCCCGCGGGGACGCCGAGACCGTCGAACGACGTCGTCATCAAGGGGACGGACCGCCCACCCCGCTATCCGATCGGCCTGGCCATCGGGCTGCGCGTCGGCGAGGGGGTGACTCTGTCAGGCTAGGCCGCAACCTCACCGACCGCATTCAAATCGCAGCCCAGAGCGGGCGCAGCCAGAGTGTCGACCTATTTTGGACCTTCGAACGGGCGAGGTCCGACAGGCGCACGATCGGCCCCGTGCCGGGAGAGGCGATCGGCAGCGAATGACCGGCGCCCTCGGCTCGGGGAGTCGAGCACCGCTCGCATGAACGACCGGGGCGAGGCGGTCCGGAACCGCCCGCCCCCGCTCCACTTGGCCTCGCTCGGCTCAGCTCGCTCCTTCCAGGAACGCCTTCAGGCTCTCTTCCCGATCCTTCTCCAGCGAGGTCTGCAGGACCTTGCCCTTGCCCTTGAACCCCGCGAGCCCGTCGAGGACCTTGTCCGCCGTCACCTTGCGCACCAGGATGAAGACCGCGGAGCAGCCCGGCTGGAAGTTCTGCGCCAATCCCTTCATGAAATCGTCGTCGATGCCAATATCCGAGAACTTGCCGGACAATGCGCCGGCGCCGGCGCCGAGCGCAGCACCGAGAAGGGGATTGAGAAAGACGAGACCGATCAGCATGCCCCAGAAGCCGCCGCCTACCGCACCGACTGCCGAGAGGTTCACAGCCTGATGGAGCTTCACCTTGCCGGCGTCGTCCTTGGTGACGACCACGACGTCTTCCATGTCGATGAGGTAGGCCTTCTGCATCTTGGCAAGCTCGGCGCGCAACTCGAACGCCAGATGCTCCTCGGGGAACGAAACGACGATCAAATCACTCATGGATATCTCTTCGGTTCACAGATTGCCCTTTCGATGCTCGTCGACGAGATAACCACCGAGGGCACCGACACCGGCGCCGATCAGCGCGCCCGCTCCGGCCTGCGCACTGAAAGCCCCGATCGCGGCGCCGGTTGCGAGACCGAGCGCGGTGCCGGTTCCGACACGGGCCCCGGTGGTGTTTCCGCAGCCGCAGAGCGCAAGGGCAGCGACAAGGGTTAAAGGGATCGCGATCATTTTCAAGTTGGTCTCTCCTGATCTCAGTGTCAACGCCCCGGGAACAGGGGGTTTCCTTCACGATCGAGCGGTCGGATAGGCTCACTCGGAGGGGGCCGACGGAGCCGCACGACGCATCCGCTCAACACCGACGAGCCGAGGCATCGGGCGACTACGTTCGAGGTATCGCCGAAGCATGACAGCCCCCGGGGCAGCTTGTTCACCGACGGGCTTCGGCGTATCGTCCGGCGGTCGGAAGTGCATCTCGTCATGGTTGTTTCCGACCCTTTCGAGCCGAAATCCGGCTCCGTGATCATAGCTCAGATTCTCCGGTGGGAGGGCGACGATGCCGGCCAGCAATGTGACGGAATCCGCGACTTGGCCAAACGCGCAGCCGACCAAGATCGTGTTTTTCGGACTCGGCGCCGTGGGGTCGGCGCTCCTGATCTGCCTCTCCGAGCTTGCCGAGCGCGACGATGTTCCGGTGCGCTTCGTCGTCTACGTCCTGAACCCGGACGCCGCACGCGATGCCCTCTTTCACGCCGAGCGCGTCTTCGAGCGGATCGAGTTCATCGGTGTACCCGACTTCGCTCCGGTGTTCGCGCTTGAGCCCGGATACGAGACCGCGCTTACGGGTGCGGTCATGATGGTCAACGCCGCATTGCCGGAGTTCAACGGGCCCATGATCGAGCTGGCGTTGCGCATCGGCGCGCACGCGGTCGACCTCGCCTCCGACATGTACGATGCAACCACCGACCGAACCCTGACCTTCTCGCAATACGGTTTCGACCGAGCGTTGCGCGAGCGCGGGATCGCCGCGCTGATCAACATGGGCATCTCGCCCGGCGTCACGAATTTTCTGATCGGCCGCCGCATGCACGACCTCCTCGCCGGCGACCGCAAAGAGCTCGAGATCGAGAGCATCGATCTGTATCTGCTCGAAGACATCGACTCGGATTCGGTCATCTTCTCCTGGTCGCCGATCGTCGCCCTCGAAGAGCTGGCGCAGCACCCGCGCATCCTCAACAAAGGCCGCATGCAGATCCTGGAACCGTTCAGCGCCGGGCGCGACTATGCCTTTCCGCATGAACCGCGGCCGATTCGTCAGTATCCGCTCTACCAAGAAGAGCTGCTCTCGCTCCATCGCGCCTTCCCGGATGTCGAATCGATCGGGATCTATACAGGCGGGTCCGAGGTCGAGCTCGTGAAGGCACTCTTCCAGCTCAATCTGCTCTCCAAGCGCACCCTGCCGCATCAGCCCGAGTTGACCGTGGAGGCGATGGTGCGCGCCATCCTGCCGGGCATGAACAAGCCGCGGCGCATCGAGGAGTATCTACGCAACGGGACGATCCGCCGCGCGCACTTCTCCGCCGCCGCCGAGATCCGCGTCTCCGAGGTCGTGCGCAACGACCGTCAGACCGCCATCGAGACGGTCGGTCTGAGCTACCTGCGCTATCACGACCTGCTCAACACACCCTATGCCGGGGCGACCTACATCTCCTATCCGACCGCGGTCGGTGCGGCCATCCTGGCCTGGCATGCGCTCGAGTACGCACGCGAGGCACCGGGCGCGCTCGTCGGCGTCGTCGGGGGGGAGGATCTCGCACGCCTGCTGCCGAGGATGCGCGCCGACGCCGTTCGACGCGACCTGGTGGCCTGGGATATCGATCTCTTCGAGAGTGTCCGCGACGCCTCGGTAGCCTGATTTTGCGCAGCAACACCCACGATCGAGCCTGTTGAGGACCTGTCTCATGCTTGCGAGGACCGCCCGAATCCTGAAGTTGGTCGCACAGCTCGTCGCCGTGAGCGCATTGACCTTCCTTGCCGTGCGGGCCTTCGACGCGCACCAGAGTGCACCGCTCGCCTCCTGGCACACCTTCGTCCCGAGCGAGATGGTGGCCGAGGAGCTCGACGAGGCCGATTGGGCAACGTATCTGGCGCGCGAGCAGACGCTCTTCGACGAGGTGCGCTCGGAGGTCACGGAACAGCTCGACCCGAAGGAGCGCATCCTCTCCAACCGCTATTTCGACGGCAGTCCGCTCTATCCGGGCCGATTTGACCGGGACTGGAACCGCTCCTATGTCCTCGAACCCGACGGCGAGCCCCGGGGCGCGGTCGTCCTGCTCCACGGCCTGACGGATTCCCCCTACAGCCTGCGTCACATCGGCCGACACTACCGCGAGTCCGGTTATGTCGTGATCGGGATCCGCCTGCCCGGACACGGGACCGTTCCGGCCGGCCTGACGACGGTGCAGTGGGAGGACTGGTCGGCCGCGACCCGCCTGGCCGTGCGCGAGGCGGTGCGTCGGATCGGACCCTCGGCGCCGCTGCAGTTGGTGGGCTTCTCCAACGGCGGGGCACTCGCCATGAAGTATGTGCTCGATGCCGTGGAGGATCCCGCTCTGCGGAAAGCCGATCGGGTCATCCTGATCACGCCCATGATCGGGATCACAGAGATGGCCCGGTTTGCGGGATTCGCCGGCCTGCCCGCGATCTTTCCGGCGTTCGCGAGCGCGGCTTGGCTCGGTGTCATCCCCGAGTTCAATCCATTCAAATACAACTCGTTTCCGGTCAACGGGGCACGCCAGTCGTCGCTTCTCACACGCGCCTTGCAGCCGCGCATCGCCCGCTACGCACACCAGGGGCGTCTCGACGAGCTGCCCCCGATCATCACCTTCCAGTCGGTGGTCGATTTCACCGTCAGCACACGGGCCATCGTCACGAGCCTCTACGCACAGCTTCCCCAAAACGGCAGCGAGCTGGTGCTCTTCGATATCAACCGCAACACCAAGTTCGGGCCGCTGATCCGACCGGGCACGGAGACGGCGCTCGAACGCCTGCTCCCCCCGACGCCGCGCCCGTTTAAAACCACCGTCATCGCCAACGCCGACCCGAGCAGCAGCGAGGTTGTCGAGCGCGTCACCGACGCGGGCGAGACGACCGAGCGGACCAGAGCCTTGGGATTGACCTATCCGCGCGACGTCTTCTCGCTCTCGCACGTCGCGCTGCCGTTTCCGATCGACGATTCGCTCTACGGTCTGGAGCCGAACGAGAATGAGGACTTCGGTGCACACCTCGGGGCGTTGGCCATCCGCGGCGAGCGCGGAGTCCTGGTGATGAGTCTGGACTCGCTGGTGCGCCTGTCCTGGAATCCCTTCTTCCCCTATCTGATCGAGCGCATCGAAGAAGGGATCGCCGATGCGCCGTTCAGCGAAACCGATGCAGCGGACGCAACACAGGGCGCCGATAATCCATCATCCTGAAAGGGACAGCTGCCCGCGCGGCACCGAGCCGCAAGTCCTTTCGTCACCTCGGGCTATTGCGTTCAGGGATTGACCGCCCTATTTCGCCTCTCGTCCAAACCATGAACAACCGGATGAGGTCTCAAGATGCGAATGTTCGTCCTGCTTCCGATGCTCGGGGCACTCCTGCTGCCCGCCGCGGCTTCCGCCGCCTGCGCCCCGGCCCTCGACTTCGAGATGCGTCGCCTCGCCGGGGACGAGACGGTGCGCCTTTGCGACGCCTATCAAGGCAAGGTGATCCTTGTGGTGAACACCGCGAGCAAATGCGGCTACACCGGGCAATACGAGGGTCTCGAGGCCCTCTACCGCGAATACGGCGAGCGCGGGCTGGTGGTACTCGGCTTCCCGTCCAACGACTTTGCGAATCAGGAGCCCGGCACCGAGAAGGAGATCCAGGACTTCTGCCGCCTGACCTATTCGGTGGAGTTTCCGATGTTCGAGAAGGTCCAGGTCCGCAAAGGCGACGCGGCCCCCTTCTTTGTACAACTGGCCGCAGAGACCGGCGTCTACCCCGACTGGAACTTCTACAAGTATCTGATCGACCGCGACGGCAAGGTCGTCGAGGTCTTCCCGAGCCGAACCGGCCCGGAGAGCAAGACGATGATCCAGGCCATCGAACGCTTGCTCTGATCGCCATCGAGCGCCGGGGCGGTCTTCAGTTGCCGTCTCCGGAGCCTAGCCGGTCGCGCGCCATGGCCGCGGCATCCTCGATCCCCTTCTGTGCGCGGTCGATCATCGCCTTGCCTTGGCTGATCATCGCCTGCTTGACCGCCCAGGCGAGGGCGGGTCTGGAGAGCGACTCGCCGTCGATCGTCATCGTCTCCGGGGAGGTCGAATAGACGGACAAGGGGTCGCTCAGCGTCAATGCCGTGTCCTCGACCGCGTTGTAACGATAGTGACAGGTCGCCTGCCGAGGCCGGCCCTCGCCGTCGGACTCGAACCCCAGCACGACCGTGAGTCCCGAATGGCCGCGGGCTCGGGTCTCCACGCCGGTCCAGCGTACCGAGCTCGGCGAGTCGATCTGCGTCGTCAGCAAACTCTTGCAGAAACTCACGCGTACATCCTCGCGCGAGCCCGAGCAGCTCGCGACCGAAACAGATGCGGTCACGAGAGCGAGGATGATTCCCGGGGAAGCGGTCGTGCGTCTGGTCATGGTTGTACCTTAATCGGAAGTGATCCGGGGATGCCGCTTTGGTCCTGACTGAGGTGTGGCGAGAGTCCGACGGGTCTTGCGAGCCTCTCGGAGCGCCATTATGCTGCGCTGCTCCTCGCCGGGGTATCTCAAGCTGCAGACCCCGGCCTCGCAGCCCGCCTTCACGGAGCAACGCCGATGGACTTCTCGACCCAGCATCGCCTGACGCTCGCCGACGGCCCCGTGGCCTATCGAAAGGTCACCGACGGAAAACCGCCGCTCTTGCTTGTCCACGGCTGGGGTGGATCCTCGCGACACTGGCAGCACACCCCGGAACACCTCTCGGACATCCGCGATCTCTATGCCCTGGATCTTCCGGGTCACGGGGACACCCCGGTACGACACGGCGCAACCGGACCCGAAGCAATGGCAAGCTTGGTCATCGACTTCGCCGACCGCCTGGGCCTGGAGCGCTTCGATCTGAATGGCCATTCCTGGGGAGCTGCCGTCGCGATCCTGGTCGCGGCACGCCGGCCCGAGCGGGTGGATCGACTCGTGCTGACGAGCTCGGGCATGGCCCGCAACGCGCTCGAGCGTCTCGCCTTGACCCAAGCCTATCATCAGATGAACCTTGCCATGTCGCTCTGGCGGCCCTGGCTGGCTATGTCCCGGCCGTGGCTTGCACTCTCGCGCCCGGCGGTCGACTGGTTCGGCGCTCAACCGCCGGTGTACCGCGCCATCGCCGGTCACGTCCTGCACCGGCTCCCCGAGGACGACGAGATGCTGCGTGGCGGCGTGCGGGAGTTTCTGAGCACGGATCCGCTGAGCGCGCTCGAGTGTGCAATCGGTGCCGGCAGTCCGGCCTTTTCGAGCGCCTTGGAAACGATGGCAACGCCGACCCTGATGGTGAATGCCGACGCGGATGCCGTGATGCCGACGTCCGGCGCCCGCGCCCTGGCGGCACGGATCCGCAACGTCCGTGAGGCTCGGCTCGACGACTGCGGCCACCTGCCGATGATCGAGCAACCCGCGGCGTATCACCGAGTGGTGAGCGAGTTCCTCAATCAACCCACTCGCGGTCGTGATACTTGTCCGCGAGCACCGCGAGCAGCTCTTGTTTCTGGGCTTGCGACAGATGCGGAAAGGTTCGGTTGAAGTAGAAGAGACCCTGACGAGCGAAATGGAACTCGCGTTTGACTTTGCAGCTGTTCCAGTGCTGTCGATACACGAGAAATCGATTGGCCAGACCGTTCAGACGCTTGATCCGGTGCTGCGGCTTGCCGAAACAACGCATGAAAGCCCCCGGCGAGCAACCGAATGTCAGGTCCTCGCAGCGGCGGATTTGCCGACCCGAACTCACCGTCGAGCATAAGGCCGAGAAGGCGCAGAGATTCAAATAGGCCGAAAGATCTTCATAAAAAGCACTTTCCGCTTCACCTCACACGCTGCGAGACCGATCCAGCCAGAATTCGTGGACGGACCGAATCAGGGTTCGGAAACGTCGGCGGCCCTGCCGTAGACGCGGACGCAATTACGTCCGGCGGATTTCGCGGCATAAAGCGCTTGGTCGGCTCGATCGATCAGTGCGTCGAGGTTTTCGACACCGCGCTCGAGCGTCGCCACGCCGATGCTCGCCGTCATCGGGAGCGGCCCCTCCGTGGTTTCGATAGCGTTCTCGTGAAGTGCCAGGCGCAGGCGCTCGGCGAATCGTTCGGCCTCTCGGGCGTTGGTCTCGGGGCACAGGGCCACCAGCTCCTCGCCGCCGTAACGAGCCAGGATGTCCGATACGCGAACCGCGCGCAGCCGCTCGGCAATGGCCTTGAGCACCTGATCGCCGACGACATGTCCGTAGGTATCGTTGACCTGCTTGAAGTGGTCGATGTCGAGCATGATCACCGCGATCGGAGTGGAATGGCGTTTGGCACGGTCAAACTCGACCTCTGCCAGCTCGGAAAAGCGACGGCGATTGAGTAGCTCGGTGAGGGGATCCGTATCGGCCAAGGCCCGCACCTGTTGGAACAAGCGTGCATTGATATCGCGCTCGCGACGCAGGTTCCGCTCCGCCTCTTGGAGCTTCACGAAGGTGCGTGCGTTGGAGATCGCCAAGCCGCAGAGGTTGGAGATCGCCAGGCCGAGATTCAGATATTGATCCCGATAGGCCGGAAACGGGATCTCGCGCACCAGTATCAACCCCAAAACAGCATCCCGGTAATCGATCCGGAGGAAAAAACCGTTCCCGGACGGCATGATCAGATAACCCTCATGCAGCGCATCGAGCGCCTGCTGGAGATCCAGGCGATCCCGCGGTCGCTCCTCCGCGGCGAAGATCTCCTTGACCCGTCCCTCCTCCACTTGGGCGTAGACCAGGTTGGTGCATCCGAAGAGCATCGCGAAGAGTTCCTGAATCGCCGCGATCGTCGCCTCCTCGTCGGTGATGTGCGACAAACAAACCAGCAGGTCGAAGGCCATGGCGTAATCGGCGACCTTGCGGTTGGTCTGAGCCAGGATCTCGCGGGTTTTCGTCTCCGCGGAGAGATGGCGCCACTTGGCGATGGCACCGGAGAGAAAGAGCCTCAGATAATCCAATCCGACATAGCGGCTGCGCCAGGGTAGGCCCAGATACCCGGCCAGCGCCTCAAGCTCCCCGAGGGCGTGCGTGTCGCTCCCCGTATCCAGGAGCAGGAGCTCGCGCGTACATTCGCGGAAAAACGCACCCGCCGTCTCTCGATCGAAACCCATCTCGCGCAGGTGCCCGCGCCACTGCTTGAGCCAACCCGCCGTGACGAGATAGGCGCCGGCCTGCGCCTCGGGCCCCAGGACATCGCGTCCCGCCAAGAGGTGGATGCAGTGGCCGAGCTTCACTACGTGTACGCGCGGATCCGGCGGCGCTACACGTGTCTCGGCATCGCACCCGAGGAGCACCAAAACGCCGTCGCAACCCTCGGGCGGCGGCGCCTCGCGGGCCTCGGCGAGATTGCATGGTTCGGAGCGCAGGGTACAGACGGCAGGGTACGCCTGGACGCGCACGCACTCCTCGCCGAGGCCCGCCAGCGCGGTCTCCACATCCTGTCGAAAATGGCTGCAGACCCTCACACAAAGCGTCTCCGCCACGGTCAGCTCCGGGGGGTCTTCGGCCGCGGGAAGCTGGCGCGCTCGCCGGAGACATCGAGCGGATAGGTTCCCCATCGATGGACCGCCTCGGAGATCGCCAGCAGCGTATCTTCCCGCACCTGGTAGGGGATCTCGCCGTGGTTGTCGGACAGGATGAATCCACCGCCGTGACCGGCCGCGCCGATCGCGGCCCTGACCTGCTCCTCGGCCTGCGCCGCTGTCCAACGACGCATCTCCACGCCGTTGAGGTTGCCGAGCAAGGACATCTTGCCGGCCACACGTTGCTTGAGTGCGGCGAGATCGTCGAGCATGCTGACCCCGACGACCGCCGCACCGGTGTCGGGGAGATCATCCATGATCGGCATGCAGCGACCGGATGCGAAATGCATCGCTACTGGCCCCTTGATCCCGGCCAGCGTGCGCTTCGCGACCTGAAATCCGGTCCTGCGAAAGTGCTCGGGCGAGACGATGGTCGAGGAGGAGACCGGGTCGAAATAACAGATGGCGGTGGCACCCGCGGCCAACTGGGCGTTCGCCCATTCGATACAGAAGGACTCGTTCAGACGCATCAGGTGCTCGAACAGTTCCGGCTGCTCGAACATGAGGTTGAGATAGGGCTCGAACCCCATCTGCATCACCGGCACCGAGAAGGGCGAGATGACCACGCCGATGATGGGGGTCTCGCCGCCGCCAGCCGCCTTGAGACCGCTGGTGGCCTCCAGGACCTTGACCAGACAGGGCGCATCCGCGACCCGCGGCGGCTCGAGCGTGCGGATCTGCTCCGCTGCTCGAATGACGGGCCGGCCGGCATTCGGCGGGCCGTCGTCGGTATAGAGAACATCCCCGCCCCAGGCTTCGGTCTCCACAGACGCGTAGAAAAAGGTATAGAAGCAATCGTTGCGATACTTGCGACGCAAACGCAACTGCCCTTCGACCACAGACTCAGGCCGCGAGAAATAGGTCTCGATCGAGAGTCCGAGTTCTTGCGCACCGTGCATGGTGAGCAAGAGAAACAGCGGGACGCGATCCGGCTCCCGGTGGCCGAGCGTGGTCAGTACGCGTTCGAGGGAGGTCATGGGTCGAGTGCTCATGAGCGATACTCCTTCGGCAGATGATCAATGAGCTCGCGCACCACGGCGACGCTCTCCGCGGCGGTCGCGGCCATGGCGTCTGCGCCGACCTCTCGCCACAGCTCGGTGTCGAAACGAAAGGGCGCACCGCCCACCAGGATGAACGGACGACAACCGGCCCGATCCAAAGCCTCTCGAACTTTTTTGATGTGCAATGCCGAGGGCAGCATCAAGACCGAGATCATCAGCACGACGATGTTGTCGCGAACGACCCGACTGACCAGAGAATCGCCGTCGACCGTTCCGTAGTCCTTCAGCTCATAGCCGCTGGCGCGCAGGACCGAATACACCATGCGCTTCCCGAGCAGATGGTAGTCATCGAGCACCGCGATCGCCATCGGAGGCTGATCCACCCGAGCCGGATCTGACGGCGGCAGGATGGCATCGACCATCTCCTCGCACATCCGACCGCTTATATAGACCTGCGACAGAGAAACCTCGCCGCGCTCCCAGAGGTCTCCGATGCGCTCGAGAGACGGCACGACCAGGCGCTCGACGACATCGAGCCGGGCATCGGTCGCGCTCGGGCCTCCGAGCGTACGCTTCGCTGCGACGCGATCCATCGCCAGCAGTGCGTTGAGGAAGGCTTCGACCGGTTCCGACTCTGTCATTGGTGCTTTCTCGACCTTTAGGTAGAGCATCACATAGAGAGATCGCCAAGCGCTCCCCGCATGAACGGCCAATTCATCTGGCGGCACGCACCGGGAAGATTTCGGCCATATTACCGGAAATCGATCTCTCCCCACTCGGGGTGACCAGTCGGGGCCATCGCAAAGCGCAGAACCCGGGCCGACCGGATATTCCAGGAAAGTCATTGCGCCTCGTCAGGGAAAAGGCGACTCATCTGAACTAGTCTGTTAGACCGTAGACGGGCGGGCGGCAGCGGTAGCGCATGTCCGGACCACGACCGGGCGCAGACCCGGCCCCAGCTCACCTTCCGGAGCAACATCATGCGAGCTTCGATCGGCGTCGTCGCCGGCGCTCTTTTCATCGCACTCTTCAGCGTAAGCTCCAGTGCCCGGGATACCTGGCCGACACCTCCTGCAACCGCCGTTGCGCCTCCCCAGGTCTCAGGCCCACTGCAAGGCGGCACCGCCGATCACACCAAGTTCGACCAACTCAAAGGGCCGTTCAGTTCCGGGCCGGAGGTCACCGTCGCCTGTCTCGGCTGCCATACCGAGGCCGGCGATCACTTCATGCGCAACATCCACTGGACTTGGTCCTACACCAACGAGGAGACCGGCCAGCAGCTCGGCAAGCGTTATCTGATCAACAACTTCTGCACCAATTCGCGCGGCAACGAAGGGATGTGCGCCCAGTGTCATGCCGGCTACGGCTGGAAGGACGAGAACTTCGACTTCACCGACGAGACCAATATCGACTGTCTGGTCTGCCACGAGACCACAGGCACCTATTACAAGACGCCGAATAGCGATGGCAATGCAGCCTGCTCGGTCATGTTCGAGGGCAAGCCCCCGATCGACCTGGCCGCGGTCGCACGCAGCGTGGGGCTTCCGCAACGCGCCAACTGCGGGGCCTGCCACTTCAACGGCGGCGGCGGCGACAATGTCAAACACGGCGACCTCTCCACGGCACTGAAGAGCCCGCCGAGGACACTCGACGTCCACATGGGTGTCGACGGTCTCAACTTCGCCTGCACCGCCTGCCACGTCACCAACCGCCATATCTGGGCAGGCAGCCGCTACCAGGTGATCTCCAAAGATCTCGAGGGCACGGGCAAGCCGGGCCAGCGCAGCGACGTGGCCACCTGCGAGTCCTGTCACGGTCTGTCGCCGCATCCGGTGGACTCGCTCGCGGGCTTCAAGCTCAACGATCACGTCCAGAGCATCGCCTGCCAGACCTGCCACATCCCCGAGATCGCACGCGGCGGTGTTGCAACCGTGGTCGATTGGGATTGGCGCACCGCCGGCAAGACCAAGGACGGCGAGGGCTATCACGAGGAAGGCTACATTCAGGGCAACGGCAACCACCGTTACACCTACAAGTCGATCAAGGGCAACTTCACTTTCGACGAAAACTTTCCCCCCAGCTATGGCTGGTTCGATGGGCAGATGCTCTACACCACCATCGACACCACCTTCGACCCGCAGGCCGAATCCATCGAAATCAACGGATTCAGCGGCTCGCGCGAGGACCCGAAATCGCGGATCTGGCCGTTCAAACGCATGCACACCTGGCAACCCTACGACAAGGGCAACGGCACGCTGGTCTACACCCATCTATGGGGCGAGGACGATGCCGCTTACTGGGGCAACTACGACATGGGCAAGTCGATCGCCAGGGGAATGGCCGACTTCGGACTGCCCTATTCAGGCGAGTTCGGCTTCATCCAGACCATCTCCTGGTGGCCGATCACCCACATGGTCGCACCCAAGGAGCAGGCACTGGGTTGCGGCGACTGTCATGCCCCGACCGGCAGCCGTTTGGCCTCGGTCGAGGGCGTCTACATGCCGGGCCGCGACCATAACCGCTGGCTCGACATCATCGGGACGCTTCTGGTCGCCGGCACCCTGGGCGGCATCCTGATCCACGGCCTGGTTCGCTTCTTCTCGCCGTCCCATGGCCCCAAGGGAGAGCAGCACTGATGGCCATTCGCCGCGTCAAGATCTTCAGCCTCTTCGAGCGCTTCTGGCACTGGTCCCAGATGCTGCTCATCGTCACACTCTTGATTACGGGCTTCGGGCTGCACGGCTTCCATGATGTCTTCACCTTCGAAGAGGCCGTCACCCTGCATACCTCGGCCGCCTTCGCGTTGCTCCTGCTGTGGATCTTCAGCATCTTCTGGCTCTTTACGACACGCACCTGGCGCCACTTCATCCCGTCCGCATCCGGAATGTGGGGTGTGCTGCGCTTCTACAGCTACGGCATCTTCAAAGGCGAACGCCACCCCTATCGCAAGGCCTATTGGCGCAAGCACAACCCCTTGCAGGCGATGGCCTACCTCATGCTGAAGATCGTGTTGTTTCCGGCGATCTGGATCACCGGGCTCGCCTATCTCTTCTACTTCGCGTGGCGCGACGTACCCCATGCCACGCAATGGCTCACCGGCGTCGCGATGGTGCACACGGCAGCGGCCTTTATGATCCTTGCGTTCGTGCTCATCCATGTCTACATGCTCACCATCGGCCACTCCTTCCGCGCGCATCTGATGCCGATGATCAACGGCTTCGACGAGGTGGATCTCTCCCCGGAGGAGGAGGCCTATCTGAGCAAGGATCAGCCGGGGGACATACGCTGATCCGAAATCCGGCGGGCGCCGGATCCGAACTGCTCCGTCGGCGCCGAGCCCGCACCGAAAGACCTCATGTGCTCCCACGCACGAAGTCCGCACCCCGCCCTAGGCACCTACGACATCGCGGGTGATCGCGAGCCATCCGGGTCCGGCCGATGCGGATGCCAAATGCGCCGGACGGCGGTTAGAATGCACCCGCTCAAGCGCCTCTCATCCCGACCTGCGGATATCCCAATGAAGTTAGTCCCCAAGCTGCTGTTGCTGATCTGTGTCTTTGCGTTTCCGCTCGCGGCGGCGCAAACCCGGCAACCTGTCCCCGACCCGCCCCAAGTCGCCGCCAAGGGCTATCTGCTGCTCGATTT
Organism: Thiocapsa sp. UBA6158; assembly: GCF_002423035.1. Classification (GTDB taxonomy): domain Bacteria; phylum Pseudomonadota; class Gammaproteobacteria; order Chromatiales; family Chromatiaceae; genus Thiocapsa. The sequence continues at coordinate 38,537 of NZ_DIUM01000137.1, forward strand.
CAACAGCGGTCAGATCCTCGCCGAGATGAACGCGGACGAGCGTCTGGAGCCGGCGAGCCTGACCAAGATCATGACGGGCTACGTGGTGTTCCGCGAGATCGCTGCGGGCAAGGTCGCCTTGACCGACAGCGCCTATGTCAGCGAGCGAGCCTGGCGCACCGGCGGCTCCAAGATGTTCATCGAGGTCGGCAAGCAGGTCGCCATCCAGGATCTCTTGATGGGCATGATCGTTCAGTCCGGCAACGATGCCAGCGTCGCACTGGCCGAGCATGTCGGGGGCAGCGTCGAGGCCTTTGCGGATCTCATGAACGCCCATGCGCAGCGGCTCGGGATGACCGGCAGCCACTTCACCAACCCGCACGGCCTGCCCGATCCGGAGCTCTACATCACCGCGCGCGACATCGCCACCGTCGCCATGGCGGTCATCCGCGAGTTCCCCGAGTTCTACGCCTGGTACAGCTCGCGCGAGTTCACCTTCAACGGGATCACGCAGCAAAACCGCAACCCCATGCTGCATCGCGACGAGACCGCGGACGGCGTGAAGACCGGCTATACCCAGGCCGCCGGTTACTGCCTGGTGTCCTCCTCCAAGCGCGACGACATGCGGCTCGTCTCCGTCGTGATGGGATCGCCCACACCCAACGCGCGGGCCGAAGCCAGTCTTGCCCTGATGAATTACGGTTTTCGCTTCTACGAGAGCCATCGCCTGTATCCCGCCGACGAAGCGGTCGAGACCTTGCGCGTGTGGATGGGCGACAAGGAAATGCTGCCCGTCGGCCCGGAGGCGGATGTCTTCACGACCTTCCAACGCGGGCGTTACCCGGAGCTCGCCGCGCGCCTGGAAAAGGCGGAGGATGGCCTGACCGCCCCGATCGCTCGCGGTGAGCAGGTCGGCGAGATCGTGGTCATGCTCGGCGAGGAGGAGATCAATCGGGTGCCTTTGGTTGCACTCGAAGACGTCGGCAAAGGCGGTCTTTGGCAGATGGCCAAAGACAGCGTTCTCAGACTGTTCTGATCGGATCGGGCCGGTATAGAGGTGCGAGATGTCTGAATCCAAGCCCCCGTCGAGACCGGTCCCATCGCGGGCGCAGACGCCGAGACCGGACACGCCCGAGTCCGGCACGTCCGACCCCGACGCCTCCGAGACCGTCTTCGTCTTTCCCTGCCGTTTTCCGATCAAGGCGATGGGGCTCGCCGATGCGCGCTTCGAGGCACTGGTGATCGAGATCGTGAGCCGGCATGCACCGCCACCGGAGGCGGCGGACGTGAGTGCCCGCTTGAGCAGTGGCGGAAAGTGGATCTCGGTGACCCTGACCATCCAGGCGGAAAGCCGTGCGCAGCTCGACGCCATCTATTGCGATCTCACGGCCCACGAGTCGATCGTCTGGGTGATATGAGCGCGGACACCGATGACCCGCGTCCACTCTTGGTGCGTCGTCTGCCGGGCTATCGAGACTATCTTCAGACCTTGGAGTCGATGCGCGGATTCACCGATCTGCGCGGCCCCGACACCCCCGACGAGCTCTGGCTGCTCGAGCACCCGCCCGTCTTCACACTCGGTCAAGCCGGCCGCGAGGAGCATCTGCTGGATCCAGGTCCCATCCCGGTCGTCAAGGTGGACCGCGGGGGGCAGGTGACCTATCACGGTCCCGGACAGCTGGTCGTCTATGTCCTGCTCGATCTGCGTCGTGCCGGACTCGGCGTCAAGCGCTTGGTCGGTCTACTGGAGCAGGCCGTCATCGATCTGCTCGCAACCCTGGACGTGGCGGCCGAGCGCCGTGCGGATGCGCCCGGCGTCTATGTCGCGGGTGCCAAGATCGCCGCGCTCGGTCTGCGCATCCGCAACGGCTGCAGCTATCACGGACTTGCCCTGAACGTGAGCCTGGATCTTGACCCCTTCGGTCGGATCAATCCCTGCGGCTATCCCGGACTCGCCGTCACTCGGTTGTCCGACCTGGCCCCGGGCGTGACGATGCCCGAGATCGAGGCCGGCTTGGTTCGGTTGCTCGCCGCCTCGCTCGGGATGACAGCGACGCCGCGCGCGGTTTAATGCAGGGTTCGGTGCGCCTCCCGCTCGCCCTCCTTCAGGGGCAATAGATCGACGAATCGCCCCTCGACCTCGGTGAAATGCTGAAACTCCGGTCGGCCGAAGGTGCGCTGCATCTGCGAGGCGCCCTTCGGCTCGATGGGGATCTGGGTCACCCAGAGCCCGTGTCGGGTCTCGAGCGCGAAGGAGGCGACGTCGACGCGGTAGGGCGAGGCACCGATCGAGCCGTATTCCGCGATGATCTCCTTGAACTGCCCGACCTTGCTCGCCGGCAAGGACCAGGCTTCCATGATCATGAAGATAAAGTCCGCCTCGTGCAGCTCGGCGAGACGGCGAATTACCGCGGCCGCGGCATCCTTCTCCTCGTCCGAGGCCGTGCTCAGCAGGACCGGAAAGGTCTCTCCGGTCGTGAGGTTTCCGACGAACGCGAAGGGGCTCAGGCTCTCGCCGCGTTCGAGGATCTCCCTGGCCGTGTCGATCAGCGGGGTAATGATGTCGAGATAGCTTGCGGGAAGTGCGCTCATCGGGAGATGCCTCGCATCAATTCACGCCGGCGACCGGACGCATCTCCTTGTCGCACACGCCGCCGACGGCGGCCGTGCGTGTCGTGGCGCTTCCGCGGCAGGACTCGCCTCGATCCTGGATGCTGCAGACGATCTCCACAGGCCTACCCGACGAGAGCCAGCTCGGTGTCGTGCGATAGCGTCCGACGTTGCCCGAACGGCAGCCGCTCGGGATCCCGTAAGGCGGACAGGACTTGGGCGCGCGCAGCGAGACCTTGCGCCCGTCGACGATGAAGCCCGGATAATTGTTCTCGGTGCGCACGACATCGCGCTCCGGGGTCTCGTCGAAGCGGAACTCCTCGAACCGATAGCCGTCCCCGCTTGTGGGTCCGACCTTGATCCGGGTGTTGGCGATCAGGGCGAAGTCGGCCCCGTTGCGCGCGACCGCGCCTGTCATGTACTCGACGCGGTCGTGTGTGGGGAAGCACTTGCCCATGGCGGGTGCGTGATAGTAGTGGCGCATCGAGGTCAGATCGGCCAGACGATTGTCCGGAAAGATCGCCTGCAGATCGCGCTCGCTGCCGAAGAGGATCCGCTCGGCATCTCCGACCGACTGGGTGTACATGGCCTGCAGCTTGGCATAGCGGTCGTTGTCAGCGAGGTCGGGCCGCAGGTAGCAGGCGGTGAGGCCGGAGATCTGGGTCAGGTATTCGTCCCAGATGTTGTATTGGGACACCGAGGAGGAGACCCCCTGGAAGTCGCCCGGGAACCTGCACCCCTGCCGGCTCAGACACTGACCGACCGCGCGGTTGCGGATCGAGAGCACGATGATGTTGCGCTCGCAGGCCCCGTAGGCGTTGCAGCCGCGTTCGAGATGGCCCTCGTAGATGGCCGTGCGCATGACGTAGTCGAGATGCTTCGCACGCGCCAACGTGGCCTCGGACCCGAGCCGCCCGTTGCTGCGGATAAAGTCGCCCCAGGCACGATCGAGTGCGGCGCGGCGCCCGGTCAGGTTGCGGTTGGCACTCTCGCATTGGCTCGAGGCGTGGAAGCTGCGCACGATGCGGTCGAGCTCGCTCGCACCGCCCGGGTTGCCGGCACGACCGCCCGAGGGCGGATCGAAGAAGGGCGCCTTCTCGAGCGCATAGAGCTCGCGCACGTTGATGACGTTCTTCACGCGCGAAGGGCAGTGATGGTTTTGAACCTTCATCGACTTGCGCGCCGCGACCGCGCTCCTGAAACGCTCGGTATCGCTGCGGCTCGCCTTCCTCGGATCGACCACGACCTCGAATCCAACGAACGGCGTCCCGGAGCTGTCGGTCAAGGGCTTGCCGTTTCGGATCATCAGGCAGGGAATCACGGAGGTACCTTGGGTGAGGGTTCCGGCGGGGGATTTCGCCCCCGAGCGCGCGAAGCTGTCGGCGTTGTAGTAGGACACCTCCATCGGGCCGTTGAACTTGTAGAGGGTCATGACCGGGGTCGCCGGGATGGCCGCCTGAACGGGGATGGACGCGGCGAGCGCGAGGGCGCCGAGCAGATAACGCATTCTTTGGCTCCTGAGATGGATGGATTGGTGTGCGGGTGTACGCACTGAAACCGCACCCGGCGGGGCATGGGCTGTTTTTAGATGGGATCGGCCCTGGCAGACTCGAAGACGGCGGGAACCTATACGACTGAAGATATTAAAAATATATCGTTTTAAACCCCATCCCCGCTAAGGCTCGTGGATGCACCAAACCTCGAGCTCACTCGACAATGAACATCTCGCTCGGGACGCGGCTTAGGTCAAAGCCCCCCGGCTCGCTTGATCGCGAGATCTCGGCCGCGCTCGTCTTCGTACTCTCGGGCGATAAGCTTACGCATCCGCGCCGTCGTCTTCCAGTCGACCCGTCGTAAACCGTCGGCCTGATGGTAGTCGCGCAGTTGATGAAACTCCGCCCCTTCGCCGCGTCTCGGTCGGCGTCTCTTCTAGGAGCCTGTCCGACTTGTGT
>NZ_DIUM01000114.1:0-60375 GCF_002423035.1 Thiocapsa sp. UBA6158
GGACCAACCGATGATCAAGGCCGTATTTTAAGACAACGCATCAGTTTCGGTCACACCCGTGACTTTTCTCTTACCAACGGCCGCATTCCCGCGCCCCGTCGTGCTCGGCACCGGGTGTCGCCGTCATGAGCGCGGCCCTCAGCGATCAGGAATTCCTCCGAAAAGGTGATGCAGGAACCTTTCCAAAACACGAGCCCGGACGCGATCGCGGCGACCCCTTTGATCGTGCCTCGGCCCGAGCACGGGATCTCGCGCGCGAACATCAGCGAGAACGCACTCAAGGTGCTCTACCGTTTAAAGCAAGAGAATTTTCAAGCCCATTTGGTCGGCGGCGGCGTGCGTGACCTTCTGCTCGGTCACGAGCCGAAGGATTTCGACGTGGCGACCGACGCGACTCCCGAAGAGGTCCGGCAGGTCTTTCGCAACTGTCGTCTGATCGGGCGGCGCTTTCGTTTGGCGCATGTCCATTTCGGCCGCGAGATCATCGAGGTGGCGACCTTCCGAGGGACCACGACCTCTGACGGCGAGGAGAACGACCGGCAGATGGAGAACGGTCGGATCCTCCGGGACAACACCTACGGCACCATCGCCGAAGACGCCTTGCGCCGGGATTTCACGGTCAATGCGCTCTACTACAACATCGCCGATTTTTCGCTCATCGATTACGCCGACGGGCTCGAGGACATCAAGGCCGGTCGGCTGCGTCTGATCGGCGATCCGGAGCAGCGCTATCGCGAGGATCCGGTGCGGATGCTCCGGGCGGTGCGCTTCGCCTGCAAGCTGGGTTTTACGATCGAGCCGCAGACCGAGCAGCCTCTGTTCGAGCTTGCACACCTGCTCGCCGACATCGCCCCGGCGCGACTCTTCGATGAGTTGATCAAGCTCTTTCATTCGGGCTATGGCCTCGGCGTCTTCGAGAAGTTGCGCCAGTACGGACTCTTCGGGGAGCTGTTTCCGGCGACCGAGAACTGCTTGGCACGGGAAGACCAGGGTTTTCCCGTGACCTTCGTCAGTCGGGGTTTGGCCAATACCGACAAGCGCCTGAACGAGGGCAAGTCCGTCACGCCGGCCTTCCTGTTCGGCGTGCTCCTCTGGGAGCCGGTCCGGCAGCGTTTCGAGGAGTATCTGGCCGGCGGCGAGGCCGCCAACGAGGCCATGTTCCTGGCGGCGAGCGAGATCTGTGCACGCCAGCAAGCGCTCGTTGCGATTCCGAAGCGCTTTTCGCTGCCGATGCGCGAGATCTGGTCGATGCAGCCTCGGCTCGAGCAGCGTGACGGCAAGCGTCCGCAACGCCTGGTGACGCATCCGCGGTTCCGGGCAGCCTATGACTTTCTGGTCCTGCGCGCGGAGGCCGGTGAGGCGGATCCGGAGCTGGCGGCCTGGTGGACGCGTTTTCAGGAAGCGAGCGGGCAGGAGCGCGCGACCATGACCGAAGGGGGTGCCAAACGGCGGCGGCGTCCGCGGCGGCGCAAGACGAGGGATACCGCAGGTCCCGGGACGGAGACGACGGGCATTGTGGAAAGCGGCGGTTGATTCGCCAGCCCAGACCTGATCGAGCGCGGGGTAGCGTTGCTCGATCGCGGCCATTATCCTCGCTCATATCGAGCCTGACCCTCGGAGTCGAACATGTCTCTCTCGCCGATCTCGGTCTCCACCCTCGCCGGTATGAAGGCGAAGGGCGAGCCTATCGCTTCTCTTACCTGTTACGACGCCAGCTTCGCACGCCTGCTCGACACCGCAGGTGTCGATCTGATGCTGGTCGGGGATTCTCTCGGGATGGTCCTCCAGGGGCATCGCACGACCGTGCCGGTCACCCTCGAGCAGATGGTCTATCACGCCGCCTGTGTCTCGCGCGGACGGGGGCGGGCACTGCTTGTCGTGGATCTGCCCTTTCTCGCCTGCTCCACACCGGAGCGGGCAATCGACGCGGCCGGGCGGCTGATGCAGGAGGGTGGGGCGGAGGTCGTGAAGCTCGAGGGCGGGGCGCCGATGCTGGAAACGGTCCGGCGTCTCACCGAGCAAGGCGTGCCCGTGTGCGCGCATTTGGGACTTCTGCCTCAGTCGGTGCACCGCATCGGCGGTTATCGTTTCCAGGGCCGGGATCACGCCTCGGCGGAGGCGATCCGACACGATGCCATCGCCATGCAGGAGGCCGGTGCGAGCCTCTTGGTCCTGGAGTGCGTCCCCGAGGCTCTGGCCTCCGAGATCGCCTTGACCTTGGCCATCCCGGTGATCGGGATCGGCGCCGGGGCAGGATGCGATGGCCAGGTGCTCGTGCTGTATGACATGTTGGGACTCAATCCGGGACGTCCGCCGAGCTTCAGCCGAAATTTCATGATCGGGCAGGGTTCGATTGCGGATGCCGTTGCGGCCTATGTTCAGGGCGTCAAGTCGCGTGAGTTCCCCGGTCGTGACGAAACACCTTATTGATGGCCAGGCGATGTCGAATCCAAGCCGAATATGCACGGTTGGACACAGTTGAACCCCTTGGCGGGAAAGGGCGATGAAAACGATTGAAACGCTGGAAGAGCTCCGTGAGCAAGTCCGTGCCTGGCGTGTGGCGGGGGAGCGTGTGGCGTTCGTCCCGACCATGGGGAATCTGCATGCCGGGCATCTGACCTTGATCGCGGAGGCCCGCGCGCGCGCGCCGCGGGTGGTCGCGAGCATCTTCGTGAACCCCATGCAGTTCGGTCCCGCCGAGGACCTGGACGCCTATCCGCGGACCTTGGCGCGCGACCGGGAGCTGCTCGAGGAGGCGGGTTGCGACCTCTTGTTTGCCCCGGGTGTCGCGACCGTCTACCCGCGCGGCAGCGAGGAGCAGACGCGCGTGGAGGTGCCGGGACTCTCCGATGTCCTCTGCGGCGAGAGCCGCCCTGGACATTTCCGCGGTGTGGCGACCGTGGTGTGCAAGCTGTTCAACATGGTGCAGCCGGATGTCGCGCTGTTCGGCGAGAAGGATTTTCAGCAGCTCTTGGTGATCCGGCGGATGGTCGAGGATCTGGCCGTGCCGGTGGAGATCGTCGGTGTGCCGACGGTGCGCGAGTCCGACGGGCTCGCCATGAGTTCGCGCAACAGCTACCTTACGCCGTCGGAGCGGGCGCGTGCACCGGCACTGCGGCGTGTTTTGACGCAGGCTCGGGACGCCTTGCTGGCAGGGAATGCCGCCGCATCGGTCGAGCGGGAGGCCGAGGACGCTTTGCGCGAGGCCGGTTTGACTCCAGACTATATCCGGGTGCGCACGACGGAAGACTTGCGCCCGACCACGCAGACCGACCGGGATCTGGTGATCCTCGCCGCAGCCTATCTCGGCCGGGCGCGTTTGATCGACAATCTCAGGCTGCAGTCCGACACGAATGCTGCGCCGCAACAAACGCTGCGGTAAACTACGCCGATTCTAAGATCGAGAGCGCTTCGTTCAGGGCACGAAGACGCGGCCGGAACGGCCTTTCTGAGGATTGAAGACATGCATCTGACCTTGTTGAAGTGCAAACTGCATCGCGCTTGCGTAACCCATGCGGAAGTCGATTACGAAGGCTCCTGTGCCATCGACGATGAGCTGCTGACGCTCGCCGGTATTCGCGAGTACGAGCAGATCCAAATCTACAACGTCACCAACGGCGAGCGGTTCACGACCTACGCCATCCGCGCAGAGCCTGGCTCGCGCGTGATCTCGGTCAATGGGGCTGCAGCGCACAAGGCGGCGCCTGGCGATCGGGTGATCATCTGCGCCTACGCTGCCATGACTGAGGCAGAGGCCGACGCCCACAAGCCGGCGCTCGTCTATCTCGACGAGCACAACCGCGTGACCCGCACCGGGGATTTCATCCCGGCTCAGGCCGCCTGACCCCGCTGGAACCCGCACGCCTGAAGACACCTGCCCCGCGCACCTGTCGCCAGGAGCCGACCCTTAGACGCCCAACGGACTCCGCCCGAGCGGGCGGCTAAGCCAATGCGGCGTTCGCCTGATCGCTCGCCTCATCCGTCCCCTGTGCGATCGCCTGCTCGGCGATTGCCTCGGCATAAAGCCGCACATAGCCGCGTGCGCTTGCCTCCCAACTGAAGTCCTGGTGCATCCCCGTCGTTGCGAGCTTACGCCACGCCCGCGGATCGTCGCGGTAGAGTTGCAGTGCCTGCCGAACGGCGTCGAGCAGTGTCTCCGCGCGTGGCTCCTCGAACAGAAAGCCCGTCGCGGTGCCGTCGGCGAGCGTCTCCGGGGTCGCGTGCACCACGGTGTCGGCCAGCCCGCCGGTGCGGTGGGCGATGGGCGGCGTCCCGTACCTCAGGCTGTAGATCTGGTTGAGCCCGCAGGGCTCGAAGCGCGACGGCATCAAGAAGGCGTCCGAGCCGGCCTCGATGCGATGTGCGCGTGACTCCTCGTACTCGACGAAGACCCCGACCTGACGTGGATAGAGTGCCGCGATGGCCAGAAGTGCCTGCTCCGTGCTGCGCTCCCCGGTCCCTTGAAACACGACCTGGGTGCGCGGGTCTTCGAGAAGCCGCGGGAGCATGGCGAGGATCAGATCCACACCCTTCTGTTCGACCAATCGTCCGATATAGCCGAGCACGAAGGCGTCCTCGTTGCGCGGAAGCCCGACCTCGCGTTGGATGTCGAGCTTGTTCTCCGCCTTGAGTCCGAAGGTCTCCGGGTCATAGCATTGGAGGATGAAGGGATCCGTCAGCGGATCCCAGATCCGATAATCGACCCCGTTGAGGATTCCGCTGAAGCGGCTGCCGATCTGACGCAGCAGTCCGTCGAGTCCACATCCGAAGCGTGCCGTGCGCACCTCCATGGCATAGGATGGGCTGACGGTGTTGACGCGGTCGGAGAAGATGATCCCGCCCTTGATGAAGGACATCCTCTGATGGAACTCCAAGCCCGAAACGCTCCAGAGTGCGGGCGGCAGGCCGAGGCGGTCGAAGGTCGCACGATCGAACAGACCTTGGTAGGCGAGATTGTGGATCGTAAACACGCTTGCGGGACGTCGCGGCAGATCCTGGAAGAGGGCCGGAGCCAGCCCGGTTTGCCAGTCGTTGCCGTGCAGCACATCCGGGTGCCAGCCGATTGCCGGCAGCCCGCGAGCGATCAGTGCAATGACCCGACAGAAGAGCAGGAAACGCTCGGCGTTGTCGCCCCAGTCGCGTCCGCTGAGATCGGTATAAGGGTTGCCTTCGCGACAGAAGTGCTCGGGTGCGTCGACCAGATAGATCGGCAGGTCGTGATCCGGATGCTTGCCTTCGAGAATGCGCACCTGGGTGCGGCTCGTCGGGATCTTCAGCTCGCACAGCATCTTGGTGTCGCGCAACTGGCGTGCGGCCCGAGGATAGGCCGGCAGGATGAGTCGCGCGTCGTGACCCAGGTCGCGCAATGCAGCCGGCAGACTGGCGGCGACATCGGCCAGCCCCCCGGTCTTGATCAGCGGATGAGCCTCGCTGCTCGCCACGAGGATATGCAGCGGCCGCTCCGGCGCGGTAATGTCCGGGGATAGAAGAGGCGATGGCTCCATGGAGGGTCCCTAAATCCGAGCGAAGCGGTTGCCGGCGCGGCACGCCTGGCGTGGCAACAGTATGACAGGGCTCACGTTATCACATTTGTCCGCGATCGAGGCACCAAGGCTATGTCGGATCCCTGCACCATCCTGATTTTCGGCTCGACGGGTAACCTGGTGAGCATCAAGCTGCTCCCGGCGCTTTACCACATCGAGGCGGCGGAACGCCTCCATCCGCAGACGCGGATCATCGGATTCGGCCGGCGTGCCTGGTCGGATGACGAATGGCGCGAGCAGGTTCGGGCGAGGCTCGTCGAACGGCTGCCCGGCGCGAGCGAGGCGCGCGTGCTGGAGCGTCTGCTCGCTCGGATGCGCTTCGTCGAGGGCGACCTGGAGGAGTCCGCCGGTTACCTCCGCTTGGCCGAACGGCTGCGTGAGGAAGCGGACATCCCGGCCAACCTCATGACCTATTTGGCGGTAGCGCCCAAGCACTACGGCGGCATCGTGGACAACCTCGCCGCTCAGGGTCTGAATACCGAGGACGGGCGTTGGTCACGTCTGGTGGTCGAGAAACCCTTCGGATTCGACCTCGAGAGTGCGGCGATCCTCGATCGACGCATTAGGCACTGTTTCGGCGAGTCGCAGATCTTTCGGATCGATCACTATCTGGGCAAGAGCACGGTTCAGAACATCCTGGTCTTCCGCTTCGCCAATCTCATGCTCGAGCCCCTTTGGAATCGCAACTATATCGATCACGTCCAGATCTCGCACGCCGAGGCCGCCGGGATCGATGAGCGCGCCGGCTTCTACGACGGAGTGGGCGCCATGCGCGACATGATCCAGAGCCATCTGCTGCAGATGCTGACACTGGTGGCGATGGAGCCTCCGCCCTGTCTGGATGCCGAGGCGCTGCGAGACGAGAAGGTCAAGGTCCTGCGCTCCATCCGGCCGATCCCGCGCGAGGCGGTGCATGCGCAGGCCTTTCGGGCGCAATACGGACCCGGCGATTTGCGCGGGAGCAAGGTTGGAGGCTATCGCGACGAGCCCGGCGTCGGACACAACAGCACCACCGAGACCTATGCCTCGCTGAAGCTCTACATCGACAACTGGCGCTGGCGCAACGTGCCCTTTTATCTGCGGACCGGAAAGCGTCTCGCCCGCAGCAACTCCCTGATCGCCATCCGGTTCAAACACCCGCCGCAACAGTTGTTCCGCTACACGGCCATCGAGCAGCTCAAACCCAACTGGCTTCTGCTCAACATCCAGCCCAACGAGTGCATCCGCATGGAGATCCAGGTCAAGCAACCCGGACTCGAGATGCGCACCCAGACCGAGCGGCTGGACGCGAGCCGATGCACCATCCCCGCCGAGCAGATCGACGCCTACGAGGCGCTCATCCTGGACGTGGTCGAGGGCGACCACACCCATTTTCTGCGCTTCGACGAGGTGGATTGGGCCTGGCGGGTGGTGGATCCGGTGCTCAAGCTGTGGTCCACCGAGCGCGACTTCATCCAGACCTATCCGGCCGGATCCTGCGGGCCGCCCGAGGCCAACCGCTTGTTCGACAGAGACGATCAGTCCTGGCGCGAAGGGATGGACGAGTAAGGCCCCGACAGCCGCAGAATTCGCCAATGTCTTATCAGGAGAACCTCATGACATCGCTCATCAATGAAACACCCGCGTGGCGGGCGCTGGAGCAGCACAGACACGAGATGCAGGACGTCGTGATGCGCGATCTCTTTGCGTCCGATCCCGGCCGCGCCGAGAGGATGCGCCTGTCTGTCGCGGGACTGCGTCTGGACTACTCGAAGAACCTGGTCACGCCGCAGACCCTCGCGCTGCTGCTCGATCTGGCCGACACCGCCGAGGTGAGCGGCTGGATCGCTCGGATGTTCGGCGGCGAGCCCATCAACAACACCGAGGAGCGCGCGGTGTTGCATGTGGCCCTTCGCAATCGCTCCAATCGACCGATCCAGGTGGACGGTCAAGACGTGATGCCGGGTGTGAATCGCGTGCTCGAGCGCCTCGAGTCCTTCGTCGGGCTGGTCCGCTCGGGCGAGTGGAAGGGATTTCAGGGCGAGTCCATCCGCGATGTCGTCAATATCGGCATCGGCGGATCCAACCTCGGGCCCAAGATGGTCTGCACGGCGCTCGGCGCCTACGGCAGCAATGATCTGCGCGTCCACTTCGTCTCGAATGTCGACGGGACCCATCTCCTGGAGACGCTCAACGACCTGGATCCGGCACGCACGCTCTTCATCGTGGCCTCCAAGACCTTCACGACACAGGAGACCATGACCAATGCCACCAGCGCTCGCGACTGGCTGCTGGCGGCGGCGCGGGATCCGGCCGCAGTTGCCAAGCACTTCGTTGCGGTCTCGACCAATGCCGAGAAGGTGTCCGCCTTCGGGATCGACACCCGGAACATGTTCGGGTTTTGGGATTGGGTGGGCGGGCGCTATTCGCTCTGGTCGGCCATCGGTCTGCCGATCGCGTTGGCGGTCGGTTACGAGCGCTTCGTGGAGCTGCTCGAGGGTGCCTTTGCGATGGACGAGCATTTCCGTACCGCCCCGCCGGCGGAGAACATGCCTGTCGTGCTGGGTCTGCTCGGGGTTTGGTACGCCAATTTTTGGGGTGCACGAACCCATGCTGTCCTGCCCTACGATCAGTATCTGAGGCTTTTGCCGGCGTACCTTCAACAAGGCGATATGGAGAGCAACGGCAAAGGCGTCACCCGCGAGGGCATCGCCGTGGACTACACCACCGGTCCGGTCGTTTGGGGCGAGCCGGGCACCGACGGTCAACATGCCTTCTATCAGCTCATTCATCAGGGCACGCAGATGATCCCGGCGGATTTCATCGGCGCGATCAAGAGCCACAACGAGCTCGGGGATCATCACCCGAAGCTCATGGCGAACTTCTTTGCGCAAACCGAGGCACTGATGCGCGGGCGGACGGAGCAGGAAGCGCTCGCCGAGATGCTGAGCGCCGGCGTTCCGAGGGAGCGGGCGCAATTTCTTGCGCGGCACAGAACCTTTTCCGGCAGCCGTCCCACCAACAGTATCCTGATGGAGCGCCTGACGCCCTTTACGTTGGGTGCCTTGATCGCCCTCTACGAGCATCGGATCTTCGTGCAGGGCGTGCTCTGGGGTATCAATTCCTTCGACCAATGGGGAGTGGAGCTCGGCAAGCAGCTGGCCGGGGTCATCCTTGGCGAGCTTTCCGAGGGGCGTGTTTCCGCGGATCATGATGCATCGACGCGCGCCCTGTTGAACGACTTCATACAGGGGCGTCGCGCCTGATGTGAACGCATCGTCCGGCGGTGTCGAGACGGGGCGCTGTTCGGGTGTCGACCGAGGAGGCGGCGCGGTGATCCGACCCTGCACGTGCGCCCCTCGGCGAGGTTGCTCGCGGGCTGAACCCCTGCGCCGGCGCGCTGTCTTCTAAGCCGGCGCGGCGTCTTGGTGCTAGTCTCTATGCATCGGCGTGGGGCACATGTTGCCCACCACCGACGCATGCTGATCGGGATGACCGGCTGAACCTCGGCTGAACCAGTTCGACCGAGACGGCTCTATAGCGCTCGTGGGGGCTCGTCTTGCCATTCGAGAGGTCCGATAGGCGCCGACGACTTCCCTGCGAGTGTGTGCACTATTTTGGTGCGAGACTTGACCGCGCCGGTGCGTTGGTGCCCTGAGCTGGACCCGCGCAGGCCCCGGCGCGGTGCAGACGCGGCGTCTACCCCATGGCGCGTATATTGCTGACATTCGAAGTCAAGCCTTGTCTTTCCCAAAGTTCGCCCCGAGCAATACACCGAGGTGAGATGCGGTCGACAATGGGTCGGGCGAGCAACATCAGCTTCCGAGTGAGGTAACAGTTATGTCGATCTTCGAACGCTACCAGGCACGCTACGAGGCATCCCGCGAGGAGGTGCTGAGCCTGGACGAGTACTTGCAACTGTGCAAGTCCGACCCGAGCGTCTATGCCGGCGCGGCGCAGCGGTTGCTGACGGCGATCGGTGAGCCGGAGCTCGTCAATACCCGCGACGATCCGAGGCTCAGTCGCATCTTCCAAAACAAGATGATTCGACGCTATCCCGCATTCTCCGAGTTCTACGGGATGGAGGAGGCCATCGAGCACTTGGTCTCGTATCTCAAGCATGCGGCTCAAGGTCTCGAAGAGAAGAAGCAGATCCTCTATCTGCTCGGACCGGTCGGCGGCGGCAAGTCCTCTCTCGCCGAGAAGCTCAAGGAGCTCATGGAGGAGCGACCCTTCTACGCGATTCACGGATCGCCCGTGTTTGAATCACCGCTCGGATTGTTTTCGCCCGAGGAAGACGGCCCGATCCTGGAAGAGGACTACGGCATTCCATCGCGCTACCTGCGCACCATCATGTCGCCTTGGGCGGTCAAGCGTCTGCAGGAATACCGCGGCGACATTACGCAATTCAAGGTCGTCAAGCTCTACCCGTCGGTTCTCGAGCAGGTTGCAATCGCGAAGACGGAGCCCGGCGACGAGAACAATCAAGATATCTCCTCGCTCGTCGGTAAGGTCGACATCCGGCAGTTGGAGCGATTCGCTCAACACGACGCGGATGCCTACAGCTACTCCGGTGCACTGTGCCGCGCGAACCAAGGTTTGATGGAGTTTGTCGAGATGTTCAAGGCACCGATCAAGGTGCTGCATCCGCTCCTCACGGCAACGCAGGAAGGCAACTACAACGGGACCGAGGGTCTTTCCGCCTTGCCGTTCCAAGGCATTATCCTTGCCCACTCCAACGAGTCGGAATGGCAGAGCTTTCGCAACAACAAGAACAACGAGGCGTTCCTCGATCGCGTCTTTATCGTCAAGGTTCCTTATTGCCTGCGCGTCAACGAGGAGACGCAGATCTACGAGAAGCTGCTCTACAACAGCTCGCTCGCCGATGCGCCCTGTGCGCCGGGAACCTTGTCGATGATGGCCCAGTTCTCGGTCCTGACGCGTCTGAAGGAGCCGGAAAACTCGAGTATCTTTTCGAAGATGCGTGTCTACAACGGCGAGAATCTCAAAGACACCGATCCGAAGGCCAAGTCCATGCAGGAGTATCGGGACTACGCCGGGGTCGACGAAGGCATGTCGGGAATCTCGACACGCTTTGCGTTCAAGATCCTCTCGCAGGTCTTCAACTTCGATCACAGCGAGGTGGCGGCCAATCCCGTCCACCTGCTGTATGTGCTCGAGCGCCAGATCACGCGTGAGCAGCTGCCCCCGGAAACCCACGAACGTTACCTGAGCTTTCTGAAGCAGTACCTCGCGCCTCGATACGCGGAATTCATCGGCAAGGAGCTTCAAACGGCGTATCTCGAGTCTTACGCCGAATACGGCCAGAACATTTTCGATCGCTATGTGACCTATGCCGATTACTGGATTCAGGACCAGGAATATCGCGACCCGGATACAGGCGAGATGATGAATCGCAGCGGACTCAACGAAGAGCTCGAAAAGATCGAGAAGCCGGCGGGGATCTCCAACCCGAAGGATTTCCGAAACGAGATCGTGAACTTCGTTCTGCGGGCCCGCGCGAACAACGGCGGTGCCAATCCAAAGTGGACCAGCTACGAGAAGTTGCGTGTCGTCATCGAGAAGAAGATGTTCTCCAATACCGAGGAGCTTCTGCCTGTCATTTCCTTCAATGCCAAGGCGTCGGTCGACGAGCAGAAGAAGCACGATCAGTTCGTCGATCGCATGACGGAAAAGGGCTATACGCCGAAGCAGGTCAGGCTTCTGTCGGAGTGGTATCTGCGCGTTCGCAAGTCGCAGTAGATGTATCGAGGAGACGCCGATCGCAGCGGCGTCTCTCTCGATGGTCTGGGGACTCTCGCTGCGAGGACAGGCCGCCTCCGGCCCGCCCCGACGTCGGTCGATCGGTTGAACGGCCGTCGCGCCCGGCAGCATAATGCCGGTTTGGAAACCTGCAACGGGGCGGGCGATGAAGAAGTCGATCGCAGGCGTGGGCCGGGGCTTGCGCGGTTAGTCGTTGTTTCACCCAGCCGAGTAGGCAAGAGTCCTTATGTCACACTTTATCGACCGTCGACTGAACGGCAAGAACAAGAGCACGGTCAATAGACAGCGTTTTTTGAAGCGCTACAAGTCGCAGCTCAAGCGCTCGGTCGCCGATGCCGTCAATAGACGCAGCATTACCGATATCGACTCGGGCGAGCGTGTGGGTATTCCGTCCAAGGACATCTCCGAGCCGGTGTTTCATCACGGCAAAGGCGGTATCCGGGACATGGTGCATCCGGGCAATAAGGACTTCGTCACCGGAGATCGAATCCGGCGACCGGAAGGCGGCGGCGGGGAGGGTTCCGGTCAAGGCAAGGCGGGGAAGGGCGGGAAAGGCGACGACGACTTCGTCTTCGAGCTGTCGCGCGAAGAATTCATGGACCTTTTGTTCGACGACCTCGAGCTTCCCAATCTGGTGCGGAACCAGCTGATGGGAACGACCGAGTTCAAAACGATCAGGGCCGGTTATTCGACCGACGGATCACCCTCCAACATCGACGTCGTGCGCTCGCTCAAAGGAGCCATTGCACGCCGGACGGCAATCGGGGCACCGCTGCGTGCGCGTGCGCGCGAGCTCGAGGAGGAGCTACAGACGCTGCTCGACGGCGGCACCGACGAGACGGATGCTCGCGTGCGCGAGATTCGCGAGGAGATCGATCGGCTGCGCACCCGGATTGCGGCTTTGCCCTTCATCGACACCTTCGACCTGCGTTATCAGAGCTTCACGAAGCTGCCCGAGCCGACGAGTAAGGCCGTGATGGTCTGCATCATGGATGTCTCGGGCTCGATGGATCAGGTCCGCAAGAACCTCGCGAAGCGATTCTTTATCCTGCTGTATCTGTTCCTTCAGCGGAATTACGACAAGATCGATGTCGTCTTCATTCGTCATCATACGATCGCTCAAGAGGTCGACGAGCAGGAGTTCTTCTATTCGCGCGAGACCGGCGGTACGGTCGTGTCGAGCGCGTTGAACCTCGCCTACGATATCCTGAAAGAGCGCTACGACTCGTCGGTATGGAACATCTACGCCGCACAGGCGTCGGACGGAGACAACTGGGATTCCGACTCCACGGTCTGTCGTGATCTGCTGGTGGAGAAATTAATGCCGTTGATGCGCTATTTCGCCTATGTCGAGATCACCCCGCGCCAGCATCAAAGCCTCTGGTACGCCTACCAAGAGGTCAGGGCCATGCACCGGCACTTTGCGATGCAGGAGATCGATGGTCCCGAAGATATCTTTCCCGTATTCAGGGAGTTGTTCAGGAGGCAAGCGGCATGAGCAAGAACCTCATCTCGGACTCTTCTGAATGGTCGTTCCCGCTGCTCGAGAGGTTCGATCGAGAGATCGGCCGTCTCGCCCGCGACGTCTACGGCCTGGATACCTATGCCAATCAGATCGAGGTCATCAGCTCCGAGCAGATGATCGATGCCTATTCGTCGGTCGGTTTGCCTATCAATTATCCGCACTGGTCGTTCGGAAAACAGTTCGTTGCCACCGAGCAGACGTATCGGCGCGGTCAAATGGGATTGGCCTACGAGATCGTGATCAACTCCGATCCCTGTATCGCGTACCTCATGGAGGAGAATACGCTGCCGATGCAGGCGCTCGTCATCGCGCATGCCTGTTACGGTCACAACAGTTTCTTCAAGGGCAACTATCTCTTCCGCACCTGGACCAGCGCCGATGCGATTATCGACTACCTGGTCTTCGCGCGGCGTTACATCGCCGAATGCGAGGAGCGGTACGGCGAGGCCGAGGTCGAGATGTTGCTCGATTCCTGCCATGCCTTGATGAATCACGGCGTCGATCGCTACAAGCGCCCGACACCACTGACCCTCGCCGAGGAGCAACGCAGGCAGAAAGATCGGGCCGCTTATCTGCAATCGATGGTCAATGATTTGTGGCGGACCTTGCCGACCTTCGATGTCGACGGGGGCGGAGAGCAGGACGTGCGCTGGCCGGAAGAGCCGCAGGAGAACCTGCTGTACTTCATCGAAAAGAATGCGCCGCTGCTCGAGCCGTGGCAGCGCGAGATCGTTCGGATTGTCCGTAAGCTGGGCCAATATTTCTATCCGCAGCGCCAAACGCAGGTCATGAACGAGGGCTGGGCAACCTTCTGGCACTATACCCTCATGAATCATCTGTACGACGATGGCTTCGTGACCGATGGATTCATGATTGAGTTCCTGCAATCGCATACCGGGGTGGTCTTCCAGCCCACGTTCGACGTGCCTTATTACAACGGGATCAATCCATACGCACTCGGCTTTGCGATGATGCGCGATATCCGCAGGATCTGCGAGCAGCCGACGGACGAGGATCGCCACTGGTTTCCGGACATTGCCGGCGGTGACTGGCTGAAGGCTTTGGATTTTGCCATGCGCAACTTCAAGGACGAGAGTTTTGTTGCACAGTATCTTTCTCCGACAGTGATGCGTGATCTGCGATTGTTTGCAATCTCGGACGACGACCGCGAAGAGCACCTGGAGGTCACTGCCATCCACGAGGAGCAGGGGTACCGGGCGTTGCGTCAATCACTGGCCGAACAATACAACCTGGGATCACGCGAGCCGAACATTCAGGTCTTCAACGTCGATCGTCGCGGCGACCGTTCCATGACCTTGCGGCACTATCGGCACAATCGCCGGCCTTTGGGTGATTCAGTCGAAGAGATGCTGCGCCATATCAGGCGATTGTGGGGTTTTACGGTGCGCCTGGAGACCCTGGACGAAAACGGCAGAACGCAATTGATCGGCGAATGTTGATCGGCTTGGGGGCCGGACCTGAGGGATACCCGGTATGCGTTGGCGTTTGGTTGGTCTGTTTTGGTTCTTGGCTGTTGTCTCCGCGCCGGCATTGACGGATGGCTTGCTGCGCCCGACGCTCGATTCGATCCGCGACGCGCGAACCGTCGCTGTCGAGGGTGTGCCCTTGTTGTCCGGTCGATTGCTGGCGGAGTTCTACGCGCAGCGCGGAGACGTCTTTGTCTGGGTCGACCCGGCGCGGGTTTCGGGCCTTTTGGGCCTCGCGCAGCGCAGCCTGTCCGAAGGCTTCCGACCCGAGGACTTCCATGTCGAAAGTCTGCGTCGACTCGGCGAGCCGGGTGTCCTCGATTCCCTGACCGGCAACACACGGATTGCCGCCGATCTCGTCCTCAGCGATGCCTTGGCGCGTTATGTTCACCACCATCGTTACGGCAAGCTCGATCCGGTTGCCGTCGATTCGAAATGGCACGACAGATCTCCCGCGTCCAGCGAGGTTCTTCTGGCCGATATGCATCGTGCACTCGGCGGCAAGGATCTCCATCAGGGCTTGAGCGCGCTGTTTCCCCGTCCCTTCTGGTACGACGACCTGAAGAAAGCGCTGCAGCGATACACCGCTCACACCGCTCTCGCGCGCCTACCGCCTCTGCCGGCCGGGTCGAATCTTGTCCAAGGGAGCCGGCATCCGCGCGTCGCGATGCTGCGGGAGCGACTCGCGCGCATCGATGGCGCGGCGGTTTCGGCGTCATCCGACGACGATCTCTTCGACACCTCACTTCACGAGTCCGTGGTGTCTTTTCAGCGGCGATCGGGACTGACGGCCGACGGCGTCGTGGGTCCTTCGACCCTCGCTGCGCTCAACGGGCACGGCGACGAGACGAAAGCCGGGCAAATCCGAATCAACCTGGAGCGGATGCGCTGGCTCTATCAGGATCTGCCGGAAGATTATGTTTTCGTCGATGTGGCCGCATACAAGGTTCACTTGGCACGCGGCAGCGACTTCGTCTGGTCGACGCGCGTCATCGTCGGGACGCCCGAGACCCAAACTCCGATGTTTCGCGACACCATGGAGCACTTGGTCTTCAATCCGACCTGGACGGTGCCCGTGTCCATTCAGAAGAAGATGGCCAGGGTCTCCGGCGACTATCGCTTGGTCGATCGACGAACCGGCAAGCAGGTCGGTGGGGGAAATGGCGGCGATTACACGCGGTATCGGCTTGTCCAGGCGCCTGGACCCAAAAATGCCCTCGGCCGCGTCAAGTTCATGTTTCCGAACAGCCATGCGATCTATCTCCATGACACGCCGGGAAAGGCTGCGTTCGGCCGTCAGGCGCGCGCACTGAGCAACGGTTGCGTCAGGGTGCAAGACCCGCTGGCGCTCGCGGAGGCGATTCTCGACCAGCCCGGCTGGGATCGCTCCGGGATCGATCGCGTGGTCGAGCGCGGGCGGACGCGCTACGTCGACCTCGCGGACAGGTTGCCGGTGCTGCTCTACTATTTGACGGCCTTCGCTGACGAGCAGGGCAAGGTCGGCTTCCGACAGGATATCTACGGCCGTGACGAGGCCTTGAGTGCCGCCTTTTCGGGGCCGGTCCTGCGGACGCGGATCGCGTTCCCCGAGCCTCCGACGCCGGAGCCGAGTCGACACCCGGAACAGCCCGAGCAAGCACCAAGCGCCCAGCCTCCGGATCCCCCCGGTCCGAGCACATCGGTTCACCTCACTCGCCGGGACGCCGCGGAAACCCTCCGAGGCGAGCGCACGTCTGCGACCAATGGGGCAGAACTCGACGTCTTGACTGTCGAACGCCCCGAGACGGGGCCGGCGGACCGCCTCTGAGGGTAACGGTCCCCATCGATTGACTGTTTTCACGGTCGCCGATCGTGAAGAACCTCCCTTGTGCGTCTTTCTCGGGAGACGCGCGCCGAGCGTTTCGTGTCCGCCAAAGGGTGGATTCAAATGCGCTCTGCCGTTAGACTCGGCCTTCGTCGCGATTCGCAAGGCATGCGAATCTCGGCTCAAACACCAATCGTTACGAACGGAGAACTCTGTTTTGATTCGACAGAACATCTGGTTGACCCCAGCGCTCGCACTGTTGGCGTTTCTTCCTACGGCAACCCTTCAGGCCAATGTCACGGATGGTGTGGCTTCATACTACGGAGACCGTTTCGACGGCCGGCGCACAGCAAGCGGCGTGCGGTTCGACATGGATGCACTGACCGCGGCACATCGGACCTTGGAGTTCGGCACGCGGGTGACGGTGACGAATAAGGCGAACGGCCGTTCAGTGGACGTCGTCATCAACGATCGCGGCCCTTTCTCGCGCGGTCGTACGATCGACCTCTCGAAGGCGGCGGCCCGTGAAATCGGGATGTTGGGGCGTGGCGTTGCCCCGGTCCGACTCGAGATCGTGGGATCGGGCAGCTCATCATGGTCCACCGGCGAGACGGTCGCAATTGCCGAGGCCCAACGGGTCCTGATGGATCTGTTCTAAAGTGCGTCTGTCTTTGGCTTAGGCGATTCATGGCTTAGGCGAACTGCGAGAAGGCAACGGCCAAAACCAGGCAGGGGTGACTGAAGTCGCCCCTGCAGCTAGCCATGTCGTACCGGAGATGGTTCAGCGCCCGAGACGCTCCCCCCAGTTCTGCGCCGCTGCGATGATCCGAGCGTTGTCGAGTCCGGTGGGCAGGCCGTCGCGAATCAACTGCCGACCCCGCACCCAGACCTGACGCACCTGTTGCTGACTGGCGGCATAGACCAGTTGCGAGACCGGATGATAGAGGGGCTGGGTGTGGGAGTCGCGTAGATCCAGAGCAACCAAGTCGGCTGACTTGCCGGGCTCCAGCGATCCGATCTCATCCTCCAACCCCAGGGCTCGGGCGCCGTTGATGGTCGCCATCCGCAAAGCCGTTGCCGCCGGCAGCGCGGAGGCCGAGCCTGCCACGCCCTTGCCGAGCAGGGCCGCCGTGCGCATCTCCCCGAGCATGTTCAGATCGTTGTTGCTCGCCGCGCCGTCGGTGCCGATCGCGACATTGACTCCGGCATCCACGAGCTTTGCGACCGGGCAAAAACCGCTCGCGAGCTTCAGATTCGACTCGGGACAATGCACCACATGGGCGCCTGTGTCGGCCAAGAGCGCGATCTCGTCCTCTTCGAGCTGGGTCATGTGTACGCACACCAGTCCGGGGCCGAGCAATCCGAGCCGATTCAGTCGCGAGATGGGTCGTTCGCCGTGATCCCGCAGCGATTGGAGGACCTCGTCGCGCGTCTCATGCAGATGGATATGAATCGGTACCTCCAGCTCGTCCGCAAGCGCACGCACCCGTTGCAGCGGCGCATCCGATACCGCGTAGGGCGAATGAGGTGCGAAGCCGACCCGGATCAACGGGTGGTCCCGATAGTGCTCGTGCAGGGCGAGCCCTTTGGCGATGTATTCGTCGGCATTCGCGGCATAGCCTGTGGGGAAATCCACGACGATCATGCCGATCACGGCACGCATCCCGGCCTCGGCACTCACCTGTGCCGTGACCTCCGGATGGAAATACATGTCGTTGTAGCAGGTGATGCCGCCGCGCAGCATCTCGAGCACGGCTAACCGGGTTCCGTCGGCGACGAATCCCGGGTCGACCCAACGCTGCTCGGCCGGCCAGATATGTTCGTGCAGCCAGGTCATGAGGGGTAGGTCGTCGGCCAGTCCCCGCATCAGCACCATGGCCGCGTGAGTGTGCGCATTGATCAGACCCGGGATGAGCAGGTGACCCGGCAGCTCGATCACCCGTTGGGCCTCGATACTGCTGCGCGCCTCCTCGGACTGCAGTACGGCGAGGATACGCCCGTCCGCGATCGCAACCGCATGATCGGTGAGCTGACGATCCCATGGATCGACGGGCAATACCCACTGGGCATGGATCAAAAGCTCGGCTTGCATCGGTCGGTCCTTTCAGTCGGGGCGGGGGATGGGTGACAATGGCGAGAACATGCCACAAGGAGCCCCCGATGGAAACAACGATCCCGACCGTGCCGACCCCGGACGACGCGGCACTCTGGCACGCAGATGCCCTCTATCTCGCCGATCAGCGTCTGCTGCCCGACCGCGCCGAGTTCTTGCGACTGACCGATGCGGGTGCGGTGGCCGATGCGATCCGTGCGATGGTGGTGCGCGGTGCGCCGGCGATCGGTGTCGCCGCGGCCTACGGGGTCGCACTCGCGGGGCGCGACGCCTATGCGGCCACCGGTGTCGGCTGGAAGGCGGTGATCGAATCCGACCTCGAGCGTCTGGCTGCCTCGCGGCCGACCGCGGTCAATCTCTTCTGGGCGATCGATCGGATGCGCCGCCTGATCTCCCGTCTGGATGAACGCAATCCCTTCACGGCCTTGGTGGACGAGGCGCTGGCCATCCATGCCGAGGATCGTGCCGCCAACCGGGTGATCGGCGAGCTGGGTGCAGCGCTGATCGAGGGTCCGACCGACATCATCACCCATTGCAACGCCGGGGCGATTGCCACAGGCGGCTACGGGACCGCGCTCGGCGTCATTCGCAGCGCCTACGCGGCCGGCAAGGTCGGGCGCGTCTTCGCCGACGAAACGCGGCCTTGGATGCAAGGGGCGAGGCTGACCGCTTGGGAGCTCATGCACGACGGCATCCCGGTGACCCTGCAGGCGGACGGCGCGGCGGCGAGCCTGATGGCCGGCCGCTCGGTCGGGTGGGTGATCGTCGGCTCGGATCGGATTGCCGCCAACGGCGATGTCGCCAACAAGATCGGGACCTATAGCCTCGCGATCCTGGCGAAATACCACGGCATCAAGTTCATGGTCGCGGCACCCACGTCCACCATCGATATGCAGATCGCGAGCGGTGACGCGATTCCGATCGAGGAGCGCGACTCGGAAGAGTTGCTGAGCTGCGGGGATCGTCGTCTCGCACCCGTCGGGTGTGTCGCCCGCAATCCGGTGTTCGACGTCACCCCGGCTGAGCTGGTCGATGCCATCGTGACCGAGCGCGGCGTGGTGCTTCACCCGACCAAGGAAAAGATTCGGGCCTTGATGGGCGGCTTCGGGCTCTAAACCGCGTCCGGAGCGATCGACATCGGTTTCGGGGTGGAGCTGCCTTGGCCGGATCTAGGTTGCACGTCGGAGTTGGCGCTGTTTAGGTTAAACGTTGATTTAAACCCAGCGGAGCGACAGCGATGGAAGCATTCAAACTCAGGACCCTGGCCGATCTGTTCGATGCTTCCGATGAGCGTGTCGAGCTGATCGATGGCGAGATCGTCCAGCGCCCGATGGCGCGGATCGAGCACGGCTTCGTGCAAAGCAATACGATCGCCGAGCTCGACTCGTTACGACGCACCTCTGGCCCTGGCGGCTGGTGGATCGCCAGCGAGGTCAGCGTCCACTATTCCGCACACCAGTGCCCGACCCACGATCTCGCGGGCTGGCGCAAAGAACGGCTGCCGGAGCGCCCGAGCGGGGTGGTTGAGATCGTCCCGGACTGGGTGTGCGAGATCGTCTCGCCTGGACATGAGCGCAAGGACACGCTGACCCTGTTTCTGCTGCTTCAGCAGCAACAGGTATCCTACTACTGGCTGATCTGGCCCGAGGAACGATCACTGGTCGCCTGGCAACTCGACGGAGGCAGCTACCGGGTCATCGCCAGCGTCGCCGCGCCCGGCGTCGATGAGCGGAAGATGCGCATCCCGCCGTTCGATGCCGTCGAGATCGACTTGGGTTACATTCTGGGCGATTAAACCGAGTCTCGACGGCGCCGCAGCGTCACGCTCTCTCCGCCGATACCCCAGTTGTCGGTCTCCACCTCGTCGATGACGACCATCGTCGTCTGCGGGGTTGAAAGCCGATCCGGAGAAACAATCGAAACTCTGAACCGCCTCTACCCCCAGGCTTGTTGACCCCTGCAAGGCCGAGCCAAATCGACACATCCCATGTCGCCCCGGACGTGGTTTAGGCCGGCGCCAAGAGACGCTCGAGGATGCCTCGGTAGATCTCCGAGAGCTCGTCGAGCTCGGCGACCCCGACGCACTCGTTGACCTGATGGATGGTGGCGTTGACCGGGCCGAGCTCCACGACCTGGGCGCCGGTGGGTCCGATGAAGCGCCCGTCGGAGGTGCCGCCGCTCGTGGAGAGCTGGGTCTGGATGCCGGTGACCGCGGCGATCGATTCGCGGGAGGCGGCCACCAGCTCGCCGGCCGGCGTCAGGAAAGGGTTTCCAGAGAGCCGCCAGTCGAGGTCGTAGTCGAAACCGCCTGCGTCGAGGATCGAGCGCACGCGCGCCTGGATGGTTTCGGGGTCCAGCTCGGTGGAGAAGCGCAGGTTGAACTGGGCCTCGAGTCGGCCCGGGATCACATTCTCCGCGCCCGTGCCCATATTCAGGTTGGCGATCTGAAAGCTGGTGGGCGGGAAGTGCTCGTTGCCCTGGTCCCAGACCTCGGCACAGAGTGCGGCCAAGGCATCGACGCAGGCATGGAAGGGGTTCTTCGCCAGGTGCGGATAGGCGACGTGACCCTGCTTGCCGAGCACCCGCAGGACGCCGTTCAGACTCCCGCGTCGACCGTTCTTGATGGTGTCGCCGAGTCGCTCGCGCGCCGAGGGCTCGCCGACCAAGGCATAGTCGATCTTCTCGCCGCGCTGCTGCAATCGCTCCATGACACGGCGGGTCCCGTCGACGGACGGTCCTTCTTCGTCGCTTGTAATCAGAAAGGCGATGGATCCGCGATGGTCCGGATGATCCTCGACGAACGCCTCCACCGCCGTGATCATGGCCGCGAGCGAGCCTTTCATGTCGCAGGCGCCGCGCCCGAAGAGACGGCCGTCGCGGATGGTCGGCTCGAAGGGGGCCGAGTCCCACTGCTCGGTCGGGCCGGTCGGAACCACGTCCGTGTGGCCGGCGAAGCAGAAGAGCGGGCCGTTCTCGCCGCGTCTGGCCCAGAGGTTGGCGACCTCCCCGAAAGGCATCTTCTCGATCCGAAATCCGATCGTGGTCAGCCGCTCGGCCATGAGTGCCTGACAGCCCGCGTCGTCGGGTGTGACGGAAGGGCGGCGGATCAGCTCGCACGCCAGATCCAGGGTCGGGGACATCGCCATCAGCCGAGCAGCCTCTCGTAATCGGTTTCCGAAAAACCCGCGTGTCGAACCTCGCCCGTGTCGAGCACCGGTCGACGAATGATCGACGGGGACTCCAGCATGATCCGGATCGCGGCCTCCGCGTCCATGCCCTCGCGCACGTCCTCGGGCAGCTTACGCCAAGTCGTGCCCCGACGGTTCACGAGCGCCTCCCAGCCCAGCTCGGCGACCCAGGCGCGCAAGCGGGTCTCGTCGAGCCCTTCGCGTTTGTAATCGTGGAACCGATAGTCGACACCATGTGCGTGGAGCCAGGCGCGGGCCTTCTTCATGGTGTCGCAGTTGGGAATGCCGTAGAGCGCGACCACGTCCTTAGATGTCCCGCAGCAGCTCGTTGATGCCGACCTTTCCGCGGGTCTTCTCGTCGACCTGCTTGATGATGACCGCGCAATAGAGGCTGTGGCTTCCATCCTTGGCCGGGAGACTGCCGGGGACGACCACGGCGCCGGCCGGGACGCGTCCGTAGAGGATCTCGCCGGTCTCGCGGTTGTAGATCTTGGTGCTCTGACCGATGTAGACGCCCATCGACAGCACGGCACCCTCGCCGACGATCACGCCTTCGACGACCTCCGAGCGTGCGCCGATAAAACAGTTGTCCTCGATGATGGTCGGTGCGGCCTGCACCGGCTCGAGCACGCCTCCGATCCCGACACCGCCCGAGAGATGCACGTTCTTGCCGATCTGAGCACAGGAGCCGACGGTCGCCCAGGTGTCGACCATGGTGCCGGAGTCGACATAGGCGCCGATATTCACGTAGGAGGGCATGAGCACGCAGCTCGGTGCGATGTAGGCGCCTTTGCGCGCGGTCGCCGGCGGCACGATCCGAACCCCGCCGTCGCGGAACTCGCGCGAGTTGGTGTCGGCGAACTTGGACTGAACCTTATCGTAATAGTTGGTGAAGCCGCCCTTGATGAAGGCATTGTCCTCGATCCGGAACGACAGCAGGACCGCTTTCTTGAGCCATTCGTGGACGACCCAGTCGCCGTCGTGCTTCTCGGCGACCCGCAGCTCCCCGCGGTCGAGTCGCTCGATGGTGTCCTGCACGGCATCGCGCACGCGGGTCTCGACCGTGCGCGGGGTGATCTCGGCACGTCGCTCGAAGGCCTCTTCAATGATGGATTGCTGGTCGCTCATGGGGTGTTCTCTGCTGTCGTGTTGAAGACCTCGGCAAACGCAGGTCTCGGGAATGTGAATCGCAAAGGTGCGAAAGGCTTACGTGAAGACACCGCCGTCAGATCCGCTCCAGGCAGCGTCGGATCCGATGCGCGGCATCCACGCATTCGTCGAGCGGCGGGACCAGGGCGAGCCGGATACGGTTCATCCCCGGGTCGGCTCCGTCGACCACGCGCGACAGGAAGCGGCCGGGCAGCACCGTCAGGTTTTCCTCGGCGAAGAGGCGCGCGGCGAAGTCGGTGTCCGGGATCGGTGTCTCGGGCCACAGATAAAAGCCGGCCTTCGGCGGCGCGAGCGCAAGCACGTCCCCGAGGATCTCCAGGACCGCGCCGAACTTCTCGCGATAGAGCCGTCGATTCTCCCGCACATGCGTCTCGTCGCTCCAGGCCGCGATGCTGGCCTGCTGATGCGGCAGGGGCATGGCGCATCCGTGATAGGTCCGGTAGGCGAAGAAGCCGCGGATCAGCTCGGCGTCGCCGGCAACGAAACCCGAGCGCAGGCCCGGCGCGTTGGAGCGCTTCGACAGGCTATGGAAGACGATGCAGCGACTGAATGCAGTGTTGCCGATGGCGGCTGCGACCTGAAGCAACCCGAGTGGCGGGTCGGCCTCGTCCAGATAGAGCTCCGAGTAGCATTCATCCGAGGCGATGACGAAGTTGTGCCGGTGCGCAAGCTCGATGAGATGCGCATAGGTCGCATGATCAAGCAGCGCGCCGGTCGGGTTGCCGGGCGAGCAGATGTACAGCAGACGGCAGGCTCGCCAAGTCGCGTCGTCCACCGCCTCGAAATCCGGGACAAAGCCGTTCGCCGCTTCGCAGGCGAGATAGCGCGGCTGTGCACCGGCCAGAAAGGCAGCCCCCTCGTAGATCTGATAAAAGGGGTTGGGCATCAAGACCAGCGCGTCCTGCGCGCGATCGATCACGGCTTGGGCGAAGGCGAAGAGTGCCTCGCGGGTACCGTTCACCGGCAGGATCTGCGTTTCCGGGTCGATGCCGAGCGTACCCGGCCCCGTCGAATCGGCCGATCCGAGCTTGAATCGCTTCGACAGCCAGGCCGCGATCGTCTCGCGCAGGGCCGGGATGCCGCGGGTCGTCGGATAGACGGCGAGCTGATGGAGGTGGGCGAGCAGCGTCTCCGTGACAAGCGCAGGGGTCGGATGTTTCGGCTCGCCGATGGAAAGCGCGATGTGGTCGCGATCCGCCGGCGGGACCAGTCCGCTTTTCAGTGCGGCGAGTCGTTCGAAAGGGTAGGGCTGCAAGCGCCCGATATCCGGGTTCATCGGGTCATCCTGAGTTGGCGTTATAGTATAGGCGAACGTCCAAGCCGGCTCCATGCCGAGGGGATCCGATGCCGCTGGTCCATGCCATTCATCATGTCAGTCTGATCGTCGCCGATACCGCGCGGGCGCTCGCGTTCTATCAGGGGATTCTCGGTCTCGAGCTTGCTCCCGAGCGCCCGGACCTGTCGTTTCCCGGGGCCTGGCTCTGGGTGGGCGATCAGCAGATCCACCTGCTCGAGCTGCCGAACCCGGATCCGGTCGCGGGCCGTCCAGCGCACGGCGGTCGAGACCGGCATCTCGCGATGCGGGTGAGCGGCCTGGAGGATGTGACGGCGCGGCTCGAGGCCGCGGGACTCTCCTACACCCTCAGCCGCTCGGGGCGGCGCGCGCTCTTTTGTCGCGATCCGGACGGCAACGCGCTCGAGTTGATCGAGGCCGGTTGAGGCGCCGAGACTCATGCTCGAACGATATCAGAATCCCCTGAAATACCAGTGATTGTCCCAGCCGGGCGGCGCAAAGATCGACTCCTCGTCCGGGACGTCGGGCGACGCCGCGCCGCTGCCGATCTCCGGCAGGGTGGGCATCCCGGTGACCCACGGCCAAGGCCGCGGGAGCTGATCGGGTCCGAGGCTGCGAAAGAGCTCGCGCTCCTGATCCATGCGTTCGAGACGGTCTGCACGTCGACGGCGTCTATCCTCTTCCCACGCCTCTTGCTGGGCTGCTGCCCTCGGATTGTTGGCTCGCCGGCGGGCCTCGTAGGCACTACGTGTCGCCTCGCGTCGGGCCTCCCACGCCTGTCGTTGGGCGCGCACCTCGTCGAGCCATGGTGTCGGCGTGCTCCCCGGAGGTGGGTCGCCGAAGGTCTGGCTAACAGGCTGGATGGGCACGATGAGGTTTGCGTCGGCCGCGATCGCAGCCGGGATCGACAGGAGTCCGACGATCAGCGCAACGGTGCCGAATCGCATGCCCTTGAAGCGAGCCTTCAAACCTGCCGGCATCCCGAGCCCGACGATATCGCGATGTTCAGCGTTTTCCATGGCCTTCCAGCCGATCGTGGATCTCGCGTCGCAAGCAGGATAGGGCGGTTTCGCAGGTGATGGGGGTTTCGTCGTCGTTGGTGATGAAGAAGACATCGTCGACCTCGGCGCCGACCGTCGCGATCTTGGCGTTTTGAAGGCGGATGCCGCAATTCTGGAAGACCGCGCCGACGTCCGCGAGCAGGCCGGGGCGATCCAGGGTGGCGAGGCGCATGATGGTGCGGCGGTTGGGTTCGTCGGGGGAGAAGGTCACGCGCGTCTCGGTCGGAAAATACCGATGGCGTCTCGGCATGGAACGTGCGACTTGAATCTCCTCCTCGGCATCCTCGGCGAGATCCGCGACCAAGCAGGAGCGAATCTCCTCCATCCTCAATGCGTCATGGATGGGGCTGCCGTCCTGGTCCAGGACCTGATAGGTGTTGACCGCCATTCCTGCGTCGGTGGTCATGATGCGTGCATCCATGATGCTGAGGCCGACCTGATCCAGGAGCGCGGTGATGCGCCCGAAGAGGTTTGCGCGGTCGCTGGTGTAGATGAAGATCTCGGTCCCTCCGCGCGCCGTGACCGGGCGAATCACCACGAGCGGCAGCTGATCGGGCTCGCACGCGAGGATCTGGCGTGTCTGCCAGGCGATCTCGTCGGGAGAGTTATGCAGGAACAGATCCAGGCCGAATCTATTCCAGAGCCGATTGCAGGCGGCAGGATCCCCGCCGTAGCGCGCGACCAGGCGCCTCGCCTCGGTCTGTTTCTGCTCGATCAGCTCGTCCTGGGCCTGGGGATTCTCGAGTCCGCGCAGCAGCGCGCGGCGCGTCCCGTGATACAGCTCGCGCAGCAGTGCGTCTTTCCAACTGTTCCAGCGCTCGGGATTGGTCGCTCGGGCATCCGCAACCGTCAATAGATAGAGATAATCCAATCGTGTCGGGTCGCCGACGACGGCGGCGAAGGACTGGATCACCTCCGGATCGCTGATGTCTTTGCGCTGGGCCGTCATCGACATCAGCAGATGTTTCTCCACCAGCCAGCCGACGAGCCGACTGTCGAACTCGGGCAGTCCGTGGAGCCGGCAGAACTCCCGGGCGTCGTCGGCGCCGAGCAGCGAATGGTCTCCGCCGCGGCCCTTTGCGATGTCGTGAAAGAGCCCTGCGAGATACAGGAGCTCGGGCTTGGGGATGCGCCTGGCGATCGCGCTGCAGAGCGGGAATTCGTCGTCGTGCTTGGTGATGGTGAAGCGGCGAAGATTGCGTAGCAAACAGAGCGTGTGCTCGTCGACCGTGTACACATGGAGCAGATCGTACTGCATGCGTCCGACGATGTTGGCGAACGCCGGGATGTAGGCCGCCAGCACGCCGTAACGGTTCATGCGTCGAATCACATGGATGAGACCGCTCGGGTGACGAAGGATCTCCATGAAGAGGCTGCGCGCGCGCAGATCGGCGCGGAAGTCATCGTCGATGCGGTGGCGGTTCTCGCGGATCAGCCGGATGGTGCTGGCGCGCACGCCTTCGAGCTCGGTATGGACCTGAAGGACGTGGAAGATCTCGAGAAGGGCGATCGGGTAGCGCTGGAACACGCTCGCCGAGGTCACCTCGAGATAGCCGCTGCGTGACTGGAAGCGCTTGTTGACCGGCAGCGGGGGGCCGACGTCGTCATGCAGGAGGATCGCCTCGCGAAACAACTGCAGCAGCATCTCGTTGAGCCGATTGAGCTCTTGGACGGTGCGGTAGTACTGCTGCATGAACTGCTCGACGGCAAGGTTGTTCGGGCCGTCCTCGAAGCCGAATTGGGTGGCGAGGGTCCGCTGATACTCGAACAGGAGTCGGTCCTCGCGCCGTCCGGCGATACGATGCAACGCGAAACGGATCCGCCACAGCAGCGTTTGCCCGTCGATCAGCGTGGCATATTCGGATTCGGTCAGAAAGCCGTGACCGACCAGCTCATGCAGGGTCTCGGCGTCGAAGTGGCGCTTGGCGACCCATCCGATCATTTGAATATCGCGCAAGCCGCCCGGGTTTTCCTTGATGTTGGGCTCGAGGTTGTAGGCGGTGCCGCCGTATTTCTGCCAGCGTGTACGCTGCTCCCGGGTCTTGGCGGCGAAGAATTGCTCGCTGTCCCACATGCGCTCGGGGCTGACGACGTCGCGCATCCGATGGCACAGCGCGCTGCTGCCGCGGATCAGGCGAGCCTCCATCATATTGGTCATGACGGTCACGTCGCCGGCGGCCTCGCGCGCGCACTCCTCGGGGGTGCGCACGCTGTGCCCGACCTCCAGGCCGATGTCCCACAGGCAGGTCACGAGACCTTCCAGGGGCGCGGCGAGGCGCGCGTCGGCATCGGCGTCGACGATGACCAGGATGTCGATGTCGGAGGCCGGCTGGAGCTCCTGCCGCCCGTATCCGCCGACGGCGACCAAGGCGGCGTCCACGGTCCGACCGAGGTGATGGTCCCAGACCTCGCGCAGGACTTCGTCAATGAGGAGGCTGCGTCGCAGGACCAGGCTCCCGACCGGTGCGCCTCGGTCGAAGTCTGCGAAGAGTCGGTCGCGCCCGGCTCTGAGACGGTCCTTCCAATCGGTGATCGGGGCCATCGGATCGGCCGCCGGCCTCGCCTCCACAGCCTCATTCGGCAAGGCCTGGGGGCGCGGTGCGGCGTTCATGGGCGTGCGACGATGTCGCGCTCCGCCTTGCGCTGATCGGCGCGCTGATCGGCGGGCACGGCCGCGATGGATTTGTCGGTGCGCTCCTCGGCGCGCAAGGTCAGGATCTCGTGTCCCTGATCGGTGACGAGGACGGTGTGCTCCCACTGCGCCGACAAACTGCGGTCCTTGGTGACGACCGTCCAGCCGTCCGGGAGCAGCTTGATGAAGCGCTTGCCGGCGTTGACCATCGGCTCGACGGTGAAGCACATGCCCGCCTTCAGGACCAAGCCCTCGCCGGGCTTGCCGTAGTGCAGGACTTGCGGCTCTTCGTGAAACGCCTGACCGATCCCATGCCCGCAATATTCGCGCACCACCGAGCATCCCTGTGCCTCGACGAACTGCTGAATCGCGTGACCGATGTCTCCCAGGGTCGCGCCGGGGCGCACCTTCGCGATGCCGAGCCGCATCGCCTGTTGCGTGACCGTGACGAGACGACGCGCCAGGATGCTCGGCTCGCCCACGAAGAACATCTTGCTGGTGTCGCCGTGATACCCGTCCTTGATGACGGTGATGTCGATGTTGACGATATCGCCTTTCTTGAGGCGTTTGTTTCCCGGGATCCCGTGGCAGACCTGGTGGTTTACGGAGGTACAGATGGATCTGGGAAAGCCGCGGTAATTCAAGGGCGCCGGGATGGCCCGCTGTACGCGTGTAATGTAGTCGTGGCAGATGCGATCGAGCTCGTCCGTGGTCGCGCCCGGGACGACATGGGGGACGATCATGTCGAGAACGTCGGCTGCCAGTCGGCCCGCCACGCGCATCTTCTCGACGGCCTCGGGTGTTTTGATTGGCACACTCATGGCGTGCGTCGCTGAATCGACATCAGGTCCGGATCTCACAGAAAACCTTGAGGTAATTGCCCGTAAGGAACGGGCTATGGTATAAAACCCGGCGCGCTGCGGCAAATCCGCTGCTGTCGGGCTTTCGGCGAGCCGAAGCGCTGCCGAGATCCTGCGCAAAACGGCTGTACGCCCGGGATCACCGGGTTGCGCAACGCCGAATCGAGACCGGCCCCGGATCACGGGCGCCGAAACAATGTCCGCACACGCATCGACACAACCGGCCGGGTGCCTGGCAATCAGGTTGCCGCTTGGGATGCGT
The DNA here is from genome assembly GCF_002423035.1 of Thiocapsa sp. UBA6158. GTDB lineage: Bacteria > Pseudomonadota > Gammaproteobacteria > Chromatiales > Chromatiaceae > Thiocapsa. The sequence goes on from NZ_DIUM01000114.1 coordinate 28,703, forward strand.
GGAGGCCCAACCCAGACCACAGGAAGCAAGACCTTGAGCGACGTGACCATGCGCCAGATGTTGGAAGCGGGCGTCCATTTCGGACACCAGACCCGCTATTGGAACCCCAAGATGGGGGCCTTCATCTTCGGACAACGCAACAAGATCCATATCGTAAACCTGGAAAAGACGCTGCCGCTCTATCAAGAGGCCGTCAATTTCATGGGCTCGCTGACCGCCAACGGCGGCCGTATCCTCTTCGTCGGCACCAAGCGTGCGGCACGCGAGGCGATTCAGGAGGAGGCCCTGCGCTGCGGGATGCCCTTCGTCAATCATCGCTGGCTCGGGGGGATGCTGACCAACTTCAAGACCATCCGGCACTCGGTCAAGCGACTCAAGGAGCTCGAGACCATGTTCGCGGAGGGCACGATCGAGCGCTTCAACAAAAAGGAAGCACTGGGTCTCGCGCGCGAGCGTGCGAAGCTCGAGCAGAGCATCGGCGGTATCAAGGACATGGACGGCCTCCCGGACGCCATGTTCGTGATCGATGTGGGTCACGAGAAGATCGCCGTGACCGAAGCCAACAAGCTGGGCATCCCGGTGGTGGGCGTGGTCGATACCAACAACGATCCGAGCAAGGTCGACTACGTGATCCCGGGCAACGACGACGCCATCCGTGCGGTGCGCCTGTACATCAGCGGCGCGGCGGATGCGATCCTCGACGGCCGCAACACCGCGGCCGCGATGGTCGGGCGCGGCGGCGATACCTTTATCAATGCACCTGTCGAGAGCGAGTCGGCGCCGAGCGCTGTTGCCGAAGCCGAGTAGATCGGCTGCGCGACCCGAGCGCGCTCCGGATCCGATCCGCGCGCGCATCCAGTCTTCGTTCGCTCCCGAGCACTCGGGTGCGAACGTCTTCCAGTACAACCCGAAGTCGTCCCCGAGGGGACAGAGGAAGCAAACGATGGCGATTACAGCGGCATTGGTGAAAGAGCTCCGGGAGCGCACCGGCGCCGGCATGATGGAGTGCAAGAAGGCGCTGGTGGAGTCCGACGGCGATATCGAAGCGGCCATCGAGGCGATGCGCAAGGCCGGTCAGGCGAAGGCTGCCAAGAAATCCGGGCGCACCGCAGCCGAAGGCGTGGTCATGATCGAGATCGCTCCCGACGGCAAGCGCGGTGTCTTGGTCGAGATCAACTGTGAAACCGATTTCGTGGCGAAAGACGCCAGTTTTCTCGGCTTTGCGCAGTCAACCGCCGCGACGGCGCTCGCCGGCGATATGGCCGATGCCGAGTCACTGTCGGCGACGGCACTTTGCGACGACCCGGCGAGCACCGTCGACCAAGCCCGCGAGGCCCTGATCACCAAGATCGGCGAGAATGTCCAGGTGCGTCGTTTGGTGCGCTTCGACGATGTGGAAGGCAGTCTCTACAGCTATCGTCACGGTGTTCGCATCGGCGTGGTGCTCGAGATGAGCGGCGGCGACGAGACGCTCGGGCGCGACATCGCCATGCATATCGCAGCGACCAATCCGCTGTGTCTCGGAGCCGACGAGGTTCCGCCCGAGACGCTCGCCAAAGAGCGCGAGATCTTCAAGGCGCAAGCGCTCGACAGCGGCAAGCCCGAGGCGATCGTCGACAAGATCATCGACGGGCGCGTGCGCAAGTATCTCGAAGAGGTGACCCTGCTCGGTCAGCCGTTCGTGAAGGATCCGGAGACCTCGGTTGAGAAGCTCCTGAAGCAGGCGGGTGCAACGGTCCATCGCTTTGCCCGCGTCGAGGTCGGCGAGGGCATCGAGAAGAAGGTCGAGAACTTCGCCGAAGAGGTCATGGCGCAGGTTCGCTCGACCTGACCCGCGCGCCCCGACCGACTGGGCCCCGAAGGTTGCGTGATTCACGCAGCCTTCTCCGACTCAACCCATGACGAGGTTCTCCCGCCATGACGGCGCCCGTATATCGACGCATCCTGCTCAAGCTCAGCGGCGAGGCCTTGGTCGGCTCCGAGGCTTACGGCATCGATCCTGAGGTTCTGGAGCGCTTTGCCGGCGAGATCCGCGATCTCGCCGGCATCGGTGTTCAGGTGGCGCTCGTCATCGGCGGCGGGAACATCTTCCGCGGGGCGGGTCTTGCGGCCAAGGGAATGGACCGTGTGACCGGGGATCAGATGGGGATGCTCGCCACCGTCATGAACGGGTTGGCGATGCAGGATGCGCTCGAGCGTATGGGTGTCGCGGCGCGCGTCATGTCGGCCCTGAAGATCAATCAGGTCTGCGAGGATTACATCCGGCGGCGTGCCATGCGGCATCTCGACAAGGGTCGCGTGGTCATCTTTGCCGCCGGGACCGGAAACCCGTTTTTTACGACCGATTCGGCGGCCAGTCTGCGTGCGATCGAGGTCGGTGCCGATCTTCTGATCAAGGCCACCAAGGTTGACGGCATCTACTCGGCCGACCCGATGATCGATCCGGGGGCGACCTTCTATCCCCGCATCAGTTATGATCGTGCGCTTCGTGAAGGGCTGCAGGTCATGGACACGACGGCTATCGTGTTGTGTCGCGACCATGGCATGCCACTACGTGTAATGAATATCAACGAGCCCGGTGCGCTCTCGCGGTTGATCCGCGGCGAAGACGTCGGCTCGTTGGTCGTGAGCGGGAACTGACATGATCGACGATATCAAGAAGGACGCTGCGGAGCGCATGGCCAAAAGTGTCGATGCACTCAGCCACGAGCTGGCCAAGATCCGAACCGGCCGGGCGCATCCATCCCTTTTGGACCATGTCATGGTCTCCTACTACGGTTCCGAGATGCCGATCCGGCAGGTCGCGAACGTGAGCGCGGAGGACGCGCGAACGCTGGCCGTGACGCCGTGGGAACGAAACATGGTGCAGGCCGTCGAGAAGGCTATCATGCAATCGGACCTCGGGCTCAATCCCAATACCGCCGGGACGGTCATTCGTGTCCCCATGCCGGCGCTCACCGAAGAGCGGCGACGCGATCTCATCAAGGTTGCCCGCAACGAGGCCGAGCAGGCGCGGGTCGCCGTGCGCAACATTCGCCGCGATGCCAATCATGATCTGAAGGAACTCGTGAAGGACAAGATGATCTCCGAGGACGAGGAGCGCCGCGGTCAGGAGCTGGTTCAGAAGCTGACCGATCAGTACATCAAGGATGTCGATGCGGTCTTGGCGGAGAAAGAAGCGGACTTGATGTCGATCTGAGGCGGGCGGGCAATCCGGACAATGACCACCGTGGATATTGCAACGCCCGCAATCGGAATGAGCGATCCGGATCCATCCGTGCCTCGGCACGTCGCCATCATCATGGACGGCAACGGCCGCTGGGCCAAGCAGCGCGATCGTCCCCGCACGGCAGGCCATCGGGAGGGCGTGAAAAGCGTCCGTGCCATTGTCGAAGAAAGCGTCCGACGCGGTGTGGGAACCCTGACACTCTTTGCTTTCAGCAGCGAAAATTGGCGGCGCCCGCGCTCGGAGGTCAACATCCTCATGGAGCTCTTCATGAGCGCGTTGCGCGGCGAGGTGCGCCGCCTCAACGAGAACGATGTTCGACTGCGTATCATCGGCGAGCGCGGGGCCTTCCCGGAGAAGCTCCAGAGACGGATCGCCGAGGCCGAAGAGCTGACCGCAAGCAACCGGTCCCTCAATCTGCAAGTGGCCGCCAATTACGGGGGGCGCTGGGACATCACTGCGGCCGCCCGGCGACTCGTGGCCGACGCGCTCAGCGGGGCACTCGATCCGGATGCGATCGACGAGGATGCCCTCGCAAGCCGCCTGTCGTTCCCCGATCTCCCGGAGCCGGACTTCTTTATTCGCACCGGCGGGGAGCAACGCCTGAGCAACTTCGTGCTGTGGCAATCCGCCTATGCCGAGTTGTATTTCACCGATCTGCTGTGGCCCGACTTCGATGCGGCCGCCTATGGTCGAGCCCTGGAGAACTATGCGTGCCGGCAGCGGCGTTTCGGGCGAACCGGCGAGCAGGTCGAGATGCAGGCCCCGATGAGAGCTTATGGCCGGGGCTGACGCCTTGCCTGCATCCAACGCACTGAAGCGTCGGACCATCACGGCACTCTCCTTGGTGCCGCTCGTCATCGCTGCAGTCCTCTGGCTGCCGACCCCTGCCTTCGCACTCGTCTTGGCCGGGGTCCTGATGCTGGCGGCCGTGGAATGGTGCACGCTGGCCGGATTGACGCGGCCGATCCCACGCATCCTCTATTCGTTTGCGATCTTGTTCGCGATGGCGCTCCTCTGGATCTGGCCGCAGGGGCAGTCTTGGTTCTTCGGTCTGAGTGCCCTCTGGTGGGCGGGTCAGGCGGTGGCCCTGCCGCGGATCAGGGAGATCCCGAGGGTCGAGGACCTTCAGTGGTCTCTGCTTGGTGCCGGTTTTCTTGTCTTGGTCGGTCCTTGGGCAGCACTGATTCATCTGCATGGGCTCCCGAATACGGGGCCGGCACTCGTCCTCTTCCTGCTCTTTCTGATGTGGACGGCCGATTCAATGGCCTATTTCGTCGGCCGTGCCTGGGGTGGTGGTCGCGCAAAGCTTGCGCCCGTGCTGAGTCCTGGCAAGACGCGGGTCGGCGTCTACGGAGCGATGGCCGGGGCCGTTGCCTGCGCTCTGATGTTCGGGTGGATCCTGTCCGCGACGCCGATGGCAACCCTCCTGATACTGCTGGTTTGCGGCGTATCGGTCATGATCTCGATCGTGGGGGATCTCTACGAGAGTCTCCTCAAGCGTCGCCGCGGTCTGAAGGATTCGAGTCATCTTTTGCCCGGACATGGCGGCATGCTCGACCGAATCGACAGTTTGACGGCAGCCGCGCCCGTGTTTGCCTTGGGTATCACCTTGATTGGAGTCGCGACGTGATCGGCGTAACTGTCCTCGGCTCGACCGGCTCGGTCGGCGTAAGCACCCTCGATGTCGTCGCCCGTCATCCCGAGCAGTTTCACGCGGTCGCCTTGACGGCAAATCGCGACAGCGAGCGCATGGCCGAGCAGTGCCGGTGTCACCGACCGCAGATCGCGGTGATGGTCGAGGAGGCTGCGGCGCAGCGTCTGCGCGAGCTGCTCGCGGACATGCCGGGGCGCCCGGAGATCCTCTCGGGTGTCGAAGGGCTCGAGCAGGTCGCGACCATGCCCGAGACCCGATACGTCATGGCGGCGATCGTCGGTGCCGCGGGTCTGCCGCCCACGCTGGCCGCAGCCCGTGCAGGCAAGCGTCTGCTGCTCGCCAACAAGGAGTCGCTGGTGGTGGCCGGAGCCTTGCTCATGCGTGCCGTGGAGGAGAGCGGTGCGGAGCTGCTTCCGATCGACAGCGAGCACAACGCCATCTTCCAATGTCTGCCGCCGAACTTCTGCGAGGGCCTGCCGTCGGTCGGGGTGGAACGCATTCTGTTGACCGCGTCCGGCGGCCCGCTGCGCGATTGGCCGATCGAACGACTCGCGTCGGTCACCCCCGATCAGGCCTGCGCGCATCCCACGTGGGCGATGGGTCGCAAGATCTCGGTCGACTCGGCCACCATGATGAACAAGGGTCTGGAGGTCATCGAGGCCTGCTGGCTGTTCGGGACCGACACCGATCGCATCCAGGTTGTCGTCCACCCGCAGAGCGTGATCCACTCCTTGGTCCAATACCAAGACGGCTCCGTACTCGCCCAGCTCGGCAACCCCGATATGCGTACCCCGATCGCCCATGCGCTCGGATGGCCGGCGCGCCTGGATGCCGGCGTAGCGCCCCTGGATCTCTTCAAGGTCGGACAGCTGAATTTCGAAGAGCCGGATCTTGCGCGTTTCCCCTGCCTCGGGCTGGCCTTCAAGGCTGCACGCCAAGGCGGCACCGCGCCGGCGATCCTGAACGCGGCCAACGAGATCGCCGTGGCCGCCTTCCTGGATCGACGCCTCGATCTCCCGGGGATCGCCGCCGTCGTCGACGCGACGCTCGAGGCGCTTCCGAACGAAGACGTTGCGGGCCAGGATCTCGCATTCCTCCTGGACGTGGATCGGCGGGCACGCGAGCGCGCTGAACACCTGGTCCGATCGCGGGTGATTTAAACTGCCTCCGGACCGGTATTCAGTCGCCCTACAGAGGGGGCTGTCCCTGCTCCCCGGTGATGTCGTCGCCGACGCGGTTTAACTCAGAATTTAAATCAAAGACTTAAATCGCGTCACTCCGATCGCCGTTGATGACCGGAGTCCTTGCCCGCAACTCCTCCCTCATTAGCCACTCCGGACGCGATTTAAGATGGACATCCTCTTTACGATCGGCTCCTTCGTCGTCGCGCTCGCGATCCTGATCGCCGTACATGAGTTCGGGCACTTTTGGGTCGCCAGACGCTTGGGCGTGAAGGTTCTGCGCTTCTCGATCGGTTTCGGACGGCCCTTGATTCGCGTTCAGCGTCATCCGGATGCGACCGAGTATGTCGTCGCGCTGGTCCCGCTCGGCGGCTATGTCAAGATGCTCGACGAGCGCGAAGAGGAGGTTCCGGCGACACAGGCTCATCTCGCCTTCAACCGCCAGGCGCTTTGGAAGCGCTCGGCGATCGTCGTCGCCGGTCCACTGTTCAACTTCCTCTTCGCGATCTTCGCGTATTGGGCGATCTTCATGTCCGGCGACTCGGGCTTAAGGCCGATCGTCGGCGACGTCGAGCCTCAATCGATTGCTGCCGCGGCCGGCTTCCAGTCCGGCGACGAGCTGATTCGGGTCGGCGACCGCGAGGCGGGAAGTTGGGAGACGGCCCTGATCGCATTCGTCGGGAAATCGCTCGACGGGCGTGAGTTGGCGGTTCAGGTGCGCGACGCCTCGGGCCTCGAGCTGACGCGCTGGATCCCCTCCGATGCGGTGCGCAGTCTGGCCGAGGAGCCGGACCTCCTCGGTCGCCTGGGTCTTTCTCCGAAACGTCCGACCTTGCCCGCCGTGATCGGCGAGCTGGTCCCCGGCGAAGCGGCCGAGGACGCCGCACTACAGACCGGTGATCGTATCCTGTCGGCCGACGGCCGTCCGATCGAAGGCTGGCAGGACTGGGTCGGCGTGGTCCAGGAGCATCCGGACGAGGCCTTGTCGATCGAGATCGAGCGTGCCGACGGCGAGCGCCTTACGTTGAGCGTGACGCCGCGATCGACTCAGGTCGAGGGGAACACCATTGGTCGGATCGGGGCCGGCGTGCTGGTTCCGGAGGGCTTGATGGACGATTACAGCGTCGAGGTGCGCTACGGTCCCGTCGAATCGCTTGATCGGGCCGTCTCCAAGACCGTCGAGATGAGCGTCATGACGCTGCGTGTCGTGGGGCGCATGTTGATCGGTCAGGCGTCGGTCGAGAACCTCAGCGGTCCCATCACGATCGCGGAGACGGCCGGGAGAACCGCGAGCTATGGATTGGAATCCTTCGTGAAATTCCTCGCGGTCGTGAGCATCAGCCTGGGCATCCTCAACCTCCTGCCGGTGCCTGTGCTGGACGGAGGGCATCTGTTGTACTTCTTTATCGAGTGGGTCAAGGGTCGTCCCCTCTCCGAGGAGGCCCAGATGCAGGGCCAGAAGATCGGCCTTTTTCTCCTGGCGGCACTCATGTCGCTGGCCTTCTACTTGGATCTCTCCCGGCTATTGGGCTAGGCGCGTCGAATCCCTTATACTGGCGACCCTAAAACGCCGACTGCGCCGCAGACTTCGGCTTGATCGAGGGGACCCTGTCTTGCGCGCGATACCTCTGATGCTCCGTTGCTGCGCACGTCGGCAGCTCGCTTTGGTGACCCTTCTGCTGGCGATCAACATGCCGGTCGCCGCCGAGGTGTTTCAGATCGCCGACATCCGCGTGGAGGGCCTGCAGCGGATCGCACCCGGCACCGTCTTCAACTATCTGCCGGTACAGGTCGGGGACACGGTCGGAGACGGCGTGACCGGCGGGATCATTCGCTCGCTCTACCAAACCGGTTTCTTCGACGATGTGCGTGTCGAGCGTGAGGGCAACGTCCTTGTGCTGTGGGTCCGCGAGCGACCCGCGATCGCCTCGATCGACATTACCGGCAACCGCGACATCGACACCAAGGCGTTGACGGCTGCCTTGTCCGACATCGGGCTGAAGGAAGGGCGAGTCTTCGATCGCTCGGTTCTCGACCGGATCGAGCAGGAGCTCGAGCGTCAGTATTTCTCCCGCGGCAAATACGGCGTGCTGATTCAGTCGACGGTCTCGCCGCTCGAGCGAAACCGCGTGGCGGTCCGCATCGAGATCACCGAGGGGCTGACAGCGCGGATCAAGCAGATCACCGTCATCGGCAACGAGGCGTTCCCCGAAAAAGAGCTGCTCAAGCGCTTCGAGCTCGGCACCACCGGCTGGACCTCGTTCTATTCCAAGAACGATCAGTATTCCAAGCAAAAGCTCGCCGGTGATTTGGAGACCCTGCGCTCCTTCTATCTAGACCGTGGCTTTATTCGGTTCGACATCAAGTCGACTCAAGTCTCCATCAGCGCCGACAAGAAGGAGATCTATATCACCGTCGTCGTCGACGAGGGCGAACCCTACCGGATCGGCGACATCAAGCTTGCCGGCGAGCCATCGATCCCGGCCGAGGAGCTGTTCCCTCTGATTCAGCTCAAACGCGGCGACTTTTTCTCCCGTCGGGCGACCACCGAAAGTTCGGAGCGGATCTCGAACCTGCTCGGCGATCGCGGTTATGCCTTCGCGAACGTCAACACCATTCCCGAGATCGACGAGGAGGCGCGCACGGTCACGGTGACCTTCTTCGTTGATCCAGGACAGCGCGTCTACGTGCGTCGCGTCAACATGAAGGGCAATACCCGAACCCGCGACGAGGTCCTGCGCAGGGAGATGCGCCAGCTGGAGTCGGCCTGGTTCTCGGCCGAGCTGGTCCGCAAGTCGCGCGAGCGTCTCCAGCGTTTGGGCTACTTCGAGGATGTCGCCATCGAGACGCCTGCCGTGCCCGGTTCCGCCGACCAAGTCGATGTCGATGTGACGGTGACCGAGAAACCTGCGGGGAACCTTTCGGCGGGCGTCGGTTACTCCCAATCGCAGGGTATTTTGCTCAACGCCAGCGTGACGCAGAACAATTTCCTGGGAACCGGCAAGCGTGTCTCGTTCGGAGTCAACACGAGCGAAGCGACCCAGCTCTATCAGATCGCTTATACCAACCCCTTCTATACGGTGGACGGTATCAGTCGGGGTTTTAATATCGCCTACCGTGAAACGAATTTCGACGAGTTGATCGGTGCGGATTACTCGACCGACGTCGGCGTACTGGGCATGAACTTCGGTCTGCCCATTTCCGAGACCAGCCGTGCCGGCCTCGGTATCCGTTATCAGTATACGAATTTCATCGCCGGCGACTTTTCCGAGCTTGCACAAGAGTTCGTCGAGGAAAACGGCAATGTCTTCAATGACTTTATACTCTCGGCGAGCTATACGAACGACAGCAGAGATACCGCGATCTTCCCGACCAAGGGTGGATTGCGCGTGCTGAGGGCAGACCTCGCTGTCCCGGGAAGCGATCTACAATATTACAAGCTCACCTACCAGGAGCAGCTCTATGTCCCTCTGACCTCGCGCTTCGTGGTGTCCTTGAGCGGCGATGTCGGATACGGCGAGGGCTACGGCGACACCGAGTCTCTTCCGTTCTTCGAGAACTACTATGCAGGTGGTCCCCGGTCGGTGCGCGGTTTCGTCGCCAACTCGCTCGGACCGCGCGAGATCGGCGACGACGATCCGGTCGGAGGTAACTTAAGGATGGCCGGCAGTGTCGAGCTGTTCGCCCCCGCACCCGGCGGAGCGGAGCTGGCCAAGACTCTGCGACTCGGAGCTTTCTTGGACTTCGGCAACGTCTGGGAGACCAACGCTTCCAATCTCATCGAGCCGACTGGATTCGACATCGGTGACCTGCGCTATTCGGCGGGTCTCTCGGCAACCTGGCTGTCGCCGATCGGTGCACTTTCGATCAGTCTGGCGGCTCCGCTCAACGAAGAAGAAGGCGACGACACCCAAGTCTTCCAGTTCGGTTTCGGACAGACCTTCTAAGGGAGTCGATGCGTGAGGTTAGCCGCTCTTTGGTCGTCGTTGTTCGCGTCGGTCCTGCTGTCGAGCCTTGTGCTCGCATCCGATTACAGGATCTCGGTAGTCGATCCCAACCGGGTCGTCGAGCAGTCTCCTCAATACGAGGCTGCCCGCGCTGCGCTTCAACGCGAGGTCGAAGATCGGGAGCGGATATTGCGCGAGCAGCAGGATCAGATCTCGGCGTTGCAAGGTCGCCTGGAGCGAGAAGGTGCCTTGATGAGCGAGAGCGAGATTCAGCGCTTGCAGAACGATATTCGAAGTCGAACCCGTAAGCTCAAATATGCGAGGGACGAGTTTCAGGAAGACTTCGCGTTGCGGCAGAACGAGCTTCGTACCAAGTTGGCCCTGCAGGTCCGCGAGGTGATCGTCGAGGTCGCCAAGGAGGAGAAGATCGATCTCGTCATCAGCGAGGGGCTGGTTTACTTCAGTCCACGCATCGATATTTCTGCGCAAGTCATCGAGCGACTCAAGCAGGAGTTCGTCGACAAGTGATGATGCCGTCCGCACCGATGCGGCGAGGTTGGTGAGGCCTTGGAGATCTCGCTCGGCGAATTGGCGCAACGTTTGTCGGTTCCATTACGGGGCGATCCCGACGCGCGTGTCTGCCGCATTGCGCCGCTGAGTTCCGCCGATGCAACCGGACTGACCTTTCTCGGCGACGGGCGCTTCAAGCGCCATCTCGGGCAGACTCGGGCCGGCTGCGTGATCCTATCGGATGCGGATGCAGATGCCTGTCGGGTACCCGTCCTGCTGAGCGACAACCCTTACCTGACCTTTGCGAAAGCGGCGAGGATTCTGTATCCGGAGCCGACAATCGTCGGCGGTATCCACCATAGCGCGGTCGTGGATCCGACGGCACTGGTGGACCCGACGGCATGGGTCGGTCCGACCTGCGTCCTGGAGGCCGGCGTGGTCGTGGGTGCACGCGCCTTTCTCGGACCCGGTTGTATCCTCGGACAGGGTGTGCGGGTCGGCGAGGAGAGTCGATTGGTGGCGCGCGTGACACTCTGCTCGGGCACCCTTGTCGGCAAACGCGCACTCCTGCACCCCGGCAGCGTTATCGGGCGGGAAGGTTTCGGTTTTGCGCGCGACGGCGATCGGTGGGTGCGCATCCCGCAGGTCGGGCGCGCGATTCTAGGCGACGATGTCGAGATCGGCGCGAATACGACGGTCGATCGCGGTGCGATCGCAGATACCCTGATCGGCGACGGGGTGAAGCTGGATAACCATATTCAGATCGGCCACAACGTCGAGATCGGCGAGAATACGGCGATGGCGGCGAATACCGGTATCTCGGGTTCGACCCGAATCGGTCGAAACTGCACCATCGCGGGTGCCGTCGGGATGGCCGGTCATCTGGAGATCGGCGACGGAGTCCATTTTACGGGGATGGCCATGGTGACCCGATCGGTCTTGGAGCCCGGCTCCTACAGCAGCGGGATCCCGGCCATGCCAAGCGCTGATTGGCGTCGCAACGTGGCTCGGTTCAGACATCTGGACGAGTTGGCGCGACGCATCAAACAACTTGAGAACCATATCGATACGATGAACGAAACAACTGGGCGGGAGGCTACCTAGCATGGAGGGATCGCATCCCACGCCGACGGATTCTGATTTGCGTCTTGATCGCTCGGAGGACGTCGTGAGCACAATGGATATCCACAAGATACTGAGCCTCTTGCCGCACCGGTATCCTTTTCTATTGGTCGACAAGGTCATCGACTACAAGGTGAACGAGTACCTGATCGCCTTGAAGAACGTCTCCTACAACGAGCCGTTTTTTACCGGCCATTTTCCGGTACGACCGGTGATGCCCGGCGTCTTGATCATCGAGGCGCTGGCGCAGGCGACCGGATTGCTGGCGATGGCCTCGCGCCCGGAAGAGGTCGGCAACAAGCTCTACTACTTCGTCGGCATCGACAAGGCGCGTTTCAAACGACCCGTCGAGCCCGGCGATCAGTTGATTCTGGACGTGAAGCTCGGCCCCGTGCGTCGCGGGATCTGGAAATTCGATGGCGAGGCGCGCGTGGACGATCGTCTCGTGGCCAGCGCCGAGATCATGTGTACGGCCCGAGACTTTACCGCTTGATTCACCCGACCGCCTTGGTCGATCCGGGGGCGGCGCTGGATTCCGATGTCGAGGTCGGCCCCTTCGCCGTCATCGGCCCGGATGTCGAGATCGGCGCGGGAAGCCGGATCGGCCCCCATGCCGTGATCAAGGGACCGACCCGGATCGGCCGGGACAATCGCGTCTTTCAGTTCGCGAGCGTCGGCGAAGATCCCCAGGACAAGAAATACGGCGGCGAGACGACGCGCCTCGAGATCGGCGATCGCAATCAGATCCGCGAGTTCACGACGCTGCATCGCGGCACCGTCCAAGACAAGGGCGTGACCCGGATCGGCAACGACAATCTCTTCATGGCCTATGTCCATGTGGCACACGACTGCCGCATCGGCGACAACGTCATCATGGCCAACGCCGCCTCTTTGGGCGGACACGTCGAGATCCAGGACTGGGCCATCCTCGGCGGCTTCACCATCGTCCACCAGTTTTGCAGGATCGGTGCTCACGGTTTTTGTGCCATGGGATCGGTTCTGAGCAAAGACGTTCCCCCCTACGTGACCGTCGGCGGGCACCCGGCCGAGCCTCGCGGTATCAACGCCGAGGGGTTGCGGCGTCGCGGGTTTTCCGATGTCGCCATTCAGGCGATCAAGCGGGCCTATCGAACGCTCTACATGGGAAACCTGAAGCTCGCCGAGGCGATCGCGGAGCTGAATCGGATGTCCGCGGACGTTCCGGAACTCGGCGTCATGGCCGACTTCATCGCCGACAGCAACCGCAGCATCGTGCGTTGATGTTGCGCATCGGGATCGTCGCCAACGAGGCGTCGGGCGACATCTTGGGAGCCGCTTTGGCTCGCGAGATCCGCAAACGGGTCCCCGAGGTCCGCTTCGTCGGTGTTGCCGGGCCACGGATGCAGGAGGAGGGTTGCGAGACCCTCTTCGCCATGGAACGGCTCTCCGTGATGGGGTTGATGGAGGTCCTCGGTCAGCTTCGCGAGCTTCTCGGACTCAGACGCGAGCTGGTGCGCTATTTCGTCGAGAATCCCCCGGATGTCTTCATCGGCGTGGATGCGCCCGATTTCAATCTCGGTCTGGAGCGCCGGCTGCGCGGTGCAGGCATCCGCACCGTGCACATGGTCAGTCCCACCGTCTGGGCCTGGCGTCCGGGTCGGGTGAAGTCGATCCGACGCTCGGTGGATCTCATGCTGAGCGTCTTTCCGTTCGAGGAGACTTTTCTGCGCGAGCACGGCGTGCCGGCACGCTATGTCGGTCATCCGCTCGCCGACGAGATCCCGATCGAGATCGATCGTGACGGCGCGCGACGTGCCCTCGGTCTGCCGCAGGCCGGATCGATCCTCGCCCTACTGCCGGGCAGTCGGATGGGCGAGGTCGAGCGTCTGGCCGGACCCTTTATCGAGACCGCCGCGCGTTGTCTCGCCGCCCGCCCGGACTTGCTGTTCCTGATCCCGTTGGTCAATGCTCGGCTGCGCGAGCGCTTCAGCCAAGTCTTGGCGCAGCTTGCGCCCGATCTACCGATTACTCTGGTCGACGGTCGCAGCCGCGAGGTCCTCGCCGCCGCCGATGTCGTGCTGACCGCCTCGGGAACGGCCACGCTGGAGACCCTGCTGACCAAGCGCCCGATGGTGGTCGCCTATCGCGTCCATCCGATCTCCTATCACCTGGTCAAACAGCTCGGTCTGGTCAAGGTGCCCTATATCGCTATGGCGAATCTCCTGGCCGAGAAGGATCTGGCGCCCGAGTTTATCCAAGACCGCTGCCGCGCCGATCTCTTGGCGCCGGCCGTTCTGGCGTTTCTGGATGATGCGGAGCGCGTCGCCGAGATTCAGGCCGAGTATCGACGCATCCATCTTTGGCTGCGACAGGATGCCGCCGCGAGCGCAGCACAAGCAGTTCTCGATCTCCTGGCGTATTGAATCGCGTCCGGTTTGAACGGTGGCGTCTCGCCTTGGATGGTCACTTGGATGTGCAAACAGCCCCGGTGGGGACGCGATTCAAGAATTTTTTCGTTTTTTACTAAAACCGTGTCGGGGATAAGTGATTTGATGGCCTCGACGATGCGGATATGAGGCAGGCAGAATTGGTCACTCCGGACGCGGTTTTATGGGTCGCCGGCGTCGATGAGGCGGGGAGGGGACCACTTGCGGGGCCGGTCAGCGCCGCGGCGGTGATCTTGGATCCGGCTCGCCCGATCTCGGGCCTCGACGATTCGAAAAAACTGACTCCGGCTCGGCGCGACGTCTTGGATCTCGAGATCCGCGAACGGGCACTGGCGTGGTCGATCGCTTGGGCCAGTGCGGAGGAGATCGACCGGATCAATATCCTCCAGGCATCCATGCTGGCGATGCAGCGCGCGGTTGCGGCCTTGACTGTGCGGCCGACACGGGTGCTCGTCGACGGTCATCGTTGTCCGGATGTGGGGTGCGAGGCCGAGGCGATCGTCGGCGGCGACGGCTTGGTCCCATCGATCGGCGCTGCATCGATCCTGGCCAAGGTTGCGCGCGATCGTCTCATGTGCGACCTGGATCTGGCTTTTCCCGGCTACGGCTTTGCCGGGCACAAGGGCTATCCAACACGCGCACACATCGAGGCGCTGCGCCGACTCGGACCCTGTCCGGAGCACAGGCGCAGTTTTGGCCCGGTCCGGGCGTTGATCCAGATCATGGGCTGATCGACCTCGTCGCGAACCTGCCGGCCCTGGTCGGTATCCCGTTGGTGCTGGCGGACACGCTCGGCCGAGTCGCTCGGTTCCTCAGGATGCCTCCATTTCGCGCTCCAGTCGACGCTTCACGTCGCCGGGCGACCCGGTGTGACGGGCGAGCAGGTCGTAGGCGACCGGAACCACGAACAAGGTGAAGACGGTTGCTGCGAGGACACCTGCGAGGATGACGGTACCGATGACCGTGCGGGTCTCGGCGCCGGCACCGCTCGAGAGCAGCAGCGGGAGCGAGCCGGCAGCCGTCGTGATGCCGGTCATCACGATGGGGCGCAGACGCACGTCGGCCGCTTCGAGCAGCGCCTCGCGAAATTCCTTGCCCTGGTCGCGCAGCTGGTTGGCGAACTCCACGATCAGGATGCCGTTCTTGGCGGCGAGCCCGACCAGCATGATCAGCCCGATCTGACTGTAGATGTTGAGCGTTTGTCCGGTCAGCCAGAGGGCAAGCAATGCACCTGCAATGGCCAGCGGGACTGTCAACATGATGACGAACGGGTGAATCCAGCTCTCGAACTGGGCGGCCAGAACCAGGAACACCACCAGCAGGCCAAGAACGAAGACGAAGAGAATATCCTGATTGCTCGATCGGAAGTCGCGGCTCTGTCCCTTGTAGTCGATTTGGGTCTTTTCGGGCAGGTGCTCGGCGACCTTCGCCTCCAGGTAGCTCAGCGCGTCGCCGAGGGCAAGTCCTGAATCCAGGTTTGCCTCGATGGTGATGGCGCGCAGCCGATTGTAGCGGTTCAGGCTCTGCGAATCGGCCGACTCGATCACCCGGACGAGGTTGGAGAGCGGGATCAGCTCGCCGCTGCGGTCCGAGCGCACATAGAGGTTTTCCAGGCTTCCCGGCGTGCGTTGCTCGTCGCGCTCACCTTCGAGGATGACGTCGTATTCCTCCCCTGCGTCCAGATAGGTCGTCACCTTGCGCGAGCCGAGCATGGTCTCGAGCGTGCGCCCGATGTTGCCGACCGTCACCCCGAGATCGGCCGCGCGATCGTAATCGATCTCGACCTTGAGCTGCGGCTTGGTCTCCTTGTAGTCCCAATCGATGCCGCTCAGGCCGGGGTTATCCTCTTCGATCGCCTCGAGCAGCAGGTCGCGCCACTGCGCCAGCTCTTCGTACGTCCCGCCTCCGATCACGAACTGTACCGGCTTCCGGATGCGCGCGCCGAATCCCTGACGCATCACCGGGAAGGCGGTCACGCCGGGCAGGTCGGCAAGTTTGGCGCGCACCTCGTCCATGATGAGCCAGCCCGAACGACGCTTGTCGAAGTCGTTCAGGACCATCACGACGATGCCGGTATTGAAGAGCGCTGTATTGGAGAAGGTACGAGGCGCACGCACCAGCAGTCGGATCGCCTCCCCCGACTCGGCATAGGGCATGAGTCGCTTCTCGATTTCGTCCATATACCCGCTCATGTATCCAAAAGACGCGCCTTCGGGGCCGTTGATCAGGACAAAAAAGGCACCGCGATCCTCTTTCGGCGCATATTCCCGCGGGATCTGCTCAAGCAGCCAGACGGCAGCGCCGAGTGTGCCGATG
This sequence comes from Thiocapsa sp. UBA6158, assembly GCF_002423035.1. Lineage (GTDB taxonomy): Bacteria > Pseudomonadota > Gammaproteobacteria > Chromatiales > Chromatiaceae > Thiocapsa. The sequence continues at coordinate 45,088 of NZ_DIUM01000114.1, forward strand.
AAGGCGAGCACGACGATCCAGGGCTGACGCAGCAGGAACCGTAGCAGGGTGCCGTAGCCGCGCCGTACCCGCTGAAAGACCCAATCGACCCCGTGGGTGAGGGATGCGCGCCGATGCGATTGCGGCAGGATCTGGGAGGCGAGCATCGGTGACAGCGACAGGGCGACGAAAGACGAGAAGGCCACGGCCGCGGCCATGGTGAGTGCGAACTCCGCGAAGAGTCGTCCGACATCCCCCTGCAGAAAGGCGATGGGCACGAAGACCGAGATCAAGACGATGGTGGTGGCGACAACGGCGAAGGCGACCTGACGGGTCCCGCGATAGGCTGCAACGAGCCGCGTCTCACCATATTGTTCCATGCGGCGATGGATGTTCTCGAGGACCACGATGGCGTCGTCCACGACCAGCCCGATCGCCAGGACCAATGCCAGCAGGGTCAGGATGTTGACGGAGAAACCGAGTCCGAGCAGGACCGTGAAGGTCGCCACGATCGAGACCGGGACGGTAACGGCCGGCACCAGCATCGCGCGCACGCTGCCCAGGAACAGGAAGATGATCAAGATGACCAGGCCGATGGCGATCGCGAGCGTCTTGTAGACTTCCTTGATGGCGTCCTTGACGAAGACCGATGAGTCGAAGCTCTGTTTGATCTCCATGCCTTCCGGCAGGTTCGCGTTGATGAGAGCGGCCTCAGCCTTGGCTGCGTCCGCCACCGCAACCGTGTTTGCGGTCGATTGCTTCACCACGCCGATGCCGACCATGGGGACGCCGTTGCCGCGAAAGAAGGTGCGATTCTCCTCGGTGCCGCGTTCGACGCGCGCGACGTCGCCGAGGCGTACCAGGTGACCGTCGGTCCCGCGCGCCAGCACGAGACGTGCGAAGTCGTCCGAGCCGTTGAAGGTGCGGTTGATGCGCACGCTGAACTGGCGATCGACCGATTCGATGCTGCCCGCGGGGAGCTCCAGGTTCTCGGCACGCAGTGCTGCCTCGACATCGGCCACCGTCAAAGCGCGCGCGGCCAGCTCGTTGCGGTCGAGCCAGACGCGCATCGCATACACCTGACTGCCGCCGACCTGGATGCGGGCCACGCCGTCGATGACCGAGAATCGATCGACGAGATAGCGTCTGGCGTAGTCGGTCAGCTCCGGAACGCTCATCCGATCGCTGACCAGATTCAGCCACATGATCACGTCTTCGTTGCTGTCGACCTTTTGAATTTCGGGCGGATCGGCCTCGGTCGGGAGTTGATCGAGCACGGCCGAGACACGATCGCGGATATCGTTGGCTGCACCGTCGATGTCGCGGTTGATGTTGAACTCGATGGTGATGGCCGAACGTCCGTCCTCGCTGACGGACTCGACCGTGCGGATGCCCTCCACACCCGCGATTCGGTCTTCGATCAGCTGGGTGATCCGCGTCTCGACGACGTTGGCCGCGGCACCCGGATAGACGGTCTCGATCGAGACAACCGGCGGGTCGATGTCTGGATACTCGCGCAGCGCAAGCCGATCGAAGGCGACCAGACCGAAGGCGACAAGCAGGAGCGAGAGGACGGTGGCGAGGACAGGGCGGGTGACCGAGATGTCGGATAGGATCATGGGGTCGGGTTCCTCGCGGCCCGCGCATCGACCGAGGAGTCATCCCTGATCACGATCTCGACAGGCTGTCCCGGCCGAGCCTTCAGATGGCCGTCTTCGATGACGCGATCGCCTTCCGCGAGCCCTTCGCGCACCTCGACCAGCCCCGGCTTGCGCGCGCCGATTCGGACTTGACGCCGCTCCGAGGTCAGACCCGCTTCGCCCTCGACGACGAGCTGAACGAAGTGCTCCTGGCCTTGGTGCAGAATCGCGGCCTCGGGCACGACCAGTGCGTCGCGCGGGTCCACCAACAGCTCGACCCGCATCAGCAGGCCGGGTTTGAGCGTGCGCTCCGGGTTGGGGATGAGTGCGCGGACCTGAATGGAGCGGGTGACTGGGTCGACCCGACTGTCGACACCCCGCACCACGCCCTCGAAAGTACGATCCCCATAGGCCGCGGCGCGTGCCTCGATTCTCAGCCCCGGCGCAAGCGCGTTCATGAAGACGCTCGGGACCGTAAAATCCAGCTTCATGAAGCTGTCGTCGTCGAGCGTCGTAATCGTATCGCCGGGTTCGACCAGGGTCCCGCGGCTGACGTTGCGCAGACCCAGCACGCCGTCGAACGGCGCCTTGATAAGACGGTCGGACAGGCGCGACTCGATGGCTACCAAGACGGCGCGGGCTGTGTCGAGGTCACGCTTGCGCTCGTCGAGAAGCGATTCGGATGCAGCACCTTGTGCGACCAATGCCTTCACCCGCTCGTATTGCCGATCCGCCTCGCCGACCCGCACCTGTGCCTCGTCGAGCAGCGCGTGCTGTTCGACGCTGGTGAGCTCCACCAGGATGTCGCCTTCTTCGACCCGTTGGCCGTCGTCGAAATGGATTGCCGAGATGGTCTCGGTGACGTTTGCGGTGATGTTGACCGATTCGTTCGCCTTCAGCGTCCCGAGGGCTTCGACCCGTTCGGCCCAGGGCATGGATCCGACCTCCGCGACCAAGACGGCGACAGCCGAGGCGGAATTCGGCGCCGTCAGGGTCACGGCGACGACGAGGGGGACAGACATCAACCAACGGGTCAGGGGTCGTAGTGAGGACATGCATCGAATCCATGTTGTCGGGCGGACGTACGCTCGGCGGCTCCATGCACCATGCCGGCGCGCCGTGCGACGACTCGCCCGGGATCCGGCGTGACGGTCATGCAACGGGGGCCACGGAGAGACGACGAACCCTGAAGCGTGGGGTATCTGCTCGGTGCTCGAGCCGAGGGCGCCGGAATCTCAACCGATTGCGGACTTTGCCTGGCCCTTCATCTTGTTGACGATTGCGTAAACACCGACATGTCGATTGGGGCTTAGGTGCTCTTGGAGCCGAAGCGCCTCGAACAGTTCCTCGACATCCAGTGCCTCGATCTCCTCGGGACGTTTCCCGGAGAAGAGTCCGACCAGCAGGGCGACGACGCCTTTGATGATCGCGGTGTCGCAATCACCCCTGTAGGTCAGATGTCCGGGTTGGTCCGGCATCGGGTGCGCAGCCGTATGAACCAGGCTCATGCACTCGATGACACGGTTGCGGTCGGTCTTATCCTCGGGCGGCATCGGCGCCAAACGCTCGCCGATCTCGACCAGGTACTGATAGCGCTCGTCCCAATCGCCGAGAAGCTCGAAGTTCTCGAGGATCTCGGTCATTTCGTCGTTGAGCATGGATGCGGATCGTTCCAAGTTGAGACTGAAGGGTTCATCACGGGGCTCCGATCGAGACAGGCTGCTCGATGTCGAGCATCGGTATCGCCTCGGCCGCGCGCCGCGACGGTGCCTTGACCTCGCGATCTTCGAAAACCCTGTATTGCGTCGACCCCGCGGCAGTGTGAAGATCGTCGATCCAAGACAACGCCAAGATATCCCGTGTCGTCCCGGACGCGATTCAGACGCTGAAGGACTCCCCGCAGCCGCAGGTATCCTTGACCTTGGGGTTGCGGAACTCGAAGCCTTGGTTGAGAAGGCTGGAGCGCACGAAATCGATCTCCATGCCGTCGATGCGGCCGAGACTGTCTTCGTCGACGACGACCTTGACGCCGTGGCTTTCGAAGATTCGATCGGTCGGGTCCACGGCGTCCGCGTAATCGACGTCGTACGCAAATCCCGTGCAGCCGCTCTTGCGGGTGCCGACGCGCAAACCCAGGCCATGTCCACGCTTGCTGAGCATACCGGCCACATGACTGGCGGCGGCTTCTGTCAGTGTTACTGCCATTGGATTAACCCTTCGCTCGTTGACGACTCTCAGCATACGGAACTGAGATCTACGGACAGTTTTTCAACCCCGCTCGACTCGGAAACCGACCTTGTCCGCAGCGGCGCCGATCCGATCACCGACGCCGTCTGTTCGTGCCGATGCGGTTCAGTGACGGTGCTCGGCGGTATCCATGCTCGCCGCCGCGGACATATCCAGAAGCCCCCGCATCAGCGCGGCCCGGTCGCCCGTCGGAAGGGTCTCGATCAATGCCTGTTTGTCCTCCGGGCTCAGCGGGAGATGGGCACACAGAAGGTTGGTCAGGTCCTTGTCGGCCATCTGCTCGACGTCCTCCCAGGGGACCTCGACGCCGCGCAGCGCGCAGTAGGCCTTCAGAGAGGTCAAGAATCCCTTGCGATCCGCGATCGGCGAGTCGCTCTCCTGGAAGTCTGCCGCGAAGCGCTCCCAGTCCGCGCGGACTCGCCGGTAACCGTGCTCTCCGGCGATCTCGCTGATCACCTGAAAGCGGCACACGCCGGTGAGTACCAGGACGATTCTGCCGTCGGTCGTCTCGCTGTAGGAGGTAATACGACCGGCGCAGCCGATGCGGTGAATCTCCGGGACCTCATCGGTCATCGTCTCGCTGGTGGGCTGAATCATGCCGATCAAGTGATTCGATCCCAACGCGTCGGCGACCATATTGATGTAGCGCGGCTCGAAGATGTTGAGCGGTAACTGGACTCCCGGCATCACGATTGCGCCGGGCAGGGGGAAAATCGGGAGCTCGGCGGGCAGGTCGGAGAATTTCGGGAAGAACGGGGTGCGGGTCATCGGCTGCTCCAGCGCCCGAACCCGCGAGAGGTCCCGGCGATGCGGTTGAACGTTTGCGATATCTTTCGGGTTAGATGGGGTGTCCGCAGCACATCCCTAGCGCTCGTTGCGGATTAAGCCCAGGCATTCGCCATTCTTTCGTCGCCACGCTGGAAATTCGGCGACCTGGACGCACCATTGCGAGCGGGCCGGCGATCAATGCGATAATAGGGATCCGTCGCACGACCGTGCGCGGCACTTCCACGATCTCCCGAGCTCGGCGGTGAGGCGGCGTGGGATTCGGGTGTCACCGAGCTCCAACGAGTCGCCGCTTCGGCTGCACGTGTCCATGGAACCTGATCCGTCAACAACCGAGAGCGAGACTCACATGCCCCTTCATCCCGCAAGGGTCCACCAGGACGATGCCGTGCGAGCGGATCTGTCGGGCGTCTTCAGGCGTGTCCGCGCCTTGACCGAGCAGCTGTGCAAGCCGCTCGCGATCGAAGACTATATGCTTCAGACACGGATCGAGACGAGCCCGCCGAAGTGGCATCTGGCGCATGTCTCCTGGTTCTACGAGACCTTCCTGCTGCGTCCCTTCCTGCCCGGCTACCGGGTCTTCCACCCGCGTTTCGAGTACCTCTTCAATAGCTACTACGAGCAGACCGGAACCGGCTTCTGGCCTCGGCCCGAGCGAGGTCTCCTGTCCAGGCCGACGGTCGCGGAGGTCTACGACTATCGGCATCATGTCGACGAGGCGATGCTCCGGCTGATCGAGGACTGTCCCTCGGTCGATTGGCCGACCGTCGCCCAACGTCTGAGCATCGGGCTGCATCACGAGCAGCAGCATCAAGAGCTCTTGGTCACCGACATCAAGGGCAATTTTGCCTACAACCCCTTGCGGCCCGCCTACCGCGACGACTTGCCGTACGCCCCGCCGAATGATCCGGATCCGCTGCGCTGGGTCGGTTTCGAGGGCGGGCTGCTCGAGATCGGCGCGGACCCGCAGGGGTTTACCTACGACAACGAAGGGCCCCGCCATCGGGTCTTTCTCGCACCCTTTGCCCTTGCCGATCGGCCCGTGACCAACGGCGAATTTCGACAATTCATCGACGACGGCGGCTACCGCGATCCGGCCCTTTGGTTGTCCGATGGTTGGGCGACCGTCCGCAAGGAGGGCTGGCAGTCACCGCTCTATTGGGAGGAGGTCGACGGGGACTGGCAGATCATGACGCTCGGGGGGATGCGCCCGCTGAATCCAGCCGAGCCGGTCTGCCACGTCAGCTACTATGAGGCCGACGCCTTCGCGACCTGGGCCGGCAAGCGGCTCCCGACCGAGGCGGAGTGGGAGCATGCCGCGGAGGGTGTCGACATCACGGGCAATTTCGTCGGCGCAGGGTATCTCCATCCGTGTCCTGCCCCACGCGGCACAGCGGGGCAGATGGGCGGGCTCAAACAGCTTTTCGGCGATGTCTGGGAGTGGACGGCGTCCGCGTATCTGCCCTATCCGGGTTATCGTGCGGTGCCGGGTGCACTGGGCGAGTACAACGGCAAATTCATGTGCAATCAAATGGTGCTTCGGGGCGGCTCCTGTGCCAGCTCGCAGGACCACATACGTGCGACCTATCGCAACTTCTTCTATCCCCAAGAGCGCTGGCAGTTCAAGGGATTTCGACTCGCGGAGACGACACCATGACCCAATTCAGCGCCTTGCAACGCTCCGAGACGGAGCTGTTTACGCCGGAGACGACGGACCGAGAAACGGCAAGCGCACGCCGCCCGCTGCAGACCCCGGGAACGATCCGGTTCTTCGATTACCGTCCGACTCCGGCGGACGTGCGCGCCGAGGTCTTGGAAGGGCTGGGGCGTCCGGCCAAGCGTCTGTCGCCCAAACTCTTCTACGACCAGCGCGGCTCGCAGCTCTTCGATGCCATCACCGAGTTGCCCGAGTATTACCCGACGCGGACCGAGATCGGGATCCTGCGCGAGTACGGCTCGGAGATGGCCGACCTGCTCGGCCGGGACAATGTCCTGATCGAGCTCGGGAGCGGCAGCAGTCTCAAGATCCGAACCCTGCTCGCCGCGCTGCAGCCCAGCGTCTACATGCCCGTGGATATCTCCAAAGAGCACCTGTTGGAGTCTGCGCATGCCCTCGCCGAGCGTTTCCCGGGTCTGTCGATCCGCGCCGCCTGCGCGGATTACTCGGCGCCCTTCAGACTCCCCATGGAGCCGGACTGGACCGACCTGGCCGCCTTCTTTCCGGGTTCGAGCATCGGGAACTTTGACCCCGACGATGCGCGCCTCTTGCTCGGTCGGGTTGCCGAGCTGCTCGGCACCGGCGGACGGCTTCTGATCGGGGTCGACTTGCCAAAGGATCCGGCGATCCTCAATGCGGCCTACGACGACGCCCAAGGCGTGACCGCGGCATTCAATCTCAACCTTCTGTCACGCATCAATCGCGAGCTGGATGGCAACTTCGATCTGGATGCCTTCACGCATCGGGCCTTCTTCGATACCGACTTGAGTCGCGTGGAGATGCACCTGGTGAGCCGGGTCGAACAGCGCGTGGAGGTCGCGGGAAGCACCTTCGATTTTCGTGCCGGCGAGACCATTCATACCGAGAATTCGTATAAGTACGGGATCGACTCCTTCCATCGACTCGCCGGTGACGCCGGCTTCGTCGCCGAGCAGGTCTGGACGGATCAGCAGGGTCTCTTCAGCGTGCACTGTCTGCGTGTCGACAACGGCTCGGCGAGATGATGTTGCCGGCCAAGGAGCGCCGCCGCGTTGTTGGCGTCGGCGTCGGATTTTGATGAACCACGCAGTTCGACCGAGCCGAAGCCTTGTTCGACTGCCCGAACGGCTACCTTACGATAGCCCGCGTCGAAATGCGTCGTGAGGGTCCTGACAGAACAGCGCCCAAGTCGGTCGAGATGAATTCGACGGAAGAACCGTTCGGACTGACATAACGATCGTAATAGAAACCGCCGGTGTACATGACTCTGCCGCTGCAATCCCCGTCGACCCGGTCGGTGCCGGTGAAGCGATAGGATTCGCCTGTGTCGCTGTCGGTTGCCATACCGACGATATTGCCCCGACCGTCGTCGGTTTCCAATCCGAAGGATCGGTAGGGCTCGCCCTCCCGAAAGCCCTCCTCGCGATACGGCTAGGTTCCCCGCATGGAGCGCGGCGAGCAGAACCAGATCGAACTCTGCGATGCCGCGTCCGCGGCTTGCTGATCCGTCTGTGCAATACTCTCCTGAATCCGTGGCTCTTATTCTACGCCCGTCACGTTTCGTCTCGCGAAGGTGTCGGCCGAATAGCCCGTAGCGACAAGTGCACATGCTGATTGCGATTCCGCCCAAGTACGCCGTCTCCGAAGTGGTCGGGTACATCAAGGGCAAGAGCGCCATCCATTTGGTTCGACGGGATATCCGTGATATGCGCATGGTTTTTGTCGGTCGGCCTTCGGCAGGGTAGTATCCGGGTCTCGATTCGCACCCTATTCGCGATGGCCCCTATGGCGGCTGTCCGCACAGAGTAACGCCCGATGAATGATGTTCCGCAAGATCAAGTCCTGGAGCGCGATGTTCAGCTCTTCACTGCCCTGCTCGGGGAGGTGCTGCGCGAGCACAGCCGCAAGCGCGTGCTGGTGATCGTCGAGCGTCTGCGCGACGGCTTCATGCAGCTGCGCGAAGGCGACGACCCCGAGCTGCGCGAGAAGCTGATGAAGCGGATCGAGGGGCTGGACGCCCAGACCCTTTCGGAGGTCATCCGTGCCTTCAACATCTATTTCGGCCTAGTCAATACCGCCGAGGAGCTCAACGCCTATCTCGCCCGCATGGATCTGATCTCGGCGGGGCAACGGCTCTGGGTCGGCTCCTTCGACGACATGGCGCGAGGGCTCAAGGACGACGGTGTGAGCCCGGAAAACTTCCAGAGTCTGCTCGAGCACCTGATCTATCTGCCGGTCTTCACCGCCCATCCCACCGAGGCGAAGCGACGCACGACCTTGGAGACCTTCCGGCGGATCTTTCTGGTCGGCCAGGATCTGCACCGCAGCAAGCTCAACGACGAGGAGCTCGAGGACCGACTCCAGGAGATCCTGACCCAGATCCAGATCCTGTGGAAGACCGACGAGGTCCGGATCCACAAGCCGCAGGTCACCGACGAGGTGCGCCAAGGGCTCTATTTCTTCCGCGAGTCGCTGTTCGAGGCCGTGCCGCAGATCTATCGCTTCCTTGAGAAGGCGGTGCGCCGAGTCTACGGGGCGCAATGCGGGATCAAGGTCCCGAGCTTCATCCGTTTCGGCTCCTGGATCGGCGGGGACCGCGACGGCAATCCCTTTGTAAAACCCGAGACCACCGAGCTTGCCGTTCGCATGCACGGCGAGCTGGTCCTGGAGCTGTATCTCGAGCGCATCCGCAAGCTGCACCGTATGCTCAGTCATGCCAGCTCCATCTGCCAGCCGTCGCCGGCCTTCATGGACAGCCTCGATTCCGACGAGGACTATTGGGTCGACACCATGGGCCAAAGCCTGCGCCGCTACGTGCATGAGCCCTATCGGCGCAAACTGGCGATGATGGATCATCGTCTCGACGCGAATCTGGAGCGGATACGCGCGCGCATGTCGGGACGGCACGATCCGACACAACCGGCCGGGTATGCCGGCGAGCGCGACTTTCTCGCCGACCTCTATCTGATTCGCGACTCGCTGCACCACCACGGCGATGCCAACGCGGCCGCCGGCCCCTTGCAGGATCTCATCCGGCTCGCCGAGACCTTCGGCTTTCACCTGGTTCATCTCGATATCCGCCAGGAATCGATCCGCCACACCGAGGCCGTGACCGAGCTGTTCGCGCGCCAGGCCGGTGCTCCCTACTATCAGGCCTTCGACGAAGAGCAGCGCCTGATGGCCTTGGCGGAGGCCATTGCCCATCCGCACCCCTTCGTGATCGACAAGGCGACCTTGACCCCGGAGACCCGAGAGACACTGGAGGTCTTCGAGGTGATGGCGCGCATGCGCGCGGAGATCAGCGAGAACCTGTTTGGTCAGTACGTCATCTCCATGACCCATTACGCCAGTCATGTCATGGAAGTCATGCTGTTGGCGCGGCTTGCCGGACTCGCCGGCAAGGATCGCCAGGGCTGGTTCTGCAAGATCCAGATCTCGCCACTGTTCGAGACCATCGATGACCTGAATCGCATCGGCGAGGTGATGGGGCGGTTGTTCCGGGATCCGACCTACGGTGCGCTGCTGAAGGCCTCGGGCAATCAGCAGGAGGTGATGCTCGGGTATTCGGATTCCTGTAAAGACGGCGGCATCCTGGCCTCGAGCTGGCGTCTCTACGAGGCGCAGCGCCGCGTGATCCAGCTCGCCGACGATCAGGGCGTCTCCTGTCGCCTCTTCCACGGGCGCGGCGGTACGGTCGGGCGCGGCGGCGGGCCGACCCACGAGGCCATCCTCGCGCAGCCGACCGATACGGTGCACGGACAGATCAAGCTCACCGAGCAGGGCGAGGTGCTGTCGTATCGTTATGCGAATCCGGAGACCGCGCGCTACGAGCTGACCCTGGGCATCAGCGGGCTCATCAAGGCCAGCCGCTGCCTGATCGAGCCGCCGCCCGAGGACCGCAAGGATTATCTCGGGATCATGGACGAGCTCGCCCGCTACGGCGAGGAGGCATATCGGCAACTGACGCAAGACACCGAGGGCTTCCTCGACTATTTCTACGAGTGTACGCCGCTCGACGGGATCGCCCTGCTGAATATCGGATCGCGCCCGTCGCATCGCAAAAAGGCGGATCGTTCGTTGAAATCCATCCGTGCCATCCCTTGGGTCTTTGGGTGGGCCCAGTCGCGTCAGACCTTGCCGGCCTGGTTCGGCATCGGCTACGCGATCGAGCGCTATCGCGGCAACGAGCTGGATCGCCTCGTGAAGCTCCAGAAAATGTATCAGGAGTGGCCCTATTTCCGCGCGCTGTTGTCCAACACGCAGATGTCGCTCTTCAAGGCCGAGATGCATATCGCACGGGCCTACGCCCGCTTGGCCGAGAACCAGGAGCGGGCGCAGGCGATCTACGGCGTCATCGAGGCCGAATACGGACGCACCCTCACACAGGTCATGAACGTCGCCGGTTTGCGCGGTCTTATGGAGGAGACCCCGGATCTTCAGCACTCCCTGGCGCGTCGCAACATCTATCTGGATCCCTTGAATCATATCCAGGTCGCTCTGCTGGAACGCTACCGTGCCGAGCAGGACGAGGCCAAGCGCGAAGAGTGGCTGGACCCGCTGCTGCGCTCGATCAATGCGATCGCGGCCGGGATGCGCAATACCGGATGACGGGCGTTCGACCTCCGGCTGCCGATCGTCCGAGGCCGGTCGGGACCGGGACATCGAATCTGGGATATTCTGCGATAAACTGTGGTGCGGATCGAGCAGCTTCGCCGCGAGGTCAAGACGGAGATCGAGCAGCTCCGCGGCGAGGTCAAGACCGACATCGAGCAGTTACGCGGCGAGCTACGCGAAACCGAGTTGCGACTCCAGAAGGAGATCCAACAGATCCGCGGCGAGGTCATGACCGCGATCGAGCGCAGCCGCAACACCTTGCTGATGTGGCTCATCCCTCTCATGTTCGCTCAGGTCGGCGCACTGACGGCGCTGGTGAAGCTGCTCTGAGCAGGTCGGGCTTACGCCCTAGAGTACATCCCGCAGCGGAATCCTCGTATGCCCGAGTTACGGACGATCGTCCCTCCATCGCCAACGCGACCCCCTTTAGGTATCCGTCTGCTCGGCGGCGTCTTGCTCACCTTCAGCGTGGGTCTGGTCTCCTGTCAGGCGATGTTCGTCCTCTGATGGCCGGCCCCGCGAGCACACCTCCCGAGCAACGTCGGACCCTGAGTCTGACCGAGCTGATTCTCGGGGTCAGGCCGGATCGTCACCCTGATCCCGATACGAACATGCCCGCTCGGGGTAAACCTCGCGCGAAGGGCACGCTCCTGTTCCTGCTGCCGATCCCGCTCCTGATCGGTGCCTTGATCGGGCTCGGGGCGGGTCGGTTGGATGTCGTCCTGTTCGACGGCGGGATCTTTGCGCTTTTCATGGCGGCAGCCGATCTGACCCGTCGCGGGCTGCGCGCGGAGCACGCCCAACAGATCCTGCGGTTTACGCGGCTCCAGCGTATCCCGCTGAAGACCATCGGCGGTTTACTGACAGGCGTTGCGACCGGATTGGCCGCCTGGTTGTCGGTCGGTCAGGGGCCAGCGCTCAGCCTCGTCTATGCGACGGTCGCGATGATCGGCTTTCATTTGGTCTACGGGCTCGAGCCGCTCGCTCGGGCACGTCCGTTCGCGACCGACGACGAGCGGGCGCGCAAGGTCGCGGCGGCCTTGGAAGAGGCGGAGCGCAAGCTGATCGACCTGGACCGTGCGGCGACGACGATCGCCAACCCGGAGCTGAAGATCCGCCTGCAACGGATCGGCTCGCAGGGCCGGTCGATCCTGAATCAGATCGCCGATCGCCCCACCGATCTGTTTCGGGCGCGCAAGTTTTTGAGCGTCTATCTCGACGGTGTCCAGCAGGTCGCCGACGGTTATGCGCGGACCCATCGCCTGGCGGATTCGCGCGAGTTGGAGCAGAATTTTCGCAATGTCCTGGTGACGGTCGAGCAGGTGTTCGACGAGCAACACCAGAGGCTGCTGAAGACCGACGTGATGGACCTCGATATCCAGATCGAGGTGCTGAAGAAGCAGCTCGAGCGCGAAGGGATTCAGTGACGAAACCGCGCCTTTGGTGACATGCGACGTCTCTGCGTCGGTCTTCCGTCGCGGTGAATAACGGCCTCGGTGGGCGCGGTTTAGGATGGGGCAGTTATAGTGAGCTCGACGTTTGGTGCATCCACGGCCTTTAGCAGGGACGCGGTTTAAGTCTATATATTTATTTGATTTTTAAACCGCGCAGGCTCCAGGGGTCGTCAAGTCTGCCGGGGCCGATCACATCCAAAAACATCGCATACCGCGCCGGGCGCGGTTTAATGTCCAAATCGATTGGGAGAGATTGAGTGAGCGAGCGAGAGCCAGGCGACGCGGCTGCGATGGATCCTCAAACACAGGGGCAAGCGACGAGCGCCCGGCCTGTGCCGACGGCCGATCCCGTCGCAGAGATCGCCCTGGCCGATTCGCCGCGTGCTGCGGAGCGACCGCTCATGGTCGGCGAGGATGTACAGGTGCCGCAGATTGGCGAGGCGCAGCTCGGGCGACTGCTGCAGGAGCTGGATCTGAACGATACCCACTCAATCCTCTTCTTCGGTTCCAAGGCCCAAGAGCGCCTCACCGAGGTCTCCGACCAAATGCTCGAAGGCGTGCGCGCCAAGGATGTGGGCCCCGCAGGTGCCGCGCTGAGCGAAATGGTTACGACGCTCAAGGGGTTTCGTGTCGATGATCTCAATCCGAACCGCAAGCCCGGTTTATTGGCGCGTCTGACCGGCAAAGGTCGGCCGGTCGTCAAGTTCCTGCAGGAATACGAGGCGGTCCGCGATCAGATCGAGACGATCTCCGGGCAACTGGAGCGGCACAAGACCAAGCTCCTGACCGACGTGACCGCGCTCGACCGGCTCTACGCGGCCAACCTGGACTATTTTCGGACCCTGGAGCAGTACATCGCGGCCGGCGAGGCGAAGCTCGTCGAGTTGGACGAGTCGACCATCCCCGCGTTGGCCGCACAGGTCGCGGCCAGCACCGACATGGTCGAGGTGCAGCGCCTGAAGGATCTGCGCGGCGCCCGCGACGAGCTGGAGCGGCGCGTCTATGACCTGAAGCTCACGCGTCAGGTGACCATGCAGGGTCTGCCCAGCATCCGCATGGTCCAGGAAAACGACAAGGGTCTGATCAACAAGATCAACTCGACCCTGGTCAATACGGTGCCTCTGTGGCGCCAACAACTGGCCCAGGCAGTGACCATCTACCGTTCGGGCGAGGCGGCGGACACCATCAAGGCGGCCACCGATCTCACCAATGATCTGCTGCGCGCCAATGCGGACAACCTCAAATCGGCGAACGCCGAGGCGCGCCGTCAGATCGAGCGCGGTGTCTTCGACATCGAGGTGGTCAAGCACGCTAATCAAACACTCATCGAGACGATCGAGGAGAGCCTGGCGATCGCCGACGAGGGTAAGCGCGCCCGCGCCATCGCCAGCCAGGAGCTCGAACGCCTGGAGGCCGATCTGCGTCGAACCCTGACCTCGGCAAGCGCCCGGCAAACGGATCAGTAGGCGAGCAACCTCATACCACTTCCATTTTCCGCCAGATTCTGTATATTTGCGCGTTTACCTGCGGGGCCATTCCCGCAACGTCCAATCGTCTGGGTCCAGGACAGCACATGGTTACGATTCGTTTGTCTCGGGGTGGCTCCAAGAAGAACCCTTTTTATCAGATCGTTGTGGCCGACATCCGCGCCAAGCGTGATGGACGCTATATCGAGCGCCTTGGTTTCTTCAACCCGCTCGCCAAGGGCGGCGAGGTCGAGCTGCGCGTCGATCGTCAGCGTGCGCAGTATTGGGTCGAGCGCGGCGCCCAGCCGACCGACCGCGTCAAGCAGCTTCTGAAGCAAGCCGCTCGCGAAGAGTCGGCAACCGCAGTCGCTGCCTAGTCCGAACGATCGCACCACGCGAAGCTGACTCGAACCGCCCCGATCGTGGCCGGACACGCGGATTCGACGCGCATCGTCGTCGGACACATCGCCGGCGTGTACGGGGTGCGCGGCTGGTTGAAGGTGATGTCGGAAACGGATCCTCCGGAGGGCATCCTGAGCTACTCGCCCTGGTTGCTCGGCGCAGACGCGACAGCCTGGTCAGTGAGCGAAGGCAAGCGCCACGGCAAGGGCATCGTCGTCAGCCTTCGCGGCTGTGACGACCGCGACCGAGCAGCCGCGCTCGTCGGGCAGGATATCGCCGTCGTTCGTGATCAGTTGCCGCCGACCTCGCAGGATGAGTTTTACTGGGTCGATCTGGAAGGACTCTCGGTCGAGACGATCGAGGGTGTCGCGCTCGGCTCGATCGATCATCTCTTCGCGACCGGTGCAAACGATGTCATCGTCGTCAAGGGTGATCGCGAGCGTCTATTGCCCTTTGTTTGGGGTGACGTTGTCAAGGATGTCGATTTCGAGCAGCGCCGGATGTTGGTGGATTGGGATCCGTCGTTCTAGCGCGTCGGCTTCGACATCGTCGGCGGTGCGTCATGTTTGAGATGCTCCGATGCGATCGGCGCCGCTATCCCTGATGCGCTTTGATGTCGTCACCCTTTTCCCGGAGCTGTTCGGGGTTCTGCTCGATCAAGGCGTGACGGGGCGAGCCCTGATCCGCGGTGTGGCCGAGCTGCACCTCTGGAATCCGCGTGAGTTCACGCACGATCGGCATCGCACCGTCGACGATCGACCCTACGGCGGCGGCCCCGGGATGTTGATGAAGGTCGAGCCGTTGCGCAATGCCATCGCCGCAGCACGCGCACAGGCACCCGAGAGCAGGGTCGCGTACCTCTCGCCGCAGGGCAGGGTATTGGACCAGGCGGCGATGGTCGAGCTGTCGCGCGGGCCCGGCTGGATCCTGGTCGCCGGACGTTACGAAGGCGTCGACGAACGCTTGATCGAGGGTCATGTCGACGAGGAGTGGTCGATCGGCGA
>NZ_DIUM01000114.1:60400-69275 GCF_002423035.1 Thiocapsa sp. UBA6158
TGGATTGCCCGCATTACACCCGGCCGCCCGAGATCGACGGGCGCCGGGTGCCTGAAGTCTTGATCGGCGGCGATCACGCCGCGATCGCGCGCTGGAGGTTGCAGCAGGCCCTCGGGCGGACCTACCGGCGTCGCCCCGATCTGTTGGAGCGGCGCGGCTTGAATCCACACGAGCAGGCGCTGCTCGATGAATTTGTCCGGTCGCATCACGAGGATGAGGCCGGTTGAGAACAGGAGCCGAAGGAAACCATGAGCAACATCATTCTCCAGCTCGAAGCCGAGCAAATGAAGGCCGAAGTCCCCGAGTTTTCCCCGGGCGACACCGTCGTCGTCCAGGTCCGCGTCAAGGAAGGCGCCCGCGAGCGTCTGCAGGCCTTCGAGGGCGTGGTGATCGCGATCCGCAACCGCGGCCTGAACTCGGCCTTCACGGTCCGCAAGATGTCCCACGGCGAAGGGGTCGAGCGCGTCTTCCAGACCCATAGCCCGGTGATCGCCGGCATCGAGGTCAAGCGNNGTGCGTCGCGCCAAGCTCTATTACCTTCGCGGCCGCACCGGCAAGAGCGCCCGTATCCGCGAGAAGATCTAAATCGCGCCTGGCGCGGTGTGCGTCGCTTCTGGCTTGGCCGCGCCGGCGCCGACAACTGTCGGAGCCGGCGTGGATTAAAGCATTGAGAATATTGTTTAAACCGCGTCTCCACAAAGGTCGGAAACATTCTCGAGCCCGACACGACATGAAGATGGCGCATTTCACTCTGGACGCGGTTTGAACCGAGTGGCCGGTCCTCCCGACGCGCCGACCTTTCTCTGGCACGACTACGAGACCTGGGGCGCGGATCCGCGTCGCGATCGGCCGTGCCAGTTCGCCGCTGTCCGCACGGACGTTGCTCTCAACGAGATCGGCGATCCGATCGTGTTCTTTTGCTGTCCCTCGACCGATCTACTCCCGCACCCGCAAGCCTGTCTCATCACCGGCATCACGCCCCGGCTCGCCGAGCGCGAGGGGCTGATCGAGGCCGATTTTGCCGCCGCCGTCAATGCCGAGCTGAGTGTCCCCGGAACTTGCGGGGTCGGATACAACAGCATGCGCTTCGACGACGAGGTCACCCGCAACCTGCTCTATCGCAACCTGCTCGATCCCTATGCCCGCGAGTGGCGCAACGGCAACTCCCGCTGGGATCTGATCGACGCACTGAGGCTCGCCCATGCCCTGCGACCGGACGGGATCGAGTGGCCGACGCGCGAGGACGGTACCACCTCCTTCAAGCTCGAGCATCTCACCGCCGCCAACGGGATCGCCCACGGTCAGGCCCATGATGCGCTCGCCGACGTGCGCGCCACGATCGCACTGGCACGTCGATTGCGACATGCCCAGCCCAAGCTGTTCGACTATGCGCTCACCTTGCGCGACAAGCGGCGCGTGCGTGAGCTGCTCGATCGCCGCGTGCCGCTCCTGCATGTCTCGGCGCGCTACCCGGCCGCACTGGGCTGCATCGCGCCGATCCTGCCGCTCTGCCCCCATCCCGGCAACGGCAACGGGGTGATCTGTGTCGACCTGCGCGCGTCGCCGGATCTCTTGCTCAATCTCACCGCGGACGAGCTGCGCACCAGACTGTTCACCCCGGCAAGCGAGCTTCCCGAGGGCGTCGAGCGGGTCCCGCTGAAGACGATTCACGTCAACCGTTCGCCAATTCTGGCCCCGATGAAAACCCTCGGGCCGGAGGCGGCGGCGCGCTGGTCGATCGATCCGGATGCGCTCGCCGATCATGCGCGCAGGTTACGTGACGCGGCAGCGACGATCGAAGACAAGGTCCGCGCAGTCCATCGCGCCCCCGATGGGCCGATCGAGACGGACCCCGATCTCATGATCTACTCGGGCGGATTCTTCTCGGACGCCGATCGTCGTGCCATGGACGCGATCCACGGACTTGACCCCGCCGAGCTGAGCGACCATGCGCCGAGCTTTCAAGACCCGCGTCTCGGCGAGATGCTGCTGCGCTACCGTGCACGCAACTGGCCCGAGACACTCACCCCCGAAGAGCGCGAGGACTGGGATCTGTTTCGCCTCGCCCGGCTCACCGATCCCGCCGGCGGCGGCAGTATCGTGATCGATCGATTCGAGCAGTGCCTGAGCGAGCTCGCCGAGCAATACGCCGGTGATCCAGACAAGCTTACGATCCTCGAAGACCTCGCCGACTGGGCCGAACGCGTGCTCGACGCGGAGGCTTGAGTGTACCTGAAGGCTTCGCGGGACGCGCTCGCGACATCCTTGGCGTGTCATGCACGTTCCGCCCGGGAATAGATCGATCCTCTCCGGACGTGATTCCTTGTACGGTGTCCATCATCAAAAAGGCTGCTTCGGGTCGAAGCAGCCTTTGATGGCGAGGTGGCTTCCGCTCGAGACAGGTGTTGCGCGTTCGTCGACGAGCTGAACCCCTTGGCGACCGAGCGGGGCGTTTTGGCGGTCGGCCCGCCGAACACGCCTATTTGTCGGTGTTCAGCTTGAGGGGCAGATAGACGGGGCACCAGCGCAAGAGCCCGGTAGCTAGAGGCACCAGCCCGATGGCGCCGAGCCAATTCTGGGCATAAAAGCCCCAGCCGAGGATGGCGACACCGGCGACGATACGGAGGGTGCGATCGAGTGATCCGACATTCGGGGTCATAGGATGATCTCTGTTGTTGTGGCGACCGGCGTGTTCGGCCAATTCGGTGAGGACGTGGTGCAAGACTAATCCGAGCGCCCCGGCGATTCAGTGACTTTGTCACCAAGCGATGGACTGAGCCGGCTCAACCCTCCCGCGCCCGCAGCTCGAGCGCAGGAATGTCCAGCAGCTCGATCAGGCCGCGCGTCGTGCGCAGCAGTCCCTGCGACTCCAGCCCCTTCAGGACGCGGCTGATGACCTCGCGCGAAGACCCCAGCTCCACAGCGAGGGCCTGATGCGTCATATGGATGTTGCGTCCCGATGCCGTCTGCCGCAGGCCCAGGAGATGGGTGATCAAACGTTGATCCAGGCGCTGGAACAGCACCGCATCGAGAACGCCGAAGACCTCCTGCAAGCGGCTTGCGATCAAGCCGAAGATATATTCCCGCCAAGGTTCGGACGTAGCCATCCAGCGGCGGACCTCGGCCGGCCGCACGACGACCGCCTCGACTGCGCTCTCGCACACGGCGAAGGCCGGAAAGGCCCGTCCACTGAGGATGCAGGAGGTGGTGACCACGCAGCTCTCGCCGGGATGAACACGATACAGGGTGATCTCCCGACCGTTTTCGCCGAGCTTGTAGACCCGCCCGGTTCCGGTCAGCACCAAGGGCAGTTGGTTGCAGTGGGCGCCGTCGTGACAGATCAGCTGACCGACCGGCAGACGCACCAATGCGACCTGTTCGAACAACTCGGCGCGAAACTCCTCCGGTGTCCCGTGCAGAAACGGGAAGGCATCGAGAAGACGCTGGCGCTGCCAAGGATCACCGATCATCAACCATACCTGTGCGCTACGCTCTCGGCACAGGGCGCTGCGGCGGCGAGCGTGCCGCCCAGATAGCTTTCCAGCGATGCCCGTACCGTCCCGCTCGCGCCGGTCGCGGTTCTGATACCGGCCTGCGTGAAGAACTCGATGGCGCGTCCACCCATGCCGCCGCTCAACATGAGCTCGATCTGCTGCTCTTTGATGAAGTCCGGGATCTGTCCCGGCTGATGCGCTTCGGCGAAGGGGTTGGCGATGTCCCGCGTCGCGGTGACTGCGCCGTTTTCGATGTCGGCAACGATGAAGTAGGGGGCATGGCCGAAATGTTGCGCAACCTGGCTGTCGAGACCCTGGCTGGACTCGGCGGTAACGGCAATCTTCATCTGTAAACTCCTGGTTGTTCGTGGGTTGATCGGGTTTTCAGGCGCGTCGTCGTCGATCATCGCAGTCGACGTCCGATCCGGCCGACGCCTCCGAGGGGACAGCCACAACCCCAGCTCGCCAATCGAGATGGCGACCGAAACCCACGCAGACCGGGTCGACCGACGACGCTAGCCTTCCTGCAGGAGGATGCGAAGATCCATCAGGGCGGCGTTGGCCTTCGCGATATAGGAGGCCAAGACGAGTGAATGATTGGCCAGAATGCCGTAGCCGTCTCCGTTGAGTACGATCGGACTCGCCATCGGTTTGGTGGCGCCCTTGAGATCTCGGATGATCTGCTGCATCGATGTCTCGCCTCGCTTGGCCTCCAAGACGCGGCTGAAGTCGCGCTCGATGGTCTGTGTGAGGTGCAGAATGGCCCAGCCATAACCGCGGGCACAATAGAAAACGTTGTCGATCTGGTCCCAATCGGTTCGGGTCGGTGCGAGATCGTTCCGTGTCGCAGGATCCTCGTCAGGGACGGGCATGGCGATCACTGCGGCCAGATCGCTGTCGCTCACACTCGAGGTTAAACGCACGCCGAAATTTCCCAGACGTTTCTCGACCACCGCGAGATAGGCCGCGAGATTGTCGGCGCGGGCGAAGAACTGCGCGTTCGGGTCGTCGCCCTTCGTGAGGTGCGCGAGGTATTGTTCGAGGGCATCGATTCCCAGAGCATATTCGGTTTCGGCCTCGGGCAGGGCCCATGACTTGGGGTCGATGGCAAACCGGAGGTCGGCTTGCTTGACATCGGTATTTTCGATGGACTGCGTTTGGCTTCGGCTGAAGTCGTTTCGCAGCGCGCGCGTATAGTCGCGCAGCGCCATCAATGTTCCGCACTCCCAACTCGGCGTGTTGTCGAGCAAGGCGCCGGGCGGCAGCCGATCGTTGTAGAGAAATCCACCGGGTTTCCCCAAGAGCGTTTCCCCGATCCTGATCGCCGCGGCGACGCCGTGACTCCCCGGGACCGGATCCTGACCCGGTTGGCGAGGCAGCGTCTCGGCCACTTCCGCAACATCGAAGGGCGCCGGCGGAACCGACCAATAGGCAGCAACGCCGGTACCGACCAAGCCGAGCAGAGCGAGCGCCGACAACGCGGAACGCCACGGGATCCGGTTCGCCGCGCGCGGGCCGGATCGGCCCGGCGATCCGCCGTCGGCCGCAATGGATGGAATCGAAGCGGAGCGAGTCATCCGGATGTCCTGTCTGGGTGTTGCTATGTCATAACATTAGCTTTTTCTAATGTTTAAGACATTGCGGATTCGCAGACAGCGACGGATGACGGCCGATCAAAGAAACCCGCGTGATGTCGCGATCAACGCGACCCGTTCGCTCGAGTGTCGTTAGGACGGTTCAGTCGACTCGCGCAGCGGCCGGTGCTTGAGCGACGGCCTCGGGGCCTTCGACCAATTGACGGATGATGTCGCGGCATTCGGCTGCGTTGCCGATCCACTGCAGTCCGGCTTCGGCGGGCACGGCGCCGCTTTTCTCGCGGATCTTCGCGATCGTGGTGGCGATCAGCGCGTCGATCTGCGCGGGATCGCTCACCAGGCCGCTCTCTTCGGCCGTCTCGACCGCCAGGCAGGCACCGGCCTGGGATCCGATCACCAGTCCGCTCGCGGCACCCAATCCGGCACCGAAGCCCAGTGCGAGGAAGCCTCCGACGGCGCTTCCGATCAGGAGAAAGATCAGGGCGAGGATCAATGTCTTCATGGACGTCTCTCTGTAGGAAATGAAATGTCGAACGCTGCGGACGACACCGGCATGTCATCGCCCGCTCGCGCCCCATTGCCAGATGCTCTCCCCGCGCGGTAAGGAGACCTCGCCCAAGGCGTCGAAGCGTCCGGTCAGACCTTCCATGTCGATGCTGCCCTTGAATTCGATCTCGCCTTCGACGGGGTGAACGGCCGAGAAGGAGATGCCGTCATCCTGGATCGCCAGGTCGACAAGCTGAGGTCGCATCGGCAGACCATCGGCGAACTGGATCAAGGCGACGTAAGCGACCTCGTCATCCCGGACATGAGGCAGGATGAAGACCTCGATGCCGATCAGCTCCCCTTGCTCCACCGACGGCTCCATGTTGGAGTAGACGCCTTGGAGCTTCGGGGCGTCGGCCGACGCGCAGATGAGCGAAGAGCCCAAGAGCGCGAAGGTCATGGCCATGAGGGTCAGGGAGGGCTGTCGAAGCTGCATCGGCGTTGTCCTGTCCATGTGGTCGGTGGCGACGGCGATTCGAACGCGTCCGGCCTCGCAGTGTCGCCGACAGAGCGGGTGTCGACAAGAGTATCAGGATTTTTCCCACGTCCATGTTCGCCGATCCATCGTCTGTCCGTGCCTTCTCGGGTGCCTCTCGGAGCTGCGCTTCGACGGCACTCTTGTGTTTGTTGCTCGGCATGTTCGGTCAGCCCTGGGCAGACGATCGCTCCGCGTTTCTGGCCGCCGAGCGTGCACTTGAGGCCAATGATCCGGAGAGCTTCGATCGTCTCGCCGCAGGTCTCGTCGATTATCCGCTCTATCCCTATCTGGGCTTCGCTGTCTTGACGCGGGACCTCGCGGCGATGTCGGATGAGCAGATCGAGCGCTTTCTGGTCGATTTCCCGCAGACCCAGCTCGCGACCCGTCTGCGTCTTGCCTATCTGGCGCGACTCGCGGCCGCCGAGCGCTGGTCGGATTATGCGCGGATCTATCGGCCGGATGATGCGACCGAGCGTCGCTGTCTCTATCTTCGTTCACTCATCGAGACGGGACGCGGCGACGAGGCGCTGGCCCTGGTCGAACCGCTGTGGTTGTCTGGCGGATCACAGCCGGACGCCTGCGATCCCGTGTTCGCGGCGTGGCGCGATGTCGGCGGTCTCACGACCGAGCGCATCCTGAAACGCATCCGTTTGGCGATGGAGGCGGGCGAGCGCGGTGTTGCCCGCTATCTGGGCGGACTTCTCCCGGATTCGGAGAAGCACCGATACGAGGCGTGGCGTGCCGTGGATGCCGATCCGTCGCTGGTCCTGGATCCGGCCTCTGTCGAGGACGGACACCCGCAACGCGCCGCGATCCTGGCGCACGGGCTCGTCGCTCTGGCACCTCGATCGCCCGAGAAGGCTGCCGACGCCTTGGTCTCTCTCCGGAAGGTTTTGAGCACGGATGCAGCTGCTTCGGATCGCGCCCATGCGGCGATCGGACAGGCGTTGACGCGCGCCGGAGATCAACGCGGGCTCGCGCTCTGGGACGGCCTGCGCGCGACCGAGAGCACCCTGGCCGAGCAAGAGGCTCGCCTGCGTACGGCGGTCGCCTTGCGCGCCTGGGAGCGTGTGGCGGAGTGGGTTGCACGGATGCCCGAGGGTGCGGTCAAGCGTGACCGCTGGCTCTACTGGCAAGGGCGCGCGCAGGCCGAGCTCGGTCACGACGAGGCCTCGCGCCTGACCCTGGCAAGGGCCGCCGAGGGCCGCAGTTTTTGGTCCTTCATGGCGGCGGACCGGCTGGGCCTGCCCTATCGACTCGACCATGCCTGGACGCCCGCGGAACCGAAACGGATCCGGGCCATTGCGAGTAGCCCGACCTTCGCACGCATGCGCGAGTTGAGTCGTCTGGGTCGCGAGACCGACATGCGTCGCGAGTGGCGTGAGCTGATGGCCCATCTCGACGGTCCGGATCTGATGGCGGCCGCCTACGTGGCCGACGTCATGCGCTGGCACGACCAAGCGGTGCAGGCGTTGGCGCGTTCCGGTTACTGGGACGACATGGAGTTGCGCTTTCCGGTGCAGCATCGCGCCTTGGTCGAGGAGCAGGCTTGGCAGCAGGGAGTGGAGCCGGACTGGGTCCTCGCCGTGATCCGACAGGAAAGCGTCTTTGCGCGAACCTTGGCCTCTCACGCCGGTGCGATCGGTCTGATGCAGCTCCTGCCGGGAACGGCGCGGGAGGTCGCGCAGATGCTCGACTTGCAGCCGCCCTCGCGTTGGGATCTGCTCGACCCCTCGATCAACATCACGCTGGGCAGTGCCTACCTAAGGCGCATGCGCGATCGTTTTGGTCACGTCGCCTTGGCCACGGCCGCCTATAATGCCGGCCCGGCGCGCGTGGCACGTTGGGTGCCGGACGCCTGTCTCGAGGCCGATTTGTGGATCCTGTCGATCCCCTTCCTCGAGACGCGTCGCTATGTCGAGCGTGTTCTCGCCTATCGGGTGATCTACGGCGAGCGTCTGGGTCTTCCGTCGACACGCCTTTCCGATTGGCTTCCTCCCGTGCCCGGCGCGGACTTCTTCGGGTCCTGAACGAAACACTGAATGAAACACTGATGTCGAACCTCTTCAGTCCACATCTCAGGATCATCGCGATCTGCCTCGCGGTGTCGGTCGCGCCCCCGCTCGCCGCCGATACGCGCTCGGCGATGGCCGACGCCATGGTGCGCATGATGGAGGCGATGGGTCTTTTCGGCGCCGCCGGAGGTGCCATGTCGGGCGGTTCGCCGGGCGTCCCCAATCCGATGGGTATGTCCGGATGGCCGTCCGGGTTCGGGGCCATGCCGGGTGTTCCTGGCGCGGGCACGCTGCCGTTCCCGGGCGGGTCGCAGATGGATCCGACGAGCCAAGTGGGCCAGATGAGCCAAATGATGGAACGCTTCAATCCGGGCAGCGCCATGAGCGGTGCGATGCCCTGGGCAGCGGGTCCGTTGGAGGGTATTTGGGAGGGCAGCGACGATGGACTCCTGATCGTGCAGGGCGGGCGCTACCGCATCTACGCGCCCTTCAGCGGCTACATCGACGGCGACATCCGCATCACCGCAGAGCGTGTCGAGCTGAGCAATCGGCGCGAGGGTTTCACTCAGCAGTTCGAGTATGCCTTGGATCAGGGCCGCTTGGTCTTGCGTGATCGTCAGGGCCAGATCTATCTCTATCGCCGCCTCGTCCTCGGGGGCGGCTGAACCGCGTCCGCAGCAATCCTCCGTGTCGTCGTGGTTCGCGCCGTCGAGGATTCCATGGGCCTAGGAGCCTGTCCGACTTGTC
>NZ_DIUM01000075.1:0-20386 GCF_002423035.1 Thiocapsa sp. UBA6158
TGGACCAACCGATGATCAAGGCCCGCCGGGGCCTCGATCATCCCTTCGCCCACATCGGCCGCCAAATGCGTAGTCAGGCCATCCTGGCCTGACAGAATCAGGGCTGGAAGCCCTGACGACGCAGGGTCCGCAAGCAGTTGGACCAAACGATGATCAAGGCCGTCGCCGGATTTGCAGGTGATGGTGACCGGGGGCGGGGTGAAGGGCGGCGCGGCGAATAGATCCGCGTGGCGCGTTTGCTTCTTGGCGGCCTTGACGTCGATATCGGGACGGACCAGGTCCACAAGCTCGCCGATGCACTTGGCTGTCTGCTCGATGGCCCAGTCGTAGCCGAGGCCGACGATGAGTGGCGCCATCTCGGCATAGGACCATTTGAAGGCAAAGTCATGACGGTCGAAGGTATTGACCATCACCTGACGGTTGCTATGCCAGCGTGTCATTCGTGAGTTGTAGTCACGTAGCTTGTCGAGAGATAGGGCGAGATATCCGAGGGCTGCCCGGCTCGTTTCCGTAAGCGAGCCATTCGCTTCTTCCTCCGCGAGCAGTTCTCGGAAGACTTCGACGCTGGTGGCGTGGCAGTAGAGTTGCCGCGCCGAGAAAAGGTCTCGCCAGAGCGGCATGCCAAACTGTATCGGCCGGTCGTCATTGGTTTCGGGCGGAAACCGCTCCGAAGGAACCAAGTCCAACGCTTCCCACTCCGGCAGCTTCTCTGCCAGGCGTTCGGCGATCAGGTCGGAGACATCGTCTTCGGGGCGAGGGGCGCGGTACCCGCGCACCCACTTCTCGCGCTTCTTGCCGGTCTTGGTGGTCGTCCAAGTGCGTCGCTTGTAGACCACGACGTAGAGCTGCTCGCCCATCTGGCCCGCCTGAGCCTGACGCTTGACCTCGTCGCCGTCCACCACACGGCCGCAGTCCGGGTAGGGGCAATGGGCGTCGCCGCCGGTGACGGTGCCGGCGGATTGCTCCTTCGCGCGGCCGACGATCTCGAAGCCGCAGCGCCGCTGCCCGGCCGCGGTGTCGGGCAACAGCCGCACCCCGGTCCCGTCCGGCGCCAGGCGCCAGTTTGGCGACAGCGGGATCAGCCCGTCGCAGTAGGGGCAGGTGATGGTGCGCGCCCAGAGATAGCCGTCCGGTCGGCAGTCGTCGCCGGGTTCCGGGGGAAAGGCCCAAGCAAGCCGCTCGCGCACCCGGGATGCGAGTTCCGCGCCAAAGTGCTCGAAGGTCTGCTTGACCTCCAAACCCAAGTCGAGCGGCCATTCCACGGTGGCGCGCAGGATCAGCGCAGCGACCGGGTTCAAGTCGTTCGCGATGGTCGCAAGACCCAGCCGGGTCGCCTCATAGGGAATGCTGCCGCCGCCGGCTGTGGGATCCAGGACGGTCGGCAGGTGAATGCCCACACGCCCGGATTCGTACCTCAACCACTCCAGGTCCTCCCGCGACGGGAGGTACGTAAAGGCCCTGGGATAGCCGTACGCGTCGGCCCCCAGGCGCTCGCCGGCGCGGTCGGCCTTCGCGATGCGGACCTTGGCCGCCACCGGATCTCCATGAATCCCCAGCACCCGCATGAACCGCTCCCGGTCCGCGTCCGCCGGCAGCAGGGCGGCCAGAATCGCGGCGCGCGAGGCGACCAGCGGACGGCGCGCCCACCAGACATGCAGCCGGTTAGGCGCCGGGAAGGGCGTCATGGGGGTCCGCTCGCGCAGGCCCTCCAGGCCGATCTCGGCGATGGGCAACCAGGTCTCGATCAGGCGGGTGGTCATGGGGATGTCGGATGGGTCGGCAAATGGATCGGTAAATGGTAGCGAGCCATTGACGGGCCATTTAGACCCGCGAAATGGCTCAGAGAATGGAATTGCGCGTTCCTCGCGCTCATTTAACGCCCGTCCAGCGATACCGGGCGCCCCGGCCGCTTCCGGGGTCGGCGATTTCCGCGACCTGTCCGGGACAGGTCTGTGCCGATGCGCCCTGGGATGTTGGCGCAGCGGTCGTCGAACTCCCCAGATCGAAAGCAGCCGGCGAGCGCCTCGGGTCGTAGAGCGTGGAATTCGGGATTGCGTGGGTCAAGTTCGGCATGAAGTTGACTCCGCCGGGTGTTGGAGCACCCGGAATCGCTCGGAATGCGGAGGCCACTGGTCCTGCCTGTTGCCAAGGGAATCCGAACCCGGCCGAGGCTGTGAGGCGCCACTTTCGTAGCAAACGAATCGTAAAGGGACTGTGCGCACGGCACGGGGGTTACTCGTCCACCAGGCGCAAGGCCCGTTGCAGGACCGCGTCGGAGAGATACATCCCACGGTCCCGGAGCTGTTCGAGCACGGGGCGGGCGGCCGGGATGCGGCCAGCCTGCTTCGCCGCCAACACAAGGCCGACGGTACCCCTGAGAGGTATACCCAATGCCTCTGCGCACCGCCGTCCGGCGAGGTCATCGATCAGGGCCGTGCTGCCGGGGCAGGCCCGCGCCAACTCCAGCACTGCGCTTTCACCCGCCCCCAGGTCCCAGGCCAGCACTTGCACCGACACGACCTGAACCGGTTGAACCTCCAGCCAGAGCCGGGCGGCCAGCGCCTGGGCGGTGGGGTCTTGGGGTCCGTAGGCGCGGATTTCCTGAGCAACCGGCTCGGGGACCCAGACGGCTGGGGCGGCGGCTTGCAGTAAATCCAGTCGCCCGGCCTCCGCGAGGTGAATCAACGGCGACGTATTGACCACCAGCCGCAGCTCGCCCCCGCTCATGGGGCCGTGGTCTCGCCAGACGCATCCAGGCCAAGCTCGCGCACCAGGCTGTCGTCATCCAGGACAAAGACGTCCGCACCCTCCCGGACCAGGGCATGAATGAAATCGCGCCTGTTCAGACCGGCCAACTCCGCCGCGCGCTCCTGCGACATCAGTCCGCGTCCGTACCAGTGGATCGCAGCGGCCAGTTTCATCTCGCGGCCAAGCTCGGCCGGCGAGCGCCGTAAGGCGGACAGTGCGGATTCCGGGATCGCGAGGGTCAAGTTCGGCATGATGTAGCCTCCACCCGGTCTTGGAGCGCCCGGGATCGCTGTGAGTGTGGATGCCGCTGGTCCTGGTCCAGCCACCGATCAAGGACTGGGCCAGCAAACCAAAGATGATAAGTCACTGTTCAAGAATTCGTTTCCAGCCACTCATCACTATACTCTGCCTGTCTCAAGCCTTGGGATCGATCAACAGAAAACGCAGAGACATGAGCACGCGCCGCGGGTACTTGCGGTGCATGGCCATGCCCAGCCAGTAGGCGGCCTCCTCGCGGCCCATCTCCTCGATGCCCTCGGCGCAGGCGCGCATGTATTCGCGATTGCGCATGGGCGCCAGAACCCGGAAAAGGAGCCCGAGATTGAGTGCCAGGTCCTCGTCGAGGCTGAAGATCTGACGCGCGTCGGCCAAGGGTCCGCCGAGCTGGATGCGGGCCTTGGCGAGCCGCCGCAGCACGCGATGCTCGACAAGTGCGAGATTGCGCCCGCGCAGACCGGCAATGCGCACCGGGACCTTGATGTGTGGCGTGGCGGGGGCCGGAACCTGCCAGATCTCCATCTCCAAATCTTCTGCGCCATGGGTGCGAACCCACAGCTCGTATTTCGGCATGGCCGCATCCGGTCCGGACCCGGCGCGGCCCGATTGGTCTGCTGGTGTGTACGAGGGCAAGGCGTTCACGCGCTGCCCTCGGCGGTGATCGCCACATAGGCCGCGCCGGTGCCGAAGCGGGTCAGTCGCTCGGCGAGCTTTTCCGGGATGTCTCCGGCGAGGCTGAGTCCGGTGTCGTCGAAGCGGATATCGAAGCGAGCCGACAGATCCTTTTCTTTGGCCGCGCGCAATTGGGGATCAAGGAAATCTTTGACGGGCTGGGCGTCCGCGGGTTGACCGTTGAACTCGATCTCCAGGATTCCGCCCTCGGCGGTCTCATAGCTGCCCGTGATCACGACCTGCTTCGTGGCACCCTGAACGGCCGCAACCAGACCCAGCAGGCGGAAGGCGTCGGTCGCGTCGAAGAGACGCAGCTCCAGGGTGCGGATACGGGTGAACTTGCGCGCCCGCGCCCGTTCCCAGAGCTTGGTGAGGGCCTCTTTGAGGACGCCCTCTTCAGTCAGCGTGTTCGATGGCTGCGTGGTCTGGCCGGTGGAGTCGGTGCCACCGCCCGTGGTGCATCCGCCGGACGTGCCTGCCCCGGGGTCTTTCCCGCCTGCGGTGCCTGTTGTTCCGCCGGATCCGGTTGATCCGCCTGCGGTTTGACCAGTGCCTTCATCGTTGCCCGTTTCGCCGCCGGCGCCGCTCGGGCCGGGTCCAGGCGGCGGTTTGGATACCTTCGGCCAGATGCCGCTCTCCTGTGCATAGTCGGCGGTATGGACGAAGGACTGCTCATCGATATGGATGTTGGCCCAGGGGTCGCCCTTGGCGTGGATCAGATCGCCGCTCTGATACACGAATTCGCCTCCCTCGATGCCGCGACGGATGCCTTTCACGAAGCAATCGTCGCCCACCAGGATCGGCAGGCCGGGGTCGCGTCGGAACTCGGCGCGCAGGGCGGCGGTGGTGATGGTGCCCTTTTTCAAGGGCGTGCGGTCGCGGATATAGGTCGCCGAGTCCGGCTCGTCCTCGGGCAGGCGCAGTTTTTTGTTGGCGCGCAGGACTTCGACCACCTGCTTCTGGCCTTGGCCGGGCTTGTCCGAGGCGCTCTGCACGTCGATGGCGCTATGCGCGAGGTCCAGCTCCGCGCCATCGATCCGGTGCTTGGAGGCATAGATGACGTGCCGGTAGCACTGCTGGATGGCCAGGGCCAGCTCATGCTCGGAGCGTTGGTACCACTCCTTGATCCGGTCCTGTTGATGATCGGGCAGCTCGTTGAGCCGCTCCGGGCGGCGCAGCTCGTTTAACGCCAGACGCCGAACCATCTTATGCCGCATCTCCTCCTTGCGGGCCTGATCGGCCAACAGGAAGACGAGGTTGTTGCGGTTGAGCCGCAGGCCCCCGCTCACATCCTTCTGTGCATAGATGCGACCGACCAGCTCGGGGACGGCGACATTGTCCGATGCAACCTCCACGGCATCGAACCCCATGAGGACCAGGGACGGCTTGCCGTCGCCCGCGTCGTCGGGCACCTCGTAGGGGCCGCCGGGGAAGGGGTAGAGGTTGAAGACGGTCCCGCCGAAGATCGATTTGATGCGGTCGTTGAGCTGGGCGCGGGCCTCGCCGGGATCCGCATGCTGCTCTTGACGGCGCAGGATCTGGGTCAGGTTGGCCTCGGCCAGAAACCGCAGCGGGACATTCGGGCGGTCGTCCAGATAAGCGGAGCCCTGCACGAAGCGACGCCGGGCGTCGTCGATAAAGCTCAGGTCCGTGCCGGGCGAGAGGATCGACCAGCGTAGCTCCTCGGGGGTAGCGCCCTTCAGATTCTCGTTGAAGGCCAGGGTGTGAAGCAGGATCGCCCGGCCGACGTAGGAGCCATAGGGTGCGAGTCCCTTGTAATGGTCGGTGTCGAGCTGCTGTGCCAGCGCGCTTTGATCGCCATCCACCGCGGCCACGTCGGACTTGATGGCGGGGACAAACTGGCGCTGGCCGAGCCGGGTGACGATCTCCTGGCGGATCGGTTCGAAGCCGGGGTCGAGGTGATGCAGATGGATGGCGTACGCATCGGCCGGACGCTGCTCCCAGAGCCGGCCGACACTGCGGGCGAGCAGGCGCAGCATGCCGCGGACCCGCTGGAAATTGCCCAGGGGGACATCTTCTCGCGCAGGGTGTCGATCAGCTCGGGGTGCAGCGGGTAGCCTGATGCGAAGGCGTCCAGGCGCGCGTCGCGGCCACCGACAGGGGGCAGGTGGTCGCGGTGCTGCTCCCAGATCTGGCGGTAGGATTCGATGACGGCGGTCGCTGCGGCATCGTCAATGCGGTCGAAGAGCCGGCGGCGCAGGATCTTGACGGTTTCGTCTTCTTCCGTGGGGTCGAGCAGCGTGGCCTTGCGGGCCGAGACGCTCTCGGCCTCTTCCATCTTATCGGCGATGAACTGGTTTTCATCGCTATAGGCATCGGTGGCCTTGCCGCCTTTGCCGATCGCCAGCGTGTAGACCACCACGGCGTTCGGCGAGCTTTCGACCGCCTTGAACAGTGCGGTGAGAAAGGCCGTGAGCTGACCGCCCGCGGTCTCGCGGTCCCGTGCCTTGAGCTTGCGCAGGTAGATCGACAGCTCGTCCATCAGGATCAGCGTCGGCTCGCCGCCGAACAATTCCTGGATGGTTGCTGCGCCCGGTGCTCCGCCTTGCTCGTCGCTGCGGCGCACCCGCTCATAGCCCTCCCGGCCGGCGAGGGCGTAGGCGATCTCGCCCCGGGGCGTGTAGGCGCGCAGACCCGGCTCGAGGAGGCGGCCGTTGAGGGGGTCGGCGTTCTCGCCATCGAAGGCGGCGACTCGGACCTTCGTCGTCGGGAGGATGGCAGGGTCCAGGAACTCGGCCGTATTGGGAACGCCGGTCATGCCTTTGGTGGCGTGGGTCAGCGCAATCAGGGCATGCGTTTTTCCGCCGCCGTATTTGGTGTCCAGCCGGAAGATCGCGGCGACCTGATCCGGACTTCCGGCGAGACGCAGACAGACATTGCGCAGCAGGTCCTTGAGTCCGCGGGTCGGGTGCGTGTTCGCGAAGAATTTGACCGGGTCGAGGTATTCCTGCGGAGCGTCGCCGCGCAGCACCTGGGCAAGGTCAGCCGCGAAGTCCGATTCGGAGATCGTGCCCCTCAGGACGTCCTGGCGCGGCGTGCAGATGTCGAAGATGGTCGGCAAGGTCATGGTCCGTGAGATCTCGCGTCTTGAATCCGAGGCGGTCGGTAAGGCTGGCCTGTTTTCCAGTCAACCGGTTGGAGCTCGGAGCCTCGGTCTGCTCGGTTCCGATTGTCCGGTGGCCCTCATAATCAACGGGTTTGTAGCACGTCGCGGCAGACGAAACCAACTCCGCCGCGCGATCTCGGCGGCTGGAACGCTGCGATCATCGCTCCCCGCGCTCGTTCCGCGTGCGCGCCCGGCGCGAGCGCGATATTCTGGGATCCTTATCCGGTGACCGATGCCGCGTGCAGGCCGCCCGATCGCGAGTCTCGTCTTGATCCTCGGTTTCCTGCCGGATGGCCCGGCAGATAGTCATCCGCGCGGTCAACATCGGCCGGACAACCCCTGTTTCAAACAGTCGAGCGCATTCATGAGCGAAGGCATCCTCTTTATCGTCTCGGCACCGTCGGGTGCCGGGAAGACCTCGTTGGTCAAGGCGCTCTTGGCGCGTGATTCAGGCCTTTCCTTGTCGGTTTCCTGCACGACGCGCGCGCCTCGCGCCGGCGAGCAGGACGGTGTGCACTATCATTTCATCGATCAGGCGCTGTTTCGGGAGTCGGCCGCCGCGGGTGAGTTTCTGGAGCATGCCGAGGTCTTCGGCAATCTCTACGGGACGCGCGAGGCCGATGTCCGCGAGGCACTGGCTGCCGGGCAGGATCTGATCCTGGAGATCGACTGGCAGGGCGCGCGCCAGGTGCGCGAACGCTTCGGCGCGGCGGTCGGGATCTTCGTCCTGCCGCCGTCGATCGCTGAGCTTGAGCGTCGGCTGCGCGGGCGGGGCACCGACAGCGACGCGGTCATCGCCGATCGGATGGCGCAGGCGCGCGACGAGATGGCGCATGTCGAGGAGTATGCCTATCTGGTCGTCAACGACGGGTTCGACACGGCCCTGGATGCACTCGCGGCCATCGTTCTCGCCGAGCGACAGCGTTTGGAGCGGCAGCGGCCGCGGCTGGGGTTCCTGCTCGATGCCCTGATCTGACGCGGGCGCGCCGCCGCTCCCTGCTGCTTCGCCATGTATGTTAGGCTCTTAGGATAAGGCTGCCGCGTGGGCGGTCGGCTCGGAGGGGCATGAACGGCGAGCCCGCCCCCCTGTCGAAGAAACACGAGTCCTCGCACCCGCGTCCGTCGTATTCCCCGGCCCCGTGCGCCGGCGCCCCCGGATTTTCGAGACCCCGATGGAGATGATTTCGCATGGCCAGAATTACCGTTGAGGACTGCCTCAATCACGTCGACAACCGCTTCGACCTAGTGCTGCTCGCAACCAAGCGTGCCCGCCAGTTGGCGAACGGCGTCGAGCCGATCCTGCCTTGGGCCAATGACAAGCCTACCGTGATGGCGCTGCGCGAGATCGCCGCGGGCCACATCTCGACCGCCATGGTGCAGGCCGCCCAGCGCGAGATCGACGAGACCACTGCCGCCTTGGAGCAGGCACTCGCCGAGGAGTTGGCCTCCGAGCTCGGCGAGGCGGAGCCCAAGGGCGATCCGCGCGAGTAGAACCGAGTAGAACCTCGATGCGCATGGACGAGACGCGGCGAGACACCGGAGAGCGCGGTCGTTCTGCGGTCGACCGCCGGGCACTGTGCGCTTCGTCATGAGCCCGTGCGATGCCGGATCCATGCAAACCGCCTTCCTCCCCGTCGTTGCCCCGGCCACCGAGCACCCGATTCAGTCCGCCGTGGAGGCATTCGACCGCGCGCCCGTGGCCCGTTATTTGATCAGCGACCTCTGCGCCTATCTCGAGACCTATCTCCCGCCCGAGCAGGTCAGCGAGTTCTATCGCGCCTATCTGTTCGGGGCCGAGGCGCACGAGGGTCAGAGCCGCAAATCGGGCGAGCCCTACATCTACCATCCGGTCGCGGTCGCGCGCATCCTCGCCGAGATGCACATGGACTATAAGTGCCTGATCGCGGCCCTGCTGCACGACGTGATCGAGGATACTCCGGTCGAGAAGGAGCAGGTCGCGGAGGTCTTCGACGAGGAGATCGCCGATCTCGTCGACGGGGTGAGCAAGCTCTCGCAGATCGAGTTCGAGTCGCGTGCCGAGGCCCAGGCGGCGAGCCTGCAGAAGATGCTGCTCGCCATGACGCGCGACATCCGCGTCATCCTGATCAAGCTCGCCGATCGTCTCCACAACATGCGCACGCTCGGCTCCATGCACCCGGATGCCTGCCGACGGATCTCGCGCGAGACGCTCGACATCTTCGCACCCATCGCCAACCGTCTCGGCATCAACCGCGTTCGGGTCGAGCTCGAAGAGCTGGGATTCCTGCACCATTGGCCTTGGCGTCGCCATGTCATCCAGCGCGCCTTGCAGAAGACCTGCGGCGCGCGTGTCGAGATGGTCGGTACCGTGGAGACGGCCCTCAAACAGGCCCTGCATCAGGAGGATATCCAGGGTGAGGTCGAGGGCCGACGCAAGCATCTTTACGGCATCTATCGCAAGATGCGAGAGAAGCGCCGAGCCTTCTCGGAGGTGGTGGACGTCTTCGCCTTCCGGGTCACGGTGGATCGGGTCGACACCTGTTATCGGGTGCTCGGGCTGGTCCACAATCTCTACAAGCCGGTGCCGGGGCGATTCAAGGACTACATCGCCATCCCCAAGGCGAACGGCTATCAGTCCCTCCACACTGTGCTCATCGGCCCGCAGGGCATCCACATCGAGATCCAGATCCGCACCGAGGACATGCAGCGCATGGCCGAGTCCGGGATCGCCGCGCACTGGCTTTACAAGAGCGGCGAGCCGTCCACGGCAAATGCTACGACGCTGGCCTCGGAGTGGTTGCAGAATCTGCTCGTGATGCAGCATGCGGCGGGCAATTCGGTGGAGTTCCTCGATCACGTGAAGATCGATCTCTTCCCCGACGAGGTCTACGTCTTCACGCCCAAAGGCCGGATCCTGACCCTGAAGCGAGGCGCCACGGTCATCGACTTCGCCTACGCGATCCATTCGGATGTCGGCAACACCTGTGTCGCCGCGCGGATCGACCGGCGCATGGTCTCGCTCAGCACCCATCTGCGCAGCGGCCAAACGGTGGAGATCATCAACGCACCGGGTGCCAAGCCGAATGCGGCCTGGCTGAATTTCGTCGTGACCGGCAAGGCCCGCGCGAGCATCCGGGGCTATCTGAAGAACCTCAAGCAGCGCGAGGCCCAGGTGCTGGGTCGGCGCCTGCTGAGTGCGGAGCTCGGTGCATTCGGGGTGGATGTGGATAATCTCGACCCGATCCGAGTCGCGGCCTACCTGGAAGAGGCCAATCAACGCACGCTCGAGGACCTGCTCGGGGACATCGGGCTGGGCAATCGTCTGGCCGCACTTGTAGCGCGGCGCTTGGCCGGGGGCGACGACGAGGAGGCGACCCAAGCGATGCAGGCCGTCAAGGATCTGCATCCCCACCGCTTGGCGATTCGCGGCACCGAGGGGATGGTGGTGAGTTTCGCGCGCTGTTGTCGGCCGATCCCGGGCGACACCATCGCCGCGCTCTTCAGCCCGGGCCGCGGGATCGTGGTCCATCGCAGCGAATGCCGCAACCTCGGCAGCCTGGAGAGCAAGCGCGACAAACGTCTGGATGTCGAGTGGGCCAACGAGCCGGACGGGGAGTTTCCGACCGAGATCCGGGTGGAGATCGGCAATCGACGCGGTGCGCTCGCGGTGGTTGCCGGGGCCATCGCCGAGCTGGGCTCCAATATCGAGAACGTCCACTCGCGCGAGAAGGACGGCATGACGACGGCGTTGGAGTTTCTCATCCTCGTGAAGGGCCGCGTGCATCTTGCGCGCATCATGCGCCGCCTGAGACAGATCCCGCTGGTCCTGCGGATCACCCGCATTCCGCGCTGACGCCCGGGTTCTCGATCGCGATCCGGCACCGCGCCCGCGTCACGCTCGGGTTGCATCCGAAACGCATCGGCGCCATCTCAACTCCCACACGCGCGGTCGGAGATCGTCCAACCCGCGACCATCAAGCCGTACGCCCTCGAGCGTGCCTCAGAGAAGGGTCGACTCATGTCCGAACTCACGATCGACGAGCGCTGCTCGCTGACGCGCCGCATCATGTCGCTGCTGGAAGGCTGGAATCTCGGTGCGAGCGACATCCTGGTGCTTCTTCAATTGCCGGCCAGCATCAAGGCGCGGAACCTCTCGCGCTATCGGGACGAGGACTGCTTTCCGGACGATCCTCAGGTCAATCGCCGGCTGTCTTACCTGGTGCGGATCGAAGATGCCCTGCACACCTATTTTCCGCGCAACCCGGAAATGCGCCACCTCTGGGTCAAACGCGCCAACAAGCAATTCAACAAACGTGCGCCGATCGCTGTGATGGTCGAGGACGGCGAGAGCGGACTCATCTCCGTCCTCTCGCATCTGGACTGCACCTTCGCGTGGGACATGACGGGGTCGAAGGCCGAATACGGCAAGGGCTGACCTGTCGCCCGAGCCGTTTTCCGGAAAATTCAAAACCCCTAGCCTGTGCTGACGGTCGGAAGCACGACGACCGCCGGCGGTCGGTGTGCCTCGCATGGCTCGGCACAACCTAGTTCCCGCCGGGTGCGTCCTCGGCAAGCCAGTCACGCGGCTTGAGGAAGCGCTCGTAGAGTTCGGCCTCCGGGCTTCCGGGTTCCGGGCGATAGTCGTAGCGCCAGCTCACCTCCGGCGGGAGCGACATCAGGATCGACTCGGTACGCCCGCCCGATTGCAGCCCGAATAGGGTGCCTCGGTCGTAGACCAGGTTGAATTCCACATAGCGACCGCGGCGGTATTTCTGGAAGGCGCGCTCCTCGTCGCCGTATTGCTTCGCCCAGCGGCGATTCACGATGGGCAGGTAGGCCGGCAGATAGGCCTCCGCGACGCTGCGCATGACGGCGAAGCTGTGCTCGAACCCTCCTTCGCTCAGGTCATCGAAAAACAGCCCGCCGACCCCGCGGGGCTCCTCGCGGTGCTTGAGATAAAAATAGCGGTCACACCAGTCCTTGTAGCGCGGATAGACGTCCTCGCCGAACGGCAGGCAGGCTTCGCGTGCGGCGCGATGCCAGTGTCGCACGTCCTCCTCGAAGCCGTAATAGGGCGTCAGATCGAAACCGCCGCCGAACCACCAGACCGGCTCGGCGCCGGGTCGCTCAGCGATGAAGAAGCGCACGTTCAGATGCGAGGTCGGCACGTAGGGATTCTGCGGGTGTGCGACCAAGGACACGCCCATCGCCTGGAAGCCGCGCCCCGCAAGCTCGGGCCGATTCGCGCTTGCCGAGGGCGGCAGGCGCTCGCCGAAGACATGCGAGAAGTTGATGCCGGCGCGCTCGAAGACGGCCCCGTCCTGCATGATGCGCGTACGCCCGCCGCCGCCGCCCGGACGCTCCCAGGCGTCCTCGCGGAAACCTGCTCCGCCGTCGGTCTCGCGCAACGCCGCGCAGATGCGGTCCTGCAGATCGAGCAGATAGGTCTTGACGGCGTCGGCGTCGGGTCGATCGGACATCGCGGCAACTCCTCGCAGGTACGGTTATCATGAGATGGCTGGTCGGATAGTACCGAATGTTGACCCGTTGAGGTCCCCTCGCCGAGCTCGACCTGATTGGACCCTCGGTCCTGCGAGTCCCGCGAGCCATAACACCATAAGGAGACAACCCGATGTCCATCGTCCTGCGCTCGCTGCTGATCGCCCCCGTCCTGCTCGCCGGCTCGGCTTTTGTTGCGGCCGATCAAGCCGTCACCTTTCTGACCTATCAGTCATCCGTCCCGGATGACTGGGTCGTCGAGACGCCCAAGAGCGAGATGCGCCAGCTCCAGTTCAAGGTTCCCGCGCCCCCCGGCGGCGAGGGTGGCGACGGTGCCGAGTTCGTCGTCTACTTCTTCGGACCCGGTCAGGGCGGGACGCTGGAGGCGAACATCGAGCGCTGGCAGTCTCAGTTCCAAGGCCCCGACGGCGCGCAGGTCGAGCCGACCGTGACGCAGATCGGCACCGAGACGATTCCGGCCACGTTGGTCGAGCTGCGCGGCAGCTACGGCCGCAGCGTCGGGATGGGGCCGGGCGAGGACGTGCAGGCGGATCGGATGCTCCTCGCCGGCGTCGTCGAGTCGCCGGAAGGAAACCTCTACCCGCAGATGCACGGCCCGGCGGAGCTGGTTGCCGCCCAGCGTGAGGGCTTCGTCGCCTTCATGAAGGGGATCCGGCCGACGGCTCCCACGACGCCGTAAGCCGACATCCGGAAACCGAACGCAGGTTCAACGCATGCCGCGTCGGATCCTATTGCTCGTCCTTGCGATCCCGGTTGTGGGCGTCTTGGCGGGCGCCGCCGGCCTGGTGTGGATCGCCAAACGCGGCGAGCCGAGCTATGCGGGTAGCCTGGCCATTCCGGGGCTCGAAGCCCCGGTGCGCGTTCGTTACGGGCCGCATGCGATCCCGACGATCGAGGCCGACAGCGTCCATGATCTGCTGTTCGCTCAAGGCTATGTCGTCGCGCGCGAGCGGATGTGGCAGATGGATCTGCTGCGCCGTCTCGCCGGCGGGCGTTTGGCGGAGGTGTTCGGGGCCCTGGTGCTGCCGGCGGATCGCTTCTTTCGCACCATGGGTCTCGATCGCGAGGCCGAGCGCAGCCTCGCTGTATTGAACGACGATGAGAGGTCTCTCCTCGAGTCCTATGCGGCGGGCGTGAACGCTTATCGGGCCGAGGCGACGGCCGAGCGTCGCTTGCCGCTGGAGTACCTGATCGTGCGCGCCGAGCCCGCACCTTGGACCCCGCAAGACAGCCTCCTGATCGGCGGCTACATGGCCTGGACCCAGTCCTACAATCTACGCGCCGAGCTGACCTTTCTGCGTCTGGCGGCCCGCATCGGTTCGGAGCGGGCGCGCGAACTCTTTCCGACCGATGCCGGGATCCCGGCGCCGGAGGTGTCGCCCGAGCTGGTGCGCGAGCTGGTGCAGGAACAGGTGCGCTCTCCGGTGCGCGGCAACCGGCGAGGGCTGACGATCGAGCCCGTGCTGGAGATCGTTGCCAGACTCGGCCTGCCCTTGCCCGCGGCGGCGAGCAACGGCTGGGCGGTCAACGGACCTCGCACGGCGGACGGCGAGGCCCTGCTCGCCAACGACCCGCATCTGGCGGCATCCATGCCGGGGATCTGGTACATGCTGGAGCTGATTGCAGCGGATCTGCATGTCGTCGGGGCGAGCCTGCCCGGTGTCCCGCTGGTCATGATCGGACACAATCGGGATCTCGCCTGGGGCTTCACCAGCACCATCGCCGATACGCAGGACATCTTCGTCGAGCGTCTCATGCCCGACGGCAAGAGTGTGGAGCGTGCGGACGGACGGTCCGAGCCGATCGCGACCCGGGTCGAGCGCATCTCGGTCAAGGGCGCCGATCCGGTCGAGCTGGTCATCCGCTCGACCGGCAACGGCGTGATCGTCAACGATATCCTGGGCCCGATCACGAAAACGCCGATGGACCTGCCGAGCCTGGACACGCCCCATCTGCTGGCCCTGCGCGAGACCAACGATCTCCCGGATCGCGCCTTCGCCGGGCTGCTGCGTCTCAACCAGGCCGAGACGCTCGAGCAGGCCGGCGAGGCCATCCTGGAGTTCAAGCACGTCGCCCTGAATCTCATGTCGGCGCACCGCGACGGCAGCATCGCCTTACAGGTCAGCGGGGTCCTGCCGCACCGCGGCAAGGGCTCGGGCGCCTTCCCGTCGCCGGGTTGGGTGGACGGCTATGCCTGGCAGGGGCTCGTGCCCCAGACGCGCAACCCGCGGCGCGTCGATCCGCCCGGGGCGGCCTTGATCACCGCCAACAACCGCATCGTCCCGGTCGAGTATCCGGTGACCATCAGCAACGCCTGGATGGCGCCCTTTCGCGCCGAGCGCATCGCCGAGCGGCTCGATGCGGCCGGTCCCTTGACGTCCGAGACGATGGCGGACATCCAGACCGATCGCATCAGCACCCAAGCACGGTTGGCCCAAGCCGCCCTGCGCGCAATCGAGATCGATCTGCAGGCGGTCGACCAGGCTGCCTGGAACATCGCCGCCGAAGAGCTGCTCGACTGGGACGGCGACATGGCGGGGTCGAGCCGGTCCGCGGCCTTCTTTGCCCTGCTCGAACCGGCGCTCTACAGGGCGCTTTACGAAGACGAGCTCGGGGTCGACCTCGAAGCCATGACGGCGATGGCCATGTTCGCCTACAGCCCCTTGCAGGAGATGCTCCGCAGCGGCCGGTCGAGTTTCTGGGACGATGTGACGACGCGCTGGACCGAGGGCCCGGCCGAGATTTGGGCGCGGGCGCTCAGGGCCGCCAAGGCGGATCTCGATGACCGTATCGGCAATCCGCAGGATGCGCGTCTCGACCGGATTCGGACCCTGACCTTCCCGCACGCCTTCGGCACCCTGCCGCTCGTCGGGCGTCTCTTCAGCGTCGGTCCGATCGGTGTCGGCGGCCATGCGGATACGGTGAATGTCATGAAACCGATGCCGCTCGCACCCGAGGAGCCCGTCTTCATTGCCTCGATGCGGGTCGTCTACACGCCCGCGGATTGGGCAGGCACCCGCGGCGTGCTGCCGCTCGGCCAGTCCGGACACCTCTTTTCGCGCCATCGCAGGGACCAGCTCGATGCTTGGTTGACGGGCGGCATCGATCCCTGGCCCTGGAACGGGCCGAGCGCGCAAGAGACGGTCGGTGTT
This sequence comes from Thiocapsa sp. UBA6158, assembly GCF_002423035.1. GTDB lineage: Bacteria > Pseudomonadota > Gammaproteobacteria > Chromatiales > Chromatiaceae > Thiocapsa. The sequence continues at coordinate 15,475 of NZ_DIUM01000075.1, forward strand.
TTGATGCTGGCCCCGGGTCTTTGATCGGGCTTGAGCGTGGATTGTCCTCAGGTTTCCAGCCAGAAGGTCACGGGGCCGTCGTTGACTAGGCTGACTTGCATGTCGGCACCGAAGCGCCCGGTCGCGACCCGGGAGTGAGCGGCGTGCGCCCGAGCGACCAGGTCGTCGAACAGGCGCTCGCCCTCGTCGGGCGGCGCGGCGGAGGTAAAGCTCGCACGGGTCCCTTTGCGGGTGTCCGCGGCGAGTGTGAATTGCGGCACCAAGAGAAGCCCGCCGCGGATGTCGCGCAGGCTGAGGTTCATGCGGTCGTCGGCATCAGGGAAGACCCGATAGCCGAGCAGACGCTCCAGCAGGCGTTCTGCGCGGGCGGCCGTATCCTCTCGCTGCACGCCCACAAAAACCAACAGGCCGCGCTCGATGCTGCCGATCGTCTCGCCCGAGACCTCGACGTGTGCACGGGAGACACGTTGCAGTAAACCGATCATGCTGAATCCTGAATCGCGTCCGGAGTGACAGGGGTGCTTCGGCGTTGGGATCGGCCTGGTCTTGATCCATGATCGTGGCGGGACGCGATTCAGGAGATTCAAGGCGATTTCCAAAAACGGCGCCCAATCTCGTTTCCCTTGGATCAGCCAAGCGCATCGGCAAAGCGGTCGGTCGCCGCCACCAAGGCCATGCGGATGCCGGGCTCGAACGCCGAGTGGCCCGCATCGGCGATCACCTGCAGCTCGGCCGTCGGCCAGGCCTGATGGAGATCCCAAGCCGAGCGCATCGGGCAGATGGTGTCGTAGCGGCCTTGGATGATGATGCCCGGGATGTCTCGGAGACGATGGGCGTCTTCGATCAGCTGATTCAGACGGAAGAAGGACCGGTTCATGAAGTAGTGGCACTCGATCCGCGCCAAGCTCAAGGCGACATGCGGATGGGCGAAGTGTGCCTCGATGTCCGGATTCGCCCGCAGTGTCGCGGTGCGTCCCTCCCAGACCGACCAGGCTTGCGCTGCGGCCAGACGGATCGCCTCGTCCTCGCCGGTCAGGCGTTTGTGATAGGCGATGAGCAGATCGCCGCGCTCCTCGACCGGGATCGGGGCGAGAAACTGCTCCCAATAGTCCGGGTAGATCCAGCTCGCACCCTCCTGATAGAACCAACGAATCTCCTCGTTGCGGCAGAGAAAGATCCCGCGAACGACCAGCGCCATGACGCGATCCGGATGGGTCTCGGCATAGGCGAGGGCTAGGGTCGAGCCCCAGGAGCCGCCGAAGACGAGCCAGCGCTCGATCCCGAGTCGCTCGCGGATGCGCTCGATGTCGGCGACCAGATCCCATGTGGTGTTCGCGGTCAATGATGCGTGGGGTGTCGAACGCCCGCATCCGCGTTGATCAAACAAGACCGCGCGATAGCGGTCGGGGTTGAAAAAGGCGCGGTGGGCCGGCTCGCAACCCGCACCCGGTCCGCCGTGCAGAAAAATCGCGGGGATGCCGTCCCGCCGACCGCATTCCTCGACATAGAGGCGGTGATCGTGGTCGACGTCCAACCGATGGGTCGCAAAGGGCTCGACGGGGCGATAGAGATCGGGCATGGGTTTTGTTCGATGGTGTGATTCGTTACGGTTCAGCCGCCGGCCGCCAGCGATCATCTTTGGGCCCAGCAAAGAGCCATCGGCTCTCAGCTCTAAGGCGATTTCCGAGAATAGGCATCCCGACTGTGCATGCCCGGACGACCTGTCGGGACTGTCGTAGGGGCGCATGCATTCGCCCCTTGCGCGTCGATCCTTTCCCGGACATCACCTCGGCTCCGGACGCGGTTTAGGTGCGACTGGCCCGCTTGCGATCGTTTTCGGTGAGATGCCGCTTGCGCACCCGGATCGCCGTCGGCGTGATCTCGACCAGCTCGTCGTCTTCGATGAACTCCAGCGCCTGCTCGAGGGTGAACTTCACCGGCGGGGTCAGCAGGATGTTCTCGTCCGAGCCGGCGGCGCGGATGTTGGTCAACTGCTTGGCCTTGAGCGGGTTGACGGTGAGATCGTTGTCGCGCGAGTGGATCCCGACCACTTGGCCTTCATAGACCTCGTCGCCCGGGGAGACCATCATGCGTCCGCGTTCCTGCAGGCTGAAGAGCGCGTAGCCGAGCGCCTTGCCGGTGCCGTTGGAGATGAGCGCGCCGTTGCGCCGCGGGGCGATGCCGCCCGGATTGGCGGGGCGATAACGGTCGAAGATGTGATACTTCAGCCCGGTGCCCGAGGTCATGGACATGAAATCGGTCTGAAAGCCGATCAGGCCGCGCGAAGGGACCTCGTAGTCCAGGCGCACCCGACCCTTGCCGTCCGGGACCATGTCCTTGAGTTCGCCGCGACGCTCGCCGAGCGCCTGCATGATGGCGCCCTGCGATGTCTCCTCCACGTCGACCGTGAGCTGCTCGTAAGGCTCGCAGATCTGTCCGTCGATCTCGCGGAAGATGACCTCGGGGCGCGAGACGGCCAGCTCGTAACCTTCGCGACGCATGGTCTCGAGCAGGATCGACAGATGCAGCTCCCCTCGTCCGGAGACCCGGAATTTCTCCGGGTCGTTGCCTTCCTCGACACGCAGTGCGACGTTGTGGATGAGCTCGCGCTCGAGCCGGTCCTTGAGCTGACGCGAGGTCAGATACTTGCCGTCGCGCCCGGCGAAGGGCGAGGTGTTGACCTGGAAGGTCATGGTCACGGTCGGCTCGTCGACGGTGAGCGGGGGCAGTGCCTCGGCGTGATCCGGGTGACAGAGTGTATCGGAGACGTTCGGCGCCTCGATGCCGGTCAGGGCGACGATGTCTCCGGCGGTGGCGAGCGGTACTTCGTGGCGCTCAAGCCCGAGATAGCCGTAGACGATGCCGACCTTGGCCTTGTAACGCCCGCCGTCCGGCTTGACCACGACGATCTGCTGGTTCGGCCGCACGCTGCCGTGGCGGATGCGTCCGAGCGCGATCGCACCGACGAAGGAGCTGTAGTCGAGCGTGGAGATCTGCATCTGGAAGGGCGAATCCGGATCCACCTCGGGCGCCGGACAGTGCTCGACGATCGCCTCGAAGAGCGGCGTCATGTCGCCCTCGCGCACCTCGTTGTCCAGCCCGGCATAGCCGTTCAGGGCCGAGGCATAGATGATCGGAAAATCGAGCTGCTCGTCGCTGGCGCCGAGCCGATCGAAGAGATCGAAGACCTGGTCGATGACCCAATCCGGCCGCGCACCGGGACGGTCGATCTTGTTGATCACCACGATCGGACGCAGACCATGCTGGAACGCCTTGCTGGTGACGAAGCGCGTCTGCGGCATCGGCCCTTCCTGCGCATCCACCAACAGCAGCACCGAGTCAACCATGGAAAGCACGCGCTCGACCTCGCCGCCGAAGTCGGCATGGCCCGGCGTGTCGACGATGTTGATGCGGTAGTCGCGCCAGCGCAGCGCGGTGTTCTTGGAGGTGATGGTGATGCCGCGCTCCTTCTCAAGCGCGTTGGAGTCCATCACCCGCTCGACCGGCCCGAAGCGATCCCCGAGCGTCCCGGATTGCTGCAGCAGTTTGTCCACCAGCGTGGTCTTGCCATGATCGACATGAGCGATGATGGCGATATTGCGTAACGTCTCGATCACGAGTGGAGCTCCGGAGAAGATGAAGTCGGGGGTCGGGTCGGGCGATGGGTTCGGTTCGAGCGGACATTCCGGGTGTCGAGCCAGCCCGAGAGTATATACCCTACGCCCGTGAATATTCGGTGATCGAATCAACCGGCCTTGCAAGTCCCGAGATGCCAGGGTCTTTGCATGGCCGGCTGCCCCGTGGTGCGCTCGGGTCAGGGCAGCGCATCGGTCCCCGGGTCATGCTGATGTCGAAGCGAGTCGACGCGGCTCAGACCGCCCTGTAGATCTGCGCCCCCTCCTTCCTGAACTCGCTCGCCTTCTCCTGCATGCCCGCTTCGAGGGCGATCTCCACGTCGTCGAGCCGATGTGCCCGGGCATAGTCTCGCACGTCCTGCGTGATCTTCATCGAGCAGAAATGCGGTCCGCACATGGAGCAGAAGTGGGCGACCTTGTGCGACTCGTGCGGCATGGTCTGGTCGTGGAATTCACGCGCACGCTCGGGATCCAGAGAGAGGTTGAACTGGTCCTCCCAACGGAATTCGAAACGGGCCTTTGACAGCGCATTGTCGCGGATCTGCGCGCCGGGCAGACCCTTGGCGAGATCCGCACCATGTGCGGCGATCTTGTAGGTGACGATGCCGTCGCGCACGTCCTCTTTGTCGGGTAGGCCCAGATGCTCCTTGGGCGTGACATAGCAGAGCATGGCGGTGCCGTACCAGCCGATATTGGCCGCACCGATGCCGGAGGTGATGTGGTCGTAGGCCGGGGCGATATCCGTGATCAGCGGGCCCAAGGTGTAGAAGGGCGCCTCGGAGCAGTCTTTGAGCTCCTTGGTGACGTTCTCCTCGATCATCTGCAGCGGGACATGGCCGGGGCCCTCGATCATGACCTGAACGTCGTGCTCCCAGGCGAAGCGGGTCAGCTCGCCCAAGGTCTCCAATTCGGCAAACTGGGCAGCGTCGTTGGCATCGGCAATCGAGCCGGGGCGCAACCCGTCGCCCAGACTGAAGGCGACGTCGTACGCCTTCATGATCTCGCAGATCTCGCCGAAGTGCGTGTAGAGGAAGTTCTCCTTGTGGTGTGCCAGACACCATTTGGCCAGGATGGAGCCGCCGCGCGAGACGATGCCGGTGCGGCGCTNNGTGAAGTAGTCCACGCCCTGCTCGGCCTGCTCGATCAGGGTGTCGCGGAACATCTCCCAGGTGAGCTCCTCGGGCTTTCCGTCGACCTTTTCGAGCGCCTGGTAGATGGGCACGGTGCCGATCGGCACCGGGGCGTTGCGCAGGATCCACTCGCGCGTCTCGTGGATG
>NZ_DIUM01000075.1:20449-29750 GCF_002423035.1 Thiocapsa sp. UBA6158
CCGGGATGATGGCGCGCCCGCGGGCAACCTCGTCGCGGACGAACTCGGGTGTGATGGTTTCGGGGAGGCTGGCGCCGAACGACTGTCCGCGATGCTGGCGCAGGAGCTTCGTGTAACGTGGATCGGCGCGCAGTTCATCCAGACGCATGTTCTCTCGGATGGCGACGAATTCCATCTCGGGCGTGACGATGCCTTGTCGTGCGTAGTGCATCTGGGTGACGTTGCGCCCCGGCTTGGCTCGACGCGGCGTGCGGATGTGCTCGAAGCGCAGATGTGCGAGCTTCGGGTCGGATTGGCGTTCGCGTCCGAAGGCCGAGGTGGGTCCGTCGAGTAGCTCGGTGTCGTCGCGCTCTTGGATCCAGGTGCTGCGTAGATCGGTCAAGCCGGCGAGCAGATCGATGTGCGCCGTCGGGTCCGTGTAAGGCCCCGAGGTATCGTAGATCATGATCGGCGGATTCTCTTCGATTCCCGCGTTGGTCTGCGTCGGGGTCAGCGTGACCTCGCGCATGGGGACGCGCAGGTCCGGGCGCGATCCCGTGACGTAGATCTTGCGCGAGCTTGGGAAGGGCCGCGTGACCTCGTCGGACAGCTCGGCGGTCTTCTGGGCGAAGGCCTGTGGGATGGCGCTCATGGAATCTCCTCTCGACGGACGCGTGGCGTATGGTGGCGCCATTGATATAGGGCCGGATCGGCCGTGTAGGCTGCGGTCCGAACGGATGTCGGCGCACGACGATGGTCGGCGCCATCCGGCGGGGAGAGCGGCGGAATGATCGGGACGCAAACGAGTCCCGAGTCGAGGCGGCAGGAACCGAGAGCCTGCAAGGCTCATGGGATACACTACCCGGATCGTCGCGCCGGCCCCTCGATGGCGGTGCCCGGCGGGCTCGGTCATCGTTGCGGACCGGTACCTTGGATCCGTCCTCGTCGCCTGCTTTCCTGCGCCGGCATGATCCGGATCAGGTTCGAAGGGTCTTTCTCAGCCCGTCGCGTGACTGCATCGTGAACCGTGCGGCGCCGGCCGGTCGACAGGCATCTCGGTCGGATTCGGTCACGCCTACCGGACACCCCCAGCAGCATGTCGGCTGAAACTAACGAAAGGCCGCGGGGATTTCAACCCGATCGAACCGAGGGTGCGCCCCGGTCCGGCTTTAGGCTTGACCTTTGGACCCGGGCTGCCGATCCTGATGCCGGTTTCAAGGGAGTCTGCTCGCGTTGACGGTGTCGGCCCGGGCAACGGCAGACGGGATCTCTCGACGCCCCACCGAGGCGCTTTCGCTCATGAACGACGCACGATTTGCGGATACCGAAAACAGGATCTTCTACCTCGGCGGCGACTCGACGTTGCAGACCGGGCTCGCGAGCTTGATTCGGCCGGCCGGGTTGCAGCTCGATGCTTTCGTGGATCTCGACGCGCTCGAAACCGTGCTCGGGCGGACGCGCCCCGGTGTGCTGATCCTCGATTTGCGCTACATCTCGTCCGGCGCCGGCCCATCCGGTTTGATCGAGCGCCTGGCGGGAACCGGAACCACGAAGCCCCAAGTCGTCTGTATCGCCGACGCCGAGAATATCCAGACGCGTCTCCAGGTGATGCGCGCCGGTGCGCGCGGCTATTTTCCGACCCCGGTCTCCGTGTCCGACCTGGCGAAGCGTCTCGTCGAGCTGAGCGGCCCGCCCAAGAGCAGCCAACCCCGGATCCTGGTGGTCGAAGACGATCCGCTGCAGGCCAAATACATCGCTTTGCTGCTGGGCAAGGCGGGGATGGAGCCGCACATCGTCGATCAACCGCTGGAGATCCTCCGGAAGATGCATGACATCCAGCCGGATCTGGTCCTGATGGATCTCTACATGCCGGATGCGAGCGGTACCGAGCTGACCGCGATCATCCGCGATCACGGCGAGTACTTCGACACGCCGATTATCTTCCTCTCCGCCGAGACCGACCCGGACAAGCAACTCGAGGCGTTGCGGGTCGGCGGGGACAGCTTCATCGCCAAACCGATCCAGCGCGAGCAGCTGATCGGCGCGATCGAGCATCGCATCCGGATGTCGCGTCTGCTCAAGGATCGCCGGGTCAACGCGGATCAGAGCGAGGTCGTCCCGGCTGTGCTTTCGAAGGAGGACTTCCTGCGCAGTCTCGATCGCGTGGTGCACGATCGAGAAGCGCCCTCGCCCGGGCTCGGTCTCGTGCTGATCGAGCTCGATCGGTTTCCGGATATCTCCAACGCGCTGGGCGCCGACGGCACGGAGCGCCTGTTGCGTCAGCTCGAGGAGAAGCTCGTCGACCAGCTCGCCGCGCAGGAGTGCGCGGCGCGCCTGGATGACTTCAGCTTTGCCGTGCTGGCCCGCAGGGCGACCCGCGAGGCGTTGGAGGGGTTCGCGGAGCAGCTTCTGCGGTCCTTCGGCGCCACGAAGCTTCGGGCCGAGGACAAGCGCCTCGCGCTCACCGTGACGATCGGAATCGGGCTCTTTACGCCCCGCGCAGACGACGCCATCACGATGGTTTCGCGCAGCAGGACTACCGTGGCGCGGGCGCGTCAGGCGGGTGGCAATCGGGTGCGGGTCTGGACTCCGGTCATCGCGCCCGATCGCGGCTCGGATTACGAGCGATTGCTCAAGCAGTTGATCGATACGGCCGTCAATCAGGACGGTCTGTTTTTGATGTTTCAGCCGATCGTCTCTCTCGGGGCGAACGTGGGCGAGCTCTACGAGGTGCAGCTTCGGCTTCGTACGCTCGACGGCGAGCATGTTCCGGCCGCCGATTTTCTGCCGGTGGCCGAGCGCAGCGGGTTGATGCCGAGAATCGATCGTTGGGTGTTGGAGCATGCGCTCGATGTCATGGGTGCCGAGCGCAAGTCGTACCCCAAGCTGCGACTCTTGATCCATCAAACCGTGGCGTCGGTTGCCGACGAGCAGTGGCTTCCCTGGTTCCGCGATCAAATGGTTCGGCGCGATCTGATCCGGCGTCGTCCGTTGCTGCAGTTCCAGATGCATGACGTTCGAGATCACCTGGCGGCGGCCAAACCGCTTGTCGAAGTCTTGCGCAAATACGGTATTCAGGTCTGCGTCGCCAACGTCACGGGCAGTGCAGCGGATCTGAATCTGCTGGCGGATCTGCCCGTTGCGCTTGCCAAGCTCTCGTTTGCGACCCTCATCAACGCGGATCCGGCCGAGCTGATCCAGGTGGTGCAAGAGATCAGAACACATGGCGCATCCGTCATCGCGGCCGGAATCGAAGATCAGGCCACGATCGCGCGGGTCTGGAATTGTCGGCCCGACTATATTCAAGGCAACTCGCTCCAGATGCCGAGCAGCGAGTTGATCTACGACTTCCATCACTCCACCGACGACATTTGAGCCGCCTTCCATGCAACAGACGCGTATCCGGAACGGCAAAGGCGGGCACACGCCGGGATCGGTGGCGGACGCGAAGCGGGGATCCGACGCGATGACACTCAAGGGTCCGATGCCTGTCGCGGATGTCGCCCCGTCGTCCAATCACGTGGGTCGGTTGATCCTGGCGCCTCGCGATGCCGAGGTGTGTCCGGATCGAGATCGGCTCGTTCGCATCCTGTCCGAGGCGGGGTTTATCGCCGAGCGCATCCCGGATCGCGACTGGGCCTATCTCGTCGGTCCCGAATTTTCCGCGCTGCTTGCCTTCGTCGGGTGCGCGGTCGCGATCGAGAGCGATCCGCAGACCGGCGGTCCCTTTTGTCATGTCGTGGTCCCGCCGGCTTCGGTTAATCCGCGCTGGTGTCACGGCCGCAATACGCGCGCACCGCGTTGTCCCGGTTGCCGTGCTCGCTTGAGCGATTGGCCGCTGCGCGTGGAGCAATTCGAGGAATCGGCGAGTATGCCTGGAGCGGATCGGCAGGAGACCGCCGTGGATTGCCCCACTTGCGGTGAGGCTCGTCCGATTCGGTCCTGGGATTGGAAGCGGCAGGGTGGGTTTGCGCGCCTGCTCATCCAAGTCGAGGAGATCTTTCCGGGCGAGGCGGTGCCGACCGAGGGCTTTCTGCGCCTACTCGAGCGTGCGACCGGCTGCGCGTGGCGTTATTTCTACGTGCAGGATTGAGCGTGCGGCCCAGTGAATCGATGCGCCGAAGCGGTGACTTGATCGGTGGCGCCGGGAGTCCAGCTGGCCCGGTTCAGCGCGCCGATTCCGGATCCGGTCCGTCCTCGTACGCCGAGAATGAAATACCTTCGGGCAACTCGATCGTCATGCTGATCGGAAGGTGATCGGACAAGGCATAGTCGACCACCCGGGCAGCGACCACGCGCAGCGGCCGAGAAACCAGGATGTGATCCAGATTGTGCGTCGGACGCCAGCTCGGGAAGGTCTTGAGCTCGCAGTCGAGTCCGCGCATCGCGGCTTTTCGGACCATGGCCCGGAGTCCTTTCGAGTCGCACCCGCAGTTGAAGTCGCCCATGATGACAAGATACGGGTGTTGCTCGGATAGGGCGATCAGGTAGTCGAGTTGACGCCGCCGTGCGCGCCATCCGAGGGCCAGATGCACGATTGCCACGGCAAGGGTTTCGTGGTCCGAAAGCCCGAGCTCCGCCACGACGGCACCGCGTCCGGGCAGCCCCGGGAGCTTGTGCTCGGTGATTTGCTGCGGAGGCAGGCGGCTGAGCAGCCCGTTGCTGTGCTGTGCGAAGGGTCCGAGGTTGCGGTTGACCTGCCTGTACCAGTGCGGGAAGGCGCCGTGGCGAGCCAGATATTGGATCTGGTCGATGTAGGCGCTGCGCAGGGAGCCGGCATCGACCTCTTGGAGGCCGACCAAGTCGAATTGATGCAGCAGTTGAGCGATGCGGGTCAGATTCGCCAGTCGCTCGGGGTGCGGGAGAATGTGCTTCCAGCTATTGGTGAAATAGTCGCTGTAGCGGCGCGAGTAGATCCCGGCCTGCACATTAAAGCTCAACAGCTTGAGACGCCGTGCGTCGGTCGAGAGCGAAGACGCCCGGGAGACGTTCTGATGGTGTGCGTGACCGGGTACGGCATCGATGTGCTCGGTACCGGCGGTCGGCCCGGACGTCGCCGCCAGGCGCTCGCCTTCCTCGGCTGCGATCAAGCCGGGCTCGGTCTGTCTTGAGTCCAGTGCTCCGATGACCAATCTCCGCAATCGACGGCAATCCCGCAGACGGGATGCGCGAAGCGACGGCTCGGAAACGACTCATCCATGAGCCGTTCCGCTTACCGCGCGTGCCTTATTTGCTTAGTCCTTGGATGTACTGAGACACCGCAGCAATCTCCTGATCGCTCAATCGAGCCGCAGCGCCGCGCATCATCCCGTTCGGATCGTTGGCGCGCAGCGCACCGCGGAAATGCTCGAGGGTCTGCTTCGTATAGTCTGCGTGCTGCGCCGAGACCCGCGGGAACTTGGCCAGCGACTGACCTTGGCCAGCCGGGCCGTGACAACCGCTGCATGCGGGGACGCCGGTCTCGGGATTGCCCCAGCGATAGATGGATTCGCCCTTGCTCGCCAGCTCTGGGTCCGCCGCGCCCGGGGTCTTGGGCTGCATCGCGTAATAGGCGGCTAGATCCAGGACCTCTTGATCGGTCAACGGCATGGCCATCGGGGTCATTTGCTCGTTGGCGCGGCGACCGGCTTTGAAGTCCATCAACTGTTTCACGATGTATTCAGGGTGCTGGCCGGCCAGTTTGGGCCAGAGCGGCACGATACTGTTGCCCTGGGGGCCGTGACAGGCGATGCACACGCCGTTGGCCTTCGCCTCGCCGGCTTGCGGGTCTCCGACCTTAGGGACTGCGGCCTGATTCCCTTCGGACGCTTGAACCGCGCCGCTTACCAATGCCGTTGCAACCGTAATTGTTATCAGCCAATTCTTAACCATGGAGGATGCCTAATCGGGTCGTGATTCATGGCCGCGACACCTTTGCGCGGATCGACGGCCTGGTCGGGGGGCGAGAAAATCTACGGATGTATATCAGAACATCCGCATATGGGTCAAACCAGCGGCCTCGCGTGTCCGCCGAGATGACCTCCGATACCTGATCAGAGACAGGCCAGGAGACGGATAATTTCGCTCTCGGGTGCGGTGCACCCGATGATTCGACCATGCGATTCTTGACGATAATCCCGTGCGGAGGGTCACGATGGATGGGGCGTCGTCTGCCGGGCTCCGGGTGCGGGCTTAGTGCGCCGTGCGCTGCATCGGCACCTCGATTCGGCGCACCGGTGCCTGAACGGGTATGCGCGAGCCGTCTTCGAAGGTCAGGGCGAGATCGACCATGTCGCCCGGCTCCAGAGGTTGTTTGAGGCCGATGAGCATCACATGCAGGCCGCCCGGCTTCAGGGTCACCGTTTCCCCGGCGGGAATCTCGATCTTCTCGATCCGGCGCATCCGCATCATCCCGTCCTCTTCGACGTGTGTGTGCAGCTCGACGACCTCCGAGACAGCACTTTCGGCCCCGACCAGCGCCTGATTCTCCCCGGTTTGGTTTTCCAAAGACATGAAGACGGCGCTGTTCGCCTGCCCGGGCGGCACCGCCCGAGCGTAGGGATCGCCGATCGAGACCTCCGCGCCGAGCGCGGAGAAGGAGAGCATGGCGAGGAGGGTGGCGGCGAGCAGGGGCGATGCGTATCCGGGCATGTTGTGTCCTCCAACGGACGGCGTGGGTTTTGGGTGTGGCTTCGTTTAAGGTTCGGACCGATGTTCGGTGGGCGAGCTTGATCCCAGCAGTGTTCTGATCGCGGCGACGATCTCCGCCGAGGGGGTGGCGTGATCGAGGTTGCGCATGAGCTTGCCTTGAGTGTCTACGAGATGACTGTAGGCGGAGTGGTCGACGACATAGCCCATCGCCGAATCATCCAGATCGGTGCGCCTGTAAGCTGCGCCGTAGAGCTTGGCGACCTCGGCGATCTGCTCGGGTGTTCCGGTCAGGCCGAGGATCTCGGGGTGAAAATAGCCACTATACTGCGCAAGCCGCTCTGCAGAGTCTCGTTCGGGATCTACGCTGACGAAGAGAACCTGGACCCGCTCCAGTTCTTCGGGCGTCAGCTCCCTGAGCGCGGCCGCGATCAGGACCAGGTTGGTCGGGCAGATATCCGGACACCAAGTGTAGCCGAAGTAGATCAGAACGACCTTGCCGCGCAGATCGGCGAGGGCGATCGGGCCGTTGATGGAGTCGAGAACGAAGTCCCCGCCTTGCGGCGGCGAGGCCAGCTCCAGCGTGCCGTGCTTCGGCCCGCTCGGATCCACACCGACCCCGGTCGGGGTCCAGAATAATAGCCATGCCAAGAGTCCGACGAGGATCGGAATAGCGATGATCAACAGCTTTCGCGTCATGATCGGGAGCCCCGCGGGGAGAAGTCCATCTACGCATCTTGGGCCGCGGGGTGCGATTCGCCTTGATGCACATCAATCATACGGCGAAGACCCGGCCAAGCTCGGGCTTTTGCGCGATAGGACTCGTGTACTGCGCCATTCGCCCCGCATTGACGTTTCACGCCGTGCTCGGCTTCGCGGGCGGTCGGAACATCCGTGCGCGCTCTGACCGATTGGTGGCAGGCGCGCGTGCTCGAGCGCGAGCGCGCGCGCGTCGATCCCCTCGACTGGGTGCGGGTCCGGGACGCCCTGCCGCTGCTCGAGGACCTGAGCGAAGAGGACACCCGGCGTCTCGCCGATTTGGCGCTCCTCTTCCTGCGCGATAAGCGTCTGGACCCCGCGCAAGGGCTCGAGTTGACGCACACGATGCGTCTGGCGATCGCCCTGCAGGCATGCCTTCCCGTGCTGGAGCTGGGTCTGGATTGGTACCGCGGCTGGTATGCCGTCATCGTCTATCCCGAGGAGTTCGTCCCCGAGCGTGAGGTCATGGGAGACGACGGTGTGGTCTGGACCGAGCATGAGGCGAAGAGCGGCGAGGCCTGGGAGCAGGGTCCGATCATCCTCTCGTGGGCGGATGTCGAGGCCGGGATGGAGCGCGACGGTTACAACGTCGTCATCCACGAGTTGGCCCACAAGCTCGACATGCGCGACGGGGCTGCCAATGGATGTCCGCCGCTGCACGCCGGTATGTCTCCGAAGGTTTGGGCCGAGACCTTCTCGGCCGCATACGACGACCTGTGTCGACGGGTCGACGCCGACGAGGAAACACCGATCGATCCCTATGCGACCGAGTCGCCCGCGGAGTTCTTCGCCGTCGTCAGCGAATACTTCTTCGAGCTACCCGAGCTGCTCCATGCCGAATACGCGGCGGTCTACGATCAACTGCGGGCCTTCTACCGCCAGGATCCTTTAGCCCGCTTGGGCGTGACGCCGGAAACGATTTGACGGCCCGGTTCCGTGGCGGCGGCCCAAACGTGGGGGTCGGGGTTGCAAACCCCGATCAAAGGAGTCGGGGCCTTCCGGCCCCGCGTGGCGGACATCCTCCCTCGGGGCGAGGACGCCCCGGCTCTCGTTTGAGCATCAACGCCGGCGACGGTAAAGCTGCGCCAAGCCGGCGATCAATAGCACCAAGATTCCGAGTCCAAACGTACCCAGTGCAGGGATCGGCTCCGGTCCCTGCGGATTTGCCCGACCGGTGTAATGGCTCGGATCCTGGTCGCTCGCTGGATCCCCAACCGGCGGATTGGCGGTGGCAGTGCCGAGGTTGCTGTATTGACCCTCGACCGCCGTGCCGGTCGCCGTGCAGACCATGCTCTCTTCCACGGCCAGAATGGTCTTCGGACAGGTCACATCAGCCTCCTGATCGTCCGTGACCAGGATCTCGGTTAGCTCGACATTGCCGGTATTGGTCACGACATATTCCCAGTTGACCTGACTGCCGACGACGAGCGTCGGTCCCGGCGGCTCGTCGGCGTCCTGGCCATTGGTCGTTTTCTCGATGTCGATCCCGGCATCCACGCCGAAATAGTGGCTCGGGTCAGAGTCCTGGACCTGGACGAGTGTTTCCGCTTGGGAGTTGGAGCCGACCGCAGTGGCGAGGTTCTCGTACTGTCCCGCCCGGGCCGTGCCGGTGACGGTGCAGGTGAGGCTTTCAGTTGGCCCGAGAGTGGCCGGCAATGCCTGATCACAGTCGTCGGATGAGATGACCACCTTGTCGTCATACACAACCACATTCGTCAAGGTGATACCACTGTTGAGGACTGGATTCTTGACCACGTATTTCCAGGTCACTGGATCGCCCACAACGACATAGGAACCGGGCGCGGAATTGGCATCGTCCCCATTGGTGGTCTTCACGATCTCGATCTGCGGATCATCGCGAAAACCGAAATAGTGACTGGGATCGCTGGAGCTGACGGGACTGGGGGTATCCCCATCCCATTACACACATCTCATA
>NZ_DIUM01000107.1 GCF_002423035.1 Thiocapsa sp. UBA6158
ACGGGCGTCAACTGCTCTTTTTAGGGTAATGTAAATAGGGGCGCTCCGCGAAGGGACGCAGGTCGCCCGCGGTGAAACGCTGTAGCAGTTTGCCGCTGTCGCGCTCGACCAGGTAGACACGCACCGCATCGAGCGTCGGAAAAGGCAGCTCCAGAAGTCGTCGTCCGCATTCTGACGAGTAGAGGTGGGTCTTGACCCACCAGACGGATGCGGTATAGCCGAGGTTCGGGTCCATCCCCAGGTCTTCGGCCTTGAACCGATCGGACCGCACTACGGTGTCCAGGTCCTGATCTCCGCTCGGATCCTCCAAGTATTGATAGTGCGGCCCCAAGACCAGACGCTCCTCGCCGTCGACCTGCACGACGGCCGCAAGGGCAACGGGCGTGAGCAAGGCGAGCGCAACCAACACTGCGGTGATCGACAACATGCCGGGAAGGAGCCGTCGGGGAGACAGGACGGCAAGGCGCAGACTAGGATGTTCAATCACCGGCTTTTTCCATCAAAATCCCGAACACCGATTCGATGATGTCGGAGGACGCCTGCCAGATAGACTACCAGATCCTCGCGATAGGATGGCACCCACGCAAAGCCCTCCAGAAAGCGCGCGCGGCCGGTGTCGGCGAGATCCCAAAAGGCGTCGTCCAGCTCCTCGGGCCGTCGCTCGGACGCCGCCTGCAGGGCCTCGCAGAAGCTCGCCTGGTCGGCCAACAAATCACGCATCGCGCACCGGGCGCGGTTTTGATCCGGCGTTGGGCTTTGAACGCGATTGCACCTTGATCAGCGATCTCACTCCAGCGAATCGATCTCGACGCATGCAACGCAGCGACCATGCTGCAAACTCGCGCCTGCGGATGCCGACCCCTTTCGCGCGAGCTCCTATCGACTTGACGCCCCCCGCCCGCCTGACTACCCTCGCGCGAGCGACGTAAACCCCGCAAAATGCATCGGTCGGGCAGCGGGCGCTCGGTCGGGCCTCCTGTGGACCTCTTCGACGGCCGTTGATCCGTCATCGCCTTGCCCTTCGGCCCGAGCCTACGGCCGATACCCCGGTGTATCGCTCGATCGGTCAAGCTGCGCGCGACGCCTTGTCCACCGCCATTACCTCATCGAGAATCAGCGTGTATCCCAAGTATTTCGGGCTCAAGGAACCCAGCTTCTCCATTGCGCCGGACCCCCATTATCTGTTCCTGAGCGAGCAGCATAAGGAGGCCCTCGCGCATCTTCTCTACGGGGCGGGGGAAAGCGGCGGCTTTGTTCTTCTCACCGGCGAGGTGGGGACGGGCAAGACAACCGTCTGTCGTGCCTTCCTGGAGCAGCTCCCTGAAGGGGTCGAGGTCGCCTTGATCCTCAACCCCGCGGTCACCGCCAACGAGCTGTTGCTCAACCTCTGCGACGAGTTTCGGATTCCGGTACCCGAAGGCGAGCGCTCGGTGAAGGCGTTGGTCGATCGGCTCAACGTCTATCTGCTGGACGCGCACGCCAAGGGCCGTCGACCCGTGCTCATCATCGACGAGGCGCAGAGCCTGCGCCCGAAGGTCCTGGAGCAGGTGCGTCTGCTCACCAATCTGGAGACGAGCAAGCACAAGCTCCTGCAGATCTTTCTGATCGGCCAACCTGAGTTGCGACGTCTGCTCGAGCGCGATGCGCTGCGCCAGATCAACCAACGTGTGACCGCGCGTTTCCACCTGCGGCCCTTCACGCGCGAGGAGACCGGCGACTATATCCGCCATCGGGTTGCGGTCGCCGGTGTCGACCGTCCCTTGTTTACCGCGGCGGCGATTCGACGGATCTACAGCTGCTCCGCCGGTGTCCCGCGCCTCGTGAACATCCTCTGCGATCGCGCGCTGCTCGGCGCCTGCGTGACGCGCAGCTCTCAGGTAACGCCGGCCATCGTCAAGCGCGCGGCGCGCGAGGTGCAGGGCGAGTCGATCGATAAGCCGCCTCGCCCGGCGGTGCGGCCCGGATTCGCTGCCGCCGCCGCCTTCGTTCTCGCGATGATCGCCGGCTGGCTCGGCTATGCCTGGGTGTCCGACGATGCCGCGGCGTTCCTGGCCAACCTGCTCCCGGGCGAGCGCACCCTCTCGGCCGCCGCGCCGCGACCCGAGCGTGCCGGCGAAGACTCGGAGCAGGACGCCGGCCCGGAATCGCCTCGTTCGCTGCTTGCTGCGTCCGACGGGGCTGCGGATGGGACGCTGCCCGGGTCGGTCGGTCTTGCGGCCTCCGGCGCGGCTGCTCCGGACGACGACGCCTCGCTCGACGGTGCAGCGGCGGACGCGCTGCCGCAGATCGACCCCGCGCGCTTCGAGCCGGACGTCCTCGCCGAGACGCTTGCCCGCATCGCGATGTCCGAGTCCGACGCACTGCGTCTGCTGTTGATGCGTTGGGGTGTGGAGGTCGAGAGCCTTCCGGCCGGCGACCCCTGCGGACGTGTCGCCTCGTTTGGGCTCAGGTGCGAGAGTGGGCGGGGCGACCTCGACGATCTTCGTCTTTTCGATCGTCCGGTCTTGCTCCGCGTTCAGGACGCGGAGGGCGCTCGGCGTTTCCTCGCCCTGAGCGCGCTCGATGAGTCGTTCGGCACGCTTGCCCTAGCGGGCGGGGACGAGCTGGCGCCGCTTGATCGGCTGGAGTCCGTCTGGACCGGCGATTACATCCTGGTGTGGCAGCCGCCGCCGACCGGGTCGACGCTGATCGGTCCGGGCACCTCGGGGGAGTCGGTGCGGTGGTTGCGGGATCTGTTGGCGAAGGTGCCGGCCTCGGGGCTTCCGGCCAGCGATTCCAATTACTACGATGCGGAGCTGACGCGCTCGGTTCGGGCGTTCCAGGCGTCGCGCGGTTTAATCACGGATGGGATCGCCGGTCCGCGCACACTCATTCAGTTGCACAACGCCGTGGATCTTCCCGGCGTGCCCAGGCTGGTCCGGATGTCCGACGCATCCGAGTCCGCGAGTACGGAGCCCACGGAGCCATGAGCTATATCCTGGAGGCGTTGAAGAAGTCTCAGCAGGAGCGCGAGCTCGGGCGCGTCCCGACGCTGGACACCAGCGGGATGTTCAGCGAGGACAAGGAGCCTGTGCCGACCAGACATTGGGGCTTGCTCGCCGTCGGCTTGGCGGCAGTGGCGGTGGTCATCGCGCTCTACGCGGTGTTGCGGACGCCCGCGCCCGTGCCCGTACCCGTACCCGTGCAGGCCGATGCCGAGCCCGCGGTGGCCCCGATGCCGATGTCGACATCCGCGCCGGGCCTCTCTGCAGCGGATTCCGGCCAAGCGCCTGCGGATGCGGTGCCGATGATCGCCTCGACCGGCGCCGATTCGTCTGCGTCTTCGCCCGAATCCTCGCAGGCGCAGACATCGCCGCGCCGTTCGGGGGGGGCGGACTCTTCGCCGCTTGTGCCCGGCGTCCCCGGTACCGACCCGGAGAGGTTCCCGGGCGAGGAGCCGGCGTTTGAGGCAGAACCGGATCCCTGGCTGGAACAGGAACTTCAGCGTCAGTTGGATGCCGAGCAGGCGGCCTATGCGGAGCCGCCCGCGCCGCTGCGCAGGCCGCAGCGTGCGGCCGTGCCGCCGGATCTGGTCGAAGACATCGAAAGCTTCAAGCAGCAGGTGCGTCGCGAGCAAGGCATCCCGCCCCCCGTGGAGCAGCGCCAGCCGGCGGACATCCGAGGGGACCCCACCAAACTGCGCCTGACGCCATTGCAGCAGGCGCAGCTGCCCGCCTATTTCATGACCGTGCATGTCTACGACGAGGATGCCGCCAAGCGCTTTGTGCTCATCAATGCACTGCGCTACGTCGAGGGCGAGGAGACCCGCGACGGGATTCGCGTCGAGCGTATCATCCCGGAGGGTGCGGTCTTGAGCTATCTGGGCAATCCCTTCTTCGTGCGTCGCTGACATGGAGTGGCGGGTGGTAAGTGGTGATTGGTTGGACACGAATTCTTGAAGCAACAGGCGGGCAAATTCCGTAAAGTGCGCAGCTCCGCGTTTTACACAATCCCGACCTCCTTAATCCCGACCCCGGCGCCGTTCCAATGACACAATCCAAGGCTCGCGACACCGACGCCATGCATCGCCACCTGCGCGATGTCGAGCGCCTGTTGGCGCGCCTGCGCTTGGTCGACACCCTAGTGCATCGTCAGCGGATGCCCCACCAGGAGCTGGTGGAGAACATCACCCACAGGCAGAACCTGGGTCGGTTGCGTCGTAAGCTCGATCGTCTGCATCCGGCGGATATCGCCTGTATCCTCGAAGCCTTGCCCGTCGAGGACCGTCTGTTCGTGTGGGATTTGGTCAAGGCCGAGAAAGACGGGGACATCCTGCTCGAGGTCTCCGATGCGGTCCGCACCACCCTGCTCGGGACCATGGACGCCGAGGAGATCAAGGCCGCAGCCGAGACCTTGGACGCCGACGAGCTGGCGGATCTGGCCCCCGATCTGCCGCCCGAGATCATGCAGGACGTCCTGGCCTCGCTCGATCAGGAGGAGCAGGAGCAGGTCCGCGCGGCCATGTCCTATCCCGAGGGCACGGTCGGTGCGCTGATGGACTTCGACATGGTGACGGTGCGCGAGGACGTCACCCTGGAAGTCGTCCTGCGGTATCTGCGCCGGTTCGAGACGCTGCCCGATCATACGGACAAGATCTTCGTCATCGACCGGGAGGAGCGCCTGCGCGGTGTCCTGACCCTGGAATCACTGCTGATCAACGACCCCGAGACCGAGGTCTCGAAGGTCATGCAGTCCAAGTCGATCGTGAGCTTCTCGCCGGACGACAGCGCCGATTCGGCCGCCACCGCCTTCGAGCGCTATGACCTGGTCTCGGTCCCCGTGTTGGACAGCGAAAACTGCGTGATCGGTCGCCTGACCGTCGCCGAGATGGTCGACCATATCCGGGAGGAATCCGAGGCCGAGATCCTCAGCAATGCCGGTCTGCGCGAGGAGGAAGACATCTTCGCGCCCGTGATCCGCTCGGTGAAGAACCGCTGGGCCTGGCTGGCCATCAACCTGGTGACCGCCTTCATCGCCTCGCGCGTCATCGACCTGTTCGAGGGCTCGATCGAGAAGCTGGTCGCGCTCGCCGCACTCATGCCGATCGTCGCGGGTATCGGCGGCAACGCGGGCAATCAGACCATCACCATGATCGTGCGCGCGATCGCGATGGGGCAGGTTCAACCGTCCGCGCTGTGGCGCCTGCTGCGCAAGGAGCTCGGCGTGGCCTTGATCAACGGCATCGTCTGGGGCGGGGTCGTCGGCGTGGCGGCCTGGCTGCTCTACGGCAACTACGAGCTGGGGCTGGTCATGACCGCGGCCATGATGCTGAATCTGCTCCTTGCGGCGACCGCCGGGGTGGTGATTCCACTGATCCGTCAACGGCTGGGTCGCGATCCGGCGCTCGGCAGCTCCGTGTTGATCACCGCCCTGACCGACTCGGGCGGCTTCTTCATCTTTCTCGGCTTGGCGAGCTTGTTTCTGTTCTAGCCCGGGACGGTCGCCGGGTTTGCTCGCCCGGAGGCGAGCAGGCCCTTCGGCGTGCCGCCGTGCCCCGGCGGCCGAGCCGAACCCGCGGAGCTCAAGGCCGACCGGAGAGGTCCGATCAGTTGCCGTAGACATACTCGTCGCCGCAACGACCTTGTTTCCAAAGGCCGGGTGGGCAGGAATAGGATGCCCCGTGACCTTCGGAATAGACCGGCCTGTCGTAGCCGTCGGTGGCGATCGCCGTGGCCGCGGCACCGGCGAGTCCGCTGCCGATGATGGCGGCATTGCGACCGCCGAGCTCGCCGCCGACAAAGGCGCCGAGTGCAGCACCGAGGCCGCCGCCGACGGCTGCACGGGTGCTTAATTGGTCCGCGCTCGCCGGGGTCGCCGCCACGAGCAGCGCGAAGGCCGGAGCGATCAACAATGCAGGCTTGCGATTGAACATACTCGATTCTCCTCGTCGGTCGATTGGGTCGCGAGTATGGTTGCAGATCCAAGCTGAACCGACGCTGAACGCTCCGCGGCCTTTTTCCCCTGTGGAGGATCACCGTGCAGTGGGTCGCTCGGTCCTGTCGGGCGCATCGATCGGAGCTTGAAATGACCCTAGGTCGAATCGCGGTGGCCGCACCGATCGCGATCGGGCTCGTCCTGATCGCGCTTGGATTCCTGCTGCCGGGCGGCGAGCGCTTGATCCGCGAGAATCTGCCTTTGGAGACGCATGTGACGGTCCTCGCGCAGGGCGATGACGGGACCATCCTTGCCGCCACCCAAGCCGGCGAAATCTGGCGCTTCGACGGCGACGGCTGGGAGCAGGAGGACGCCGGGCTCGAGGGTCGTCTGGTGCTGGCGATGCGCGGTGAGCCGAGTCGCCGTGCGGTCGGCACGGCGACCGGACTTCTGTCCACGACCGACCGTGCGCCGCCGCCCGGCAACCCGCGGGTCAGCGATGTCCTGGAGACCGAGGCAGGACTCCTGGCCGCGACACCCGAGGGTCTGTGGGTGCATGCCGAGGACACCTGGCACCGGCCGCTCTCGGGCGTGCCGCTGTATCGGCTGGCCAAGCAGCGGCGCGACGGTCGCATCCATCTGCACGCCGCAACGATCGGCGAGGGGGTCTACTCGGTCGCGATCGAAACGCTCTTGTCGCCCTGGACAGCGAACAGCCGCGGGCTTCCCGATGGCGTGAAGGCACTGTGTTTCGCCGAGACCGAAGGCGGCATGCTCCTCCTGGGGACGGATCGGGGTCTCTATCGGCAGAGCGTACCGGGCGAGACCTGGGCGGCGTTGGCACAGTTCCCGCGCGAGCGCCGCGTCCTCGCACTCTATCGTGCGTCGCCGGACGCGCGCGGACTGCAGCGGCTGTGGATCGGCACGGACGACGGCTTGTCCGCGCTCGATCTCGCGGAGACGCGCGAAGCGCTCTCGATCGCCGGCCCGCTGCGATCCTTCGATGCACTCTGGGAACCGCCCGAGACGGGCGTGAGCTGGATCATCCCGGTGGCCGGGGAGGGCCCGATGGTCAGTGCCGGGGCCGTTTATCGTTTAAGCGCGGTACGTTATCCGGGTTGGTACCGGTTGGTGCTGGCCGGTATCCTGTTGCTTCTCGTCGGCGGTTGGCTGTGGCTCGGATTCAACCCGGAGCCCGCCCGCGACGATTAACCCTTGTTCCGGATCGAGGTTGGACTATGGATCGCTTTACGCGAAACGCCGTGATCGGCTCGGGTGTGTTGGTTGTGCTGTTGATCCTGTCGCTGCTGCCTTGGGGCGGGATGGCGTTCGGTCCGCGCATCTGGCAGCTCAACGCTGTCTTGGAACGGGATCCCATCCTCGCGGAGTATCCGTACGACTTCAAGGCGCTGCTTTTTTTGAACGGCATCGTGACCCTGACGCGCCCCTACGACGCGGACGTTCCGATGGACGATGCCCTGGTCGCGATGGATCCGACACTGGCCGGCAAGCCCGCCGACGATCCGGCCTTCACCGCCGCTCGGGATCGGCTCCAGCGCACTGAGTTTCACGCCATCGGTTTGATGCTGGCCGAGCCCGATGTGGGCTCGATCGTCTGGGCGCTGGACCGGGCTTGGCTCAATGGTCGGGGGATCGCGTTCCCGGCTCCGAACCCCGCGCTCGGCGGGTCGATGTAGGTCGAACGGATCATGCAGCATTTCTATTTTCTGCTCGGACTGGGCGCGCTCGCGGCGCTCGCCTTCGGATTCAGCCTGTGGCACGGTTTCAGGCAGCGCAACCGCTTACCCTACCGTGTCGACGCCTTTCTGCTCTCGCCGACGCAGCGTGCCTTCGCTGCGGTGCTCGAGCGGGCCGTCGGGCAAGGCTATCGGGTCTACGCCAAGGTCCGTGCGGCCGACATCATCGAGGTCGAGCGCCGGCTCGATCGGCGTGCTCGCGAGCGCGCGGCCGAGCGCCTCGCCGAGCAGGTCTTCGATTTCGTGATCTGTACCCGGGAGTCGAGCGCCATCGCCTGTGCGGTGAATCTCGCGGCGCGCTCGCGGTTGTCCAGACGCCCGCCGAAGAACAGGCTCGATCGCATCTGCGCCGCGGCCAAGCTCCCCTTCGTGCGCTTTCGCGAGAGCGATGTCTATTCGGTTGTGGAGATCGAGGAGCAGGTGTTCTCGGCGATGCAGACGCTCAGAATCCACCCCCGTGCCGAGGAACTCTCGGCGCAAGATACCCGTGATGCGCTGCGTGACCTCTCGGACGTCATCGGCGAGAAGGTTCCGGGGCGAATCCGCACCAAGCGCTCGGCCTTGCCGACTCTCTCGACACACTCGACGGAGCAAGCAGCGCCGAGCGCGCCCGCTCCCATCAAGCCACGTACCCGCACCGAGCCTCGGTTGCACCTCGACGACGATCTCGACATCGGCCCCGAGGCGCGTATGCCCGAGCCCCGAATCGAGGTCGAATTCGACGAAGATCGCCCCAAACGCGCGAGGATCTAAACCGCGTCCGGAGCGACATGCGTCGTTTTCATGTTGCGTTTGGCTTTGGCGATGTCCTCGATCCCGGTGAGACGCGGTTTAAACCCTCTCCCCTCAACCTCCTGAACCGCGTCCCGACACGTTTTCAAGTAAGCGGTGCGTGAGAAAGCACCTCGCCATCACCCGAATCACCCCTGACGCGGTTCAGTCGGGTCGATCCAGATCCGCCCCTCGGAGACAACGAGCCGATAGGTCCGAATCGGCTCGTCCGCCGGCTCATCCATCGGCTCGCCCGTTTTCAGGCTGAAGCGGCTGCCGTGCAGCGAGCACTTGATCCGATCCCCGTCGAGACAGCCGTAGGAGAGCGGATAGTCCTCGTGGCTGCAGTTGTCCTCGACGGCATAAAAACGTCCGTCGACATTGGCGACGATGTACGCCTGGTTGTCCACGACGACCTTCAGGAATTTGCCGGGGGCGATCTCGTCCGTGCCGGCAACGGCGACATAGGGTGTGTCCATCGGCATCTCCTCAACGCACCCGTTTCGCCGCCTTGCCCGAATCCAGCACGTCGCGGATGCGCTCCGCGGCGACTTCCAGCGAGCCTTCGCGCCCGAGATGCCAGAGGATCAGCGCGCCCGCGAATACCAGGCTGTCGTAGGTCGGACCCTGCGCGCCTTCCAGGGCGGCGATACCCGTCTGGGCCGCGGCTCGCGCGGTCGCCAACACATCGACCGCCACAGCGATCTCGTCGCCCGGACGCGTGGTCTGGGGCAGATCCTCGGGCAAGGGAACAGCGCGCACCGACTGGGCGATCCCCAGAGCGGTCGGATCGACCTCGAAGGACTGCTCCTCCGACATCTGCTGATAGTTGAAACAGGTGCCCTTCTGGCGCAGCGATGGGATGACGCCGCCCTCGACGCCGCGGATCAGAAGTGCGGAATGAAAACCGGCATGACGCGCCAACATGGCATAGATGCGCGGATATGGTTTATGGACGTATCCCGTGACCAGATGGGTGTGCTTGCGCCCGTGGATCGGCCGGGCCAAGACCTCGACCGTGGTGATGGCCTGACGCTTGACGATGGTGGAGCGCAGATCGACCAGGTTGTGCAGCGGGGCGCAGAAGGCGCGTTGATCGACATAGCTCCAGCCGAGCGCGGGATCGGCCAGTCGCTCCGCGGCCTCGACCGGCGAGAGGTCGACCGGCACCCCGGCGGCGTCGAGGATGTGGCGATGCGTCACGCCGAACTTGGGTCCGACCGCATGAGCGCCGTGACTGAACGCCGGGACACCGCATTCGGCAAGCACGGGCATCAGGAAGGGCGATGCCGGCAGGCAGCGGTTGTAGCCGTCGTAGGGATCGGCGATGTCGACCACGTCATCCACGTCCGCCACGACATGACCCGTGGCCTCGCGCACCGCGTCCAGGATGCCCTTGAGCTCCTCGTCGGTCTCGCGCTTCATCCGCAGGGCGATCAAAAAGATACCGGCCTGCACCGGGTCGACCGCGTTGTCCAGGATGGCGCCCATACCGATGCGGGCCTCCTCCGTGGAGATGTCCTTGGAGAGCTCCGGACCGGTCGCGATGCGCTGGATGATCGAGCGCATCTGGGTCTTGGGGTCGCTCGATGCGCTGGCCTGACTATTCATGATTGTCCTCCGGGACCTGGCTGTATTTCGGTGTCGGCCGGCAGAGGCCGTGCGCGAACCGAGTCTGATCGCAGTGCCGGCCATTCTGGTGGCGCGGGCGTCGGATCTCAACGCGCGCGAACCCGAGCGGTTGGTGCAAGATACGGCCGTTCACCATTCGGAGTCGACACAGATGGTCCATTGCATTCGTCTGCCCCGGCGTGCGCTGTTCGGTATCCCGGCCCTGCTCGTCCTGTACTTCGCCGCCGGCTGTACGAGCCTGACGGTGCCTTGGACGGCGCCCGAGGTCGCGCTGCTCGGGGCACAGCCGAAGCTCCTCGGGCTCGATCGTCAGTCCTTTCTCGTCAATCTGGGTGTGAAGAACCCCAACGACCGCGCTCTTCCGATCAAGGGCTTGAGCTATCGGGTCCAGGTGGAAGGCCAAGACCTCGCCGAGGGCTCGAGCGAGCTCGCACGCCTGATCCCGGCGGGCGGGACCGAGCAGGTCGACGTGGAGGTCAACAGCAACCTGCTGGGTTTGCTGCCGAGCTTGCCCGGACTGCTGCTGACCAAGGACAGGCTCGCCTGGACGGTCAGCGGAATCGCCTACGTGGATGCCGCCGGGGTGCGTCTGCCCGTACCCTATCGGCACAGCGGCACGATTGCACCCGCGGCACTGGTCTCGGGTGCAGGGTTTTAGCAGCGCATGATCTGAATCGCGGCACGCCGATCATCGCCGAAGGTGTCGCGCGCGAGACCCAGCGCGACCTGCTGCTCGAGATAGGTTGCAGCCGGTTCCAGGGCTTCCTGTTCGGTCGACCCATGCCGCTCGACACGTTTCGTCGTGCGTTCGAGAGCGCATGCGCTCGAGGGGCGGTGCCTGGCGGGCCGGAACATCGCGTGGATCCCGTGCGCGAGCGGCTCAGCCGGCGTCGTGGTGTCGACTGTCTCGGCGACACTGCGGCGACGAGGCAACGTCCCGGTTTGACCCCGAGATCGGTCGGGTCTATTCTGCGCGGCGAAAGGGTGCCGGTTCCCTCGCGCAGCAATGCCCGACGGGATTAAAAGGGAACATGGTGTAAAGCCATGGCTGCCCCCGCAACTGTCAGCAGCGAGTCCTCCCCGCAAACCATGCCACTGGCCGCAACGCGCGTCTGGGAAGGCGAGGGCAGGGCGATGACCTGCGAGCCAGGAGACCTGCCGCTACCGCGAGTCCGATCGTTCAACCGGGCGGGGTGTCCCGGTGGCGAGACCGCATCCCCTCGGCGTCTTGTGCGGCCCCGGTACACCAGGGGTCTTGCCTGGCTCTTGCACCGAAGCGTCTCTCTCCGCCGCGACCCTTCGCCTCAGCGAGAGTCACGTATGCACATCATGGAAGGCTTTCTACCTCCGCTTCATGCCGCCGCCTGGACCGCAGCCTCGTTGCCCTTCCTGGTGGTCGGTGCTCGGCGCATCGCCCGGATCAGCCGGGAGCAGCCGCGAGCCAAATTGCTGCTCGCCAGCGCAGGCGCCTTCGCCTTCGTCCTCTCGGCGCTAAAGATTCCCTCGGTCACCGGCAGCTGCTCGCATCCCACGGGCACCGGGCTCGGGGCCGTCCTGTTCGGGCCCTCGGTGATGGCGGTGCTCGGGGCCATCGTGCTCCTGTTTCAGGCCCTGTTGCTCGCCCACGGCGGGCTGACCACCTTGGGCGCCAACATCTTCTCCATGGCCATCGTCGGGCCCTGGGTTGCCTACGGGTGCTTTCGGCTGGCGCGCCCCTTGGGGCTCGGCGTCGCGGTCTTCTGTGCGGCCATGCTGGGGAATCTGGCGACCTACCTTGTCACCACCGGCCAGCTCGCCTTGGCCTTCCCGGATCCGGTCAGCGGTTTTGCCGGGGCCTTGACCAAGTTCGGCGGGATCTTCGCGCTCACTCAGGTCCCGCTGGCCGTGATCGAGGGACTGCTCACCGTCGTCGTGGTCAACCTGCTGGTTCGCTACAACCGAGATGATCTGAACGAGGTCGGATTCGACCGTCGGTCGGGTTTTGGTCAGGAGCTCGGCGCGGCCGGGAGGGCCTGAGATGACCCGCACCAACCTCATCCTGCTCGGTCTGGTCCTCGTCCTGGCCGTGATGCCTCTGCTCTTGCCCGTGACGGGCGAGCTCGCCGAGCCCTTCTCCGGGGCCGACGGCCAGGCGCAGGCGGCGATCTCGGAGGCGCATCCGGACTATTTGCCCTGGTTCGAGCCGCTTTGGGAGCCGCCGAGCGGCGAGATCGAGTCGCTGTTGTTTACCCTGCAAGCGGCCTTGGGAGCCGGGTTGCTCGGCTTCTATCTGGGGCTGCGTCGTGGTCAATCGCAACCCTCGAAACGGGTGGACGCTCGGGACTCCGGTGCTCGGCCCGACCGCACCTCGGCCGATGCTCCCGATTGACCATTACGCCTGGAACAACCGCTGGAGCGACCATCACCCCGGCGAGCGAATCCTGCTCTTCGGGGGGCTACTCCTCCTCACGGTGATCCTTCCGCCCCTGTCGAGCGCGCCCCTCGTCCTGATCGTCATGAGCGCGGCCACGGTGATCGGGGCCGGTGTTCCCTTGGCGGCCTTCTTGCGCACACTCGCCATTCCCGGCGGATTCCTGCTGGCGGGGCTGCCCTTTCTGGCCCTGTCCCTGGACTTCTCGCCCGGCCCGCGCCTGGCCTTCTCCGCGGAGGGGGCCCGTGTGGCGCTGGAGGTCGGCCTGCGTTCGCTCGCGGCCATGTCCTGTCTCGCCGGTCTGGCACTGACCACGCCCGTGTCCGAGCTGATTCCCGGGCTGCGTCGCGTCGGGGTGCCTCAGCCGGTGGTGGAGATCGCACTGCTCATGTATCGGCTGCTGTTCGTGGCGACTGGGCAGGCGATTGCCGGGCGTCGGGCCCAAGAGGCCCGGCTCGGCTACGGCACCCTGCGCCGCGGAATTCGCTCGCTCGGCGTGCTGGCGGCGACCTTGTTCGGCCGCTCGCTGGCGCGGGCGCGACGGCTCGAGATCGGCCTCGCCGCCCGCGGCTTCGAGGGCGAGCTGAAGGTGCTGACCCCGCCGCGCGCCCTGTCGGCAACGCGAGTTGTGCTGGCCGGCACGACCCTGTTGCTGGTGGGTGCGACCGATCTTGCGCTCGGGCGGCTTCTGCCGTGAGCGCGCCGATCCTCGAGGTCGAAGGTCTCCGCTACGACTACCCCGGCGGCGCCGCCGCGCTGCAGGGCCTGGACCTGCGGGTCGAGCGCGGGCGTCGGCTGGCACTCTTGGGCGCCAACGGCTGCGGCAAGACCACGCTGCTCCTGCATCTGAACGGTACCCTGAGGCCCCGGGCGGGCGCCTTGCGTCTCGACGGCCGCCCCGCCGCGTACGACCGCCGGGCGCTGGCCGACTGGCGCGGTCGCGTCGGACTGGTCCTCCAGGAACCGGATGACCAACTCTTCTCCGCGACTGTCTATCAGGATGTCTCCTTCGGTCCGCTCAATCAGGGGCTGTCCGAGTCCAGGGCCCACGTCCGTGTGATGGAGGCCCTGTCCGCTCTGGACATCGGTCACCTGGCCGAGCGCCCGACCCATCTCTTGAGCTTCGGGCAGAAGAAGCGTGCCGCTATCGCCGGGGTGCTGGCGATGGGTCCCGAGCTTCTCATCCTGGACGAGCCCGACGCAGGCTTGGACGGACAAGGCGTCGTGCAGCTGCGTCTCGCCCTGGATGCACTCCATGCCCAAGGTGCCACCCTGGTCTTCGCCACCCACGACGTCGATCTGGCCTACGCTTGGGCGGACGAGGTGGCGATCCTGGTCGAAGGCCGGCTGCTGCGTCAGGGCGATCCGGCCGAGATCCTGGGCGACCCCGCGCTGCTTGCCGCCGCCGGGCTTGCGATGCCGGTGCTGCTGCAGTTGGCCCGGGCGCTGTGCCGGACGCAATCTTGGAGTGACGGACGTGCGCCGCGCACGGCGGAGGCATTGATCGCCATCTTGAGCGACGCGGCGGCCACCGACCGGCTGCCGGCTTAATCGATCAAGACGGCCCGACGCGCCGGAATCCTCGCGGCAGGCGATCGATCCGCAGCCGTCATCAAACCTTCATTTTGCTCAATATTCGTTTTGGGGTATGTTTCCGGCCGTGACGATTCAACCGACCGATTTTTTTGCAGCGCTGGCTCACGAGACGCGCCTGCGTTGCCTGATCCTGCTGATGCGTCACCCCGAGCTCTGTGTCTGCGAGCTGACGCATGCCATCGGGGCGGTTCAACCGCATGTGTCCAGACATCTCGCGCAGCTGCGCGAGCTGGGTCTGGTGACGGATCGACGCGAGGGCTTGTGGATCTTCTATCGCGTGAGCCCGGTGCTGCCGGATTGGGTCGCTGCCGTGCTGCGCGAGACGTTCGATGCGGTGTGCGGCGAGCGGCCATTCGTGGAGGACGATCGGGTGTTGGCGCTGATGGCGAACCGACCGGGTGTTCCCCGCTGCGCCTGATCCGGGCGTGGTGTATGGCTCGGCCCCCGCTTTGGTTCGCGCACACTCGCAGTTTCGCACCGCTATCGCGGTCAATCATCGGACGCTCGTCCGGCGAGATTTCACCCAACGAGGAACGATCCATGGTCGAGAGACCCTACAAGGTGCTGTTTTTGTGCACCGGCAATTCGGCACGCAGCATCTTCGGCGAATGCATCGTCAACCGCTTCGGCCGTGGTCAGTTCAATGGCTACAGCGCCGGGAGTCATCCGAAGGGCGAGGTGCATCCGCTCGCCCTCGAGGTCCTTCGGCGCAACAACTACCTGACCGATGACCTGCGCAGTAAGGACTGGGCCGAGTTTGCCGAACCGGGCGCGCCGGAGATGGATTTTGTCTTCACGGTCTGCGATCGCGCCGCGGCGGAGAGATGTCCGGTCTGGCCGGGGCAGCCGATGACCGCCCATTGGGGGGTGCCGGATCCTGCCGAGATCGAGGGCAACGAGGTCGCGCGCATGATGGCGTTTCGCCATGCCTTCGCCGCGCTTCAGAATCGGATCCAGATCTTTCTCAGCCTGCCGCTCGCGTCCTTGGATCGGCTCAAGCTGCAACGCGAGCTCGACGCGATCGGGCGTACGCCGCTTCCCGCGTCGGAGCCGATCGAAACCCTGTTGTCGGAATCGGAGGGACGATGAGCGTCCGCATCGGGATCAACGGCTTCGGCCGCATGGGGCGACTGGGGCTGCGCGCGGCTTGGGGTCGGAACGGTCTGGAGTTTGTCCGGATCAACGAGATCGCCACGCACGCCGCCGGATCGGCGCATCTGCTGAAGTTCGACTCGGTCCACGGCGTTTGGGGCCCCGACTGCGCTGGAGAGGACGACGCGATCCGGATCGACGACCGGTCGATCGCCTACAGCCGAAACCCGGCGCTGGCCGACACCGATTGGTCGGACTGCGACATCGTCATCGAGGCGACGGGCAAACACCACAAGAAGCCCGAGACGCTTCAGGGCTACTTCGATCAAGGGGTCAAAAAGGTTCTGGTCGCGGCGCCCACCGATGGCGCGCTGAACATCGTCTACGGCGTCAATCATCACCTCTATGACCCGGCCGAGCATCATCTTGTCACGGCCGCGTCCTGCACGACCAACTGTCTGGCCCCTGTGGTGAAGGTGATGCACGAGCGGATCGGGATCCGCCACGGCACCATGACGACCATCCACGACATCACCAACACCCAGCGGATCGTCGATCTCGGGCACAAGGATCTGCGTCGCGCGCGTGCCTGCGGGCAGTCGTTGATCCCGACCAGCACCGGCTCGGCCAAGGCGATCACCAAGATCTTCCCGGAGCTGACGGGCAAGTTGAACGGCTTGGCCGTGCGCGTGCCCCTGCTCAACGCCTCGCTGACCGACTTCGTCTTCGAGGCCGCGCGTGCGGTGACGGTCGAGGAGGTCAACGGCTACTTCAAGACGGCGGCGGAAGGCGAGCTGGCCGGGATCCTCGGTTACGAGGAGCGTCCGCTGGTCTCGGTCGACTACAAGGACGATCCGCGCTCGTCGATCGTCGACGCGCTCTCCACCATGGTTATCGACGAGACGCAGGTGAAGGTGTTGGCTTGGTACGACAACGAATGGGGCTATGTGAATCGGATGATGGAGATCGCGCGGATGTTGGGAGAGGGGCTCTAGCCGGGAGGATGGGTTTCGCTGCGCTCTACCCCTCCTACGGCCATCGATTCTTCGGGATAGACGGTCGATCGCGTCGTCGACAATAGGCCACCGAGACCTGATGGATACCAACACCCGCAACTATCTGACCGTGACCGCCGGCTATTGGGCCTTCACCGTCACGGACGGGGCGATCCGGATGCTGGTGGTGCTCTATTTCCACCTGCTCGGCTATTCGCCGTTCGAGGTGGCCATGCTGTTCCTCTTCTACGAGGTCTTCGGCATCGTCACCAATCTGGTCGGGGGCTGGCTGGGTGCGCGCATCGGGCTGAATCTGACCATGCACATCGGCATGGGGCTGCAGGTGGTGGCGCTCGCCATGCTCACGGTGCCGGATGCCTGGCTGACGGTCGCCTATGTGATGCTGGCGCAGGCGTTGTCCGGGATCGCCAAGGACCTGAACAAGATGTCGGCCAAGGCGACGGTGAAGACCCTGGTCGGGGCGGGCGGCGAGTCGCGCCTGTTCAAATATGTCGCCATCCTTACGGGCTCGAAGAACGCGCTCAAGGGTGCCGGTTTCTTCATCGGCGCGGCGCTGCTCGAGCTGATCGGGTTTCGCGGGGCTTTGGCGGTGCTCGCCGGGATGCTCGCGGTCGTGCTGATCGTGACCGCGATCCTGCTGCCCTCGGGCGTCGGTCGCATGGCGTCCAAGCCCAAGTTCACGCAGGTCTTCTCCAATACGCCGGCGATCAACTGGCTCTCGGCGGCGCGGTTCTTTCTCTTCGGTGCACGGGACGTCTGGTTCGTGGTCGGTCTGCCGGTGTTTCTCTATTCGGTGCTGGGATGGAGCTTCACCCAGGTCGGTACCTTCATGGCGGCGTGGGTGATCGGTTACGGGATGGTGCAGGCCGCGGCACCGCGACTGCTGCATCTCGGGCGGTCACGCAATGCGGTTCGGCGTCATCCGGGCGGCCGCACGGCGCGACGTTGGGCCTTGCTGCTGGCGATCGTGCCTGCGGGCATCGCCTTCGCGCTCCACCGGGGCTGGCCGCCGGGCGAGGTGCTGATCGTCGGTTTGATCCTGTTCGGTATCTTGTTCGCCATCAACTCGGCGGTGCATTCCTATCTGATCCTGGCCTACTCGGACTTCGAGAAGGTCTCGATGAGTGTGGGCTTTTATTACATGGCCAATGCCGGCGGGCGACTCGCGGGGACGGTTCTCTCGGGTCTGGTCTATCAGACGCAGGGGATCGAAGGGTGTCTGTGGTGGTCGGCCGGTTTCGTGCTCGCCGCCTTCCTGCTCTCGTTGCGCCTTCCCGAGGTCGACGAGTCCAAGCCGATGGCGGTTGCCGCCTGATGCCCAAGGCGAGCCCGGCGGCATGACATCGGCATCGGGCGTCGGCCCGGTGTTGATTCTCGCCTGCGGGAATCCCTCGCGCGGGGACGACGCCCTGGGGCCGCTCCTGATCGAGCGTCTGAGCCTGGATCTCGATCTCGCGCGGTGCGGAGTGGAGACCCTGACCGACTTTCAGCTCCAGATCGAGCATGTCCTCGACCTGCAGGGCCGTAAGCGCGTCATCTTCGTCGATGCGGCCGTCGGCGGCCCCGAGCCATTCACCTTCCTTCCCTTGCGCCCGAGCCCGGATGCGTCGTTCAGCACGCATGCACTTGCTCCGAGCGCCTTGCTGGCCCTGTTTCGACAGGTCAACGGACAGGCGCCCCCGCCGGCCCGGCTGCTCGCGATACGCGGCTACGGGTTCGCGCTCGGCGAACCTTTGAGCGAGCGTGCATCGGCCAATCTCGACCGGGCCGTACGCTTTTTGCCCCGGCTCTTGCGTGCCGGCGGGGGCGTCGGAGGCCCGATTTAAACCGCGTCTCGGCTGAGGGTCGCGGATGCACCAAACGTCGAGCTTGCTCGAACATGCGCATCGCGCTCCGGACGCGGTTTAGTCGGTTGCTCGGGTGTTCCAAGGTCGACCGAGCATGAGATAGAGCGCCCCGAAGCCACCGTCGGCGAAGCCGTATCCGAGGTAAATGGGGCCGATGAAGGTGTCCGCGCCCAGGAAGAGGCTGCTGCCGAAGCGCAGGTTGTCGGCCTGGATCTCGGAGCGCTGTTCCCAGACGTTGCCGACCTCCAGAGAGGCCCCGGCATAGGTGTTGACGAGTCCGGTGGTGAGGTTGCGCAGGTAGACGGCACGCGCGAGCCCGAGGTTTGCACCCGAGAGTTCGTCCTGATTGAAACCGGAGAGATTCAGGAAGCCGCCGAGTCGATAGAAGGACTGCGCCGGTTCCTGCCCGCCGAAGCTGCCGGCCATTCGGATGCTGGTCAGGAGCGCGTTCTTCCCCCAACTTTGGGCGTTCACCAGGTTGAACCCGGCCTGATCGTAGTTCTCGGATGCGCCGATCTCGGTCCGGGAGGTCAAAGCGAACGCGTTGCCCACCCAGCCGCGACGCGGGAAATTGGCGCTGTCGAGTGTGTCGAGATAGAAGGTCAGGCCGAGCGAGCCTTCGTCGAACCCGTACCCCTGCATGCCCGGGTCGCCGTAGCGAAGGTCGGCATCGCCCGCATAGCGTCTGTACTTGAGTCCGAGTCGTCCCCAGTCGCCGAAATTCCGGCCGCCTTCGAGCGATCCGCCGAGACGCGAGATCAGATATTTCGCCGACGGATTATCCGATTTCTCCGGCTCGAACAGGGTCAGACTCTCGGTGAAGTAGCCGGCCATGGCCTCGACATACCAGCGCTCCAAGGGGTCGAGCGGCTGATAGATCTCGGTGATCAGACCGGGCTCCTCGCCGGCCTGCAGAAAGGTCCGCCACTCGGCGTTCAATGCGTTGACGGGCGCCATCGTGTAGGCCGCGCCGACGTTGAATCGCGAGTCGCCGCCGGAGGCGGAGGACAGCTCGATACCGAACTGCAGGGAGCTGGTACCCCATGATTTCTCCGTGGCCGTAATCACCAGCTCGGTCTCGTCCTCGGGTGTCTGCTCGACGCGGTATTGGACCGACTCGAAATTGTCCTGATCGAAGACGCGGTCGATCTGTGCCTCCAGGGCAGTCGTGTTCAGCGGCTCGCCGAGCGGCACATCCAGGCGCTGCGTGATCAGCGCGTCGGCCAGTCGCGAGCGATTCTCCACGCGCACGCGGTCGATGATCGGCATCGGCTCGCCTCCGAGGCGTTGGCGGTCGAGATAGGCGGCATACCGGGTGGTCGGGATCTCGAGCGCAGCCAGTTCGGCGCGCTGCTCCTGCGCGCCGCGCTCGCCGATGGCGATCGCCTCCAACATCTTGTTGAAGTCAGCGGCCGTGACCTCGCGCTCCAGGGGCGGAGTGATGAGGACGTCGCCTTCGTGTAGCTTGGCGATCTCCTCCTGGGTGTTGCGCCAGGTGACCAGGCCCATGACCTGGTCGAGCATCTCCAGAACATCGTTGATCTCTTCGCGGTCGCGCCTCGGTCCGCCGACATCCACCGCGATGATGATGTCCGCGCCCATCTCGCGTACGACGCTGACCGGCAGGTTCATGGCCAGACCGCCGTCGATAAGGAGTTGATCGTCGATCTCCACCGGGGCGAAGGCCGCGGGCACTGCCATGCTGGCGCGGATCGAGGTCGCGAGATCACCGCCTCCGAGGATGACCGCCTCCCCGGTCACCGCGTCGGTGGCGACGGCGCGAAAGGGGATCTTCAGATCGTCGAAATCATGGATCGAACGTGCCGGGAGCGTGTAGCGGCGCAAGGCAAGGTCAAGTCGATGGCCTTGGATCAGGGCCGGGACGAGATTGACCTCGCGCTTTTCCTCCTTCACGCCAGGTCTTGCGCTCAACAGGAAGTCGTTGTCGTCGAGCTTGCGATGGATGCGCCGATCCTGACGCGGGGGCACGTCCTGAAAGATCGCCGTCCAGTCGATCTCCTCGATGGTGGCCTCGATCTCGTCCGGCGACATGCCCATGGCATAGAGCCCGCCGATGACGGCACCCATCGAGGTGCCGGCGACATAGTCGACCGGGATCCCCATTCGCTCGATGACCTTCAGTACGCCGACATGCGCCGCGCCGCGTGCCCCGCCGCCGGAGAGCGCCAGGCCGATCGTCGGTCGCCCCGCGGCCTCCGACGGTGCGCTCGGAAGCACAAGTCCGAGCAGTGGGACCAGCAGCAGCGTCAGCCGCAGTGGATGCTGAAGAGCACGCACAGACACGATGTCGTTCCTCGTTGAAAAAAGCGCTACGGTAGCATGCCCGCGACACACCGCGTCGGTGCGCAGTGCTGTAATGCAAGGATCGGTCGCGGGCGCACCTTTTCGGCTAGACTTCGGCCGTCGAACCCTTCATCAAGGATGCCTGACGATGTTCTTCAGCGTGCGTGTCTCGGAGCCTGATTCGGATGGCCTTCTCGAAACCCGGCGCGTCCCGCGCCGACTCGGGCGACTGGTCTGCTCCCTTCTTCTCGGCAGCTTGACCTTGTCGGGCTGCGGGAAACCCGATGCCCCTGCGCCGGAGATGCCGCCGCCCTCGGTCGTCGTGGTTCCCGCCCAGTCCCGCGTCGTCGACGAGGAGGCGTCCTTCGTGGGGCGTGTGCTCGCGGTCAACCGGGTCGATCTGCGTGCCCGGGTCGAGGGTTTCCTCGAAGAACGTCGTTTCACCGAGGGCCAAGAAGTCGAGGTCGGCGACGTCCTCTTCGTGATCGAGCCCGGTCAGTACGCGGCTGCGGTGGAGCAGCGCCAGGCCGATCTGGAAAAGGCGCGGGCCGATCAACTCAACACCGCAGCCCAGTTGGCGCGCGGACTGGAGTTGGTGAAGGCGAAGAATATCTCGCAATCCTCGGTCGACGAGCTGCAGGCAGCGGATTCGATCGCGAAGGCCGGCATCACGCTTGCGCAGGCCGCTCTGACTCGGGCCATGCTCGATCTGAGCTATACAAGGATCACGGCGCCGGTGCCCGGACGCATCGGGCTTGCGAGCTACACGGTGGGCAATCTGGTCGGTCCCTCCTCGGGCACCTTGGCGACGATCGTGAGTCGTGATCCCATCTACGTGCAGTTCCCGGTGACCCAGCGCGATCTGCTCGGTGCGCGCCAGACCATCGAGGACAAAGGCGGCAATGCTCGGGATGTGAAGGTCCGTGTGCGTCTGCCGGACGGGACACTCTACGAGCACGCCGGGCGTTTGGATTTCGTCGACGTGACGACGGATCCGGGGACGGACTCGGTCACCCTGCGCGCCGAGCTGCCGAACCCGGACGGCATCCTCGTCGACCGTCAGTATGTCGGCGTCCTGCTCGAAGCGGGTGCACCCGAATCGGCGATCCTGATCCCGCAATCGGCGCTTCAAGTCGATCAGCAAGGCGTTTACGTCATGATCCTCGATGCCGACGGCAAGGCCCAAACGCGTCGCATCGAGACGGGGCAAAACAAGGGGGCGGATGCCGTCGTCAACAAGGGTCTGGTCGAAGGGGAGCTGGTCATCACGCAAGGGATCCAGCAGGTGAGGCCCGGTCAGGCCGTGAGCGCCGCGCCTGCGACGAGCGCCGCCGGAGCGCTCGAGCAATGATCTCCGACGTCTTCATCGACCGGCCTCGGCTCTCGATCGTCATCTCGGTCGTCATCACGCTCGCCGGGCTGATCGCCATCACCCGCATCCCGGTCGCCCAGTTTCCCGACATCGTCCCGCCGCAGGTGTCGGTCAGCGCGGCCTATCCAGGCGCGAGCGCATCGGTGGTGGAGTCGACCGTCGCTCAGCCGATCGAGTCGCAGGTCAACGGCGTGGACAACATGCTCTACATGCAGTCCACCAGCGGCAACGACGGCAGCTATTCGCTCACCGTCACCTTCGCGCTCGGCTCGGATCCGGACATCAACACGGTCAATGTGCAGAACCGCGCCAATCTGGCGATGGCCCAGCTCCCGGAGGAGGTGAAGCGGCAGGGTCTGACGGTCCAGAAGCAATCCAACGCCATGTTGCAGGTCGTGGCGCTGAGTTCGCCGAAGGGGTCCTACGACGGGCTGTTCCTGAGTAATTACGCGACCATCAATGTCGTCGATACCCTGGCGCGCGTGCCCGGTGTGGGACAGGCGTCGCTGTTCGGGCCGCTGGACTACAGCATGCGGATCTGGCTCGACGTGGATCGCCTGACCGCGCTCTCGCTGACCCCCGCGGACGTGATTGCGGCGATCCAGAGCCAGAACATCCAGGCCGCGGTCGGGCGGATCGGCGCGCAACCCATGACGGCCGACCAACAGTTCCAGATCACGCTCCAGACCCGCGGGCGTCTGAGCGATGCGGCTGAGTTCGAGCGCATCGTGGTGCGGGCCAACCCGGACGGCTCCACCGTGCTGGTCTCGGATGTCGGGCGTGTCGAGCTCGGTGCGCGCCAGTCGGACTCCTTCAGCCGCTTGGACGGACGGGATGCGGCCGCCATCGGGATCTATCTCGCGCCCGGCGCCAATGCGGTGTCCGTGGCCAAGGCCGTCGAGACCGCCATGGAACGGCTCGCCGAGCGGTTTCCGGACGATCTCGACTATACCTTGGTGTACGACACCACGGATTTCGTGAATGCGAGCCTCGAGAAGGTCGTCCATACCCTGCTCGAGGCGTTCGTCCTGGTGATCCTGGTCGTCTTCCTCTTTCTCGGGAGTTGGCGTGCCACCCTGATCCCCTTGATCGCGGTGCCCGTGGCCCTGATCGGGACCTTCGCCTTCCTGCTCATGATCGGCTTTTCGGCCAACACCATCTCGCTCTTGGCCGTGGTGCTGGCGATCGGGATCGTGGTCGACGACGCCATCGTNNGTGGTGGTGGAGAACGTCGAGCGCATCATGGAGGAGGAGGGTCTGCCTCCGCGCGAGGCCGCCAAGAAGGCGATGGGGCAGATCACCGGACCCATCATCGCCATCACATTGGTGCTGCTGTCGGTCTTCCTGCCGGTGGCCTTCATCCCCGGGATCACCGGACAGCTCTTCCAGCAGTTCGCGGCCGTCGTCGCCTTCGCGATGCTGATCTCGGCGGTCAATGCCTTGACCCTGTCTCCGGCACTGTGCGCCGTCCTGCTCAAGCCGGGTGGTCATCGGCGTGGACCGATGCGTTACATCATGAGCGGGATCGACCGGGTCCGCGACGGCTATGCCGGGATCGTCACGCGACTGGTGCGTGTTTCCATGCTGGTCTTGGTGCTGATCCTCGGCATCGGGCTCGCGACCGGTTGGCTGTTCAAGGTCACGCCAACCGGATTCCTCCCGGAAGAGGATCAAGGGGCCTTCATGGCCCATGTGCAGTTACCGCAAGGCGCCTCGGTGAGCCGCACCTTCGAGGTCGTGAAGGAGATCGAGACGCTCGTGAAGGCCGATCCCGCGGTTGCGCACGTGGTGACGATCACGGGCTTCAGCATCCTCGACGGCGCGGTGCTCTCCAATTC
The DNA here is from genome assembly GCF_002423035.1 of Thiocapsa sp. UBA6158. Classification (GTDB taxonomy): domain Bacteria; phylum Pseudomonadota; class Gammaproteobacteria; order Chromatiales; family Chromatiaceae; genus Thiocapsa. The sequence continues at coordinate 23,549 of NZ_DIUM01000107.1, forward strand.
AGCAGCGATCATCGGGCGGCTGAAGCCGTTCGAAGAGCGCACTACGCCCGATCTCGAGGTCGATGCCGTCATCGATCGGATCGCGGCCCAAACGATCGGTATCCCGAGCGCGCGGGTCATGCCCTTCAATCTCCCGCCGATCGTAGGGCTGGGGACCGGCGGCGGTTTCCAGTATCAGCTCGAAGACCTGCAGGGTCGCACGCCGGAGGCGCTCGCCGGGGTGATGCGCGGTCTCATCCTCGCCGCCAATCAGGATCCGGCCCTCTCGCGTGTGTTCTCCACCTGGGCGAGCGACAACCCGCAAGTGTTTCTGAATATCGACCGCGAAAAGGTCCAGACACTGGGCGTGCGCATCAGCGATGTCTTCAATGCGCTGCAGGCGACCTTGGGCGGCTACTATATCAACGACTTCAACCGGTTCGGGCGGGTCTGGCAGGTCCAGGTGGAAGGCCGCGAGGCCGATCGTCAGAGCGTCGAAGACATCTACCGGATCCATGTCCGCAACGATCAAGGCGAGATGGTTCCGCTGCGCGCGCTCCTGAGCCCCGAGCTGATCCTGGGGCCGCAGCTCCTGCAACGTTACAACAACTATCGCAGCGTCACGATTCAGGGCGAGCCGGCGCCCGGCTTCAGCTCGGGCGATGCCCTGGCGGCGATGGAGCGGATCTCCGCGGCGACCTTGCCGGCGGGTTACGGCTTCGAGTGGACGGGCACGGCCTTTCAGGAGAAGGAGGCCGGCGGACAGACGCCGATCGTGTTGGCGCTGGCGGTCTTGTTCGCCTATCTCTTCCTGGTGGGACTCTACGAGAGCTGGTCGATGCCGGCGGTCGTGCTCCTGAGCGTCACGGTCGGGGTGCTCGGCGCGCTCTGCGCACTCTGGGTCGCGGGTCTCTCCAACGACCTCTATGCCCAGGTCGGCATCGTGGTGCTCATCGGTCTGGCGAGCAAGAACGCGATCCTCATCGTCGAGTTCGCCATCGAGCAGCGCGCGGGCGGGGCCTCGATCCTGGATGCGGCCACCCGGGCGGCGCGTCTGCGGATCCGTGCCGTGCTCATGACCAGCTTTGCCTTCATCCTCGGCCTGGTCCCCTTGGTCATCGCCAGCGGTGCCGGCGAGGCAAGTCAGCGCGGCGTCGGTACGGCCGTCTTCGGCGGCATGCTCGCCGCTTCGCTGATCGGAATCTTCTTGATCCCGATGCTCTACGTGGTCTTCCAGCGGTTCCGCGAAAAGGTCCACGGGGGCGTCGCGGCTCGGGAGTTGGGTTCAGAGCACGAGGCCCCGGTTTCGTGACGTCGGATGGGACCGGACGCTATCGAGCGCATGCGGATGCAGGCACCGCATCCGCCATCCGACTCAACCGCGTCCGGAGCGACATGCGTCATCTTCATGACGCGTTTGGCCTTGGAGATGTCCTCGATCTCGGCGAGACGCGGTTTAAGGTGATTTCCGGGAATGATCATCCCGACTGCGCATGCCAGGATGTAGGTGCGAATTTATTCGCACAGGCTGGACGGTGGCCTCGCCGAGCGCCTCGCCGGCAAAACCGGAGTGTGTGCGAATAAATTCGCACCTACAGGCTGGTCGTTCCTTTCCCGAAAATCGCCTAAACACAATTGAGCCACCATGATCGACAACCCGGCGGACGCCGCGGGGATTGCGGCCGGCGAGGCTTATGCGATCGGCAATCCCTACGAGGAGGCCGAGGAGGGCGAGAAGAACATGGGTCCCAATGCGCCGGGGTATATTCCCGAGACGATCGATTAGTCGTCGTGGCCCGATCAGTCCGCATGTGCAGGGCGATCAGCAGGGTCGGCACGGGTCGGGAGCTTCGATCATGAGACATCCGGTTGTCGGCTTCACGCTTGCTTTGGGGCTCTGCTTGATGCTGTTGTCGTCGACACTCGGTGCCGAGAACGGCGGTCTCGGCTCGTTGAATCCGTCGCTGATGTCGGCGGAGGGTTTGGAAGCAAAGATCGCCCGGACCGAGACGAGCACCGAACTGGACGCCGAGGTCAAGACCAAGATCGTCGCACGCTACCGTGAAGCTCTGAACAACCTCAAGGAGGCGGATGTCAACCGGGACCGTGCCGCGGCCTTCGAGGAGGTCGCGCAGGCGGCGCCGGAGGAGACGCGCCGAATTCGCGAACGCACCCTGGAGGCCGGCTCCGTCGATGTGCTCGAGGGGCTCGGCGTCGGTCCGCAGACGCCGCGCGGCGAGATCGCGCTGCGTTTGCGTAAGGCCCAGGCCGACCTCGCTGCGGCAGAGGCGCGGCGTGCCGATTTCGATCGCCAGCGCACCTTCCAGGAGAATCGCCCGACCATGATCCGCCAGCGTCTGACGGCGGCGCAGGAGCAGCAGGACGGAATCGCCGCCGCCCTGCGGGTGGAGATCGGCGGTGGCGGGCACGGCTCTGCGGCCTCGAGCTTCGGCTCTTCGCTCATGCAGGCTCGGTGGTGGGCGCTGGAAACCCGCTATGTCGCCTTGAGCACCGAGATCCGGGCATTCGAGCAAGAACTCATCAGTCAGCCGATGCGCTTGGAGCTGCTCGCGGCCAGGCGCGACGAGGAGGCCGCGAGTGTCGGGCGTCTGCGTGCGCAGGTCGAGGTGCTGAAGGCGCAACTCAACGACAAACACGAGAGCGAGGCTGCGCTCGCCAAGGCCGAGGCCGCGCGGATGCTGGAGTTGACCGAGGGATCCGATCCGCTGCTGATCCAGCTCGCGCGCGAGAACGCCGAGCTGACGGAGCAGCTCTCGATCATCGCCGGACGCCTCGACGGACATGACGAGGACGAGGCGCAGGCGCTGCGGTTGGCCGAGCGGGTCCAGGCCAATTTCGAGCGCGTGCGGGCGGCTCGAGAGGTCAGCGTGCTGACCGAAGGCATCGGCCCGCTCTTGCTCGAACACCGTGCCGACCTGCCCGATTTCGAGGTCCATACCCGTAATCTGCATGCGCTCGAGCAGCAGATCGCCGCGGTCAACGTCAGCCGGCTGCAGCACCTCGACGAGGCGACCCGCATGGCCGATCCGAACCGCACACTCGACGAGCTTGCGGCGAAGCTCTCGGTCGACTCGACACCGCAGGATCTCGACACCCTGCGCACCTTGATCGTGGGGCGCCGGGTGTTGTTGGCCAAGCAACTGGAGGCCGAGGGCGTGCAGCTCGAGGCGCTGCAGAGGCTCGAGGTCGCCGAGAGTCGGATGCTGGATGTCGCGCGTGCCTACGATTACTTTCTCGAAGAGCACCTGTTTTGGCTCGGTACGGGGGCCAAGACCCGTCCGGCCGACCTGGCGAATCTTCAGCCCGAGATCGGGCGTCTGCTCTCGCCCTCGGTCTGGTCCGAGCTCGGCCGCAACCTCGCGGGGCGACTTGCGAACTCGCCCCTGTCTTGGCTCGCGGTGTTGATTTCGGGCGTGCTGCTCTGGCAGCGCAGCGCCTTGATCGCGGCGATCGAGCGTGCCTCGGTCCGAACGCAGCAGCCGGGTCTCGGGGACACGCGGCAGACACTGCGTGCGTTGATGCTCACCCTGTTGCTTGCGGCGCCTCTGCCCCTGTTGTTCAGCGCGGCCGGCTGGGCCCTTCAGCACGCCGCACAGGGTACCGAGGTGTCCGAGACGGCCGGGGTTCAACTGGTCCGCATCGCAGTCGTGCTCTATGTCCTGCTGCTGTTGCGCGGGATCTGTCTGCCGCGCGGTCTGGCGATCGGGCATTTCCGGTGGCCGCAGGCCGGTGCGCAGCGTCTGAGGTCGGAGATCGGCTGGCTGATTTGGGTGCTGGTTCCGGCGATGTTGATCCTCGGCAAGGCGATCAGCATCAACCCGGATGCCGCAGTTGGACTCGTCGCGCGGCTCACCGCACTGGTCTCCGTCGCGGCGATCGCCCTGTTCTTTTTCCGATTGTTTCATCCCCAGACCGGTCTGATGACGGCGTTGCGGCAACGACCGGGCGCCGGTCTGTTGGCCCGTGCCTATCCGATCTGGTACCCGGTGCTGGTAGCCGTGCCTTTGGTCATCCTGGTTCTGGTCCTGGAGGGTTACGCCTATTCGGCGCTCGTGCTCTGGGATGCCTATCTACTCACCCTGGGACTGAGCGTCGTCTTGATGTTGCTGCATGCGCTGGCCTCGAGCTGGCTGATGCACGCGCGGGCCCGCTTGGCCCGCCGGGTTGCGCGCGAGCGCCGTCGGGTCGCGCTCGCGGAGCGTGACGCCTCGGCAGGCACCGAGCTCCTCGCCGTGCCGTCGGACTATGTCCATGTCGATCTCGCGGCGACGAGTGCAGCCGGCCGAGAGCTGCTGGGGATGGCGCTCGTCGCCCTCGCCCTGATCGGTCTCTACGCCATCTGGTCACCGGTCTTTCCGGCGCTGGGCATCCTCGACGAGGTGACCCTCTGGCATACCACCCGGATCCTGGACAGGCAGGAGACGGCGCTGCCCGTCACCCTGGCCGATCTCGGGCTTGCCCTGCTGTATCTGGTCGCGATCGGCGTACTCGCCAAGCGGTTGCCGGCGATGCTCGAGATCATCCTGAGCGAGCGCCTGCACATGACCTCGAGCAGCCGCTACACGGTGACGACCTTGACGACCTACCTCATCGTCGCCTTGGGTATCGTGCTGGCGCTCGACACCCTGGGCGCTCAGTGGTCGCAGCTGCAGTGGTTGGTGGCGGCGATGGGGCTGGGGATCGGGTTCGGTCTGCAGGAGATCGTCGCGAACTTCGTCAGCGGCCTGATCATCCTGTTCGAGCGTCCGGTGCGGGTCGGCGACGTCATCACCGTGGACGGGACCGACGGCGTGGTGACCAAGATTCGCATCCGTGCCACGACGATCCGCGGTTACGATCGCAAGGAGCTGCTGGTCCCGAACAAGGAGCTGATCACCGGTCGGTTACTCAACTGGTCCCTGTCCGACCCGGTGACGCGGATCATGATCCTCGTCGGCGTGGCCTACGACACCGATGTGGACTTGGCCCATGCCCTGATGCGGGAGGCGGCGCAGGAGAATCCGCGCGTGCTCGCCAACCCCAAGCCCGCGTTGAATCTCGAAGGGTTCGGCGACAACGCCCTGACCCTATCGCTGCGGGCCTATATCGAGGATATCGAGCATCGGGTCGCCATCACCTCGGAGCTCAACATGGCGATCAACCGCAAATTCAGAGACGCGGGCATCGTCATCGCCTACCCGCAGCGCGATCTACACCTGGATACGCGCGGGCCCTTGCGGGTCAGGCTCGAAGAGAAGGGTCCAACGCAACCCCGCGACGCGGACGGTGAGGGTCCCGCCGGACGTTGATCGGGCGGCATCGCGTTGCGACGCGAGAGCGGGTGGAGCTGTCGAGGGGGACGAGCCTGTCTCAATGCGCCTCCAGCTTACCCAGCTCGCCGAGGATCTCCAGCACCAGTTGTCGGGTCTGCGTATCCATCCCGCGACAGAGCTGGTCCGGATTGCGCTCCCCGTTGATCAGCGGGCGAACGACTCCGGCCAGCCGGGCCAGACTGCCCCCGACCTTGCTCATCTGATCGGCCATGTTGCCGATCAGCACCAGCGCTTGGGGATCGGTGCGCGCGGCGTGGATCATGTGCGCGAGGCCCGGTGCGGCGAGGGTCGGATCCTGTGCCTTGCTTGGATCCGGCAGACTGGCGGGGTCTTGGAGCCCGCGCAGGACGGATTCCGCAATGACGCCGTCTTCCTCGTCGAGACCGTTCAGGAGCGCGGGCGAGCGCTCCCCCTTGGCGATGCGTCGCAAGACGGCGACAAGCGTACTCCAACCCTGTTGCTCGGCCCCTTCAAGCAGGGTCTCGAGCTCGGCTCGACCCTCCGGGCGTTGGGTCAAGGCGACGACCTGGCGGATGAAGGTCGCATGGACCAGTCGGATCTGCTCGCGGCGTTCCGGGAGGTTGGACACTGGAGATTCTCCTCTTTGATCAGTGCGGCAACGCGCAGTGTGCTCAACTGTTCCCTGTGATGCCGGCGCGGGTTGGGCAGGCTGCGCTTTGCCCAACTGTTCATGTTGATTCTGAATCCCTCCCGATGCTCTGCGCACTTTGACGCGAGTGCCGAGGCCTGAGCTATCATCGAGGCGGGCTGGCCGCGCAGAGCCCGTACCCTCCACCCGTTCTCCCACCCCGCACACTCACGGAGAGATCAGCGATGCAGGTCGAAGTCACAGGCATTCTCGGTTTGATTCATCTGGCTCTGACGATCTATGCGATCGTCAAGATCGTCGGCAGCTCGGCCGGCACCGGCTCGAAGGTGTTGTGGATCCTTCTTGTCCTCTTGCTGCCGGTCGTGGGCCTGATCCTCTGGTTCCTGTTCGGTCCGAGCTGAGCTTAAACCGCGCCCAGAGCGAAATGCTCACTTTCGAGTGAGCTCGACGTTTGATGCATCCATGGCCCTTAGCGGGGACGCGGTTTAAGATTTTATATTTTCTAGTAGGTGATTAGCGTCGTGCCTCAGC
>NZ_DIUM01000087.1:0-806 GCF_002423035.1 Thiocapsa sp. UBA6158
CGGATGGCGCGGGACACCGCCTTGACGGCTTCGTCCTGGCCGATCAGGCGCTGGTGGAGGGTCTCCTCCATGTTCAACAGCTTGGCCGACTCGCTTTCGGTGAGCTTCTGCACCGGCACGCCGGTCCAGGAGGCCACGATGTGGGCGATGTCCTCTTCCGTCACCATCGGGGTGCGCTCCGCGTCGGCAGGCGCATCCGCCACTGCCACGCTCAGTGCAGCCCCGGCTTCGGTCTCGCCGGCCTGGACTGCGGCTGCGGGTTCCTCATCTTTGCGGGATTGCAGGATCGAGCGGATCTGCTCGCGCAGCTCCACTTCCTTGTCGCGCAGTTCGCCGGCCTTGGTGAAGTCCTGCTCGCGCACGGCATCCTCCTTGTCCTTCTGGACGGCCCGCAGCTGCTTATCAACCTCCTTGGCCGCAGGCGGAAGCTTGGAGTTCATCAGTCGAACCCGGCTGCCGGCCTCGTCGACCAGGTCGATCGCCTTGTCGGGCAGCTGACGATCCGAGATGTAGCGATGCGAGAGCACGGCCGCGGCGACGATGGCCGGATCGGTGATCTCCACCGCATGGTGGACCTCGTAGCGTTCCTTGAGTCCGCGCAGGATGGCGATGGTGTCCTCGACGTTCGGCTCGTCGACCAGAACCTTTTGAAAGCGCCGCTCCAGCGCCGCGTCCTTCTCGACATACTTGCGGTACTCATCCAGCGTCGTGGCACCCACGCAATGCAGCTCGCCGCGCGCGAGCGCCGGCTTGAGCATGTTGCCGGCATCCATCGAGCCCTCGGCCTTGCCGGCGCCGACCATGGT
>NZ_DIUM01000087.1:880-24404 GCF_002423035.1 Thiocapsa sp. UBA6158
CCGATCAGCACCGGATTGTTCTTGGTCCGGCGTTGCAGGACCTGGATGGTGCGTCGGATCTCGTCGTCGCGCCCGATGACCGGATCGAGCTTGCCCTGCTCGGCGCGCTCGGTCATGTCGATGGTGAACTTCTCGAGCGCCTGACGCTGCTCTTCGGCGTTGGGGTCGTTCACGTTTTGGCCGCCGCGCACCCCTTCGATGGCCTTCTCGATCGCGCCCTTGCTCGCGCCCGCCTCGCGCATGGCGGAGCCCAGGGCCCCGCGGTCCTCCAGCGCGGCCAACACGAAGAGCTCCGAGGAGATGTACTGATCGTTGCGCTGCTGGGCGAGCTTGTCGGTCTGATTCAGGAGTCTGTTCAGATCGTTGCCGACATGGACATCGCCGCCCGCGCCCTCCACGGTCGGCAGCCGGTCGAGCTGATCGCTCAACGCCGAACGCAACCGATTCACGTTGACGTCGGCGCGCGTCAACAAATGACGCACCGAGCCGCCTTCCTGATCCAGCAAGGCGATCATCAGATGCAGCGGCTCGATGAACTGGTGATCCCGTCCCACGGCCAGGCTCTGCGCATCCGCCAGGGCCATCTGAAACTTCGCGGTCAGCTTGTCCATTCTCACGGTGAATGACTCCTGAGTTTTTATAAGGTCATTGCGGAGGTGGGGAATCGGCCGGGGGCAATCAAGCGGGGGCGGCTTGCGGACGCTGGCCTCCTGCCTCCTGCCTCCTGTCTCCTGCCTCCTGCCGCCAGCTTTCAGCTATCAGCCGTCAGCCGTCAGCCGTCAGCCGTCAGCTTGAGGATGCCGGCATTCCCTAAGTCTGATCAAGCCGGAAACCGCGACCGAACCGAAACTGACAACGGAAAGCCGGAAGCCGAGGCATGAAAGCCAAGGGCTGACAGCTGACGGCTGAAAGCTGGCGGCAGGCGGCTGGAGGCTGGAGGCCAACGCCCCGCCGCTGTATCATCGCTGCGTGAACCTCCGAGACCTCAAATACATCCTTGCCGTCGCCGAGACACGCCACTTCGGGCGTGCCGCGGAGCGTTGCTTCGTGAGTCAGCCGACCTTGAGCGGGCAGATCAAGAAGCTCGAGGACGAGCTCGACGTGGTCATCTTCGAGCGGACCAACCGCTCGGTCGAGGTCACACCGGTCGGCGAGGCCATCCTCGGGCACGCGCGGCTCGCCTTGGAGCAGGCCGAGGCGATCGAGCAGGTCGCTCGCGCTCACCAAGACCCGCTCGCCGGCCCGCTGCGTATCGGGGCCATCCCGACCCTCAGCCCGTACCTGATCCCGCAGGTTCTGGTGCCCCTGAAACGCGCCTACCCGAATCTGAAGCTGATCCTGTCCGAGGAGATCACGGATCTGCTCCTCGGCCGCCTCGTGCGGCATGAGATCGACGCCGCGCTGCTCGCCACGCCGATCGAGGATACCGATCTGGACACGATGCCGCTGTTCGACGAGCCCTTCTGGCTCGCCCATCCGCGCAACGATCCTCTATACGAGAAGGACGAGATCACGGCGAAGGACCTGGAAGAGGTCGACCTTCTTCTGCTGGCCGACGGGCACTGCCTGACCCATCAAGTCATGGAGGTCTGTCGTCTCGCCGAGCGGCCGACGAAAGGCGAGATGGCGGATCTGCGCGCCGCGAGCCTGGAGACACTGCTGCAACTCGTCGGCGCCGGCTTCGGCTGCACCTTGGTCCCGGCGCTGGCGATCCGCGGGGCCTGGATGACCGACAGCGGCATCATCGCACGCCCGCTGGGCAATCTCCCGGATGCGTTCCGCCGCATCTCGCTGGTCTACCGGCGCAGCTTTCCCAGACGTGCGGCGCTACAGGCCTTCGCCGACGTCATCCGCCAGCACCTCCCCAACACTGTCAGACGCCTAGACTGATCCCGTTCAGGGCATCAACCTGGATCCGGCAGTTGAGCGCTTCGTGCCGCTCGACACGGCGTACTTTCACCGGCATTACAGACGAATTCGTTGCCGTTCGGTGCCGGAGTGCATTGCAAACCCCGACGCTGCTCGCACCTTGGGCGCACAGCAGTGTCCAGAAATTCGTTGCGGAAACGACCCATGAGTGTTGCTATGCCGACAAAACTGCCCACATGCGCTACACTCCAAGTGGGGTCAACGACAAATCGCATGATTTGGCTTGTTGCAGAATGGCAACAGAATCCGTGTAGGCAAGGGCTTCGGCGGGATGGCAAGGTATATGCTTTGGTCAAATCAAGTGGACATCGTCCGCCTTCCGACCCATCGTCAGGGGATACGCATCATGAGCACACAACGATCACTGGCCTTTTGGGAGCTCTGTCGTCAAGGACTTCCGCTGCTCGCGGATGCCGCAAACGACTGCTGGGAGCACGGCAACCGGTTCGAGCTGCGCAACGACATCGCGGTCACGCGATCGCTGAAGGTCCTCATCGACCGGTGCAACTGGGAAATCGAGCGCATGGCCCGCGCGGCCTGAATCAAAAGCGAACCCGCGGGAGCCACCGATTCTGTCGGCGCAAGGACGCGTCGCCTGATCGGCCGGTTCCGATCGGAAAGGATGGCAGGTTGTCGGCGTGGCGTGCTTGTGCCCGATCGCCGGATCAGGCGCGCAGATCCTGCCTGAGTTGCGCCGGCGCGGCCGAAGCAATCACGCCCGGAACCAAGGCTCAAGGGGCTCGCAATGGGTGAGCTGGAAGGTTACCTGATCGTCGAGACACGTACCGATCGACCGGGTCTCGTGCGCGTGTTCGGTGCACAGCAGGCACCATCCCCCGCGGAGATCGAGACAACCGACCCGTCCCGACCGCGTCTCTGTTATGCGGCCTTCTTCCCTGCACTCCATGTCGCCCGAATGCACGCTCAAACGGCGCTTCGGCACAGCATGGTCGATGCCGAGACCGGTCTCTATCGAACCGATCCAGTCACCGCAACAGCCGCCGTGGATGCGATCGATTTGATCCATCGACGCCTCTACATCGCGCCCGAGATCGAATCCGATCCGCGCCTCTTCGCCCAGATCGAGAAACGATGCAAACGCCGTCGCTTGGCGAACCGCATCTGGATGGCTGTCGGGGTCCTGGCGATCATCCTCCTCGTCCTCTTTGCCCAGATCCCGGTCTTCTGAGTCCAAGCCGATGCGCATCGTCGAAGTCATCGCAGATCGCAAGCACGCCAAAACGCTCTCGGGCATGGCGAAGTTCTATGGCGCCGAGGATTTCTGGTGGGGCGGCGACGCAGAGGACGGGCGCTGCAGCATCCGGATGCTGGTCTCCGACGATCACCGGCAAGCACTGATCGACTCGCTGCAGGATCTGTTCACGGCCAGCGACAACGCGCGCATCGTCATTCAGTCCATCGACGCGGTCTTGACCCATGAGGGACAGGACGACAAGGACCTCGAGAAGGATAAGGCCGAGGCCGTCGCGGCCACACGCGAGGAGCTCTACAGCCAGATCGCGAAGGGCGCCCAGCTCGACAGCAATTTTCTGGTGTTGACGGTCCTCTCGACCCTGGTGGCCGCCATCGGTCTGATCGAAAACAATGTTGCCGTCGTGATCGGCGCGATGGTCATCGCACCCCTGCTCGGACCCAATATCGCACTCGCGTTCGCCACCTCGCTCGGCGACAAGGAGCTCACCTGGCGTGCCTTCAAGACAAACTTCGCCGGGATCAGCCTGTCCCTTCTGATCGCCGTCGTGATCGCTCTGGTCCTGCCGCTCGGGCTCGACAGCCCCGAGATCCTCTCCCGCACGGATGTCGATCTCGGCGGCGTGGTCTTGGGACTGGCCTCGGGTGCCGCGGCGGTCCTCTCGCTGACGACCGGTTTGTCCTCCACCCTGGTCGGCGTCATGGTCGCCGTCGCCCTGCTCCCGCCGACCGCAACCATGGGGATGATGTTGGGCGCGGGACGCTGGGAAGAGGCGCTCGGCGCCTTTCTGCTGCTGATCGTCAACATCGTCTGCGTGCTCTTGTCTGCAAAGGTCGTCTTCCTGCTCAAAGGGGTACGACCGCGCTCCTGGACCGATCGCAACCGGGCCAAACAGTCCAACGCCATCTATCTCTCGCTTTGGGCGATCCTGCTCGCACTGCTGATCGGAGTCATCCTGATCCGCACCGCCGGTTGGCACCTACCCTGGTAGTGCTCAATCGTCGCTGAGAGGCGCGAACAAGAGATCCAGATCGGCCGGGCTCAAGACGCCGGACGCCGCCCCGCCGCCGGCCAACATGGCGTCTGCAAGGGCTTGTTTGCGGGCTTGCAGGTCCGCGACCCGTTGCTCGACAGTCCCCTCGGTCAAGAGCTTGTAGACGAACACCGGTTTGTCTTGACCGATGCGGTGTGCGCGGTCGGTCGCCTGACGCTCGGCCGCGGGGTTCCACCAAGGGTCGTAGTGGATCACGGTGTCCGCCGCAGTGAGATTCAGACCGGTGCCGCCGGCCTTGAGGCTGATCAGAAACAGTGGCACCTCCTCGGCCTGGAAGCGATCGACCGGACGATCCCGGTTGCGGGTGCGCCCGGTCAGCTTCACGAAGTCCTGATCCTCGCGCAGTCCGCGCTTCATCAGCTCCGCCTCGATCAGGGCCAACATGCTCGTGAACTGAGAGAAGAGCAACACGCGCCGCCCCTCCTCGAGCAGCTCGGGCAGCAGGGTCATCAGCAGATCCAGCTTGGCGGAGCCCTTGACCCGACGCGCACTCTCGAGCGACACCAGACGCGGATCGCAGCATACCTGGCGCAGCTTGAGCAGTGCATCCAGGATGATGATCCCGCTGCGCGCAAGACCCTTGCGCGCCACCTCCTCGCGCACCTTCTCATGCAGCGCCAGACGCAGTGTCTCGTAGAGATCGCGCTGATCATCCGCGAGCGGGACCTCGCGGATGATCTCGCTCTTGGGCGGCAGCTCGGCGGCGACCGTTTCCTTGGTGCGACGCAACAGGAAGGGCGCGACCCGCCGACGCAGCTCGTCCTGACGCACATCGTCGCCGTGACGCTCGATGGGGACTCGAAACAGCCGCCGAAAGCGGCGCTCGTCGCCGAGCAGCTCGGGCATCAGGAAATCGAGCAGCGACCACAACTCGCCGAGGTGGTTCTCCATCGGCGTGCCGGTCAGGCAGACCCGATGGCGTGCGTTCAAACCACGGGCTGCCTGCGCGGCCTTGCTGCGCGGATTCTTGATGTTCTGGGCCTCGTCCAGGATGAGTAGATGGAAATTCTGCTCCGCGAGTGCATCCAGATCACGCGGCAGCAGCGGGTAGCTCGTCAGCACCAGGTCGTGATCGGGGATCGACGCGAACCGCGTGTGGCGCGTCGAGCCGTGCAGAGACAGAACACGCAGCGCCGGGGCGAACCGCTCGGCCTCGCGGCGCCAGTTGAAGAGGAGACTCGTCGGCGCGATCACCAAGCTGGGGCGATCGGCCCGACCGCTCTCCTTCTCGACCAGGAGATGCGCCAGGGTCTGCACCGTCTTGCCGAGACCCATGTCGTCGGCGAGGACACCGCCAAGCCCGTATTCGCGTAAAAACTGTAGCCAATCGAGCCCTTGGCGCTGATAGGGCCGAAGCTCGACGCTCAGCCCGACGGGCGGCGCGATCGTCTCCAGCCCTTGGAAATCACGCAGCCTCCGACCCCATTCGCGCACCGCATCCCCGCCCCGCCAGCGCAGCGCCGGGGCCGCCGCCTCCAGCTCGGCGAGCTGCGCGGCATGGACACGCGACAGACGCAAGCGGCCCTTGCTCCCATGGGATCCCAGCGGACCCTCGGGGTCGTACAGCTCGATCAAGGTCGAGAGGATCGGCCGCAGACGCGCCACCGGCATCAGGATCAGCCGCCCGTCGGGCAGACGCAGCTGCAGGCGCGTCTGCGCGTCCATCGTGGCGAGCGTCCGTGTGGAGAGGTCCACCTGATAGCGCCCGATGAGCTCCACCAGCAGCGGGAGCAGGTCGACGCGCTGCCCGTCGACCTCCACACCCAGTCCCAGATCGAGCCAGTTGCCGCCCTCGCCCTCGGCGACGTCCATCTCCCAATCGCCGATCTCGGCGATCCGAAAGTGGAAGCCCTCGCCGATCTCGATCCGCCAGCCCTGCGCCGCGAGATCGGGCAGTGCATCCTGCATGAAGTCGAGCCAGGTCTCGGGGTCGGCGCGCTCGAACCAGAGGCCATCGGCATCCGAGGCCTCAGCGGCGCGACGAAAGCCCGATGCCTCGAGCACGCCGATCGCCGTCCGTTCGGCTTCGGGCTGACGCTCCACCTCGACGAGCACCCCCTGCTCGACGCGGCGCAACACCGGGGCACGGTCGCGCGGATCCACCGAGGTGCCGCCATATTCGAAGTCGAGTGCCGCGTGATGTGTCCACTCGGGCGGACGTTGGATGCCCCAGTAGCGACCCACGCTGCTTGCCGCCAGATCGATGCTACGCAGGCGCAGACGGGGAACCGGCATCTCCGAGGCGCTGCGACGTCGCTCGGGGCTCTTGGGGAGGTGAACCGAGCGCCCCTTGAAGCGCTCCCGCGCCGCCTTCTCCAACGCATCCACCGACTCGGGCGCGACCACCGGGGCCGCAGCCAAGACGCCGGCCTCCCGATCATCGAGACCGGTCTCGAGCGGACCGCAGTCGCCGGTGTCCGGATCCAAATACCAGGGCGGCGACATCGGCAGCAGCAAAAGCCCCGGACGGTCGGCCTCGAGGATCACGCGCAACCGGGCATCGTCTCCGAGACGCCACTCCAGCCGCCCCGCGAGCGGACCCGCGTCGCGCAGGACCGGGCCATCGATCGTGCGCAGATGACCGCGCCCGGTGCGCGTGATCGCGGCCATGACGTCCGCACCGGTCAAGGTATCCAGATAGGCGACGCCCGGGTCGCCACCGCCCCGCGCGACCGCGAGCAAGCCCATGATGCGTTGATCTTCCGGACCAATGAAGCTTGCCTTGGAGTGACCGAGGATATTGAAATCCTGAGTTTTACCATAGCCGCCGGCGAGCAGCTGGCGCGCCTTCGCCGCACGCACACCCGTGCGCCTGACCCCGAGGTGCTCCTCCGGGTCGATGAAATAGAGGATCCGATGGGGTTCTTCGGCCGGAACGCCCGTCGCACGCTCGATCTGATCGAGCCAGCTCTTTAATTGAAACGGCAGCGCGAGTGCCTGGGCCGGCACGATCGCGCTCGTGGTTCGGGTACCCAACGACAACAACACCGCCGCAACGTGCTTGCAGTTGTATCCCACCGGACAGGAGCAGTGTCCGACTACCGTCAAGGCACCGTCGGCCCCCTCGCCGATCTGCACGAGGCACTGATAGATGCGTCCGCCCGAGCCTCGCACCCGCCCCGTCACCAGCCCGCGCTCGGCATCATGATCCGCGCTCAACACGCGTCGGTCTTGGAGATAGCGCCTGCCACGTTCCAGGTAGGTCGGGGGGATCGCGTGTTTCAAGGTTTCGGGATCGAGCAGCAACGGAACGGAAGGCATCGCGTGTCTTGAGGGTTACAACGAGAAAGGCGCGAGACTACAACCTCGGGGAAGACAACGGAAGGCACGGTACGCAGTCTCGATCGCCGATCACGGGCCGAGGTTGGCCGGGCATCGTGTCCTGACCGAGGTGCGCAACGCTCTGTATCGGCATCTGCAGGGGCTCGCGCTCTACGCCGCCCGCGCCTGCCGGACCTCGCCGCGATTCAGCGCGGATAGGACTGCACCCAGCGAGGCGGCCACCGTGTCGCGATCGATGGCCGCGCCGGCGATCCGCTGCGATCCGAGTTCCAGCTGAACATAGGCGATGGCCTCGGCGTCCGTGCCCTCGCCGATCGCATGCTCCTGATAATCCAGGATACGCACCGGCTGACCGGTCCAACGCGACCAGGCATCGACGAAGGCCGCCATCGCGCCCTGCCCTTCACCGTTCAGCCGCTGCTCGCCGTCCGGTCCCGCGATGCGGGCCTCGATCACATCGTGACCGTTACGATCGAGCCGATAGCCGAGCAGCCGGACCGGGGCTTGATCGACGACGAAATGGTCCATGAAGATGCGGTGAATACTGGCGGCATCCATCTCCCCGCCACGCCGCTCGCTCTGCGCTTGGACCAAGCGCGCCAGCTCGACCTGTATCCAGCGCGGCAGCGTGAGCCCGAAGTCGCGCTCCATGACGAAGGCGACGCCGCCCTTCCCGGACTGGCTGTTGACCCGAATGACCGCCTGATAGCTGCGACCCAGGTCGCGCGGGTCGATCGGCAGATAGGCGACCTGCCAGGGCTCCTCTGGATCCTGGCGCATCAGACTCTTGCGGATCGCATCCTGATGACTGCCCGAGAAGGCGGTATAGACCAGCTCGCCCACCCAAGGGTGGCGCGGGTGCAGCGCCGTGCCGGTGCATTCCTCAACCACCCGGACGATCTCCTCCGGGTCGCTGAGGTCCAGACCCGGATCGATGCCCTGGCTGTAGAGGTTCATCGCCAGGGTCACGATGTCCAGGTTGCCGGTGCGCTCGCCGTTGCCGAGCAGGGTCCCCTCGACCCGGTCCGCACCCGCCAAGAGGGCCAGCTCCGCTGCAGCTGCAGCACCGCCGCGATCGTTGTGGGTATGCACCGACAGGACGATCGTCTCGCGCCGCGAGATGTGGGTCGCGAAATACTCGACCTGGTCGGCGAAGACATTCGGACTCGCGACCTCGACCGTCGCGGGCAGATTCATGATGCAAGGCTGTTGCGGGGTCGGCTGCCAGACGTCCAGCACCGCCTCGCAGACCTCCACGGCATAGTCCGGCTCGGTGGCCGTGAAGCTCTCGGGCGAATACTGGAAGGTCCAGCGTGTTGCGGGCCGCCGTTGCGCCTCGCGCAAGACCCACTCGGCACCCTGACGGGCGATCGCCTTCACGCCGTTCCGGTCCTGACCGAAGACCCATTCACGCTGGATGGGCGAGGTTGAGTTGTAGAGATGGACGATCGCGCGCGGTGCACCATCCAGTGCATCGAAGGTACGGCGGATCAGATCCTCGCGTGCCTGGACCAAGACCTGGACAGTCACGTCCTCGGGGATCTTGTCCTCCTCGATCAACCAGCGCACGAAGTCGAAGTCCGGCTGGCTCGCGGCCGGGAAACCGATCTCGATCTCCTTGAATCCCATCTTGACCAGCAACGCCCAAAGACGACGTTTCTGGGCAACACCCATCGGCTCCAAGAGCGCCTGGTTGCCGTCGCGCAGATCCACACTCGCCCAGATCGGAGCCTGCTCGACGACACGGCTCGGCCAGCGGCGATTCGGCAGGTCCACCACCGGACCGCGACGATATTTTCGGGGGTCAAAACGGGTCATGCTGTTCTCCGGAATCTTCAGTGCGCTGCAGCCAGCCATGAGCCGTCGGAAGAGTCGAGGCGTTCGACAAAACGCCGTCAGATCAAAGCTCATCGCCGGTAGCCGATAGCTCGGAGCTATCCGCGATAGATGATCGTTCACGCCCGCGCCGAGTAAACGGCGGGGCGGAACCGGTTTGCCGCGCCCCGATAGGGGACTTGGCCGCTCCCGTCCCGGTCAGGATTCGGAGCCTGATGGGCAGGTGCCTCGTGAGCCATTGCCCGGGTCGCGGCTGGTTGGCCGACGGGGATAGAATAGGCTCGACAGGCACGCAGATGATTGCAAAGATACCTTTATAACGGATAATCCGAGCAAGGATCTGCTACTTTTTTAGTTTTATTCAGCAGATCAGTAATTCTCACCCCGGAAGACGTACCGGACGGAGCAACCCCGATGAAGCTGGACCGTTACGACCGCCGGATCCTCGAGGAGCTGCAACACGATGGACGCATCAGCAATCAGGAGCTGGCCGACCGCATCGGCCTGTCGCCCTCCCCCTGTCTGCGGCGCGTCCGAGCACTCGAAGACGCGGGCATCATCCGCGGCTATGCAGCCCTGCTCGATGCCAAGACGCTTGGGCTCAACCTCATGGCGCTCCTGAGCATCTCGATGGACAAACACACCCCGGAGCGTTTCGAGCGCTTCGACACTGCCGTCGCGGCGATCCCCGAGGTGCAGGAATGTCTCTTGATCACCGGACGCGACGCCGACTACCAGCTCAAGGTCGTCGTACGAGACATGGATGCCTACCAGGACCTGCTGCTCAACAAGATCACGCGCATCGACGGGGTGACCGGGGTGCACTCGAGCTTCGTCCTGCGGCGCGTGGTCGAGCGCGCAAGCCTACCCCTGGATTGAGGCGGACCGACGCGAGGGCGTAGGGGCGATTTCAGGAAGCCGGTATCGAGGACGATTGATTCAGACCGTAAGGCACACCGAATGCCTGAATCTCCAGCGTCGTGATCGCAGCATCGGGTCAGCGCCCCGCCATCGCCTCCTCCGCCAGCCGGTGTCCGAGCTCGATCAGCTCGCGTGCGCGGTGAAATTCGTGCGCGGCGCTGGCGTCGCGTGGGACCTCGATCACCACGTCCGGGCGATAGGCGGCAAGCTTGACCGCCGCGATTGCGTTCTGCATGGTCTCGAAGGACCTCAGGGTGAGATCGAAGACGCCGAGCTGCTCATCGTCGCGCCCTCCCAAGGTCTCGCCGATCGCGTCGAAAAACTGCCGGATCCGTTCCTGATAGCCGAGATCCACCGGGGTCTCCTCGTGAGCCTTCGCCGCGACGGCGGAATCCTGAATCCGTTCGACGCCCGGCGCCGCCGAGGTCTCGGCATTGAGATTGACCGCCACGGTCAAGTCCGTGAAGTCCCGAAAGGTCGGGGCGATCGGCACCGGATTGAGCAGGCCGCCGTCGACCAGCGTCAAACCGCGATAGCGGTGAGGCGTGAAGACGCCCGGCACGGCGATCGAGGCACGGATGGCGTCGAAGAGCGGACCCTGCGAGATCCAAACCTCGCGCTGTCGGTCGATGTCCGTTGCAACGGCGGTGTAGCTGATCGGCAGGTCTTCGATCGCATGATCGCCGACCATCGATCGCAAGGTCTCGATGATGCGATCGCCCTTGAGCAGACCGGTCCCGCTGAAGGCGAAATCGACGAACCTCAGCACATCGCCGAGGTTCAGCGCGCAGACCCAACGCTTGTAGGCGTCGAGCTCGCCGGCGGCATAGATGCCACCGACCAAGGCACCCATCGAGGCACCGCTGATCGATGTGATGCGATAGCCACGCGCGGTCAAGGACTCGATGATGCCGATATGCGCGAGTCTGCGGGCTCCGCCGCTGCCGAGTGCCAATGAAATGGTTTCGCGTTCCCGCGGCTTCCTCATCAACCGCCACCCCTCTATCGAATCGAATCTGCCCGGCAAACAAGCCTATCGCAAAGGTGTCGGTCAAGCACGACACCTGATCGTCATGCCAAGCGCGTATCCTGTCGCGGCCGGACGGGGCACGAGGATCGGAAGCGGTCCATGACCCCGACGACCGAGATACCTTGGGAACGCCGATACCCGTGCGCAAGACATTTTGGCCCGAGTAAGGGTTCCACTCCCGGGCCCTCCCGCTCGCAAGGGGGGCGAACGGTTATCGACCCGACGACAACGAGAGCTTCGAAACCACCATGCCGAGCATCGATCGAGACTATTCCTGTTCAGCCGAGGCCCACGAGGCGTCGGATGATCGCCCCGTCAACTCCAGCGCCGCGGCCACGCTCGGCGACATCATCCAGACCCGCTTCAGCCGGCGCGACCTGTTGCGCGGTGCGCTTGCCGCGAGCGCGCTCGGCGCCCTCGCGGCCGGCCCCTTGGCGCTTCTTGCCGACACCGTGACGGAGCCGGAAGGCGAGCCCGAGGCCGCAAAGACCCGCTTCGATTTCGAGGAGATCGCCCACGGTGTCGACGCGACCCATCATGTGGCACCCGGCTATCGCGCCGAGATCCTGATCCGCTGGGGCGACCCCATTCTACCCGGCGCATCAGCCTTCGATCCCGATCGCCAAAGCGCCGCCGCACAGACCCGTCAGTTCGGCTACAACAACGACTATGTCGGCTATGTTCCCTTGCCGCTCGGCTCGGCAAACTCCGAGCACGGCTTGCTGTGCATCAATCACGAATACACCAACGCCGAGGTGATGTTCCGCGGCGCGAACGAGCCGACCCCCGAGCGCGTCGCGATCGAGATGGCCTGCAACGGCGGATCCATCCTCGAGATCCGACAGAATGCCGGGCGCTGGTCGGTGGTCCCCGACAGCCGGTACGCCCGCCGGATCACCGCGCTCGATACCGAGATGGCCCTCTCGGGACCGGCTGCCGGGCATGAGCGCATGAAGACCGCTGCCGACCCGAACGGAACCCGGGTGATCGGCACGCTCAACAACTGCGCCGGGGGCATCACACCATGGGGCACCTACCTGATGGCCGAGGAGAACTTTCACGGCTATTTCTCGGGCGATCTGGATCGGCATCCGGACGCCAGCGCGGCGGACGGCTTCGCCGATCATCCGGAAAGGCGCAACTACGCCCGCTACGGCGTCCCTGCCGGCCACTTCGCTTGGGGCCGATTCCACAAACGTTTCGACGTCAACGCGGAGCCGAACGAGGCCAACCGCTTCGGCTGGATTGTCGAAGTCGACCCGCTCGACCCGGCATCCATGCCGATCAAGCGCACCGCGCTCGGGCGGTTCAAGCACGAGGGCGCCGAGTCCATCGTCAACCCCGACGGCCGTCTGGTGCTCTACTCGGGCGACGATCAGCGCTTCGAGTATCTCTATCGATTCGTGACCGACGGTAAGGTCGACCCGAGCACTCGCGCGGCGAACCGCGACCTGTTGGACGCGGGCACGCTCTCCGTCGCACGCTTCGCGCCGGACGGCACGCTCCTCTGGCTCCCGCTCGTCTTCGGCCAAGCCGCTCTGACACCGGAGAACGGCTTTCACTCACAAGCCGATGTCCTCATCGAGACCCGTCGTGCCGCCGATCTGCTCGGGGCCACCCCGATGGACCGACCCGAGGACGTGCAACCCAACCCGCACAATGGCCGCGTCTATGTGATGCTCACCAACAACAAGGAACGAACCGCAGAGCAGGTCGACACGGCGAATCCACGCGCCGCCAATCTGTGGGGTCATCTTCTGGAGCTGATCCCGCCTGCCGGCGATCATGCCTCCGAGCGTTTCGACTGGGATGTCCTGGTCAAGGCCGGCAATCCGCGAGACCCGGCGACCGCCGCACTCTGGAACCCGGCGACCGGCGAGAACGGCTGGTTTGCCTGCCCGGACAACTGTGCACTGGACCATCAGGGTCGGCTCTGGGTCGCAACCGATCAGGGCACGGCCTGGCACGGCGCATCCGGCAGCGCCGACGGGCTTTGGGCACTCGAAACCGAAGGTGCCGCGCGCGGCACAGGTCGCATGTTCTTCCGGGTACCGGTCGGTGCGGAGCTCTGCGGACCCTGCTTCACCCCGGACGGGCGCACGCTCTTTTTGGCCGTGCAACACCCGGCGACCGACGGGACGCTCGACTATCCCGGCTTCGAGCGCCCCTCAACCTTCGAGGACCCCGCCACGCGTTGGCCGGACTTCGATCCGGCGATGCCGCCCCGCCCCTCGGTCGTGGTCGTCACCAAGGAGGATGGCGGACCGATCGGAGGCTGATCAGCCGTCAAGCAGGGGCATTCATTCAACGCGGCGCATGCAATCGGTCACTCAAAGGCGCCGAGAGGGGTTCAAGGTCCCCGATCGAGGTCATCGGGCAACTCGATCGGGCTCTCGACCCGGGGTTCAGGCTTGGGCACATCCATGCCGGTGTTGCCCAGGTCGTCCAACACCGCATCCACATCCGGCAAGAGATCGGCGAGCTCGACCCCGTAAACCTCCCAGATCGAGATGAAGAGCGAGGCGATCAGCGGCCCGATAAAGAGTCCGTTGAAGCCGAACATAAAGATGCCTCCGAGCGTGCTCAGAAAGATCATCAGCTCATGCATCTTGGTGTCGCGTCCCACCAGAATGGGTCGCAGGACGTTGTCGAGGCTGCCGACGACCAGGGCACAGAAGACAGCCAGCCCGATCGCGCTTCCCGCCTGCCCCTGCACGGCCAGTACGATACACGCCGGCACCCAGACGAGGGCCGAGCCGACCGCCGGGATGATCGACAAGACCACCATGACGGTGCCCCAAAAGACCGCGTTCTCGATCCCCGCGATGGCGAATGCGATCCCGGCCAGTCCGCCCTGCAGGAGACCGATCAGCAGCGTCCCCTTGAGCGTAGCACGGGTCACCGAGGTGAACTTCTGCAGCATCACCCGTTCGTCGGCGCTCTTCAGCGGCAGGTAATAGAGGATCTTGTTGACGAGCTTTTGTCCGTCGATCTGCAGGAAATACATGCTGTAGAGCATCACGAACGCCATGAAGAAAAAGTTCAGGGTCCCCATCGTGAGCGACGAAAGACCCCCGACGATGAACTTGCTGGCGATCGTGGCGGCCTCGCCGGCACGTTCGATCAAGATCGAGCGCAGGGGCAGCAGATCCTCATAGAAGGGCAAACGGCGCATACCCTCGAGGAAGGCATCCGGATCGGCGAGGCGCTCCTTGAGCCAGGGCACGAAGGTCTGGGTGACATCGAGCGCCTGCGCCACCACCACCGCGATCAGCAACGCCAGCGGGATCAAGACGACCACGGACACCACCAAGAGGGTCGTGAGCGACGCCAGGCTCGAACTGCCCCGCAGACGCGGCTGCAGCCAGAGGAACAAGGGCCGTGCCATCGCACTGAAGAGTCCGGCGAGAAAGAGCGCCATCAGAAACTGTTGGATCATCGCGAGAAAGAGCGCGGAGATCCCGAGCGCCATCAGGATAACCACCCATTTATTGACAAGATCTTGATTCATAAAACCCACTTATCCATTTGAAAGTCAGATTGCGATGCACCTGACCTGATCAGGGAGTCCCGACACTGCGCAAAGGCCCGAACCTGGCTTCGAGCTGTGCGGCCGGCCTCCGGATCCATGACGCCAGATGAGCCTGACCGGTCTCCTCGAGCCGACGGCACCCCTCACCCGGCAACAGGAGCGGGATCGCCCACGGAGGACGGAACACCAGTGCGTTCATGGGCGTCGCCCAGTCGTCGATGATCGCCATCCAGGGCCATTGCAACGCGTAGGGTTCCTCGGGGCCGAACGCCAGGCAGCTCATCTCGGTGCTGGCCACGGCATTCATCAGTGCGTGCGTCGCCGTCCACCAGGCAGCGGACTTTGCGGTCCCGATCAATGCGACGCTCAGTGCAGCGACGAGCACCAATCGCCCGAGGCGACGGATGCCGGGAACATCCGCGAGTGCCGACGGCCGCCCGGCGATCCCGACCGCGAGCCCCATCATGAGCAACGCAACCGGCAGGATCAGCCCCGCCTTGAGCTTGATTCCCTCTCCGAGGAGGAAATCAAGCGCGACCGCGACACCCACGACCGGCAGCAGCAGAAAGGCCGGCCACAACAGTCGGCGCTCGACCACCGCGCGACCCCGCCACCATCGGGGGACAAGGCTCAGCGCCACCAGAATCCCCGACACCGCGACCACCGCCAGCAAGAGACTTTGCGACAGGGTGTCGGGCAGGATGTAGCGGGCCGCCGCATCGGGCTCGGCCAGCGAGCGTTCGTAGCCTGTGGCGCCGATCAGGGTCGAGATGACGCGCAAGAGCGCCGAGACCGCAAAGGCCGCGGCAAGACCGTTCCATGCGCGGGTCCAGGTGCGATCGATTGCGCGACGGGAACCGGCGCTCAAGCGTGCGACGAGACTCAGAAACCCCGCCAGCACGAAGCCCAGCGGATGCAGAAGAAGCAGCAAGGGTGCCAGTACGGCGCCGTAGGTCAAGGTCAGACGCCGATTCGGCTCGAGCGCCGCGAGGAGGACGAACGGCCAGACGAGGTACAGGCCGAGCAGCAGCTCCGAGACAGCGGAGAAGTTGATCTGGTTGGCCACCAGAAAGAGCAGCGGCAGCAGAATCAACTCGGGTCGGCGCCCGCGCACCAGGAGCCAGCACACCAGCAAGGACGCCACGGGAAGACCGACATAGGTGAACGAAAAGAGGTGACGCAAGAGCCCGACATCGTCGGTCAGTCGGGTCGCGGCCAGGGCCGGGAGCTGCGGAAGGATGGCGCCGAGTCGAAGATTCGGAAGGACCGGAGCGCCGTCGAGCGCGATCTTGAAGAAGTAATAGGCGCCGTCGCCGAAGAGCGGCAGACCCACCAGCGCGATCGGCACAGAAGCCAGTACGACGAGTGCGAGACCGAGCTGAAGTGCCCGTCGCTCCGAGAGGGTGCACCGGCACGCGCCGGAGAGCTCGCACGCACCTGTGCTTGCGGCGGTAGAGGCTTCGGCTTTCGGCATGGGACCGGGTCGACTCCGATAGGAGGATCGCGAAGGCGGGCGGGACGGACGACGCGACTATCGTACCGTGAGTCGATGATCGTTTGGCGGAACAAACGAAGGATAGAGATCGGGCAAGGGCGGCGGCAAAGACGGCAGCAGCACCGGCGGAGTCGCCCCCCATTGAGGCGGCGTCTCCAAGAGCGGTGGATCGGTGAAACCGCGCGGGTCTCGAGGGTCGCGCGGCGGGCGCCTCGGATCGGGCGCGCTCCGCGGAGTCTCGGTCGGACGGAATCGATAGGGTGTCTCCCCCCAATCGGACATGAAGTCCTGCGGGAGTCGATCGTCGCGACGAAAGACGGGGTCGCCGAGACCGCGATCCTGCATGCCGAAACCATTCGCCGATCGGGCGTCGGGTACATCGGCCCGACCGCCGAAACGGCGAAGCTCGGGCTCTTCGAGCGGACGGAAGCGATAGCCGTCGATCACGGATCCTCCGTCGCGCGACGCCCCGTACCCAAACGACCGCTCGTCCCGCCACCCCGGCGGCAAGGTCGGCACAGCCGGTTCGGCGAAGGCTCGCGCGCGATCCGGCTGTCGAATCGGCCCCGGGGTGGCGGGACGAGCGGTCGTTTCGGCAACGGGTTCCGGGCCTCTGCCCGGAACGCCCAAGATCAGGAGGATCACTGCAGTCGCGACGAAGATCGCGAAGAAGATCGCCCCGACGATGACGACGAGATCGAATCGTTGATTCATCACTGAACAGCTGCCTCCCGATCAGCACGAACGCCGCGGCCGCGAGATACGCAATCGCGCTGCCTTCCCAAAAAGCGACGCACCGACCGCAGCTCCGACGCGGGGCTTCGCCGTTCGTCACCTTAGAAATAGGCCGTCGATGCGCAATACGCAAGCACTTCCGATGTTTGATTCAGGGCATAATGGGCGCGTCCGCACCGAAGCCATCGACCGGAGTCCGCATGCCCCTATTGAAGCTCGGCATCCCGAAGGGAAGCTTGGAAGAGGCCACCCTCGAGCTGTTCGCCCAAGCCGGCTGGAACATCACGGCGCACGCGCGCAACTACTACCCCGATATCGACGACCCGGATATACGCTGCGCCCTGATTCGCGCCCAGGAGATGGCCCCCTATGTGGAGCGCGGCGCGCTGGATCTGGGGCTGACCGGCCTGGATTGGATCCTGGAATCCCAAGCCGAGGTCGAGCAGATCTGCACCCTTACCTACTCCAAGGTCTCCAACCGCCCGAGCCGTTGGGTCTTGGTGGTGCCGCAGGACTCGCCGATCCAGCGTGTCGAGGACCTGGCCGGGAAGAAGATCGCCACCGAGCTGGTCGGCTTCACCAAGCGCTATCTCGCCGAGCGCGGGATCCAAGCGGCCGTCGAGTTCTCCTGGGGTGCGACCGAGGCCAAGGTGGTCGAAGGGCTAGTCGACGCCGTGGTGGAGATCACCGAGACGGGCAGCACCATTCGCGCCCACGGACTGCGCATCGTCGAGGATCTGCTGATCACCGAGACGCGGCTGATTGCCAACCCGCAAGCCATGCAGGATCCCGAACGGCGAGCCAAGATCGAGCAGATCGCCTTGATGCTCCAAGCGGCGCTGCGGGCTCGCCACAAGGTCGCGCTCAAGTGCAACGTCCCGGCCGAGTGCCTGGACGCCGTGGTCGCGCTGCTGCCGAGTCTCCACGCCCCGACGGTCAGCCATCTCTATGACCGCCAATGGCTGGCACTCGAAACCATCGTCGATGCCGCCTCGGTGCGAGACCTCGTCCCGAAGCTCAGCGCGGCCGGTGCGCAGGGAATCCTCGAGTACAGGCTGAACAAGATGGTCTGATGCGTGGACCCTTCCCGAGCAAGTGACCATTCGGCGTAGGCGAGATCCCTCTGACCGGCGGCGTCTCGCGGGCTATGTCTCGCACGACCCGTCAATGTCGATGCGCACGCGGTTGCGGCCGGCCGCCTTTGCAGCATAGAGCGCTGAATCGGCGCGAGCGAGGAGATTGCTTGCGAGCTCGAGGCCGAAACCCCGGTGCGCGCCCGCGATGCTGTCGTCGTTCAGCGCCGTCTCCTGCTGCATGGATGGGATGGTACTGGCTACCCCGATACTCACGGTCAGGTATGACGCGGTGTTGGAT
This sequence comes from Thiocapsa sp. UBA6158, assembly GCF_002423035.1. Lineage (GTDB taxonomy): Bacteria > Pseudomonadota > Gammaproteobacteria > Chromatiales > Chromatiaceae > Thiocapsa. Next base: position 19,282 of record NZ_DIUM01000087.1, read on the forward strand.
CGCTCATGAGGGATGCGCCGCGCGCGGACCGCCGCGCAGAGCTTTTCGGCGAGGGCTGCGGCTTGCTCCGGCGGCGTGGCGGGCAGCAGGATCGCAAATTCTTCGCCACCGAAACGCGCGACGAGGTCACCTGCGCGGGCTGCCGTATCCACGAAGATGGCCGCGACCTCGCGCAAACACTCGTCCCCCTTGAGATGTCCGTAATAGTCGTTGTATGCCTTGAAATGATCGATATCGATCATGAGCACGGAGATGCGCTCTTCGCGGCTGAAGGCATCTTGCCATGTTCGAACGAGCTGCTCGTCGAGCGCGCGCCGATTGGCTAAACCGGTGAGGGGGTCGCGACGTCCGAGATCGCGCAGCAAGTCGCTTTGCGCCTTGAGCCTGAGGTGTGTCTTGATGCGAGCCCGTACCACGGGCGGATTGATCGGTTTGCTGATGAAATCAAGGGCACCGAGCGCGAGCGCTTTCACCTCCTTTGCTGCATCGCTTTCCGCGGTGACAAAGATCACTGAAGTCTCCGGATATCGGCTCTGGATCGCTCGACAGGTCTCGAAACCGTCGAGATTCGGCATATTGGCGTCCAGGAGCACCAGGTCCACCCGGCTCTGAGCCAAGCGCTGCAGGGCATCGTACCCACCGGTCGCGAAGCGCAATTCGCCGAGGCCGTCCAAGGCCCTGTGAAGGACCGAAATCGCCAAGAGATCGTCATCGACGATGAGGATACGCGGCTCCGAGCGCATCGCCGGCGGCCGATCCGCGACCTGCAATCGGCGTGATCTCATCGAGTATGGCTCCAGGATCGACAACGCCTCCGCGAAGGAGCAGACGCGTATCGCTCGGCGCAGCGCCGCCATGACCGTGTCGCCCAAGGCTGAAGCCAGTTCTTGCTGATGCGATTCGAAGAGGTGCAGTGCGCCGAGATCTTGATCCTTGAGTGCGCGCCGGAGTCGACTCAGCGCGTTGTCGATGAGGTCCATCGAGACCTTGGGTGCGGGTAAAGCTTCAGGGGGTTCGGTCCTCCGCCAGGGGATACTCGCCTCGATCAACCCGTCAATTCGAACCGCCAATGCATCGAGGCGTGCATCGAGATCCGATTCTCCGTTGCGGATGGCGGATTCAAGCGCGGCAGCCGAGCGCATCAGGCCCATTGCGCCCAATTGATCCGAGCTTGCGCGTAGGGTGTGCATGCGTCGTGCGGCGTCGTCGCGCTCACCGCGAGCCAGATCCTGCCTGGTCAGGGAGATGAGGTCACGATGTTGCTCGGCGAAGGTCTCCAGCAGGCTCAGGAATAACCCCCGATCAGAATGGGTCCCCGAGACGGCGCGGAGCGTATCGATCCCGGCGATGGTCGGGAAATCGCCGACTTCATCTCGAGCCATACGCTGCCGGCTGGCTGTTCGTGTGTTCTCGATCGATGATTCGCCACCGGTTTCGATTCGGTCGTCCGTCTGCGATCCTGCGTCGCCGGGGGTCCAACGCATGAGGCAGCGCGTGAACTGCTCGAGGTCGATCGGTTTGGGTAAGACCTCGTTGACCCCGGCGGCCCGGGCAGCCGCTTGCTCCTCGGCCATGACCCCCGCGGTGACGGCGATGATGGGGAGCTCGTGCAAATGCAGATCCTCACGGATCAGACGTGTCGCCGTCAGTCCATCCATGACCGGCATCTGAACGTCCATCAGGATGGCATCGATGTCACTGGAACCGTCCTCAAGCCACTCGATCGCTTGTTGGCCATCGTCGAGAAGGGTCGCCCTCGCGCCCTCGATCCGCAACATCCGTTTGATCAACAACCGATTCATCGCGCTGTCGTCGACCACGAGGTAGTGACGACCGCTCAGCCGCGGCCTCCGCGGTTGATCCGAGGCATCGGCCGCGCGAGACTCGGTGCGCTCTGCCGCGCCACGGGCGAGCGGAAGCTCGAACCAGAAATAACTGCCGTGCTGGATCTGGCTGTCCGCGCCGATCGTGCCGCCCATCAGATCGACCAACAATTTACTGATGGCGAGACCTAGGCCGGTCCCACCGAATCGGCGTGTGATCCCCGTGTCGGCCTGCGTAAAGGGCGCGAAGAGTCCGGCGAGGGCCTCGGGGGCAATACCGATGCCCGTGTCTCGGATCTCGAAGCGAAGTCTGACCCGACCATCGTCATCCGGCCCATGCTGGACCAGGATGCTCACCGAGCCCTGCTCGGTGAACTTGATCGCATTGCCCACCAAGTTGCTGAGGATTTGCTCGATCCGCAGAGCATCGCCGATCAGCATGTCCTCGAGTAAGGGCGACACCTGGATGCGCAGTTCGATCCCTTTCTGCCGTGCGATCGCGTGATGGAGAGCGTCGATCTTCGACAGGAGCGTGCTCAAATCGAATGGACGTTGCTCGATGGCGAGTTGTCCGGCCTCGATCTTGGATAGATCCAAAATGTCATTGACGACACGCAGCAATGAGTCGCCGGCCTCTTTGATCCGTCCGACGAGATCGTGCTGGGGGTCGGTCAGCGACTCGTAGCCAAGCAGTTGAGCCGAGCCGAGCACCGCATTGAGCGGCGTGCGAATCTCGTGGCTCATGTTGGCCAAAAAGGCACTCTTGGTCCGCTCGAGTCGTTCTGCCTTCTGCTTTGCCTGGAGCAGCGCCAGCTCTGTTTGATGGCGTTGCGTGATGTCGACGAAGGTGCCGATGACGACGTCATCGAGCGGGAGCGCACTCATCTCGACCCTGCGTCGGCTGCCGTCCCGGCAGGTGATCTCCCAATCGATCGGCTTGACGAGAGACTCCTCGGCGATCGCCGTGTCGAGATTTCGCTCCAGCCGGCCGAAAACCTCCGCGCGGTGGACCGGATCCGGACTGGTCAGCTCAGACAAGGTTCGAAGGGTCGGAATCTCCGAGATCCGATAACCGAAGACGGTGGTAAAGGCGTGGTTGACGATCGTCAGCGAGGCATCTCCGGCAAGGCGTGCGACGATGACCGGAATCGGCAGGTTCTCGAGCACCCTGCGGAGCTCGGCCTCTTTTGCGGCCAAGCTCTGTTCGGCGAGCTTGCGCTCCGTAATGTCGGTCAGAACGCCTTCCCAAACCGTCGACCCATCATTGCGTGTTCGAGGGATGGATTCGGCGGTGATCCAACGCACCTTCCCATCGACAACCACACGGGTTTCCCCGTAAAAGGGTCGCTTCTTGCTGAACGCCTCGACATTGAGCTGAACCCAGGCATCGAAATCATCGGGATGAACACAGGCAAAGCCCTTGAGCGGGTCTTGCCGAGCCTCCTCGCGGTCGAGCCCCGTGAGCTCGAGAAAACGCGCACTCATGAACGAAAAATGCGCCAGCCCGCCATCGGGAGGCTGGACCATGGTGTAGGTTCCAACCGGGATGTTCTCGGTGAGGTCATAGGCCGTCCTTTCCAGTGACTCGCGCGCGGCGCGCAGATTCTCCGCGGATTGCTTGCGTTCCGTAATGTCGTCGAACGTGACCAGGAGCTCATCGTCGAGGACGACGGCTTTGATCAGCACGTCGCGGGCGCACCCATCCTTGCATCTGACCGCGATCTCCATGGACTCGATTTGTCCAGCGGTCTCGATCGCACGCTCGAGGGCTGCATCCCAGACGGAAAAGACCTCGCGTCGATAGGCGTCGTCGGGATAAGCGAGCAGCGCCCAGTGGGTCACCGTCGGGATGTCATCCAGGGTATAGCCGAATTGGCGAACAAACTGTTCGTTGATGAAGGCCAGCGTGCGTTCCGCATCCAGTTTGTGAATCGCAATCGCGATCGGCAGACCGTCAATCAGACGCTGCAATTTCGACGAAGGTACGAGCCCATCGCCCTCGGGCCGATCGAGATCGGTCAGAGTGTCAACCATCCAATACGTGCAACTCGATCAGTCGGAGTTTGATGAAGATCACCACAACGTCACTTCATAGAAGACAGACAACCTATCCAATGTCTCGACACTCGACTCCTGTCCGCGCCCATGACGCGTCGATTATCGGTTGCAAGTTAAGAATTGTAAAGCCCTCGACCCCATCTACAACCAATCATGCAGTGCGGAATCCTTCCCTACTTGGTCGAGATCGGCATCATCCGAGCGCGCGCTTCGTATGTGCTCGGCGATCTGCCGAAAGGCAGGATGCAGGATCGCGACATAGTGCACGGTGAGCGCAGGTCCCGAAGTCGGCAAGATCTCGCGTCCACCTGAATCCACGATCTTTTGCTTGATGCCGTTGAAGGGCGAGCCGCCGAGATACTTGTCGGAGTACATCCGAAGGATATCGGCATACCTGTGCGTTGCAACGGAGGAGAATGTCCGGCTGACATAGAAGAGCCCCTGCGATGAAAAATGGAGCTCGTCGCGAATTCGATAATCCTCGATCCGAAAGCGGTAAACGAGGATCGCTTCCGTCACGGGATTTGGCGAATGGATGGAATGTCCTGGTCGACCGAGGTGGTCCATGACCGTTTTTTTGGATTCACCGATATCCAGTTTGCGATGAATCAAGATCGTGCGGGTCGATGTCAAGGGCCGAAAACGGGAGGAAGATATCAACAGGGGCCAGTATGCAGACACACAATCATAGTGCTCTCGAACCCTGTCTTCATAGCGGATTCGAGCAAGGCTTCGCCGAACCATCGGTAAGAAATCGAGCATAGTTAAACCGAGATTAAAAAACAGATCCGACAGGGACGTTGCTCGATTCGCCGATGATTCAAGCCGACCGAGCGAGTGATGCCAAGGGGAGCACGACCTCCGTCTGGCGGCCGAGCATTTGTATGAGTAAACGTGCGCGATCCACGCCGTCGTAGGCCTCGAAGATGGCATCCAGACCATTAAAGACCCCCGCACTGACGCGAAGATCTTGCCCCGGCTAGAATACAGGCTGAACGGGCGCCGCGGCAAGGCGTTGCCGGATTCCCTCGATCAGCGTGTCGGGCACGGAAAGCGGCTCGTTCCCGAACGACACCAGTCGGCAGACACCGAAGGTCGAGCGCAGCGGGGACCAATCGTCGATCCAACGGCGCAGCCGAATGAACAGATAGTTCGTGAAGAGCGAGTCTTCGACAGCGTGGCGTTTTCCACGCCGAACGCGTTCGAGCAGAATCCTCGGGTGATAGACCACATAGCCTTGGC
>NZ_DIUM01000056.1 GCF_002423035.1 Thiocapsa sp. UBA6158
GCGCATCAGTTTCGGTCGCACCCGTGCGGCCTCGGCGCCTTGCCTTTTTGGCCTGTTTCGCCTATAAAACCGAATTCTTGTGTCTACTGATATTCTAAAACAGCACCCGACCGGAGGTACTCCATGGCAGATTTTGACCAAGAACTCGACGCCAGCGGCCTGAATTGCCCGCTCCCGATTTTACGCGCGAAGAAGACGCTGAACGCGATGGATTCCGGCCAGGTGCTGCACGTTGTCGCCACCGATCCGGGTTCAGTCAAGGATTTCGATGCCTTCGCCAAGCAGACCGGCAACGAGCTGATGGAATCGAAGGAAGACGGCGGCAAATTCCACTTCCTGATCAAGAAGGGCTGACGGCACAAGCCGTCTCGCTCAAACAAATCAACCCGTGAGCCGATCGACCCGCGAGCCGATCGACCAGCGAGGAGGACACGATGGAAGAAAAGAAACTCGCCATTATCGCCACTAAAGGCTCTCTGGATTGGGCCTACCCACCCTTTATCCTGGCCTCGACCGCATCCGCACTCGGATACGAGACCCAGATCTTCTTCACCTTCTACGGGCTCCAGCTCCTGAAGAAGAAGCTCGCACTCGAGGTGACCCCGCTCGGCAACCCCGGAATGCCCATGCCGATGGGCATGGACAAGTGGTTTCCGGTCCTGGGTCTGACCTTGCCCGGTATGCAGGGCATGATGACCTCGATGATGAAGAAGAAGATGAAGGACAAGGGTGTCGCCAGTGTGGAAGAGCTGCGCGATCTCTGCCAAGAGGCCGAGGTGAAGCTGATCGCCTGTCAGATGACGGTCGACCTGTTCGACATGAACCAGGCCGAGTTCATCGACGGCGTGGAATACGCGGGTGCGGCGGCCTTTTTCGAGTTTGCGGGACAAAGCGACATCTGTCTTTATATCTAAAGTGGGCTGCGCCTTGCGCGCAGGTCTCGCCTTGCGCATGTCCGGGACGTCATTGCGTCGCACCGGGTTCGCAACGAAAAACGCCGCCCTCGGGGCGGCGTTCTTCGTTGTCAGATCCGGTGCGCGTCGTTTCAGCCGTAGCCGATCCAAGCCAACAACTGCGCATGCCGCTGCAGACGCGGTTTAGCGGCTTAGAAGGCCTTGACGATCCCGAGTCCGATGAGGTGCGCGTCCATCTCGTAATCGCCGTCGATCGCATCGGTCCCGTTGATGTCTCCTACGCGGTAGGGCGTGTCGCTGCGGATCGTTCGATCATTCGCCTTGACGTACATGTATCCCGCTTCGATAGAGAGGCCGTCGCCGAGCAGATGTGCGACACCGATGCCGAAGAGGTGGCGGTCGCTGTCAGGGACGCGTGCGCTGAAATAGGCGTCCTCCTGCCCGGTCTCGTCGTAGGAGTAGCCGAAGCGAAGCTGGGTGTTCGGCAGGACTTGATAGGTAACGCCAAGTCGGTACGCGTTGCTGTCGTTCCAGTCGTTCGTATCGGTAAAGATGGTCTCCTCCGTGCGCGTGCCTTTGACCTCGAGCGTGCTGAAGGCGCTCCAGCCCGTGCGCGTCCAGTCGATCTCGACGGCCAAGGCTTCGGTGACGGCATAGCGTGCGCCGAGCTGCAGACGCCAGGGCAGGTCGACATCCACCTCGGCGTTCTGTCCGGGCGGAAGCCGGCCGATCGCGACCAGGGTTCGACTCAAGGGCTCGTAATCCCCTTCGAGGCCGACGGTTACGCCGGAGCGAAAGGCGGCGCCGAAGCTCCATGCCTCGTAACGATAGAGAGCGCTCAGGTTGAAGCCGAGATCGGCTCCGTCGCCGCTGAGTCGTCCTGCGGTCGAGTCGAGCTGGGCGTTCTTCACCCAGTAGATATCCAGGCCGCCGGACAGGCTCAGATTCTCGTTGACGCGATAGGCTGCGGTCGGGGAGAAGTCGAGGATCTCGAGCTTGCTCGCGGTGGGTTGCCCGCGCGGCACGTTCGGATCCAGCGGCGGCGGAACCGCTCTGCGCACGGTGCCGCTCAGGGCGGGGAAGGTTCCGTCCTCCCAGCGGGTCTCGAGCCCGAAAGGGGCCGTAATCCCAAGTCCGATGCGCCAATCCTCGTTGATCCGCAGTGCAGCCTGGATCATCGGCGCCGCTGTCCACTCCGCCCCCTGGCTGTCGTGTTGCCCCGAGGCGGTCCGAACGCTGAAGTTGGGGTTGATCAGGAGCGCGCCTAGAACGACGCTCGACGTATCATGAAATCCCATGGCGGCCGGGTTGTAGGCGAAGGCGCCGGTCTCTTCGGGATTTGCGACCAAGGCGTTCGCCAGTCCGATGCCGGCCGTCGAAACCTCCGGGAGTGAAAAGCCCGCGGCGAGCGATTCACCGGCAGCGACGAAGGCCCCGGCAGCGATGGCGGTCGCAATCGCGCGAGCGATCTGTTGGTTCATGCAGGAGGCTCCTCGTCGTGTCGGTGTTCGTTGTTTTTCTGCGCCGCACTTTAGGTGAAGATGCCACATTTATCCAGAAGTTGTTGCGGGAAAATTTCGTGACCGCAATCACCCTGCATGCCTGCGTTTCCGGCCTCTGTTCGATCGGCGTCCGCCGATCCCGCAGAGCTACCCCCGCATCCTGTGATTGTGATATAAATCGCGCTTATTTCGCTGTCGTCTATCTTGACGTGGTTTTCGGATGGCAGATCGCAGACTCCAGGTTTTCCATACGGTTGCTCGGCTGCTGAGCTTCACGAAAGCTGCCGAAGTGCTGCATATGACGCAGCCCGCCGTCACCTTTCAGGTGCGTCAGTTGGAGGAGCACTTCAACACGCGCCTATTCGACCGCACGCACAATCGGATCAGCCTCACCGATGCCGGGAAAACGGTATTCGGCTCGGCGGATCGCATCTTCGAGCTCTACGCCGAGATGGAAAATGCGGTTCGCGAGATCACCGGCGAGATCAGCGGGGCACTCGCGATCGGGGCGAGCACGACCATCGCCGAGTACATGCTCCCGACCCTTCTCGGTGACTTCAAGGAGCGCTATCCGGATGTGATCATCCACCTCAAGGTCTCCAACAGCGACGGGATCGTCTCGATGGTGGAGAACAACACCATTGATCTGGGCGTCGTCGAGGCGCCGGTCGGGAACAAGAACCTGGTCGTGGAGGCTTGCAAGCGCGATCACCTCTTCGCGATTGTCCCGCCGGGTCATCCGCTTGCCGGTGCCGAGATGGTCACCTTCGAGCGCCTCCTGGAGTACCCCTTCATCTGCCGTGAAGAGGGTTCGGGAACGCGCGAGGTGATCAATGATTATCTGAGCCTGCAACAGGATTGTCATTCCGTGCTCAAGGTGTCGATGGAGCTCGGCAGCCCTGAGGCCGTCAAAGGTGCCGTGGAGGCCGGGATGGGGGTGTCGGTGGTGTCCGGTGCGACGATTCAGAAAGAGCTTAAGCTGGGCACGCTGGTTGCCCTCAACCTGGATCCGCCGCTGGATCGCCCCTTCTCATTCGTCCATCAGAAACAGAAGTTTCGACTGCGCGTCATGGAAGAGTTGCTGGAGTTTGCGCGGGCCTACTGCCGCGAGCACGACGACTGACGCCGAAACGCAATGGACCCCGTCACCAACCTACCTCTAGCGACTGCGAGGCCGCAGATCCGCTGCGGCTGTCCCGGACCCTCGAATATCCACTGAGCCGCTCCCCGTGATGAGTCGAATTCAAGGACCCGAGCCGGAGCGGCGTCTCGTGCGGTTGTTCCGTGCGCTCGCTCCCGCGGAGCGTGAAACGATGCTCGCATTCGCCGAGTTTCTCGTGCAGCGCGGGGCCGCGACGCCGGAACCGCATCGCGGGCCACGCGAACCTATTCCCGTGCCGCGTCCGACCACCGAAAGCGTGGTCGCCGCGATCAAGCGTCTGTCGAAGACCTACGAGATGCTCGATCGCGGACCGATGCTCAACGAAACCTCGGCGCTCATGTCCGCGCACGTCCTGCAGGGACGTCCGGCAAACGAGGTCATCGACGATCTCGAGGCGCTGTTCGTCCGTCACTACCGCGACTACCGAGCCAAACACCCCTCGGAAGGTTGATTCAGTCCACATGAAAATCGTCGCGAACTGGTTTCGGCGCTATTTCTCCGATCCCCAGATCATTCTCCTGGCCATCCTGCTGCTGATCCTGTTTGCCGTGGTCATTACCATGGGGCGCATGCTCATGCCTGTGTTGGCCAGCATCGTCATCGCCTATCTGCTCGAGGGCTTGGTCGGGCCGCTCGAGCGTCGAGGGTTGCCGCGCACGGCCAGCGTCTTGGTGGTGTATGTCGCCTTTTTGGTGTTCGTTGCCTTGGTGCTGGTGGGCGTCGTGCCCTCGGTGTCGCGTCAGGTCACCGAGCTGGTGCAGCAGTTGCCGTCGATGATCTCGGCCTCGACCACGGCGTTTCTGGATCTGCCGGAGCACTACCCGGATCTGGTGACCGAGGCCCAGGTCGCGGAGTTGATCGGGGCGATTAGAGCCGAGACCGTGATGTTCGGTCAGCGCGTCCTCTCCTGGTCGCTCGCCAGCGTCGTCGGGGTCATCACCATCCTCGTCTATCTCATCCTCATGCCGCTGCTCGTGTTCTTCTTCATGAAGGACAAGGAGCTGATCGTGAGATGGTTTCACCGTTTCCTGCCGACCCACCGTACGATCGTGAACGACATCTGGAAGGACGTCGATCGCCAAATCTCCAATTACGTCAGGGGCAAGGCTTGGGAGATCCTGATCGTCTGGCTGGTCACCTACGCCACCTTCCTCGGCTTCGGGCTCAAATATGCGATGCTCTTGTCGTTGCTGGTCGGTTTCTCGGTCATCATTCCCTACATCGGGGCCGCCGTGGTCACGGTGCCTGTGTTGTTGGTGGCCTGGTTCCAATGGGGCTGGACTCCGACCTTCATCTGGCTTGCGGTGGCCTACCTCATCATCCAGGCTCTCGACGGCAATGTCCTGGTGCCGCTGCTGTTCTCCGAGGTGGTGAATCTGCATCCGGTCGCGATCATCGTGGCTATTCTGGTGTTCGGCGGGATCTGGGGTTTCTGGGGTGTGTTTTTTGCGATCCCGCTCGCGACCCTGGTCCAAGCCATTCTCGCGGCATGGCCGATTCCGCCCGAAGAGCAGGACGAAGCACTCGTTTGAGGCGCGCGTGCAGCGCGGCCGCATTCGGGCAACTGGTACAATCCAGACGTCTCCAACACCACGGCGCATCCATGCACGCCTTCGCCCTCAGTCGCTTCCTCTTTTGGTTCGTCATCTTCTTCCTGATCGCATTGGCGAGCCGGCCATGGATCGAGAATCTCTTCATTCGCCACCAAGCCGAGCCGCGCGCGATCACGGCGCGAGGTGAGTTGGCCGCCGACGAGCAGACAACCATCGCGATTTTCGAGTCGATCAGTCCGTCGGTCGTCTATATCACCACCTCCGGGCGCGTCATGGATCTGTTGTCGCGCAATCTCCTGGAGGTTCCTCGCGGCACGGGCTCCGGGTTCATGTGGGACCGACATGGTCATGTCGTGACGAATTATCATGTGGTTGCCGACGTGCAGGCGGCCTATGTCAGGCTGTCCAATCAGCGCGTTTACGAGGCTGCGTTGGTCGGCGTCAGCCCCGAGCACGACATCGCGGTGTTGCGCATCGACAGCGGCGCCGGCGGGCCTCTGCCGGTGGCGATCGGCTCGAGTCACGACCTGAAGGTCGGACAGAAGGTCTTCGCGATCGGTAATCCCTTCGGACTGGACTATTCACTGACCGGCGGGGTGATCTCGGCGCTCGATCGGACGATTCCGTCGGATGAGGGGCGCAAGATCGAGCATCTGATCCAGACGGACGCGGCGATCAATCCCGGAAACTCGGGTGGCCCCCTGATCGACAGCGCCGGGCGTGTCATCGGTATGAATACGGCGATCTTCAGCCCGTCGGGAAATTTTGCGGGGATCGGTTTTGCGGTGCCGGTCGATACCATCAATCGCGTCGTGCCGCGCCTCATCGCCTACGGTCGCTATGTGCGGCCTGCGCTCGGGGTCATCACGGACGGGGATCTGAGCCGGCGTCTCGCCGAGAGCGTCGGCGTCCCGGGGGTGGTGGTCCTGCAGGTTCAGGAGGGATCTCCCGCTGCACGGGCCGGACTGCGCGCGGCAATCATAAGCAAGGATGGGGCTTTGGTTGCCGCCGATCTGATCGTCGCGGTGGACGGGCAGGATGTCGACTCGGTCGAGCGGCTGATCGAGCTGCTCGATGCCTATCGGGTCGGAGACAAGGTCGTCCTGCGGGTTTATCGCGACGCGGAGCTGATCGAGGTCGATGTGGTGCTCGGTTGAGCCGTGTCCCGAAGGCTCTTCGCGCCTTTCGAGTCGACTCGGCGTTTGCGAGTCTGCGCAGGTCGCGGCGGACGCGCTTGAAGTCTATGGAGACTTCAGGCAGGTAAGGGCGGCCGAAGTCGCCCTTACAGCGAAATCACCTTTTAATTGAGACCGCACATCCCGCCAGGGCAGCAGGCACCGGTCGAGCAGGCGGGGGCGTTGCCGCTGCCGAGACTCCTGCTCGAGATGACGTTCCCGCCGGTCGCCAGACGATGCACGGGCGCATCGGCCGGGGTGTCGCCGAGTGCGGTGCCCGTGCGGGCGCACAACTCGCCCCAGCTCGTGAGACTCTCGCTCATTCGGTGGTTGACCTCGAGGACGCGGTCGTTGGCCTCGCAGCGGTAATCATAGGTGGGCATCGTGCTTCTCCGAAGTATATCGATGAGTGCTTATGGACCTTATTATATTCGGGCACCCGGGGCAGGCAAGCACCTTGACGCACGCCATTCAGTCGGCGTCCGCGAGCGCGCGCTCGGCGCGTTTTCGAAAGACCCTCATCTCCTTTGCGGCCTGGATGTCGCCTTTGGCCTCGGCGACCTCGATGCCGCGATCGAGCGCAGCGATGGCCTCGGCGTGGCGCCCGAGCGTCGAGAGCGCTCTGCCGTAGAGCTTCCAGGCGGCTGAATAGCCGGGGTCGAGTCGCACGGCCTCGCCGAGATGGCCGAGTGCCCGCTCGGTCTCGTCCGACTTGAGATATTCGGCACCCAGGCTGTATCGCAACAGGGCCGAATCCTGGCCGCGCTTCAGCATGGCTTCGAGGTTATCGACGATGCTCATAGTGTCGTTCCGCCGTGTCGGTGTGTACCGGACAGTCTGTGCCTGAGGTGAGTCGTGCTCGGCGTGACCGCCAATCCGCTCACAGGTCCTGTCGCGTTTGCTCAGCGCTGCCAGAAGGCGGGCGTCAAGAGGACCAGAAGCGTAAAAATCTCCAGACGTCCCAGCAACATGGCGACGCAGAGGATCCACTTCGCCGGGTCGTGCAGGTCCGCGTAATGCGGGCCGACCTGGGCCAGACCGGGCCCGAGGTTGTTGATGCAGGCCGCGACCGCGGAGAAGGACGTGAGCAGATCCAGGCCGGTTACGGCGAGCAGCAGGTACATGATGACGAAGCTCGCGACGTAGAGCGAGAAGAATCCCCAGACGGCATCGACGACCCGGTGGTTGACGCTCTTGCCGCCGACGCGCACGGGGATCTGGGCGCTGGGGTGGATGAGGCGCTCGATCTCGCGGATCCCCTGCTTGATGAGCAGGAGAAAGCGGATGACCTTGATGCCGCCGGCGGTCGAGCCGGCACAGCCACCGACGAAGCTCGCAAACAGCAGCAGGATCTCGATGAACGGCGGCCAGTAAAAGAACTCCGCGGTGGTAAAGCCGGCCGTCGTCCCGATCGAGACCGCCTGGAACATGCCATGGGTGAAGGCGTCGTCCCAGGTGATATAGGTGTCGGTGTAGAAGAGGGCGAGTGTCGTGATTGCGGTCACGGTCGCCATGATGAACAGAAAAAAACGCAGCTCGCTGTCGCGCCGATAGACACCGAGATCGAGTCGATGAAAGGCGACGAAATGCAGAGCAAAGCTCATGGCCGCCATGAGCATGAAGAGCACGGCGATCATCTCGATCAGTGCGCTGTTGAAGTAGCCTATACTGGCGTCGTGGGTCGAGAAGCCGCCGATGGCCACGGTGGAGAAGGCGTGACCGATAGCATCGAAGAAGGTCATGCCGGCACCCCAATAGGCGAGCGTGCAGGCGACGGTCATGGCGACGTAGATGTACCAGAGTGCCTTGGCGGTCTCGGTAATCCTGGGCGTGAGCTTGGCGTCCTTCACCGGGCCGGGCATCTCGGCACGAAACAGCTGCATGCCGCCGATTCCGAGCATCGGCAACACCGCCACCGCGAGCACGATGATGCCCATGCCGCCCAACCATTGAAGTTGTTGACGGTAGAAGAGGATGGCTTTGGGCATGTCGTCGAGCCCGACGATGACGGTCGCGCCGGTCGTGGTCAGGCCCGACATGGACTCGAAGATCGCGTCGGTCACCGAGAGTCGGGGAACCTCGGCCAGCACGAAAGGCAATGAACCGGCTAAGCCGAGACCGGTCCAAAACAGCACCACGACAAGGAATCCGTCCCGGATACGCAGCTCTTGTCGGAGCCGCATGACGGGGAGAAAGGTGATCAAGCCGACGCCGAGGATCAGCAGAAAGGCGGCCAGGAACGGCCAAATCTCCCCGTCGTGGTAGATCAACCCGACCACGACGGGCGGAAGCATCGTGAAGCTGAACAGCGTCAAGAGCAGGCCGACGACCTTTTGAACGGCGAAGAATTTCATCGCACTTTCGGGCGCATCACTCGGCCTCGGTCGGCAATCGCGGCGCGAACCCCTGCCGAGAGGGGCGCTCCGACTCCGGAGGAAAGACACCGACGATGGATCTCGCGGGCAGCCTCATCGCAATCTCCCTTCTGCTGCTGATCGCGCTCGGCGTCGCGGCGCTTTTCTTGGCGGGAAGGGACAGTCGCTCGTCCAACGAAGACGATCCTCCGCCGTCGAGCTGAAGGTCGGCGACCGGGGTCGCGGCGGACGGCGTGTGGCTTGGAGCCCGTCCGGTTCGATTCGCTCCGGCAAGCGCAGGAATGCGAGGTCCATCGTCATCGTCGGGTGGTGCAGTCGCCCAGGTGGCAATGCACCCGCAACGAACGACCGTTTCGGCACTTGACTCGATGCCACTCCCAATTGGGTCCCGAGGCTTCGAGAAGGGTTTCCGCGTCCGTCAGTACGCAACCGCGGCTCTCGGCGTAGCGCTCCGCATAGTAGGCCCAGGTGCCGACCGGTCCGGCGCCTGTCTCCGCAGCCCTGTCGGTCGATTCGTCGCCTGTGGTCGGTCCTCGGGCGGACTCCCGAGTTCTCGGCTGGCCGGTGTCGCGGTGTTCGTCCCACTTGCTCCTGAGCGAGCTCAGAGCGTTTCCGAGATTCTCGGCATAGCGTTCGGTCACATCCGTCGACCACTCCTCGCCGGTCGCCGATGTCTGGACCTCGCGCGCACGCAACAGGACGCGTGTCCCGGAGTCTTCCGCGACGAAGACGGCCGAGATGCGGATCAGTCGCCGCGGGGCGAGGGGGGCGTCGGGGTCGCTCTCCTCGAGGATCTGCTCGATCTCGACCGTCGTCTCGCCGACCACGGGGACGCTCCACCCGCGCCTGTATGCCGACGCGATCGCGAAGTCTCTGGCCTGCTCCGGGGTTGCGCCGTACAAGAGGGCGCCGGGTGCAGGCGCTGCCGCGGCGAGCTCGATTGCGAGGATCCCGAGCGCGGTGAGCGGGACGATGCGAGCCATCAGTGCTGGAATCGATCGCAGTGTCGCGCAACGCGGGTTTCGCCTTCGGGCGCCGTATCTGCTCGGTCCGGGCGATGATCGGGGCCCGTCCATGGTGACGCCGTCAGTCGGCAACCTGCGGACGAGCGATTCGCATCGCGCCGGCTACAGAAGACCGCGGCACTCGCCGTTTTGACATTGCACCAGGACACTGTCGGCGCCCGCACAGGGCACCTTGTGGATCTCCCCGTCGCTGCGCGAGTCGATGAGGATCGACCCGCTCGGCTCGACATTGCAGCCCCGGAGCCGCGCATATTGCTCCGCATAGTAGGACCAGCTGACGCCCTCGGACGACGGCGCTAGCGCCATCATGTTCTCGCTGACCGGAATTGTCTCGACGGCGGGCTGCGGGAGCGGCTCGGGGAGCGACATGGGTTGCGTGGCGGGGCCGGGCTGGGTCCGCGCGAGGGCCGGTCTGGTGTCGACGATGGGGGCAGGGCTGCCTGATCGCCTGCGCGGCTCGGGGGTTGGCGTTGCGGCTGCAACAGCGACAGCTGTCGGTGCCGGCGGAGACGTCCAGGCGGGAGTCTCCGCGGCGGGCGCTTGACCGGACATCGCCGCAGCCTCAGTTGCGGCTGCCGTGGTCTCGTCGCCCCAGGCAGTCGGCGCGCCCACGCCGGTGTCGGCGAGCGCCGCGTCACCTGCGCTGCCCGGGTTGACCGAATCACGCTCGTTGTCCGCACGTGCGCCTCCCGAGGGCGGCGCTGCCCGCGCAACCCGGCCGCGATCACGTGACCAGGTGGAGTGGAGCGAGCGAAGAGATTCGTCCAACGACGGGCGAAAGGCCTCGGTGATATCGGTGCGCGACGGTTGGCCGTCCGGTGACGTCGAGACCAGCGCCGCGTCCAAGGCAACCTTGACACTGCCGTGGTCATCGAGAAAGTACGAAGTGACCTCGACGAGACTGCCGGGCGCGGCTGTAGCCGCTGCCTGGCCAAGTTCGCGTGCGAGAGGCGAGCCCGGATCGAGCGGACGACGTGCGACGACACGATCGTCCGTCGTCTCGGCAATGATCCAAGCCCGACTCTTCGCCGAACCCATGGCCAACGCCTTCAGCTCGGAGCGAGTTGCGCCGGGAAAAGCCATCTGCGGACGGTCCCCGACCGCGAATGCTCCGGGTTGAGGGTCGAGCGAGCCGGTTCTCGGACTACCGGCGCAACCGACCTGAAGCACGCCGAGGGTGGTCAGAGAAAGAATCAAAGTGACTGAACGCAGGTTCACGGCAAACCCCTCGGGAAGAGAACAGGGACACCTCGGGCGACACTCATTGAAACCGCGCCCAGTGCGGTATGCGACGTTTTTGAACGGGATCGGCCCCGGCAGTTTTAACCACCGCTGGAGACGGCGCGGTTTAAGACCTTAAAAATAAATCATTCTAAACCACGTTCACGCCAAGGGCCGTGGATGCACCCAACGCCGAACTCACTTGTGAAAGTGAGCATCTCGCTGACGCGGTTTAGGATCCCGAGCCATGCCGGTCGGCACCATATTCAAGGCCAAGCGTGCCACACCCCGGAACCCGAGGCCAGCCTCGGCGCGTGGTGAATGTGTCGGGTGCGGCATGCCGGCTCGGCATCTCGAACATCGACGCTTTGCCATTCCAGAAACAGCAAAAGCCGGCATTGTGCCGGCTTTTGCTGTTGTCGTAGAGTTTTGGAGCCGATGCGCGGATTCGAACCGCGGACCTACGCATTACGAATGCGTTGCTCTACCGACTGAGCTACATCGGCGCCGAGCCGCGAAGTATAGATGGATCGCCCGATCCTTTCCACCCCCCGCTCCACTGATTTCGAGCACCCTGCGGAAATCTTTGCAATCACCGGATGGATTCCGCTAAAATCCTGACGCTTAACTTCGACCATCCGCCCTTGTCCGGAGCCAACCTTAGGGATTATCCATGCCCAGCGTGCGTGTCAAAGAGAACGAGCCTTTCGAAGTCGCAATGCGGCGTTTCAAGCGGTCCTGCGAGAAGGCGGGTGTGCTCGCCGAGGTCCGTCGTCGCGAGTTTTACGAAAAGCCGACGTCCGAGCGCAAGCGCAAGAAGGCGGCTGCGGTAAAGCGGCATCAGAAGAAGCTGCAGCGCGAGTCGCGTCGCTGGGAGCGTCCGTACTGAGGTCGGATAGTCGATGTCGGTCCCGCATTCGGCGGGACCGCTGCTTGTATTGCGACCAAGTCGCTAGTCACTTTTTTCGTTCCGCTGTGGTTTCAACGCCTCACCATGCTCAAACTTCAAATCCAAAGTGATATGAAGACCGCCATGAAGGCGGGCGACAAGACCAGTCTCGGGGTGATCCGGCTGATGCTCGCGGCCATCAAACAGCGCGAGGTCGACGAGCGCATCGAGCTCGACGATACGCAGGTGCTGGCCGTCCTCGACAAGATGGTGAAGCAGCGTCGCGACTCGATTAGTCAATACAGCGGCGCCGGTCGCGAAGATCTCGCCGAGATCGAGCGCTTCGAGGTCGACGTCATCCAGTCGTATCTCCCGCGCGCCCTCACCGACGACGAGCTTACGGCCCTGATCGACGCGGCAATGGCGTCCACGCAGGCGAGCGCGATGAGCGACATGGGCAAGGTCATGGGTCTGTTGAAGCCGCAGATTCAAGGTCGGGGCGATATGGGCAGCGTGAGCGCGCGCGTCAAACAGCGCCTCGGAGGTTAGCTCCGGCGTCGTACACTCAACGGTTTGCCGAGGCACATGGCCGGTCGCATTCCTCCCGAGTTCATCGACGAGCTTCTGACGCGAACCGACATCGTCGACATCGTCGGCACGCGGATTCAGTTGCGCAAGGCCGGCAAAGACTACCAAGCTCGCTGTCCCTTCCACGACGAGAAGACCCCTTCCTTCACCGTCAGCCCGGATAAGCAGTTCTATCACTGCTTCGGCTGCGGCGCGCACGGCACGGCGATCGGCTTCCTCATGGAATACGACCGTCTCGACTTCCGCGAGGCCATCGATGAACTGGCCCGCCGTGCGGGATTGGAGGTGCCCGGCGCGACCGAAACAGGCCCTGCCGGCCCCGATCACGGGCCTCTGTACGCGCTTCACGAGCAGGCCGCCGCGCTCTATCGTGAGCAGTTGCGGGTCCATCCGGACGCCCGGTGTGCCGTCGATTATCTGAAGGAGCGCGGTCTTACCGGCGAGGTGGCGGCGCATTACGGGCTTGGTTTCGCGCCGCCCGAGGGGCGCCTGCTCCTGTCGCGCCTCGGTGTGAGCCCTTCCGAGCGCGAGCGCCTGCTGACCTGCGGGCTGATCTACGACGAGGAGGGGCGGCGACGCGACCGCTTCCGCGACCGGATCATGTTCCCGATTCGAGATCGACGCGGGCGCGTGATCGGATTCGGGGGGCGGCTGCTCGGCGAGGGCAAGCCGAAATACCTCAACTCGCCCGAGACCCCGATCTTCCACAAAGGCCGCGAGCTTTACGGATTGTTCGAGGCGCAAAAGGCCAATCGCAAGCTCGACTCCGTACTCGTCGTCGAGGGTTACATGGATGTCATCGCCTTGTCGCAGTTCGGGGTGACGAACGTCGTCGCGGCCCTCGGCACGGCGACAACCGCCGAGCACCTCCAGCTGCTTTCGCGCACGACCCCCGAGGTCGTCTTCTGCTTCGACGGCGATCGCGCCGGGCGCGCCGCGGCCTGGAAGGCATTGGAGAACGCGCTGCCGTCGGCAACCGGCCGCCAGTCGATCCGCTTTTTGTTTCTGCCCGACGGGGAGGATCCGGACACCCTGATTCGTGCCGAGGGCGCCGAGGCATTCCGGGCGCGCATGGCCGAGGCGCAGCCGCTGTCCGAGTTCCTGTTCGAGCAGCTCTGCGGTCAGGTCGACATGGCCAGCATCGACGGGCGTGCGCGTCTAGCCGCTTTGGCTCAGCCGCTGATCCAAGCAGTGCCCCCTGGAATCTACCGCGATCTGTTGACCGGCCGATTGAGCACCCTGGCTGGAATGCCGCAGAAACCCAAGCCTGCGGCGCGGCGAGGGCGAGTGCAAACCGCCCGTCCAACCCGGCCGACTCGGATGGCGCAAGCCATCGCGCTCTTGCTCGATCATCCCGAGCTTGCTGTCGAGGCGGCGCAGCTCCCGGACGACTGGCGGCGCTCGCCGAGCCCCGGTGCCGCGATTTTGGTGCAACTTCTTGAAACAATTGCCGCACACCCAACTATCAATAAAGCGGCATTGGTGGAGCGTTGGCGCGGGCAAGAGCACTTCGCGTACCTCCAGCAGCTCAGCGTCGACCCCTTTCTGCGGGACATCCCGTCCGAGGGCATGGCTGCGGAGCTGGTTGGGGCCCTGAGCCGCATCGGCGAAGAGGTTCTCAAGGACGAGCGCAGCAAGCCGCTGAATCAACGCAGCCCGGGCGCTTGGAGTGACGAGGTCCGCGCCCGGCTCGAGAGGGAAGCGGCCGCGGCCCGAACGCGCAACGGGTGTGACCGAAACTGATGC
>NZ_DIUM01000005.1 GCF_002423035.1 Thiocapsa sp. UBA6158
GCACGACGCTAATCACCTTTTTTTATACCTTAAACCGCGCCGGCTCCGACATGTGTCGGAGCCGGCGCGGCCAAGCCAATCCAACAAACGACGCGTATCGCGCCGGGCGCGATTTAAGGAATTCAAACACAGATGCATCTGCATATCCTGGGTGTCTGCGGAACCTTTATGGGCGGCATTGCCCTGCTGGCGCGTGCGCTCGGTCACCAAGTGACGGGTTCGGACGCCAACGTCTATCCTCCGATGAGTACCCAGCTCGAGGCGGCCGGCATCGCCCTGATGGAGGGCTATGATCCGAGTCACCTCGAGCCGGCGCCCGATGTGGTGGTGGTCGGCAACGCCATGAAACGGGGCATTCCGGCGGTCGAGTCCATGCTGGATCGCGCTCTGCGCTACTGTTCGGGTCCCGAATGGCTGCGCGAGAATCTGTTGGCCGACCGCTGGGTGCTGGCCGTGGCGGGCACGCACGGCAAGACCACCACCGCGAGTATGCTCGCTTGGGTCCTGGAGGACGCCGGTCTTGCGCCCGGCTTCCTGATCGGCGGCGTGCCGCTGGATTTCGGGCTGTCCGCGCGGCTGGGCTCCGCACCCTTTTTCGTGGTCGAGGCGGACGAGTACGACACCGCCTTTTTCGATAAGCGCTCCAAGTTCGTCCACTATCGACCGAGCACCCTGATTCTCAACAACCTCGAGTTCGACCACGCGGATATCTTCGACGATCTCGGCCAGATCCAGCGCCAGTTCCATCATCTGGTGCGCACCGTTCCGGGTCGCGGCCTGATCGTGCATCCGGGCGCCGAGCCCGCGATCGACGAGGTTCTGGCGATGGGCTGCTGGACCCCCGCAGAGTCCTTCGGCGCGGCGGGGCGGTGGAACGCTCGGCTGCTCGCACCGGACGGCTCACGCTTTGAAGTGATGCTCGACGCTCGGCCGCTGGGCGAGGTCGACTGGGGTCAGACGGGTCTGCACAACGTGAACAACGCGCTCGCCGTCTTGGCCGCAGCCCGCCATGCGGGTGTTCCTGTCGGTGCCGGGATCGCTGCCCTGAGCAGGTTCAAGGGTGTGAAGCGTCGCATGGAGCTGCGCGGCGAGGTCGCGGGTGTGCGTGTCTACGACGACTTTGCCCATCATCCGACGGCCATCGAGACGACGCTGCAGGGTTTGCGCCGTCGTGTCGGCGAGCAGCGCATACTCGCCGTGCTCGAGCCGCGCTCCAACACCATGCGTCTGGGTGTTCACAATCGCGAGCTGGCCGCCTCGCTCGATGCGGCCGATCGGGTGTTCGTCTTCGCACCTGCGGACCTGGGTTGGGATGCCGCGGCCGTCTTCGCGGGGCTTGCGCAGCGTGCGGCGGTGCATGCGGATCTCGACGCACTCGCCGCCGCGGTGGTCGCCGAGTGTCGTGCGGGCGATCAGGTGTTGGTCATGAGCAACGGCGGTTTCGGCGGGATCCACCAAAAGCTCCTGGACGGTCTGGCGCGGGCGCGCTAGGGACGACGGATCACGCATGTCCGAACCGCTTCAAGATTGGCCCAAGACGATCACGGTCGCCTTGACCGGGGCCTCCGGATCCCAGTACGGGCTGCGTCTGGTCGAGTGTCTGCTCGCCGCCGGGATGCGGGTCTATCTGCTGATCTCCCAAGCCGGGCAGGTCGTGCTGAAGATGGAGGCAGATCTGGAGGTGCCGGCCCGGCCGGCCGAGGCGGAGGCCT
This sequence comes from Thiocapsa sp. UBA6158, assembly GCF_002423035.1. Taxonomy (GTDB): domain Bacteria; phylum Pseudomonadota; class Gammaproteobacteria; order Chromatiales; family Chromatiaceae; genus Thiocapsa. Next base: position 1,713 of record NZ_DIUM01000005.1, read on the forward strand.
TCTTTCTGAATTACTTCGAGGCGCAACCGGGACAGCTGCGTGTCTTCGGTCGCCAGCAGTGGACCGCGCCGGTCGCGAGCGGCAGCAACCCGCCCGATGCCATGGTCATCTGCCCCTGCACGACAGGCACACTGGCGAGCATCGCTGCAGGTGTCTCGACCTCGCTCATCGATCGCGCGGCGGATGTGACCATGAAGGAGTCACGCAAGCTGATCCTGGTGATCCGCGAGACACCCTTCACGGCCATCCACTTGGAAAACATGCTGCGTCTTGCGCGCGCCGGTGCGGTGATCATGCCGGCCAATCCCGGGTTCTACTTCAAGCCCACGCGGGTGGAGCAGATCGTGGATTTCATGGTGGCGCGAATCCTGGATCATCTGGACGTGCCGCATCGGCTCACGGCACGTTGGGGCGAGTAGCGCCGCGATCACGGGACGGACGTACCGAGCATTTTCGAAGTCCGCCCAACGCTCGGACAGTCGGCCGTATTGGAACTGCCACTTGAGAAGATGGGCGGGCAGCACGCGCAAACGGTTGACCAGATCATGTCGCTGACTCCTGCCCATGTCGTCCAGCTCCCGGCTCGGTGAATCGCCGCTGGCGCAGCAGGGCGGCTGTCCGCGCTGCCCAGGCGGAATAGTCCTGCTCGTACAGTCGGTCCAGGTCGCTCATCGGAAAACCTTCCTTTACCTCATCGATCGGGGGCCGCGTTCATCCACCTGCCAGCCTTGCTGATCGGCGCTGTAGGGGGGTAAGCGCAGCGCGGTCCACCAGCGTTGGCGCGGGGCTCCACAGCGCTTGTCCACACTGGAAACGGGCAAGTGTTCTCTGAGCCGCATCCGGGCTTATTCAGCCGCGCCGACTCCAGCGGTTGTCAAGTCCCCCGGGACCGATGCCATCCAAAAACGTCGCATACCGCGCCGGGCGCGGTTTAGATCCTCAGCAGCAACCGCGCCGGATCCTCCAACGTCTCCTTGATGCTGACCAGGAACTGCACCGCTTCGCGTCCGTCGATGATCCGGTGGTCGTAGGTCAGGGCCAGATACATCATGGGTGCGATCTTGATCTCGCCCTTATCGGCGATCGGACGCTCCTGGATCTTGTGCATCCCCAGGATGGCGCTCTGCGGCGGGTTGAGGATGGGTGTGGAGAGCAGCGAGCCGAAGACCCCGCCGTTGGTGATCGAGAAGGTGCCGCCCGTGAGCTCTTCGTAGCTGAGGCTTCCGTTCTGCGCCTTTTCTCCGAAGGCGACGATGCCCTGCTCCACATCGGCCATGCTGAGCTGATCGCAGTTGCGCAAGATCGGGACGACCAGGCCGCGCGGTGAGCTGACCGCGATGCCGATGTCGTAATAACCGTGATAGATGATGTCGTCCCCGTCCACCGAAGCGTTGATCACCGGGAAGCGTTGCAGTGCCTCCACCGCGGCCTTCACGAAAAAGGACATGAAGCCGAGCCGAACCCCGTGGGTCTTCTCGAACTGGTCCTTGTAGCGGCTGCGCAGCGCGAGAACGGCCTTCAGATCGACCTCGTTGAAGGTGGTCAGCATGGCCGCATTCTGCTGGGCCTGGACCAAACGCTCGGCGACGCGGGCACGCAGACGGGTCATGGGAACCCGCTGCTCGGGGCGGCCGGCCTCGCCGGTGAGGCTCGGGCTGGGTGGGGGCGACGCGGGCGTCAAATCCGGGTGTTTTGCCGGCGCTGTCTGCTCGCGCTCGTCGAGATAGGCGATGACGTCGGCCTTGTGGATACGCCCGTCGCGGCCGGTTCCCGGGATCGCGTGCGGGTCGAGATTCAGCTCCTTCACCAGGCGGCGCGCAGCGGGGGCGACCTGTGGCTCGGTGCCGGCCGGCGCGACCTTCGTCGGGCTCGGCGATGCGGCTTTGGCCGGTGCGGCGGCAGGTGCGGCCTTGGCCGGCGGCGGCGATGTCTCGCGTGCCGGCGGTGTTGCGCCGGCGCCGCTCGCCTCGATCAGCGCCAGCACGGCATCGGACGCGACGACATCGCCCTCGTTGGCCATGATCTCGCCGAGGATGCCGTCGATCGGCGAGGGGACCTCGAGCACGACCTTGTCGGTTTCCAGATCGACCAGGTTCTCCTCGCGCTTGACCGGATCGCCCGGGCGTTTGTGCCAGGTTGCGACGGTCGCGTCGGCAACCGACTCGGGGAGGGCGGGGACACGGACTTCACTGCTCATTGTGGCGGGATCCTTTTATTCATGCTGGGGTTGAAGTGCCCGGTCAGGGCCTCGTCGATCAACCGTTCCTGCTGCTCGACATGCGCGGCGCGGTGGCCGACGGCCGGTGCGGCGGAGGATGGACGGCCGACATAGTAAGGCCGCTTGCCGTCCTGCATCAGGTTGTGGAAGCGATGTTTGATCTGGTCCCAGGCGCCTTGGTTCTGCGGCTCCTCCTGGCACCAGATGATCTCTTCGGTCGCGGCGTAGGCCTCGAGCGCGCGGTCGAAGTGCTCCTTGGGGAAGGGATACAGCTGCTCGATGCGGATGATGGCGACATTCGTCAGGCCACGCGCACGCCGCGCCTCGAGCAAATCGAAGTAGACCTTACCGCAGCAGAAGACCACGCGCTCGGTCTGCGCGGGCTCGATCGGGTCGATCTCCGGGATCACCGTCTGGAAATGACCGCTGATCAGCTCGTCGAGCGCGGAGACCGCGAGACGATGGCGCAGCAGGCTCTTGGGTGTCATGACGATCAGTGGCTTGCGATAGTCGCGGACGATCTGGCGGCGCAGCAGGTGATACATCTGAGCGGGCGTGGTCGGCACGCAGACCTGGATGTTGTGCTCGGCGCAGAGTTGCAGGAAACGCTCCAGACGGGCTGATGAATGCTCGGCGCCCTGGCCCTCGAGTCCGTGCGGAAGCAGCATCACGAGCCCGCAGCACAGCCCCCATTTGGTCCCGGCCGAGGTGATGAACTGATCGATGACCACCTGGGCGCCGTTGGCGAAGTCCCCGAACTGGGCCTCCCAGAGTGTCAACGCGTTCGGCTCCGCGGTTGCGAAACCGTATTCGTAGGCCAGCACCGCCTCCTCGGACAGGAGCGAGTCGATCGCGATGAAGGCACCCTGATGCTCGCCGATGTGCTGCAGCGGGGTGTAGGCGTTGCCGGTCACTTGGTCGTGGATCTTGGCGTGGCGATGGAAGAATGTCCCGCGCCCGGCGTCTTGTCCGGACAGGCGCACCGGGGTGCCCGCGTCGAGGAGGGTGGCGTAGGCCAGATTCTCCGCGAAGCCCCAGTTGAGGAGTTGATCCCCTTGGGCCATCTTGCGCCGCTCCTCCCACAGCTTCTCGACCCGGGGGTGGAGTTCGAAGCCCTCGGGCACGCGCAGCATGGCGTCGCCGAGCTCGCGGAGCTTCTCGACCTGGACACCCGTGTCGACGTCTTGATCCCAGTCCGTGCCACGGCAGAAGCCCCAATCGACGCGGTAGGCATGGTCGAGCCCGCACAGGACCGGGCGTGCGACCACCACGCCTTGCTCGATGGAGTCGCGATAATCCGCAACCATGGCATCGGCGTCTTCCTTGGAGAGGATACCGTCGGCGACCAGGCGATCGGCATAGACGGCACGCGGGGTCGGATGCCGGCGGATCTTCTTGTACATCATCGGCTGAGTGACCGCGGGCTCGTCGGCCTCGTTGTGCCCGAGACGTCGGTAACAGACCAGGTCGATGATGACATCCTTGTGAAACTGGTTGCGGAAGTCCAGCGCCATGCGCGTGACGAAGATGACGGCCTCCGGATCGTCGCCGTTCACGTGAAAGACCGGCGCCTGGACCATCTTGGCGACATCGGTGCAGTAGAGCGTGGAGCGCGTGTCGAGCGGGTTGCTGGTCGTGAAGCCGATCTGGTTGTTGATGACGATGTGCACAGTCCCGCCGGTGGCGTAGCTGCGCGTCTGCGAGAGCTGGAGCGTTTCCATGACCACGCCTTGGCCGGCGAAGGCGGCGTCGCCGTGGATGAGCACGGGCAGGACCTGATCGCCGCTGCGGTCGTGGCGCCGCCGCTGGCGCGCGCGCACCGAGCCCTCGATCACTGGGTTGATGATCTCGAGATGCGAGGGATTGAAGCCCAATACCAGATGGACGATGCCGCCGGGGGTGTCGATGTCGGTGGCGAAGCCCATGTGATACTTCACGTCGCCGGCCATCTGGCGCCAATTCATCTGGACCCGGCCCTCGAACTCGTCGAAGATGTCCTGAGGCGGTTTGCCGAAGATGTTGGTCAGCACGCTGAGCCGCCCGCGATGGGCCATGCCGATGACCATCTCCTTCTGGCCCTTACGTCCGGCGCGCTGGATCAGCTCGTCCAGCATCGGGATAAGAGCGTCGCCGCCTTCGAGCGAAAAGCGCTTTTGGCCGACATAGCGCTGGTGGAGATACTTCTCGAAGCCCTCGGCGGCGGTCAGCAGGGTCAAGAGCCAACGCCGATCGGCGGTGTCGATCTCGGGTATCGCGCGATAACCCTCGAGCCGCTTCTGGATCCAGCGCTTCTCCTGAGTGTCGGTGATGTGCATGTACTCCGAGCCGACCGTACCGCAGTAGATCTGCTCGATCATCGCGATGATGTCGCGCAGCGGCATGCGATCCGGGGCGTAGAGCGAGCCTGTATGGAACACCTGGTCCATGTCGTCCGGCTCCAGGTTATGGAAGGCCGGATCCAGGTCCGCGATCTTGGGGATGTCGCGCAGCTTGATCGGGTCGAGGTTGGCGACCTGATGTCCGCGGTAGCGGTAGCCGTTGATCAGGGAGAGTACGGCAGCCTGTTTTTCCGCGGCGGCGGGCTCGAGCCGCTCGGTGGATCGTGTGCGAGCGCGCGTACGACTTTCTTGGGCGAGCCGCAGGAAGTTCTCGCGCACCGGGCCGTGCGCGACCTCGTTGGCCGCCTCCTTGTGCATGACATGGAAGCGCTCGCGCCAAGCGAGATCGACGCTCTCCGGGTCCTTTAAATAGCGTTCATAAAGGTCTTCAATAAAGGCTGCGTTGCCGCCGTAAAGGGCGCCGGAACTGCGAAACAGCTCGAGGATTGCGCTCATGCTCGGTGTTGTTTCTCTGGGTTGATTTTATACGTGGATCATCGATGTTTATAACACAAGTCCCGAAGTGCTTGGCAAGGCGGTTCAGGCCAACCGGCGTCGCGCGACAAGGACCGGGCAAACATCATCGCCGATCCTCGGGTCTGTCGTCTCCTCCGCCGTGATCGACGGGGCCGGCGCTCACATGGACATGCACGACTCCGCGGCGGACCTGAGCGAGCGTAAGCGTCGTCGTATCCGCTTGGCGCGGCTCGAAGCCGATATCGCCTACTTCCAGGCGCGCCTGGAGATGATCGGCGAGCCGAAGACCGCGAATCAACTGACCCAGCGCAAGGCGTTCATGCTTTTGCTCGAAACGGTCTCGACCAAGGTCGCGCAGGTCCGGCGCGCGCGACCGGTTTGATCGGGGATCGGCAAACTTTCCACTCGCTCGTCCACCCCGCGGGCTGGGCTTACCGCGCAAGAGCGACGATCGAGTCCATTCCGAATGACTGAATCCGAATGTAAGAATTTAATGATGTTTCATTCGATCCGAAGCGCACCTCGCCTTGACCGTTGTTCATTGAGACGGGCGATTCCGCATCACCACGGCGCATGACGAGAGTGCACCGCAGGGCGATCTCCAGCTCGAGGGGTTTCAATTCATGTGCACCTTCGTCATTCTGCGCCGTCCGGGTCATGCCTGGCCGGTCTTGATCGCGGCCAATCGCGACGAGATGCGCACACGGCCGAGCCGCCCGCCGGGCCGACATTGGCCGGACCGCCCGGAGATGCGTGCCGGGCTCGATTTGGAGTCCGGCGGGAGCTGGCTCGGGGTCAATGATCATGGCCTTGTCGCCGCGGTCATGAACCGTCAGGGGACGCTCGGGGCGCTGCCCGGCAAACGCAGTCGCGGCGAGCTGGTCTTGGAGGCGCTCGACCATGCCGAGGCCTGCGAGGCAGCCGGGGCGCTGGCGGATCTGGATCCCGCGGCCTATCGACCCTTCAATCTGGTGGTGGCCGATCCGCGATCGGCCTATTGGCTGCGTCACGGAGGGGACGACGCCATCGGCGTCCACCCGATCGTCCCCGGTCTGCACATGTTGAGTGCGAGCGAGCTCGACGATCTCGGTGAGCCGCGCATCGCCGAATATCTCCCGCGGTTCGTCGCGGCGCAGACCCCGGATCCCGATGCCGACGATTGGGCGGCCTGGCGGAACCTACTTGCATCGAATCAAGGTCCGGCATCGCATCCGGGTCGCCCGGATGCGGGACCCGAGGACGCCATGACGTTCGATCGACCCGACGGGTTCGGTACGCGATCCTCGGCGCTGATCGCCATCCCGCTCTATCCGGGTTACGGCAGCTGGCCGATCTGGCTGCATGCGGAGGGGCGGCCGGATGAAGCCCAATTCCTCCGCGTCCCCAACTAAACTGGGTCCCGAGTGGGGCGGGATGGCTCGGTTTGCGGCCCCTGGTGGACACCTCCGGATCCGCGCTGAACGCAGTTTAGGAATTTAAAAACAATTCTTTAAACTGCGTCCGTTCCGTCGTTCGTGGGTGCCTGCTGCCTTGACAGACGGTTTGAGCAGCCCTGTTGCTGCGAGACGCGGTTTAGCCGGTTCGAATCCCCGCGTCGGCTGTGACACAATCCCACCCTTTCGCCGCCGACGTGGTCCAGTGGTCTCGTCCGCGCGGGCGTGATCGTACGTCACTGTTTTCGATTCAGTCTCCGATCGAGACCCCCTTTAGGATCCACCATGTCGAACATCATCCGTATCGCCACCCGTAAATCTCCCTTGGCCATGTGGCAGGCCGAGCATGTGTCCGGGTTGCTGACCAAGCTCCATCCCGGCCTCGAGATCCAGATCGTCGGCATGACCACCAAGGGCGACAAGATCCTCGATGCGCCATTGGCGAAGGTGGGCGGCAAGGGCCTTTTCGTGAAGGAGCTCGAGCAGGGTATGTTGGAGGGCGTGGCCGATATCGCCGTGCACTCCATGAAGGACGTCCCGGTGGAGTTCCCCGAGGGTCTCCATCTTGCCGTCATCATGGATCGCGAGGATCCGCGCGATGCCTTCGTGTCGAATCGCTTCGAGGGCCTCGATGATCTCCCGCAAGGCGCCTGTGTCGGCACCTCGAGCCTGCGTCGCCAGTGTCAGCTCGCCGACCGCCGTCCCGACCTGCGCATCGAACCCTTGCGCGGCAACGTCAATACCCGTCTCGCCAAGCTCGATGCCGGCGAGTACGACGCCATCATCTTGGCCGCCGCCGGGCTGATGCGATTGGGTTTCGAGTCGCGGATCCGCAGCAGGATCACACCCGAGGACAGCCTGCCCGCGATCGGGCAGGGCGCGATCGGCATCGAGTGTCGCAGCGAGGATCCGCGCACCAATGCTCTGATCGCGCCCCTGCATCACCGCGACACCGCGGACCGGGTGCTCGCCGAGCGGGCGATGAATGCGCGTCTGCACGGCGGCTGTCAGGTTCCGATCGCCGGCCATGCACTGATCGAGGGCGATCATCGACTCGTCCTCAAGGGGTTGGTGGGGACGCCGGACGGATCCCGGATCCTGCGCGCCGAATCCGAAGGACCGCGCGAGGACTGGGAGGCGATCGGCACGCGAGTCGCCGACGCTCTGCTCGCCCAAGGTGCCGGCGAAATCCTGAGTGCACTGCAGGAGCCGTGATGTCCGCGCCCTGTGATCTCGGCGGACGCGGCGTCTTGGTGACCCGGCCCGCGGCCCAAGCCGACGGGCTCTGCCGGCTGATCGAGGCGGCCAACGGTTGCGCGATCCGCGTGCCGAGCATCGAGATCGCGCCGGTCGCCGATCCGCGCGAGGCGGCCGCGCTGCTGGCGCAGTCCTGGGACATGCTCTATTTCGTCAGCCCGAACGCGGTTGAGCAGGCGCTCGCCTTGGTGCCGGACGGATCCTGGTCAGGCGCCGCCAAGGTCGCTGCCGTCGGGCGAGCAACCGCACAGGCGCTGACCGACGCGGGGCGTGCACCGGAGCTGGTCCCGGAACAACGCTTCGACAGTGAGACCCTGCTCGCGATGCCCGAGCTGGCCGACATGCGCGGCCGTCGTGTCCTGATCGTCCGCGGCGAAGGCGGACGTGCCCTGTTCGCCGATACGCTACGTGCGCGCGGCGCCGAGGTACGCTTTGCCGAGGTCTACCGTCGCCTGCGTCCGGCGTTCGATCCCGCTCCTCTGCTGTCGCGCTGGATCGAGACCGTCGCCGCGGTCACCGCGACCAGCGACGAGATCATGCTGAATCTGATGGAAATGCTCGGTCCCGCGGGCCGTGCCTCCCTGCTCGCCACGCCCTTGGTGGTCGTGGCGGAACGCACTGCGGAGAAGGCCCGAAGGTTGGGTTTCGTCCAGGTCGAGGTCGCCGAGCGCGCCGAGGATGCAGCAATCATGCGGGCCTTGTGTGCGCTGAATCCGGCCCCCGCCGATTGACTGCACGAGGCTGCCGCTAGGGATCGGATCCGGGGTCGGTCGCCTCCGCAGCTGCGCCCTTCGGCTCGGCGTCGTCACGGTGGCCCAGCCAGCGGGCGAGGGTCCGGTAGAGCTTACCGGTGTCGATCGGCTTGGCCAGGTGGTCGTTCATTCCCGCCTCTCGGGCATCGTTCCGATCGGCCTCCATCACCGCCGCCGAGAGTGCGATGATCGGCAGATCGGGACGCACCGGACGAATTCGTCGGGTGGCCTCGAAGCCGTCCATGATCGGCATCTGCAGGTCCATGAGGATCAGGTCGAAGTCTCGCGTCGTCGCCAGCTCGACCGCTTCGCCGCCGTGCTCGGCCAGGGTCACGACGGCGCCCGTGCGCTGAAGCATGCGTTTTGCGACCTCCTGGTTCAGTGCATTGTCTTCCACCAGCAGAATCTCCGCACCGGCAAACGAGGGCGCCGCTGCTCGGGTCGGTCGCGAGGGCTTGGCGGGTTGCGGCCTTTCACCCTGGGCTTCGAGCAGAGTGTCGAGCAGGGCCGAGGCGGTCACGGGTTTGCCCAGGAAACCGTTGAGCCCCGAGCGGTCTTGCGGCAGATCGTCGCGGTTATAGCCGCTGACGATGATCGCCGGGGTCTCGGTACCGGTCAGGATGCCCTCTTTGCGCAACCGGTACAGCTCCCGGACGGCCTCCAGCCCGTCGAGCTCGCCGGGCATCTTCCAGTCCATCAGGATGACATCGAAGGGCATGCCGATCCGCTCGGCCTCGATGACGGCCTGCACCGCAGCGGCCCCGCTCGCGGTCTCCTCGACCCGGCATCGCCAACTCTCGAGGATCTCGCGGAGCACGGTTCTGGCGACGGCGTGGTCGTCGACGACCAAGACTCGAGCGCCCGCGATCTGTCGTGCATCGCGCGGGTCGGTGTCCTCCTGCGAGACCGGCAGGACCAGATCGAATGAAAAGACACTCCCCTCGCCGGGCGAGGAGACGACCGCGAGTTCGCCACCCATGCGTTCGACCAGCTTTCGGCTGATGACCAATCCCAGGCCCGTGCCGCCGTATTTGCGTGTCGTGGAGCTGTCGGCTTGCGAAAAGGCTCGGAATAGGCGCTCGATCTGTCCTGCGTCCATGCCGATCCCGGTGTCCGACACCTGGAAACGCAGGCGTACCTGATCGTAATCTCCGCCCAGTCGCGTGATCCGGACCTCGACGGTCCCCTGCTCGGTGAATTTGAGCGCATTGGCAAGCAGGTTGGTCAAGACCTGACCCAGGCGCAGCGCATCGCCGAGCAGGGTCCGCGGGATCTCGGGGGACACGCGGAAGACCAGCTCGAGACCCTTCTCGCCCGCCGCCGAGCCGAAGAGTGTGGCCATTTGCTCGAGAAGTTGGTCGATTCGAAACGGACAGGACTCCAGCTCCAACTTGCCCGCTTCGATCTTGGAGTAATCCAGGATGTCGTTGATGATGCCGAGCAGCAGACGCGAGGAGTCGTGAATCTTGCCCAGATAGTCGCGCTGCTCGTCGTTCAGATCCGTTCCCAACAGGATCTGGCTCAGCCCGATGACGGCGTTCATCGGTGTGCGGATCTCGTGGCTCATGTTCGCCAGGAACTCGCCCTTGAACCGGCTGGCGGCCTCCGCTTGCTCGCGGCTGAGTCGCAGGGATTCCTCCGTTTCACGTCGTTTCTGAACGTTCACGAGCATCTGCGCGAACACCGTCAGCAGTCGCCGCTCGGTATCGGAATAGCGATGGTGTTTGCGCACCGAATCGAAACCCACGAACCCTCGGCACCGCTGCCCGTCCATCCTCGGTACGGCGATCGCGCTTTTGATTCCTTGGGGCTCGAGCACCTGTCTGACGCTGCTCTCGGGTGCAAGCGAAAGCACGTCGGGGACGTAGACGGTGCCTCCTGCCCGATGGGTCGCGACCCAATCGTCGATCAGGACGGTCGGAACGGCCTGCAAGGTGCCGATCTGCGACTCGATCCCGGGCGCGCACCATTCGTGGGTATTGATAACGATGTGCCGTTCGGCATCGTAGTCGAAGAGGTAGGCCCGATCCGCGCCGACGAAATCGCCCAGATGCCCCAGCGAGGTCTCGATGACCGAATCGACCCGGTCCGGCGGCAGACTGATATAGGTTGCGGAGATCTCCATCAAGAGATCCTGTAAGCGGGTCTCTCTCTGCAGCGCCTTTTCGCTGTCCTGAAGGCGGGCGAAGGTGTCCAGACGCTTGAGGGTGCTGCCGATGACCTGCACGAGAAGCTGTAGCAGACCGAGGTCGCTTTCCGCCCACGTATGTCCGGGGCGAAAGGTCTCGAAGCCGACGAAGCCGCCGAGCCGGCCGCCGCTGTCGACCATCGGCAGGCAGAAGAGCGACTGGATGCCTTGAGCAAGAAGCTCCGCTTTCTCGGCTGCCGCCTCGTCGGGCAGGGCGGCTACGTCGGGGATCAGGACCGGCTCGCCTGCTGCCATCCGAGCCTTCCACCAAGGGATCCCCTCGACCGGTTGGTCCTGCGCACGTCCCATCCCGCATGCGATGCCCGGGGCACACCACTCGTGGGTGTTGGTCATGCGCGCGCCGTCCTCCGAGAAACGGAACAGGTAGGCCCGCTCGACCTCGAGGAGCTCGCCCAGCCTTTCGAGTGCCTGATCGAGAATGGCGTCGAAGTTCTCCGGGCGGGCCCTCGCGAAACGAGCGGAGATCGCGGCTGCAGCGCTTTCCAGCTTCAGCCGTCGCGCGGTCTCGGCCTGCGCTTGCTTGGGCCCGGTCACGTCGCGTGCAGCGGCATAGATCAGCTCCCCGCTGGGGAAGGAGCGCCACTCGATCCAGCGGTAGCCGCCGTCCCGGCTGCGGTAGCGGTTCTCGAAATCCAGGATCGTCCCCTGTGCATCGAGGTGCCCGTGTGCCGCGCTCGTCGCCTCGCGGTCGTCGGGATGCACGAAATCGAGGAAGCGACGTCCTTCCAATTCCTCGGGCGGGTAGCCGAGGGCGCGCTCCCATTCCGGATTGACGCGCAGGAAGACGCCATCGGCGCTCAAGATGCAGAACATGTCGAGTCCGGTCATGAAGAACCGGTTGAGTTCCTCCGTACGGGCGTTGACCAGACCGACCAAACCCGCATGGCGACGCGCCAGCACAGCGACCACGAGCGCGAGTGCGGCCGTCAGGGCGAGTCCGGTGAGCGCCGTGATCCATCCCGCCCTGACGGGATGCCTGCTCATGAACTCCGGACCCGCGTAGGCCGTCACCGCGAAGACTTCACCGAAGATCGGAATGAGGCGGGTCAGCGACGGCCCGACGGGCAGCAGGCCATTCGGATTCCAATCCGATGCGAGCGGCTCGAAGTCTCCCGAGCGGTGTAGATAAGCGATCTGCAGGCGCGTGGCCTTGTCCGGTCCGTCGCTCAGCACAAGGGTGCCCATGCGCAACGCGGCGGCGACAACACCGCGGACATCGCCCGAGTCGCCGAAGACCGGTTGAAAGACACGGATACCCTTCGGGCTCCCTGGCTCCAGCACGAAGGTGATGGGTTCGCTTGCCGTGGGCAGGTGGCTGAGTGTTGCCGCCTCGATGGCGGCACGGCGTTGTGGATCCGCAGCAAGGTCGAAACCGAACACCTGGACGTTGGCTGTCGTGGACGGCGCGACGAAGAGGACGGGGTAGTGATTGTCGCCATCCGTCACGGGTGCGCGCCCCCTCTGTACGTCCTCTTGCCAGATCCGCACGTCCCCGATGCCGGCGGCCTCCGCCCGTGCGCCGAAGTCATCCCGGTCCGCTGCGTCCACCCGCGGCGCCCAACCCCATGCGCGTACGGCGGGATTGTCGGTGAGATAGGTCGTGTAGCGGGCAAAGTCCTCCGCAGTGACGACCGCCGAACTCTCGATGAAGCTCGCCAACCCCTCCAGCTCGGTGTCGCGCAGGTTGCGCAAGGTTCCGGCGATCGCCTCGGTACGCGCGCTCGCCAATTGGGCGAATGACCAGTCGCGGGCATGGCCCTCGCGTAGATGGGTTGTCCATGCAGCGAAGAGGGTCAAGGCGAGCCCCAAGATCAGGGCCAGTGCCGGCTCCAGGTGCCGTAACCGGTGCGCGACACGCGCGTCGAGCCGGGCGCGCCCGAGCAGCAAGGCCGTACCCGTCAGTAGGATCAAGATCAGCGCGAGCGTCAGTACAAGTGTCGGCACGGTGGCCTTCGCGAGTTCGACCCGCCAGGTGCGCGCATCCACGTCGATGCCGAGCACGGCCACGACGCCGTCTTGGACGGCCTGGCTCGGCTCGAAGAGCGGCGCCTGGGCCGAGACCCAGGTCCCCCAACGGTCGACGAGCGGTCCTTCCACATGCTCGTCGCCGGTCGCGAAGACCCCCCGCTCGCCCTCGGACGCCTCCGCATAGATGTCGCCGGGCGGCGAGTAATCCTCGGAATCGGGTGGCTCGTTGTCCACGAAGATGAACAACTGCCCATCCGCCCGACGGCCCATCAGATAGACGAACCGGTAGCGCGGATCGGTCCGCGCGATGTCGGAGAGTTGCTTCTTGAGACGCTGATATTCGGGTTTTTCGAGGTCGGAGAGGTCGGCCGAGAGGGTGGTGATACGCTCGACGTTCAGCGATTGCGCCAAGAGCCGCGTCTCCAGGAGCAAGCGCTCCTTCATCTCGCGATCCGCCAGCGCGACCGACCACCAGGCTCCGAGCGATCCGATGATCAGTACCGACAGCGCCAAGGCGATCGCCGCGCGCATCAACAGGCGCCGCGATCCGCAGCCGGAGGTGCCGATGCTTCGGAGGAGTGTTTTGCGGGTCAAGAGGGTCTCGGTCCGGATCGGGTCATGTACCGGCGCGGCGTCGCGATTGCACGGAGCGGATTCGAGACAGGCGGCTCCGACGATCGCAGATCGGGCGCGCAGACAGCGATTGTGCGCCCCGTTGCCGGCCGATTCGTGTCATCCCGATCAGGACGCACCCACCACACGATCCCTGCCCCCTTCTTTGGCTCGATAGAGCCTTTGATCCGCGATCTCGACAAGGCCGTCGACATCCTGCCCCGCATATTCGCACACACCGCTGCTGACGGTGACCCGAAGCCCGTTCTGACTCCAGGTCAGCGCCTTCACTGCGCTGCGAATACGCTCGGCAACCTCGATGGCCACGGTGGCGCAAGCATGCGGCAGGATCACGAGGAACTCCTCGCCCCCGTAACGGCCGCTGACATCGACGTCGCGCACGCATGTGCGCAAGGTCGAGGCGACCTTCACCAGGACCTCGTCCCCCACACGATGCCCGAAGGTATCGTTGATCGTCTTGAAGGCATCCAGGTCGAGCAGGATGACCGAGAGCGCGTCGCCGTAGCGTCTGGCGCGCTCGATCTCCTCGGCGAGCTTCTGAAGAAGATAGCGTCGGTTGTAGGCCCCGGTCAGGCCATCCGTCAACGAGGCCATGCGCAGCTCTTGTTGGGTCGCCTTCAACTCCGAGATGTCGGCCAAGGAGACGATCCGGCTCGAGACGCCCGAAAACCGAATCGGTATGGCCGAGACCACGGCCCAGCGTCGACTCAGGTCTCGGGTCAGGATCTGCGTCTCGCGCTGCTCGCCGATCCCGGCGGGGAGGCCGTCGGCGGCGAGTGCCTCCCAGGCTGCGCTGTTCAGGCGTCCGGTGCTGTCGGGCTCCAAGGCGAGATAGGTCTTGGCCGCTTGGTTGGCTTGAGTGACCCCTCCCGGGCCGTGCTCGGCCAAAATCATCGGGAAGGGTGCGGCCTCGAACAGGGTACGCAGGTTGGACTCGCTCTCGGCGAGCCTGCGCAACACACGGCTGGCCCCGAACCAGGCGAATCCGATGACCAGGAGCATGGCGCCGCCGACCCACAGGAGCTTGCCGCGGACGCTGCGAACCAGATCGTTCAGGAACTGCGGACTGGAATAAAAGGTGGCGATCCCGACCAGAAGATGGCCGTCCGGGTCGTAAAGCGGGACCTGGGTGACAAAACAGTCCATACACTGCTCGACCCCTCGCGCCAGTTCGAGACTGGCGGTTGGAAGCGTGACCAGATCCTCGTCGAGGACTAGGGTGATCCGTCGCACGAAGGGTGTGCCGGTGGACTCATCCTTGAGCAGCAGCACGGCGTCGAGCTCGGTTCGGATCGCGTTGGCGAGCTCGTCGGGCCGCCCTTCGTTGCGCAGCAGCGTCTCGATTCCGCTGGTCTGGGCCTGGGCGAATGCGCGAGAGCGGCTCTCGGCGTCCGCGCGCAGGGTCGGCTCGATGACCAACACCCAATGCAGCGCGATCAGCGTCGTGAGCAGGATCCCGAGCAGCGCAAAGATCACAGCGAGGTTGCGCTCGAGCGTCAGCGAGAACCGACGGCGTGTGGGCAAGGCCCTGTCGTTCATGCCGGGCTACTCATAGGGGCGTGCGACCTTGAGGAAAAACGGCTTGAACCGAACATCGGCGCGCTCTGCCTGGGGCAGGTTGACGAAAGGGAGGATACGGTCCGCGACATGGATTCCCGCCACGGCGCCGGCCTCCACATCACCCGCGAAGGGGGAGAAGACCAGGGTGCGATGACGCTCCGACCAGCGGCGAAGCCGCTTGCCCCCGACGTTCACGCTGGCGACGAAGATGCCGCCGAGCAGCGAATCGTCCGCGTCCAATGCCTCTGCGCTCAGGGTCTGCACATTCAACGGGATCTCGCGGATCCGGCCGATCCCGCGCAGCGCCGAGGCGGCCTCTCGGGCGATGGTGTCTGACCCTTCGTAAACGACGCGAATCTCGAGCTGTCCGCCGCTCGTGCGCATGTCCTCGAGGTCTTCTACGGCGCCGAGGACGGCGGGAAAGAGCTTGAGCCCGACGCGAAACCGCTGCTCATCCTCCTGCCAGAGCGACTGGGTCCAGCCGTGCGTGGCGACGAGTCCGAGACACAGAAGCAGTGCAGCGCCAAGACACCGGCGGCTGGCTCCTGTGCTCGGCGGCATCGTGTCGGCGCCCCTCAAAAGCGGTAGCCGACGGACAACCACCAGCTCCGCCCGGGTCGGGGATAGCCATCCGGGTAGGGCAGCTCCACCCCGCCGAAGGCGGTCGGCAGATCGGGGTAGCGCACAGCCTCGTCGGTCAGATTCTTGACCCCGAGATGCGCGAACACGCCTGGTCCGCCGCGCTGATAGCTCAGGGTGAGATCCGCCATCGCGTAGCCCGAGACCGAATCGCGCGGGTCGGATTCGGGGCGGCTTCGATCGCCGACGTAGCGCAGCTGCAGCGCCGCGGTCCAGGGATCGAGCGGGCGCCAAATGACGGCCAGATTGGCCAGCGTATCGGTGCCGCCGGGCAGCGGTCGGTCGGTCTCGCGCGAGAGCGTATTCACGTAGGAGAGATTCGCGTCGACCTTCACGCGGGGACCGAGGCGGACCTCGTATTCCAGCTCGACACCGCGCAGACGCGCATCCGCGCTGTTGATGAACCCCGCGTCGTCGTCACCGAAGACGATCGGATCGGCGAGGTCGGACTGAAACAGGATCAGACGTCCTTCCCAGCGGGATTGCTTGAGGATGTAGCCCAGCTCGTAGGTCGCGATCGCCCCGGCAGCGATGGACTCGCGGCCCGGATATTCCCGCTCGTAGAAGGTCGGCGGTCGAAACGCTTGGGCGTATTGGATCTTGAGGATGTTGGCCTCGTCGATGCGCCAGACGGCGGCCAGACGGGGTGTGAGGAAGGCGCCGAGGTCGCTGTAGTCGTCCAGACGCAGCGCCGCCGTGACCGTGACGCGCTCGCTTGCGCGGATCTCGTCCTGGAGGATCGCGCTGAGAATCCGTCGGTCGAGGTCCGTATCCAGCCAGGTTTCGGGGACCTCGAACGGCAGGTTGGCCCAGCTCCAGCTCGCTCGGTCGACCTGCACCTGGCTGGCCTCCAATCCCAGCAGGAGTCCATGCCGGTCCCAACCGCGCCAGTGCAGATCCGCAGCCCCGAGGTAGCGTGTCTCGCGGTAGTCCTGATCCATGAAGACCGGTTGCGTGTCGAAATAACTCGGCGGGAAGACGTAGAGCCGATCGCGTGTGCGCTCGTATTGCAGCGTCTCGAGCCGGATCCGTGCATCCAGCGCATCCGACAGCAGGAGGTCTTGGGCGATTTGAGCCGAGAGATAGCGCTGACCGGAGACGAGTCGGTCATCCGACGGCGGCAGGAAGTGATTGACCCCGAAATGATCGCCGTAGTCGTCGTCCAGGATCTTGATCGCCAGAGAGGTCTTGCGCCAGCGCAGATCGGCGAAGGCCCCGCGATAGCGGCTTGCTTCGTTCGACGGGCCGGGTGCGTTGGAGAGCTCGGGCTCGCCGATCGCGTAGAGTGCATCCTCGCGGACGGCGACGCCGCCGTTGCCGGCAAGTCCGGCCAGATTGATCGAGGCGGTCAGATCGCGCTGCGGGTCGCTCCAGTGCCAGATCGCGCCCCCGCCGGCAGCGACGCGCTCGTTGGCCTGAGCGTGGATCGTGCGATCGCTTTGCCGGGTGATGACGTTCACCACGCCGGCGAAGGCATACTCGCCATGCACCGAGGAGCCGGGTCCACGGATGACCTCGATGCGCTCGATCTGCTCGATGGGGATGTTCAGGACCGGGTTCGCGGTGGCGAACAGGGTCGAGTTCATCGACACACCGTCGAGCAGAAACTTGATGTTCCCCGAGGCATAGCCGAAGCCGACGCCGCGGCTCAGGACCTGGCGCTCACCCGTCATCTCGAGCCCTTGGCTGATGCCGGGGACCAGCGAGAGCGCCTCCCAGACCGTGCGCGCTCCGCGGGCGAGCATGTCGGTTCCGGACAGGATCGTCGCCATACCGGGGACGAAGTCCGCGTTCATCCCGCTGCGGGTCGCCAGCTCGGTCTCCTGCTCGAGGAGACTGAGCAGATCGCCGAGCGGAGCCTCGTCGGGATCGGGCGAGGATTGCGTGGCGAGCGCTTCGCCCCCTGCGAGGATCATGACCAGCATCCACACGGCGAGACCGTGCGGCGCGACGCCGATGTGTGACCTTCTGGACGGCACGACAGCCAAGCCTCCGTGCTCCGAGCGCGAGCGGTACTGCGTTGATGCAACCGACAGCTTCGACATCGGCAAGGTCCGTCGTGATGCGAGCATCCCCGCTGACTGTGGCGACTGCCCGCGACGACGGCGGAGCAGCTCGACCCTGGTGGCCGGAGAGGCACTATGATGTCGGCAGAAAACCATCCGCCTTGAGTTTACCGATCACGGCAGCGATGACCTCGCTGATCATGGTCTGCTCGGAGCTCGGATCCAGGGTGTCGGAGCGACCGGACCAGACCAGCGTTGCGCGTCCCGCGTCGTAGAGATTGGTCTCGAGTCGAAGCGCGGGATACTTGGCGTAATAACCGGGTGCGGTGACCTCGCTCAGGATGTGACCATAATACGGGTAGAGGCGGCCGTAAAGGCTCGGAACCACATGGGTGCGTGCACCGCTCGGCACGGCCTCCGGGTTCTCGCCCGCAAGGTAGGTGACGATGACCCCGTCGGCCCCGGATCGTCCGACGGCCTCCTGCACCGCCCGCGCCCGGCCGACATCGCGATCCGAGAGCAGGGTATGCGCCGCACGGGCCTGGACGCCGGCAGCTTTCAGGGCTTCGACGAAATTGTCCTCGTAGGCGCGGCGCACGATCGGGTTGGTGGAGACGCCGAAAACGATCAGGTCGCGATACGGCGTCGGCGGTATCCCGGGCGCGATCCAGGTCGTGCTCAAGGGGCCGGGCGCACAGCCGAGGTTCAGCAGGACGGCAAGGCCGAACGCCACGGCAAGCCGGATAGGGCGCATAAGCGGTTGCTCCGAGATCGCGAAGAGGTCCATCGGGCGCGGGAGTGTGCCCCGCTGCGAGCGGCAGGACAAGCTCAGGCCGCCCCGGCGTCCTTCGACTCGGGCACCTTGGTGTCGGTGGCGTATTCGAAGGCGTCCGAAAACATGCGATCTCGGTCGAGACCCGCGGCCTCGAAGGCGATACGCCCGGCCTCGACCATGACGGGCGGTCCGCTCATGTAGAGATCGAATCCGCTCGGGTCCGGGTGATCCTCGAGGACGGCCATGTGAACGAATCCGGTGCGTCCCTGCCAATCCGGATCCGGCTCCGAGAGCACCGGGACAAAGCGGAAGGAGGGCAGTTGCTTCGACCAGATTGCCGGCAGATCGGTCAGGTAGAGGTCGCGCTGCGCACGTACGCCCCAATAGAGATCGATGGGGCGGTCGAGTCCGATATGGATCGCGTGCTCGATCATCCCTTTCAGCGGGGCGAACCCGGTGCCTCCGCCCATCAGGATGATCGGGCGATCCGAGTCCTCGCGAAGCACGAAGGTCCCCATCGGTCCCTGGATGCGTAGGATGCTCTTCTCGGGCATGCTCTCGAAGACATAGGCGGTAAACTCGCCGCCGGGGACATGCCGGACATGCAGCTCGAGTTCCGCGTCGTCGTGGGGCGCATTGGCGATGGAGAAGGCCCGCCGCCGGCCGTCGCGCAGGATAAAGTCCAAGTACTGGCCGGCGAGGAATTGCAGTCGTTGGTTCTCCGGCAGCTTCAGGAAGAGGCGCATGACGTCGTGGTTCAGGCGCTCCTTGCGCGAGACCCGACAGGGCAGCGTGCGGACCTCGATGTGTGCGACCGACGGGACCTCGCGCACGCGCAACAGCAGATCGCAAGCCGGCACGGCCTGGCAGGTCAGGCAGGTGTCCTCGGGCTGGCCTTCGAGCGCATCCGTCCGGCCGCTCGGGTAGTCGACCCGGCCCTCGAGCAGATGGACCGCACAGGATCCGCACTTGCCGTCTCGACAGCCGTAAGGCAGGCCGACGCCTTGGCGCAGCGCGGCAGCAAGGATGGTTTCGTCCCGCTCGACATCGAAGCGATGTTCCGCGGGGAGGGTTCGAATCGTGAAGCTCATGTCGTGATTAAACCGCGTCCGAAGTCATTAGGCGATGGTTTTGGTTTGGCCCGGCCTCATCTTTACCTGCGGCCGGGGTAGAGACGCGGTTTCATGATTGATTTTTCGATTCTTTGACGCGCGTCTGAGCCGAGGTGTCGGGTACTCTCGACGCCATGATGCCCGGTGCAATGCGGGTTTGCGCCGCGCACGCGATTCAACCATCTTGAGGCATCTCATGCCGCTTTCGCAAACATGAGGCAGGTCGGATGATGAACGAGCAAATCGTCGTCGGGTGTGGATATGTAGGCACTCGTCTTGCCTGCCAATACCGCGAGCAGGGCGAGGCCGTCACCGGCATCGTGCGGTCCGACGCCGGGGTTGCTCGGCTTGAGCAGCTCGGCATCAAGGGCTTACGCTACGATCTCGCGGCCGGTAACATCGGCGATCTCGGGCTCGCCGAGGCGCGGGTCTTTCATTTCGCGCCGCCGCCGGGGAGCGGGGTTCAAGACACTCGTACACGACATCTCGTCGATGTCTTCGAGCGCTACGGTCATCCGCGGCGCGTTGTCTATATCAGTACGACGGGCGTCTACGGCGATTGTGCGGGTGCCTGGATCGACGAGACACACCCGGTCGCACCTGTTGCGGCCCGCTCGCAAAGGCGCCTGGATGCCGAGGAGACGCTGCGCCGTTGGAGCGCGGCGAGCGGCCGGGATCTGGTGATCCTGCGCGTCGCGGGCATCTACGGCCCCGACCGATTGCCCCTGGAGCGCCTGCGGGCGGGTGCACCCATGGTCAGGCCGGAGGATTCGCCCTACACCAACCGGATCCATGTCGATGACCTGGTCGCGGCCTGTATCGCAGCGATGGAGCGGGCGCCGTCGGGTGCGCTCTACAACGCCTGCGACGGTCATCCGAGCACCATGACGGACTATTTTCTCGACGTGGCCGCCGCTGCGGGGTTGCCGAGCCCGCCCTTGATCGGCCTCGAGGAGGCCGCCGATCGCCTCTCCGAGGGCATGCTCTCCTACCTGAGCGAGTCGCGTCGTTTGCGCAACGATCGGCTGCGCGAAGGATTGGGTGTCGTGTTTCGTTACCCGTCGTTGGCCGAGGGTCTGCGCGGGATCTTCTAGAGGATCCGCGTGTGCGTATCCTCGGACGCTTTTGGCGGATATGATTCGAGCGTGCAGCGCTCGTCGCAGAGGCGTTGCACCCGGTCACGCGGGACACTTCGGTCATCCACGGCCGAGCTGCCTGCTCGGTGCTCGATGCGACCTTGAGCCCGGGCATGATCGGACCCGACCATCCATAAGGAGCCATCGATGACGCGTTCTTACCGACAAGGGCCCGCAATGCTTGCTGCACTGCTGGCAACCGCTGTCTTCGTATCCCCTGCCAGTGCGCTGCAGGAAGCGGACTTCCACTACGACTCGACCGAAAATCTGTATCGAATCTGCTCGGTCGCACCGGATGCCGACGGACATCTGATCGCCTCGCTGGCCTGCCGCGCCTTCCTCGAGGCGACCGTCCAATATCACGACGGCGTCACGGCCCGCAACGGGCTGAAGCGCCTCGTCTGTTACCCCCAAGACGCCACGATCGAGGATGCGCGCGAGGCGTTTGTGGCTTGGGCGCAGGCCAACGCGGGGAACAAGGAGTTGATGGGCGAGCAGCCTGTCAAAGGAGTGGTTCGCGCGCTTGCAGCTAAATATCCGTGCACGGGTAAGAAGTAGCTCCTCGATCCATCGGGCGTCGGCCGCCGGCTCGATGCCCTTGCCGCTTCGGAGATTCCAACGATGAAAGTCACGACAGTTACGGCAGCTCTGGCCTGTATCCTTCTGCTCGGCGGTTGCGGAAGCACAACCACCTCGCGTGTCGCCACAGGCACCGGTATGGGCGCGGCCAGCGGCGCGCTCATCGGGTCATTGAGCGGCAACGCCGGCCGCGGTGCGCTCATCGGTGCCGGCGTGGGTGCCTTGGGCGGGGTGCTCGTGGACGAGCATCAGCGCGGCAGCTTCAGCAACAATTGATCCGGACGTTACGACCGACCGAGCCGTTCGTCGCCTCGGTCGGTCGCCTGTCGGTTTCACCCTGCGTGTGCAGTCGATGAGATGCCGACCCGGTGCCGCCGGCATCCGGCGGGCGCTCGATGGCCTCGATGAGGCCGCACCCCGGCGATGCGGGATTCGGCGTCGGGCTTGGCGCGCACCCGGAGCCATCGATTTGATGCGACAAGGCTTGTCTGGGCGATCGTGCAGGCCGGCTCGCAGGTTGCTCCTCCCCGCGAATCGGATGTCCGCTTGACCAATCGTCACATTTTTTTCAATGAAACGCAGTTGACGCCTCGCACACGATGCACTAGCTTTCATCAGGAGTGAATCGCGGCGCTTCCGGGGTTCCGGTGCACGACATGGTGCAGGACAGGATGCGCGGAATCAGCCTGACGCAACAGAGTCACGATGAGGCCGTGTCGGATGTCCGTCCGTCATAAGGCCGGCCTCGGATCCAGTTTGAATGCCCAAATCCCTTTCCCGTGCCCATCTCCCGTGCCGCCGGATCTCCGCGCGGGTGCGGGGTTTGTGCTACCCGTTGTCGAGTCGGCTTGTGTGTTGGCAGCTCGGCAGTCTTGGCTCGACCAACGCACACCAGCATGAGAGACAGCGATGAGGATCTATGTAGGAAACCTGACCTATAGCGTGACTGACGACGATCTGCGGGACGTCTTCGGAGAGTTCGGTGATCTTGCCGCCGCGGAGGTGATCAAGGATAAGTTCTCCGGTCAGTCCAAAGGTTTCGGGTTCGTCGATATGCCCAATAACTCGGAGGCGGATGCGGCCATCAAGGCGCTGAACGAAACCGACTTCAAAGGACGCAAGCTCACTGTCAACGAGGCACGTCCACGTGCCGAACGTCCACGCGGCGGTGGGGGTCGCTACTGATCCAGCTGCTCGTCTCATGACCTAGACAAGATCGTCGTCGGGGCGCTTTGCGTCGCCGGCGTCGATTCCTACCCTCGATGTCGTTTGCCTGCCTCGCCGTCGGTTGCTACGCCCGGAGCACCGATTCCGAGACTGTCCCAGATCCCGGAGACCCGTTCGCGCACCGCTTCGTCCATCAGGATCGGGCTTCCCCATTCGCGCGTCGTCTCCCCCGGCCACTTATTCGTGGCATCTAAGCCGATTTTCGATCCCAACCCCGAGACCGGAGAGGCGAAGTCCAGATAGTCGATCGGCGTGTTCTCGATCATCACCGTGTCGCGCGCCGGATCCATCCGGGTCGTCATCGCCCAGATCACATCCTTCCAGTCGCGCGTACAGACGTCCTCATCCACGATGATGACGAACTTGGTATACATAAACTGACGCAGGAAGGACCAGACACCCATCATGACCCGCTTGGCGTGTCCCGGATATTGCTTCTTGATGCTGACCACCGCCAGGCGATACGAGCAACCCTCGGGCGGCAGGTAGAAGTCGCGGATCTCGGGAAACTGTTTTTGGAGGATCGGCACGAAGACCTCGTTCAAGGCCACGCCCAAGATGGCCGGCTCGTCCGGCGGACGCCCCGTGTAGGTACTGTGATAGATGGGCTCGCGGCGCTGGGTGATGCGCTCGATGGTGAAGACCGGAAACTCGCCGACCTCGTTGTAGTACCCCGTGTGGTCGCCGAAAGGCCCCTCCGGTGCCCTGTCGTCCGGATAGATATGGCCTTCGAGAACGATCTCGGCACTGGCCGGCACCTGGAGATCGGACTCCTTGCAGGCCGCCAGCTCGGTGCGGCTGCCGCGCAGCAGGCCGGCGAAGGCATATTCGGAGAGTGTGTCCGGGACCGGCGTGACCGCCCCGAGGATGGTTGCCGGGTCGGCCCCGAGCGCGACGCTCACCGGGAAGGGCTTGCCGGGATGGGCACGTTGCCAGTCGCGAAAGTCGAGCGCACCGCCGCGGTGGGCGAGCCACCGCATGATGACCCGGTTGCGTCCGAGCACCTGCATGCGATAGATGCCGAGGTTGTGGCGCGCCTTTTCCGGCCCCTTGGTGATGACCAGGCCCCAGGTGATCAGGCGCGCGGCATCGCCCGGCCAGCAATGCTGAATGGGAAGACGCCCTAGATCGACGTGCTCCCCGCTGAATTCGACCTCTTGGCAGGGCGCGTTGCGCCGCACCTTCGGGGCCATGTCGAGCACCTTCTTGAAGATCGGCAGCGACTGCCACGCCTCTTTCATCCCCTTCGGCGGATCCGGCTCCTTGAGAAAGGCAAGCAGCTTGCCGACCTCGCGCAGCGCCTCGACCGACTCCTCGCCCATGCCCAGAGCCACGCGACGGGTCGTCCCGAACAGGTTGCCCAGCAAAGGTATCTTCGACCCCTTCGGCCGTTCGAACAGCAGTGCCGGCCCGCCGGCACGCAGCGTCCGGTCGCAGATCTCGGTCACCTCGAGATAGGGGTCGACCTCCATCCGGATGCGTTTGAGCTCGCCGCGTTGCTCAAGCTGCTCGATAAAGTCACGCAGGTCGTGATACTTCATTTCTTATCCCGTACTCCGAACGCAGTTTAAGCCGCGATACCGGAATGACGCAGCAACGCATCCGTATTCGGCTCGCGCCCCCGGAACCGCACATAAAGGACCATGGCGTCTTCGGATCCGCCTTTCTCCAGGATGTTTTCGCGGAAGGACCGGCCTGTGTCCGCATCGAAGACGCCCTTTTCTTCGAACAGCGAGAAGGCGTCCGCCGACAGGACCTCGGCCCATTTGTAGCTGTAATAGCCTGCGGCATAGCCGCCGGCGAAGATGTGCGAGAAGGCGTGGGCGAAACGGTTGAAGGCAGGCGGGCGGATCACGGCCACCCGGTCGCGGACCTCCTCGATGATTTCGTAGACGCGGCCGCCGCGCGCCGGGTCGTATTCCAGATGCAGGCGGAAATCAAACAGCGCGAACTCCAGTTGCCGCACCATCTGCATGGCCGACTGGAAGTTTTTCGCTGCGGTCATGCGCTCGTAGAGCCCTTGCGGTATGGATGCGCCGGTTTCCCAATGGGCGGCGAAGAGGTCCAGCGATTCACGCTCCCAGCACCAGTTTTCCATGAACTGGCTGGGCAGCTCGACCGCGTCCCAAGGCACCCCGTTGATCCCGGCGACCCCGGGATAGTCGACCTTGGTCAGCATATGGTGCAGCCCGTGGCCGAACTCGTGGAAGAGTGTCTCGACCTCGTTGTGGGTCAGGAGCGAGGGCTTCTCACCGACCGGCGGGGTGAAGTTGCAGACCAGATAGGCGACCGGGAGCTGGTCGCAACGACTGGTGTGCATCCGGTTGGTGCAGACGTCCATCCAGGCGCCGCCGCGCTTGTTCTGACGTGCGAAGGGGTCGAGATAGAACTGGCCGCGCAGCGCCCCGGATACGCCGTCGCGGATCTCGAAGAAACGCACATCCGGGTGGTAGGTATCGAATGATTCGGCCTCCTGGATCTTGACCCCGAAGAGGCGCTCGACGACGCCGAACAAACCCGAGAGGACACGCGAGATCGGGAAGTAGGGACGCAGCTCTTCCTGACTGATTTGATAGCGATGCAGGCGCAGCTTCTCGGCATAGTAACCGACGTCCCACGGCTCCAGCTTCTCGACTCCGTGCTGCTCGCGCGCGAACGCCTCGAGCTCCGCGAGCTCCTTGCGGGCTTGACCGACCGAGCGCTCGGCCAGGTCGTTCAGAAAGGCGAGCACCTCCTCCGGCGAGCGGGCCATCTTGGTCGCGAGCGAGCGCTCGGCATAGCTCGCAAATCCAAGCAGCCCGGCCAACTCGTGACGCAGCGCCAGGATACGCTCCATGATTTCGCCGTTGTCCCACTGTCCGGCATGCGGCCCCTGATCGGAGGCGCGCGTCCCGTAGGCCTGATACAGCTCGAAGCGCAGGTCCCGGTCGTCCGCATAGGTCATAACCGGCATGTAGGACGGCAGGTCGAGCGTGAAGAGCCAGCCGGCCTGGCCCCGTTGCTCGGCGTTCTGCCGGGCCAGACCCAGTGCGGATTCGGGCAGACCCGCGAGCTTCGCTTCGTCCTCGATCAGCCTGCTCCAGGCATTGGTGGCGTCGAGCAGGTTCTCGGAATATTTCGTCGTGAGCTGCGAGAGCTCCTGACTGATGGCCTTGTAGCGCGCCTTCTTATCGGCGGGAAGGTCGACGCCCGAGAGGTGGAAGTCACGCAGCGCGTTCTCCAATTGCTTACGCTGGGCCGGGTTCAGGTGCTCTTGCGCGGCGACCGCCTGGTAGCCGCGCAAGAGATCCTCGTTCTGTCCGACCTCGGTGCCGTAATCGCTGAGCTTCGGCAGGCAGGCGTTGTAGGCGGCGCGCAGCTCATCGCTGTTCAGGACCCCGTTGAGATGCCCGACCGGAGACCAGGCGCGGCTCAAACGGTCGTCGATCTCGTCCAGCGGCTCGACGAAGCTCTCCCAGGTCGGCACCGAGACCTCGCGGGTCAGGCGCTCGATCTCGGCACGACAGTCGGCGAGACAGACGTCGATGGCGGGCTCGACGTGTTCGGGACGGATCCGTGAGAAGGCCGGGAGGCCGGTAGTCTCGAGCAATGGGTTCGTCATGGATGTGGCCTGATCGGTTCACGGGTCAAGAAGATCAAGGGTTGCGCCCTGCAGTGGCTCCGGCCCCGGTGCCGGGACGACCGGCGGGTGAAGACAGGCAAAGCCTCGGCGCCGGTTGCGGCGCTGGCAGGATCATGCGGGCTGGGCACCGGAGTTTCCAGTCGATCGATCGGGTCGGGCCGCGCACGCACGGGTGTCGATGCGCTCGGCGTCGTCAGTCCGGCAGAAAACCCATGTTCTGGCGCGGCGAGATACGCCCCTCGAGCGAGCGGACCATGTCGATCTTCGGACGCGGCGCGAAGGCCTGCGGGATGCAGAAGTGAAACCGCCACAGGTCGTGGCGCCAGCGTTCCCCGTCGTGGGCGGGGAGCGGCAACCATTCTTCCGAGTCGATCGGAACGAACCGTTCGCCGGCGCCGTAGGCATAGGTCTTGTACGCACCCTTCGGCGTACAGCGGATACCCTCCACCGAGAGGTTGCGGGTCCCGCCGCGTCCCTCCGCAACGAGCGTATAGCGCACGACATCGTCGGAGCCGACCCGCAGGTTGGCGCTGTCGATGAAATATCGGAGGGCTGAATCCGGACCGTCCGGGACCAGTTCGACCAGATCCGCGTCCCGCGGCCAAGGCGGGAGCGGAGTATCCGCTTCCTTCCAGGGCGTACCCGCTTGGACGCTCGAGGGTACGGGGGGCTCGGCGTCGGTGACGAAGGCGTTCTCGGCACTCGATACGGGCATCGCGAGCCCGAGCCCGGCGAGGATGGGCAAGGAGAGCCGTCGCAAGTCTTTCATCATGTCGATCAATCGGGACATATCGGGCAGCCTTACTTCGAACAGATTGTGCCGAGGTTCTGCCGGACGGTTGCTGCATCGGCAGAGTTGGTCAGGCCATTCAAATCGAGATCGTACCAGCTCGACGTGCCGCGCGAGAGCCACCGAAGGGCTCGATAGGCGACCAGATCCCGGATGTCGACGACGCCGTCGATGTTGCCGTCGCCGGAGCAGGGGGGTTGCGAGGACAGGATCACGGCGAGTTGGTCCGACAAGGCGTCGTAGTTGGCCTGTTGCACCGAGGTGAATGGCTCGTCCAGCATGGCCTCTTCCGTGTCGAGTTTCGGAACAGGCCTGGCTTCGTCGATCTCGTAGAGCTCGTCGCTCTCGCTGTCGACGCAGGCGTTGGTGGTCGGATCGTAGTCCTTGGTGTTGTTTCGCACCAACTTGAACGTGTCGTTGCGGATGGCGACGCCGCTCTGCGGCAAGATGTCGACCGTGTCCTGCGGCGGAACTTGCTCGGTCAGCCACTGCTGGACCTCGCAACAGTATGTGAAGCCTTCCGAGGGAATCGGCACGCCATCCGAGAAGCCGTCGGCGCCCTGGCCGAACCAGACCCCGCCGTTGTCCTCGCACACGCCCTTGGTGACCGGAATATGCGAGCAGCTGTTGGCGAACTGGCAGGGCCCGTTCAGAGCGCCATCGGCTTGTAGGTTCAGCCCGATCTGGGTGAAATTCCACTGGCGGATACTGTCCTGCATCGGATCGACCAAGTACGGCAGCATAGGCATCGAATCGAGCGTTCGCGGCACGCGCTCGTGGACGTCGATTCCCGCGAGCTCGCCGAACAATTCATAGAGATCCGCGATGTTGGTCATGTGCGTGACCTCGCGACCGGGCTCCTCCACCAGGGGGCCGGCGACGATGAGCGGCGTCCAGACCCCGGTCTGGTAAACGGTGCCTTTCGACCGGGCGCCGTCGAACGGCTGTTTCACCGTGTAGCCGAGCGACCCGTTGTCGTTGACGATGACCAGCATCGTATCGGTATTCTCCGGGTTGTATCGGAGTGCGCCATCTCGGCGGCGGCGTTTCACGATCCCGGTCTCGAGCAGAAGGCGCCCGACCTCGGTGTCGAGCGCCTCGATCATCTGATTGCTCAGGATCGGAAAGGCGCCGACAGCCGAGCAATCCAGTGCGTTGGTGTCGCGTGCATCCGGCGCAAGCAGGTGCAATGGCGGTGCCTGCAACGGCGTGTGCACCGTGGCGAAGCTGACGGTCGCCATCCACGGCTTATCGCCGGCGCGCTGCTCGATCCACTCGATGGCGGCGTCGACCGGCACGCTGCCTCGGTAGGTGCGCGCACGCACGTCCGTCAGGGGTAACCTGCGCACGACGCCGTGAGGCCGATTGATCACCAGCGGCGAGACGTAGTGCGCGCTCATCAGGTTGAAGTCGATATACGACGGACGCGGTTGTCGACAGACTTCCTCCGGGTCGAAGATGCCGCCGCTATCCCTGCAGGCGCGACCGGGTGGGTTGGGTCCGGTCCCTGCCATGACGCGGCAGCTCCCGTCGCCGGAGTAGCAAGCTCCCGCGTCGGCACCGCCATCCCGTGCACCCGGGACATAGCCGCAGGCATAGGTGCCTTGCGGGCCGACGCCGCCGGCCGTCGTGTCGATCGACGAGGGGTCGCCGGTTTCGTCGAGCCAGCCGGAGAAGTAGTCCCAACCCAGGGATGCGGGCATCCTGTCGCCGAACGGATTGTTGCCCTGCAGGCCGATATGGAATTTGCCGAAGAGTGCGCTCTCGTAGTCGCGTTCCTTCAATAGCTTCGGCAGGGTCGTCTCCCACGGGGAGAGCATCGAATTCGCCAGGTCGTCGGGCCCGAGGGCGGCGTAGAGATTGGTGCGCAGGGGGAAGCGTCCGGTGAAAAAAACGCTTCGGCTCACGGAGCATGCAGGCATCGACCAGGTATTTCGGAAATGAACGCCGGCGTCGGCGATTCGGTCGATATTCGGCATGGCGGGTGGCGTCAGACCACCGTACCCGAAGGTCCGGAACTGGTCGATTCCGATATCGTCCAGGACGATGAAGAGGATGTTGGGCGGCTTCGACGTTGCATCGGCTCTGCCCGCTGCGTGCGCGTGTCCGATCCCTCCCGCGAGGAGGGTCAGCGCCACGAACAGCGAGGCGAGGCTTGGCTTGGCCGTACACTGGATCATCGTTGTCGCTCCGGGAGGCGAGCCCGCATCGTACGCCGTCCGCATGGCGCGCCGACCCGCGCGGACGCTTGGCGGGGACGCAAACCTTGATAGCACAGATCCGGCTCGACCGCTAAGGTCATCGTCCGCCGGGGCTAGACCACCCGGGGTCATGTCGTTCGTTGCCCGCTGCCCGAGATCCAGTGCCCCGGTCGCTACTCGGAGGTCAGGCGTCGGTCTGCGGACGGCGAAATCGCGTGATCGGGCCTCGTCGTCGGTCCGCATGCGGCGCTGCTGCGCGGCGCTGCGTTCGGCCGGCTTGTTCCTCCGAGTCTCCTTCCGGTATGGTTCTTGGATGCGTCTTGAAAAGATCCGACTTGCCGGCTTCAAATCCTTCGTGGACCCCACGACGGTGCTCTTTCCCGGCAATCTGGTCGGCGTCGTCGGTCCCAACGGCTGCGGCAAGTCCAACGTCATCGACGCCGTGCGTTGGGTCATGGGCGAGAGCTCGGCGAAGATGCTGCGCGGCGAGTCGATGGCCGACGTCATCTTCAACGGCAGCACCGGGCGCAAGCCGATCGGTACGGCGAGCATCGAGCTGGTGTTCGACAACGCCGACGGCGGTGCGGGCGGCGCCTACGCCGCCTTCAATCAGATCTCGGTCAAGCGTCAGGTCTCGCGCGACGGTCAGTCGGCCTATTTTCTGAACGGGACGCGCTGCCGTCGGCGCGATATTCAGGATCTCTTCCTCGGCACGGGTCTCGGGCCGCGCTCCTACGCCATCATCGAGCAGGGGATGATCTCGCGCATCATCGAGGCGCGTCCCGAGGATCTGCGGATCTTTCTGGAGGAGGCGGCCGGGATCTCCAAGTACAAGGAGCGACGACGCGAGACCGAGAACCGCATGCGTCAGACCCGCGAGAACCTCGACCGGCTCGACGATCTGCGCGACGAGGTCAACAAACAGATCCAGCATCTGGAGCGCCAAGCCGCCTCCGCCGAGCGCTATACGCAGCTCAAGGCCGAGGAGCGGCGTCTGGATCTGGAGCTCAAGGCGTTGCGTTGGCAGGCGCTTGACGAGGAGATCCGCACCCGCGAGCAGCGACTCGCCGAGACCGAGACACGGACCGAAGCGGGGCTCGCGCAGCAGCGTCGGATCGAGGCCGATATCGAGGCGCGGCGTGCCGACTATCAGGGTGCCTCGGAGACCTTCAACGCTGTGCAGGGCCGCTTCTACGCCGTCGGCTCGGAGATCGCGCGGGCCGAGCAGGCGATCCAGTTCGCCAACGAGGCGCGCGGTCGGCGCGAGGGCGAGCTGGTGCGACTCGATCAGGAGATCGGCGAGGCCGAGGACCACTTGGAGCGCGACCGGGAGCGGCTCGCCGAGATCGACCTCAATCTCGCCCGCGACGAGCCCGAGCTGGCGGACGCGGATCAGGCCTTGGCCGGAGCCATGCGGAGCGTGGCGGGTGCCGAGGATCGGCTCAAGCAGTGGGAGCGTCTCTGGGACGCCTTCAGTCGGGAGGCTGCCGGGCCGTCGGAGCAGGCGCAGGCCGAACGTGCCCGGATCAACGCACTCGAGCAACGCAGCGATCGCGATCGCGACCGGCTGCGGCGCCTGGACGAGGATCTTGCTCGTTTGCAGGGCTTGGAGCTCGAGGATCGGTTTGTCCAGCTCCTCGAGCGCGAGAGCCGATTGGAGGGCGCACTTGCGGACATGGAGGAGCGTCAAGAGACGCTCGGTGCCGACTTGGCCGAACGCGACGGGGCGATCGGTGCGCTCGCCTCGCAGATCGATCGGGCCCGCACCCTGCTGCAGCAGGCCCGAGGTCGGTTGGCCTCGCTCGGTGCACTCCAGGACGAGGCCCTGGCCGACACGGATGCCGACGGCGGCCGTGCCGGCTGGCTTGCCGCCGCGGGACTCGCCGATGCCTCCCGTCTGATCGATCGGATCGAGGTCGACCCGGATTGGCAGCGTGCGGTCGAGGTGTTGCTCGGGGACGCGGTGCGCGCGATCGGCATCCCGAATCTCGATGGTGTGCTCGCCGGTGGCGATCCGCCTCCGGGGTTGGTGCTTTTGGAGACGCGCGGCCATGCCGAGAGTCAAGCCGATGGCACACCGGACTTGGACAGCGCCACCGCGGCTCCGGCGATCCTCGCGCATGTTCGCGCACCCTGGGCGCTCGACGGATTGCTCGGTCGCGTCCGGACCGTCGATCGGCTCGCCGACGCCGTGGCGATGCGCGCCGCCTTGGGAGAGGCCGAGCAATGGGTGACGCCCGAGGGTGCCCGGGTCGGTCGCGACTGGTTGAGCACGCCGCCGGTGACGACGCAAGGGGGCGTCATCGCGCGTGCCGAGGCGATCAAGGTGCTCGGGGCGGAGATCGCGGACCATCAGGCCCGGGAGTCCGAGCTGTGCGCCGAGCAGGAGCGTTTGCGCACGGCCCGAACACTGACACAGGAGGAGCGCGCCGACGCCGGACGACAACTGACCGCCTTGGGTCGCGAGCTCGCGCAGCTCAAGGCCGAACTCGCGAGCCTGCGCGCCAAGCGCGAGCATCGACAGGATCGGCTCGAGGCGCTGGGCGCCGAGCGCGACGAGCTGCACGAGCAGATGGCCGATGCCTTGGATGAGATGGAAGAGTCGCGCGAACGTCTGCACGCGCATTTGTCCCTGGTCGAAACACTGGCGGAGCGTCGCGAGGCGATGCTGGCCGAGCGCGAGGCGCTGCGCACCGGGCTCGCCGCGGCACGCGACGAGGAGCGTGGTTGCCGGGAGCGGACCCAAGGCTTGCGGGTCAGCGTCGAGTCGAACCGCGCCGCGCGCGCGGCCACCCAGCAGAGTCTTGCGCGCATCCAGGAACGCCGCTCGGTGCTCCACGAGCGGCGTGCCGAGCTGTTGGATGCACTCGAGGAGAGTGTCGAACCCTTGGCCGAGCAGCGGGCCCGGCTCGACGAGCAACTGGTGCTGCGCGTCGAGGTCGAGCAGGCATTGGCCGCGGCGCGCAACCGGCTCGAGGTCCTGGACGGGGAGGTCCGCGCGCTGGAGCAGGCGCGTCAGCGCCTCGAGGAGGAGAGCCGGCTCGGTCGCGGCGAGCTCGATCGGCAGCGTTTGGAGCACCAGGAGCGTCTGGTGCGTCGCCAGACCCTCGCCGAGCAGATCGCCGAGGCCGGGCAGGCGCCGCTCGACGTCCTGGCTGCGACCGATCCCGCGGCGAACGAGGCGCAGTGGCAAGAGGCGCTCGCCAAGACCGGGGCACGTCTGCAGCGGCTCGGCCCGGTCAATCTGGCGGCCGTGGACGAATTCAGGCAGCAGGCCGAACGCAAGGTCTATCTGGACGCCCAGCACGAGGACATCAGTCGCTCGCTAGAGACCTTGGAGCAGGCGATCCGCAAGATCGATCGCGAGACCCGCAACCGTTTTCGCGAGACCTACGATCAGGTCAATCAGGGCTTTCAGCTCCTGTTCCCGCGTCTCTTCGGCGGCGGTCACGCGAGCCTGGATCTCACCGAGGAGGACCTGCTGGAAACCGGGGTCACGGTCATGGCGCGACCGCCCGGCAAGCGCAATTCGAGCATCCATCTGCTCTCGGGCGGGGAGAAGGCGCTCACCGCGGTGGCCTTGGTCTTCGCCATCTTCGAGCTCAATCCGGCACCCTTCTGCATGCTCGACGAGGTCGACGCGCCGCTCGACGACGCCAACGTCGGGCGCTTCTGCGAGCTGGTGCGCTCCATGTCGGACCGGGTCCAGTTCGTCTTCATCAGCCACAACAAGGTCACGATGGAGATTGCCGATCATCTGCTGGGCGTGACCATGCACGAGCCCGGCGTCTCGCGACTCGTTTCGGTGGACGTCGACGAGGCGGTTCGGCTCGCGGCCGTGTCCTGAGCGCACCAACGGGCGTGGTCCGCGGCTCGGGTCGGCCTTGCCGTCGAGTGTGAAACCCGTCCGTTCGGGGATACAGGTTGCTCGCGCATTGATATACTCCACCCAGTCCTGAACGTCAGACCGACAGCAACGCTTGAATGGACACCAATACCATCCGTCTCATCCTCATCGTCGTGGGCGCAGTGCTCGTCCTCGCACTCTTCCTATGGGAGCGCAGCCGTCGTGCCGGCGACGCCGACGAGGACGATGAGTACGAGGAGGCCGACGCACCTTACGGTCTTGCGACCGGCAAGCGCGAGCCGCGGCTCGGGCGGGTCGCCGAGGAGGAGCGCGTGGATGACTCCGATCGTGCGCGCTCCGGCGGATCGCCCGCCGCGCCGTCGCGCCGGCTTGATCCCGAGTCCGAGTCCTATCCGGACGAGGACCTTGATGCGGACATGCCGGCCGACGTGGAGCCACTGTTGATTCAGCTCAGTGTCAGTGCGCGACGCGAGCCCTTCGCCGGTCCGGAGCTCATGGATGCGGCCGACCTCTGCGGTCTGCGTCCCGGTCGGATGGACATCTTCCACTGTTTGGACGAGTTCGACCACGACACGCGGATCTATTTCAGCATGGCCAACATGGTCAAGCCGGGGACCTTTCCGTTCGATGGTATGGAAGACTTCTCCACACCGGGCCTGATGCTCTTCGCCCAGCTCGACGGTCGCCCGGAGGACATCACCATCCTCGAAGAGATGATCGCCACGGCCCGCAAGCTCGCCAGCGAGCTCGACGGCGAGGTGCTCGACGAGACACGCCGTCCGCTCACGGTGAGGAAGGAAGAGGACCTGCGCCAGGCCGTGCTCGACAACGAGCGCCGATGGGCACGCACGGCGGAGCGTTGATCGGCGCGGATGCCGCCGCCAAGCGCGCCGAATGGCTGCGCACGGAGATCGCCCGCCATAATGTCCGCTATTACGTCCTCGACGATCCGCAGATCCCGGACGCCGAATACGATCGACTCTTCGCCGAGCTTCAAACCCTCGAATCCGCCTACCCGGACCTGAAGACGCCGGATTCGCCGACCCAGCGGGTCGGTGCCGCGCCGCTCTCCACCGTTGCTGCGGTTCGCCACCGTCTGCCCATGATCTCGCTCGCCAACGCCATGAGCGATGGGGAGCTGGTCGAGTTCGACCGTCGCGTCTCCGCCGCCTTGCCGGGTACCGATCCGGTCCTCTACACCGCCGAGCCCAAGCTCGACGGGCTGGCTGTGAGCATCCGCTACGAGGCAGGTGCGTTGGTGCAGGCCGCGACCCGCGGCGACGGCTCGACCGGCGAGGATGTCACCGCGAACGTGCGCACCGTCAAGAGCGTGCCGCTGCGCCTGGTCGGCGAGGACTGGCCCGCGGTGCTCGAGGTGCGCGGCGAGGTCTATATGACACGCGAGGGGTTCGCGCGACTCAACCGAGATGCCGCCCAGCGGGGCGAGCGCGCCTTCGCCAATCCACGCAATGCGGCGGCTGGGAGCCTGCGTCAGCTCGATCCACGCGTCACAGCCACGCGTCCCTTGCGTTTCTGCTGCTATGGATGGGGCGCGCTCTCGCTCGACCCGGGCGAGAGTCAATACGCGATGCTGCAACGGCTCGCCGGCTGGGGCATCCCGATATCGAAGGAGCTGCATCAGGTCGAGGGAGCGGACGGCTGTCGTGCCTATTTCGACGACTTGGGTCGCCGCCGCGACGCGCTGCCCTACGAGATCGACGGCGTGGTCTTCAAGGTCGACCGGATCGCCGATCAGATCGGCCTGGGTGCGACCAGCCATCATCCGCGTTGGGCCATCGCACGCAAGTTCCCCGCCCGGGAGGAGCTGACGCTCGTCGAGGCGGTCGAGTTCCAGGTCGGACGTACCGGCGCCGTGACCCCGGTTGCCCGGTTGCAGCCCGTACAGGTCGGCGGTGTCACGGTGGCCAACGCCACCTTGCACAACATGGACGAGGTTCTCCGTAAGGATGTCCGAGCCGGCGATACCGTCGTCATCCGACGTGCGGGCGACGTGATTCCCGAGGTCGTGAGCGTCTTGCTCGAACGCAGGCCACCCGATGCGGTACCGGTCGAGATGCCGGCCCGCTGTCCCGTGTGCGGGTCCGACGTGCTGCGCCCACCGGGCGAGGTGGTGGCACGCTGTACCGGCGGTCTCTATTGTCCCGCGCAGCGCAAGCAGGCGATCCGGCATTTCGCCTCGCGTCGCGCCATGGATATCGAAGGTCTCGGCGAGCGGCTGATCGAGCAGCTCGTCGATCTGGGGTTGGTTCGCGAGCCCGCCGATCTGTATCGGCTGACCGCGGAGCAGCTCGTCGGCCTCGAGCGTATGGGCGAGAAGTCCGCGGCCAATCTGATCGACGCTCTGGAGCGCAGCAAGTCCACGAGCTTTGCGCGCTTTATCTTCGCACTCGGGATTCCGGATGTCGGCGAGACGACCGCGCAGGCGTTGGCCGAGCGGTTCAGCGGGATCGCCGAGCTTGCGCGGACGCGTGAAGCGGATTTCGTCCGCGATCGAGGCGTGAAGGGTGTGGGTCGAGACACCGCGACCGCGCTGCATCGCTTCCTGATCGCGCATCCGGGGATCGAGGCGCAGGGCGACCTTGCGCATTGGTTGGCGGGGCTCAAACTCCCGGGTCTGACCCGGGCACGTGCACGGGCGTTGGCGGGGCACTTCGAGGATCTCGCCGCACTTCGCACGGCGGAGCTCGAAGACCTCTACCTCAACAGCACGCGGCTGGTGGAAGGGGTCGGCCCCGTGGTGGCGGCGGAGATTGCGGGCTTCTTCGCTCAAGGGCACAATCGCGAGGCGATCGAGCGGTTGCTCGAGGCCGGAATCCACTGGCCCGACCCGTCCGCTCCTGCGCAGACCTCTCATGCGCTGCCCCTCGCGGGCAAGACGGTGGTGATCACCGGCACACTGAGCCGGCCACGCGAGGAGATCGCCGCCCGGTTGCAGGACGCCGGTGCAAAGGTGACGAACAGCGTCTCTAAGAAGACGGATTATCTGATTGCGGGCGAGGCGGCGGGCTCCAAGCTCGAGAAGGCGCAATCACTCGGTGTTGCGATTCTCGACGAGGCTATGTTGAGCGCGCTGCTCGATCGCCCCTGATCCAAGCGACGTCCGAACGATGTCTGCGCGATACCGGATGCTTCCGGGATCGCCCCAATGTCGCCGATTCGAACATCAGAGCGGTCGTCAGAACCGCATCGACAGCGATCGTCTGTATTCCGCGATCGAAACGCGTCTCTCCAGACTCTACGGGTTTCCCAATGCATGAACTGAGCAAAGAGCAACAGATCCTGATCGCGATGCGCAAGACGCTCTCGGCGATCATCCGCGACGTCACCCCGCCGCCCGGGATGCGTCATCCGCTCTCCGAGCCGACCATCGAGGACGTGCGTCAGTGCCTCGGGCTGATCGCTGCCCGCGAGAAGGAGTTGGCGGACACGCAGGGCCGCGGCGGCGAGCGCCCCTATTATGTCGACGAGCCCCCGGATACCCGCGTCGTGCCGATTGCCGGCATCAAAAAGCGCAAGGAGTGATGCGATGTCATACACCCGCCCGCAGAACCCGGGTCGCCCGGAGAATCCCTCCTCTGCCGGACGACGGCGTCTCGTCGCGTTGGCGTTGTGCCTGGTTGCGGCCGGGATGTGCCGAGATGCCGTCGCGAACGATCCGGCGACCACGCGGGCACCCGCGTGGTCCTACTCGGGGGTCGCGGGTCCGGACCAATGGGGCGATCTCGGGGGTGAGTACGAGACCTGCGCCCGGGGCGAGCTTCAATCGCCGATCGATATCGTCGAGACCCAACGCGTGAGCTATACGCCTCTGCTCTTCCGTTATCGATCGCAGCTCCTGGAGGCCGAGAATACCGGCCGCGGAGTCCGTCTGATCTCCCCCCCCGGCAGCGCGCTCGTGGTCCGGGGTCAAGCCTACGACCTCGTCGAGTTCAGCTTCCACGTTCCCGGTCTGCATGGTTTCGAGGGCGTTGCCGCGGAGGCCGAGATCCACATGCTGCATCGCGACGGGCAGGGCGGTTACGCCGTCGTCGCCGTACCGCTGCGGGCCGGCGAGCGCGAAAATCGGATTCTGGATCGGATCCTGGAGTATTTGCCGACCCAGCCCGGAGAGCGGGTGCGGCAGCGTCAGGTGGGAATCAACCCGCTTTTCCTGCTGCCGGTGGATCGCAGCTATTACAGATATACAGGCTCGCTCGTGACCCCACCATGCACCGAGCCGGTGCTTTGGTTCGTCTTTCGCGAGCCGCTCGAGGTGAGCGCCGATCAGATCCAGCGTATCGCCCGGGCAACGGGGACGAACGCACGCCCCATCCAGCCTTTGAACGGCCGTCCGGTCTTCTCGCTTTTCCGCTATTAAACCGCGCCCGGCGCAGTATGCGAGGTTTTTGGATGGGACTGGCGTGTCGATGCGGTGAAACAGTTGCGTGTATGCCGACGTGCAAGCCGGCGGAGGGACAACGGGGGCAGGGGCGACTTTAGTCGCCCCTGGATGTCTTGCAGCCACGCGCGGTCGTGAGGCTTGTGGACGGAAATCGCCCGCAGCCTTACTCGGACCCTTCCGCCGCGGCCTCGTCGGTCGCCTTGATCTTCACGACCTCCTCGTTGAGCTCCACCATAGCGCCGTCACGCATCTCGGCCAACGTCGCCGAAAGCTTTTGGCGCTTGAGCAGGGCCGTGAGCTGCTGCTTGGCATCCTCGAAGCTCGGGGGCTCGGCCTTGCGGGAGTCCTGAAGCTCGATGACATGCCATCCGAACTGAGTCTGGACGGGCGTTTTCGTATAGGTGCCTTTCTCCATCGCGGCGACGGCCTCGGAGAAGGGGGCCACCATCTGGTTGGCGTCGAACCATTCGAGCTCGCCGCCGTTCTTGCCGGTCGGTCCGAGCGAATGCTCTCGGGCCAGATCGCCGAAATCGGCGCCGCCGTCGAGCTTCTCGATCATGTTTTTCGCCTCTTCCTCGTCCTTGACGAGGATGTGGCGTGCCTTGTACTCGGTCTGGCTGGCGTTTTCCTTGACCTCCTCGTAAGCCTTCTTCAGCTCGTCTTCGGTTGGCTCGATCTCCTCGGCCATCGAGGCCAGTACGGCATTGGAGAGGATCTTCATGCGCTGCAGCTCGATCGCGACCCCAACGTCGGGGTCTTGCTCCAGATTGCGCCGAGCGGCCTCCTGGGAGGCAACCACCAGGCTCATGAAGTCGTTGAAGGCCTGCTCTTGAAGCTCGGGCGAATTCTGGCCCTGACTTTGCTGCAGGCGCTCCAGGAAGAAGAGACGGAAGAGGTCGAGACCGTAGGGTGTGCCGTTGACCGTCGCGATCAGGACGTCTTCGCCCTGCGGTTGGGCCTCCGCGTCCTTGGCGTCCTCCGCCGCGGCTGCACCTGCGGCCAGCAGAGCACATAAGAGGAGGGGGATGCGAGTCGTCTTCATGATGATGGTTTCCGTATGTTGGATTCATTGGCATCCGAGGATGCCGGCGATTTCAATGGGGAAAGACGGCAGGTGAGGGGGCTCGCCCGCCCGTTGCGAGCGGCGTCCGGATCGGGTCTCAGGTCGGAAATACCCGCTTGAAGGGTTTGACCTGCACCTCTCGGTAGACGCCGGCCGCGTTGTACGGATCCGCAGCCGCCCATTGCTCGGCTGAGGCCAGATCGGGGAATTCCGCGACGATGAGGGATCCCGAGAAGCCGGCGTCGCCGGGATCCGGGCTGTCGATCGCCGGGTGTGGTCCTGCGAGGATCAGGCGCCCCTCGGCTTGCAGGGCTTCCAGGCGCGCGAGATGGTCCGGCCGCGCGCCCAGGCGGGCCGCGAGACTCTTGTCGTGATCGACGGCGATGATGGCGTACAGCACGTCAGTCGGCCTCCAGGGTCCGGGGTTCATCCTTCATGTGGCGCGACAGGTAGAAGGCCTGCGCAATCACGAACACGAGTGTCATACCCATCATACCGAAGAGCTTGAAATTCACCCAGATGTCCTCGCGCGCTTGCGCATCGTTGCAGAGCGAGAGCAGGTCGCCGCCGAAGTGCTCGGAGCAGGCCGAGAGGTCGATATCCTGCAGACCCGAGGCGAGGATCAGCGCCTGTTGGGCACCGAAAAATCCGCTGCCGATATAGACCACGAAGAGATTGACGAGTCCGGTGACGAGAAAGAACCCGATCCACATCATGTTCAGACGCGTCCAAACCGCCGAGGGGATATCGATCGCCTTGCCCATCATCCGCTCGATGAGGGTTTGCTTCCCGATGAACTGGCTGCCGAGAAAGACGGCACCGAACAGCCAATTGACGATCGTCGGTTTCCACATGACGAAAATCGGGTCGCGCAGGGCGAGCGTGAGCCCGCCGAAGAGCACGAGCAACCCGAGCGTGACCAGCGGCATGGTCTCGACATGCCGACGCCGTATCCACGACCAGCCAACCAGGACGGCCGATGCGACGATCGCCACCCCGGTCGCGACGTAGATGCCTTCGAGCTTGTAGGCGGCGAAGAATAGGAGAATCGGAAAAAAGTCGACAAAGAGTTTCATGAGGCAGGGGTCGCCGATGCGGCATGCGTGATGATTCGGGATGATGCGTCCGGGCGGGAGCCGCGCGGTTCGACAGCGTGAAGCGGCGGCGGTTTCAACGCTGTCGCCCGGGGCGACGGTCGCCGTGACGGAGGCAGGGCTCGATCCCGCAGTCGTTGGTAATAGGATACGGGGATCGGGCGGGCAGGGCAAAGGCGTTTGGTCGGGTTGACGTGTATAGTTGCCTCCGGTTTCTGATCTCATTTGAAAGGGGATGCGTCACGTGGAGACGATCGAGAGTTGGGTCGGTACGATCAACGGGTTCGTCTGGGGCCCTCCCATGCTGGTTCTCATCCTGGGAACCGGTCTCTTCCTGATGATCGGCTTGCGCTTGATGCCGCTGCTGAAGCTCGGGTTCGGTTTCCGCATGCTGTGGGCCGGCCGGCATGCGCAGGGACAGGGCAACATCACGCCCTTTAATGCCTTGATGACGTCGCTCGCGGCGACCATCGGAACGGGCAACATCGCCGGAGTCGCCACGGCCATCGCGATCGGCGGCCCGGGCGCACTCTTCTGGATGTGGTGCACCGCACTCGTCGGCATGGCCACCAAGTATGCCGAGGGCGTCCTGGCGGTGAAATACCGCGAGGTTGACGAAAAGGGCAATTATGTCGGCGGCCCCATGTACTACATCAAGAACGGACTGGGTCGACGCTGGCTCTGGCTCGGCACCGCCTTCGCGATCTTCGGTGCGCTCGCGGGGTTCGGCATCGGGAACATGGTCCAGGCCAACTCGGTGTCGCACGCTATCAGCAGCAAGTTCGCGATCCCGGATCTCTGGTCCGGTATCGCGATGGCCGTGATGGTCGGGTTGGTCCTGATCGGCGGTATTCGCTGGATCGCCCAAGTCGCCGGCAAGCTGGTGCCCTTCATGGCGATCGCCTATGTGATCGGCGGTCTCGTGGTGTTGGCCTTCAACATCGATCAGATTCCGCAAGCCATCTATCAGATCGTGCAGCACGCTTTCTCGCCGACGGCCGCCGCCGGCGGATTTGCAGGTGCAACCCTGATGCTGGGCATTCAGATGGGGGTGGCGCGGGGCATCTTCTCCAACGAGGCAGGCCTCGGCAGCGCCCCGATCGCGCATGCGGCGGCTCAGAGCAACGATCCGATCCAGCAAGGCACGGTCGCCATGCTCGGAACCTTTATCGATACCATCGTGATCTGCACGATCACGGGCTTGGTGATCATGGTGACGGGCGAGTGGACGAGTGGGGAGACCGGCGCGAGCCTGTCGTCCGCGGCCTTCAGCGCCGGCCTGCCGTCGATCGGCGGCTCTATCGTCACCTTCGGGCTGGCCCTCTTCGCCTTCACGACCATCCTGGGCTGGAGCGTCTACGGCGAACGCTGCATGGAATACCTGTTCGGTATCCATGCGATCGTTCCCTTTCGGTTGGTTTGGGTCGCGGTCATTCCGATCGGGGCGACGCTCGAGCTCGAGTTCATCTGGCTGGTCGCCGATACACTCAACGCCCTGATGGCGATTCCCAATCTGGTCGCGCTGCTCTTGCTCAGCCCGGTGGTCTTTCGGATGACACGTGAATATTTCGCGGATCCGATCAATCCACGCGTCGTGACCTGAGTGCCGGATCCAAACCGCGTTCGGAGCGCGATGCTCGTTTTCCAGTGAGCTCGACGTTTGGTACATCCACAATGATTCGCGGAGGCGCGGTTTAAAATGATCGATTTTTCAATAGTTTAAGCCGGTCAGACTCCAGCGGTCGTCAAGTCCGCCGGGGCCGGTCCCATCCAAAAACATCCCATACCGCGCCGGGCGCCGTTTAATGCGACGCCGCCTTTGATCCACCTTGGCAGGGCGGTGACTCGGGTGCGACGCCGCCTTTGGCGAACCATTCCTCCGGGGTCCAGGTATGCAAGGCGATGGCGTGGAGTCCGCCTTCAAGCTCGCCGCTCAGGGCGCGATTGAGGAGACGGTGGCGGGCGACCAAGGTCTTGTCGGCGAAGGTCTCGCTGACCAACAGGATCTTGAAGTGGGATTCGGCACCGGTGGGCACCGAGTGCATGTGGCTTTCGTCGACGACCTCGAGATACATGGGGTCGAAGGTGTTCTTCAAGGTGTCTTCGATGCGTGATTTTCTGTTCATCTGGGCTCCGGCTCGGATTGCCCTTGCGGGCATCTCCACAGCAGTTATGGCCCGTTCTGTGCCGAAACAAGCGTCGATGCCGGTGATGTGTCCGCGGTCGACCCGACCGGATTCCGACGTCTAACCGTGTTGTTCCGACAGGCGATCGACGATGGCTTGATGACCGGCCTCGCGTGCGTGGTGCGCCGCCGAGCGCCCCGCGAAGTCCTCGAGTGTGCGGTCGGCGCCGTGGCGCAGCAGGATCTCGACGGTCGCGGCGTGGCCTTTGCCGGCGGTCCAGATCAAGGCCGTCCAGCCTTCGGTCTGCTCCTGGTGATCGATCATGGCGCCTTTGCGCAAGAGTAGATCGACGATCGGTGCGTGATTGTTCGAGGCCGCCAGCATCATGGCCGTATAGCCGCCCTTGTCTTGGGCGTCGATGTCGGCACCGGCCTCGAGGAGGCGCTCCACGACATCGAGGTGCCCGTAAAGCGCGGCTTTCATGAGTGGTGTCCAGTCGCAGCTGTCGCGTACGTCGACCTTCGTCGACGGCTTCAGGAGCGCGTTCAAGGCGGAGAGATCACCTCGCTCGGCAAGGTCGAGCAGTGCCGAGCCATCTGCTTCCCGGGTCGGGTCCGATTGGTGAAAGGCGGCGAAGGCGACGAGGATCGCGATCGCGACGAGGGCGAGGATGCGGATGAGGATGTTCATGACCGGCCATTGTCCTGACCCGGACTCGGTCGGCCAATGCGAATCGGCAACCGAGGTGCGGACTCGAAGATCATGCCGATGTTTGCCGCGGACGGCAGATCATCGGTGCCGTCTCAGAGAAAGGTGACTCCGACCTGGAAGAGCCGTTCGACCTCGGGGATCCGCGCCTTGTCCTGAAGGAAGAGGATGACGTGGTCTTCCGGGGCGATGACGGTGTCGTGGTGCGCCATCAGCACCTCGTCGCCGCGGACGATGGCGCCGATGCTGGCGCCCCGCGGGAGCCTGATGTTCTCGATACTGCGCCCGATCACCTTACTCGAGGTCTCGTCGCCGTGGGCGATGGCCTCGATCGCCTCCGCCGCGCCGCGCCTCAGCGAATGCACGACGACGACGTCGCCGCGCCGGATATGCTTGAGCAGGCTGCCGATCGTCGCCTGCTGCGGCGAGATGGCGATATCGATCGCCCCGGATTGCACCAGCTCGACATAAGACGGGCGGTTGATCAGAGCCATGACCTTTCTGGCGCCCAATCGTTTTGCGAGCATTGCCGAGAGGATATTTGCCTCGTCGTCGTCGGTGACGGCGCAGAAGACATCGGTGTTCTCGATATTCTCTTCCAGGAGCAGATCGCGATCCGCCGCGTCGCCGTGCAGCACGATCGTCTTCTCGAGATTCTCAGCGATGCGCTTGCAGCGTTTCAGATCGCGTTCGATGATCTTGACCCGATAGTTGATCTCCAGCGCCCCGGCAAGCCGGGTGCCGATATTGCCGCCGCCGGCGATGATCAGGCGCTTGTATGGACGATCCAGGCGCCGCAGCTCGCTCATCACCGAGCGGATGTGCTTGGGCGCGGCGACGAAGAAGATCTCGTCGTCGGCCTCGATGACGGTATCGCCTTGGGGCTCGATGGCGCGATCCTGGCGGTAGATGGCCGCGACCCGGGCCTCGACCTTGGGCATGTGCTCGTGCAGGGTGCGCAGCTCGTGCCCGACCAAGGGCCCGCCGTAATAGGCCTTGACCGCGACCAGCCGGATCCGCCCGCCGGCGAAGTCGAGCACCTGCAGGGTCCCGGGGTTTTCGACCAGACGCAGGATGTACTCGGTGACCAATGCCTCCGGGCTGATCGGAAAATCGATCGGCAGGGCATCGGTACCGAACAGCTTGGGTTGATCGAGAAAGCTCTGCGCCCGCACCCGGGCGATCTTGGTCGGAGTATGGAAGAGCGTGTAGGCGACCTGACAGGCGACCATATTGGTCTCGTCGCTGTTGGTCACCGCGATGATCATGTCGGCGTCTTCCGCGCCCGCACGGCGCAGTACGTCCGGGTGCGCGCCGTGGCCCAGGATGGTACGCAGATCGAAGCGGTCCTGCAGCTCCCTGAGCAGATCCGGGTTGTGATCGACGACGGTGATGTCGTTCGCCTCGCTGACCAGATTGGCGGCCACCGAGGTGCCGACTTGTCCGGCACCGAGAATAATGATCTTCATTTAAGCCGCGTCCGGAGTCTTCGTTGTATGGCGTGGCGTCCCTCGGCCTCGTTGTTCCACCGAGCGATCGGCGCGAGGCGGCTCAAGATAAAGAAATAAAACACTTGACGTGCGCCAATGCCAAGGTCTGCAGATGCGCTGCAGCGCTAGTCCAGGTGCCGCGCTGAACATGTCCCCGGGGGCGCACGTCAACGCCGCTCCTTGATCTCGATCCCCAGCGAACGGAGCTTGCGGTAAAGATGCGTGCGCTCCATTCCGGCCTCCTTCGCCATCTTGCTGACGTTGCCGGTGTGCTTCTCGAGTTGGTAATCGAGATAGGCCTTCTCGAACTGCTCGCGCGCTTGGCGCAGCGGCTGATCGAAGGAGACCAGACCCTCCAGTGCCTGCCCCTGGGAGGGCGGCGGTGCGCCGAGCGCGGACTCGACCTCCTTCTGACCGATCTCGTCGCCGGCACCTAAGATCAGGACACGCTGCACCAGGTTTTTGAGCTCGCGCACGTTGCCGGGCCAGCTGTAGTTGCGCAGATAGTTCTGGGCACCCACGCTGAAGCGGCGATAGGGCAGCTTCTCGTGGGTCGCGAAATAGTCGAGATAGAAGTTCAGCAGATCGGTGACATCTTCGGCGTGGTCGCGCAGCGGCGGGATGTTCAGCGGGACGACGTTCAGGTGATAGAAAAGATCCTCGCGAAACCGCCCGGCACGCACCTCCTCTTCGAGATTGCGCTGGGTCGCGGCGATGATCCGCACATCGATGCGCACCGGCTCGGTGCCCCCGACGCGGATGAAGGATCCGGTATCCAGCGCGCCGAGCAGCTTGGCCTGCGCATCCAGCTCCATGTCGGCGACCTCGTCGAGCAGCAGCGTTCCGCCCGCGGCCTTTTCCAGATTCCCGTAATGGGTGTGCTCGCCGTCCTCGGTCCCGAAGAGCTCGCGCGCGGCGTTGCCCCCGGCGAGTGTAGAGACGCTCAGATCCACGAAAGGGCGCTCGCGGCGTGCGCTCTGTGAATGCAGGTAACGCGCGAAGGTCTCCCGACCGCTGCCGGCGTCGCCGGTGATCAGCACCCAGGTGTCGTGCAGGGCGATGCGTTTGACCTGCTCGCGCAGCCGTTGCAGGGTCGCGCTGCGCCCGATAGGCTCGTGCACCTGGGGTGCGCGACGTTTGAGACCGATGTTCTCCTTCTGCAGCTTGTCGGCCTCCAGTGCCCGCTCCACGGTGAGCAGCAGCTTG
Organism: Thiocapsa sp. UBA6158; assembly: GCF_002423035.1. Classification (GTDB taxonomy): domain Bacteria; phylum Pseudomonadota; class Gammaproteobacteria; order Chromatiales; family Chromatiaceae; genus Thiocapsa. The sequence continues at coordinate 46,642 of NZ_DIUM01000005.1, forward strand.
GCCATCGAGAGCGGTTTTTCGAGAAAGTCGTAGGCGCCGAGCCGCGTCGCCTCCACGGCCGTCTCCACGGTGCCGTGACCGGACATCATGATGACCGGGCAGGGCAGACCGTCTTCCTCCTCCGACCACTCGCGCAGCAGCGTGATGCCGTCCAGATCGGGCATCCAGATGTCGAGCAGGATCAGATCGGGGCGGCGCTCGCGCAGCGCATGCCGTGCGGACTCGCCGTTTTCCGCGCTCGCCACCGCATAGCCCTCGTCCTCGAGGATCTCCTGCACGAGACCCCGGATGTCGGGTTCGTCGTCGACGACCAAGACGTGCGTTGCACTCATAGCTTTTCGTCCTGTTCTCGGCCTTGGATCGCGTGCCTGGTCCCCTGCCGGATCGGCAGGCGGATCCGAATCAGCGCGCCATGACCCGTATTCTCGACCTTGATGATACCGCGGTGCTCTTCGACGATCTTCTTGACGATCGCCAAGCCAAGACCGGTCCCTTTTGATTTGGTGGTGACATAGGGCTCGAAGAGGCGTTCAAAGAGGTGCTCCTCGAACCCGGGCCCGTTGTCGACCACCTCCAGCTCGACGAGCGGTGTGCCGTTCTCGCGCACAAGGCGCGTCGTCACGGCGATGCGTGCGTCGGGGCGTCCGTCCATCGCCTCCTGCGCGTTCTTGATCAGATTATGAACCACTTGACGCAAGCGCAACGGATCGCCGCGGACCTGGACCCCGGGCGCACCCAGAGCGACCTCGAGTGCGCTCGTGCCGGCGCTGCGATACAGGTCCAGCACCTCTTGGGCGAGCCGGTCGAGCTCCAGGGGCTCGGCCCGGATATGAGGTGTGCGGGCATAGTCGGAGAAATCGTTCACCATGGCCTTCATCGCCTCGACCTGCTGGACGATCGTCCGAGTCGAGCGATCGATGATCTTCGCGTCCGCCTCGTCGGCCTTGGCGAGCAGCTTATGGCGCAGGCGCTCCGCCGAGAGCTGAATCGGCGTCAAGGGGTTCTTGATCTCGTGGGCGAGGCGCCGGGCCACCTCGCCCCAGGCCGCATTGCGCTGTGCGGTGATCAGGGAGCTGATGTCGTCGAAGACCACCACGTGACCCCGTTGCTCGCTGTCCGGCAGGGGCAGCGAGCTGCCGCGGCACATCAGGGTCTGACGCGTCTCGCCGCGATCGAGCTCGATCTCCGCACGCCAATCCTCCCCGGCGAGGATATGGCCGCGCACGGTCTCGGTCCAGGGCGTGAGCCAGGGCAGCTCGCGCTCCACGCGCGCGAGCTCCGGTTGCTCGTCCGCGGCAAAGGCAAGCGACAGGATCTGACGCGCCGCCGGGTTGGAGGTCCGCAGCCGCTGATCGGCATCGAAGGCGATGACCCCGGACGACAGTCGTCCCAGGACGGTTTCCAGATAGTTGCGTTGGGTCTCCACCGCCTGCTGGCTGCGGTTCGCGGCATCCCGTGCCCGAGCGATCCGGCGCGTCATCGCGTTGAAGGAGGCGACCAGGAAGGCAAGCTCGTCGTCGTGCTTGGGCAGCGGGAGCTGTTGCTCGTAGTCGCCCTCGGCGATCGCGCGTGTGCCGCGGGCGATGTCCGCGACCGGCGCGACGAGACGCCGTGCGATATGAAAGGCGGCGATCACCGCGGCCATGACGCCGAACAGGAGCACCAATGAAAGGGTCAGGGAGAAGCTCAGCTTCAATGACTGGCGCAGATAGGCCAGCTCGGTGTAGCGATTGTAGGCATCCTCCAGGCGCTCCGAGAGCTCGGTGATGCGCGCCGAGGTCGGGAAGATCGCCTGCATCTGCATGTCCCGCCCGAGCGGATCCTGCACCAACACCCGTACGATCAGCTCCCCGCCGAGGTCGCTTTCCAGGCCGACATAGTTGTTGCCGGCGCGCACGCTTTGCTGGATCTCGCGCTCGGCCTGATTCGGAACCAGCTGGGTCGGGTCCTCGTTGGCGTTGCCGAGCACCTGACCTCCGGTGGTGTAGACGGTCAGCTCGATGGCGCCGGCCTGACGCCGCAGATTGTTCAGGCTGAGTGCGATGGCGGTCGAGGAGCGATCCTCGATCCCGGCGATGAGCTGCTCGGTGTAACGCGACAGCACGCGCTGATTGAGATCGAGCGAGGCCTGATTCAAGACCAGCGCGTCCTGCATGGCCTGGCCGATGTCCACGTCGAACCAACTGTCGATCCCGCGCAGCAGAAACCCGAGCGAGAAGTAGTAGACCACGCCCACCGGCAGCAGCGACACCAGCACGAAGAGCACCAGGATACGCGCGGTCAGGCGCGAGCCGGCCGCCTGATGGCGGTAGCGGCGCACCAGCTTCACGATGTTGACGATGACCAAAATGGCGAGCGCGCCCAGGCCGACCAACACCACCGAGAGCAGCGGCACGAAGGCACGGCTCAGGGTCTCGGAGTTCTCCACCGCATCGCGCATCAACACCAGAACGACGAAGAGCGCGAGGATCAAAGCCGCGACCGGCAAGGCGCCGAGTCCGCGCAGACGTGCTAAGGCGTTAAAGGCCACTTGCTCCACCCGCTGGAGAGCTTCCAGGCCGGTTTCAGGTAAGCCATCGGACGCAGCGGGAGCGGAAGCTCTTCGATGTCGAGCGAGGCCCGGATCTGGACCTCGTAGTCGGTGTCGTCGTCGAGACTCGACGCGCCGATCAACGACAGATCGAGGATCTCGCCGAGTGCGCGAATCGCGGCATCGCGGCTGACGAAGCTGCGGCCCTCGGTGCCGGGAAGTCGATAGACCTCGTAGCGCTCCGAGAGTGGTTTGTAGCGAATGGCGTAGCGCAGCTGAAGATCCAGTTGGCTGTCTTCCCAGAGCCAGGCACCGACCCGACGGATCTGAATCTGCACCAGGATGGTCAAAGGTACGCCGTTCTCGAGCGCCTCGAGCGCCTCGGTGCTGAAACGGTAGTCCAGCAAAGCGTTCATGAAGAAGATGTCGTCGAGGAGTCGCGTCTCGACCTGCTCGACCCGCAGCCCGTCCCTGGCCGCGCCGAATGCGACGCTCGCCAACAAGAACAGGGGTGCCAGCATCAGTGCCGCCGGAAGGAACCGCCGTAGATGGTGCGCGAGTCGCCCGGTCATGACGCCGGCCGTTCGATCAGCGCGAAATAAAAGCCGTCGTTGGCCCCGTCCTGCGGAAGCAGTTGGATGCCGTGCGAGAGCGCACGGCCCCGGCTCGACGCGATCGGACACTCGCGCGCATCCGGATGGCGCTCCAGGAAGGCGGCGATCCGGTGCTGGTTCTCCTCCGCGATCAAGGAGCAGGTCGCATACAGCAGCCGCCCGCCCGGGACGAGCAGCGGCCAGGCCGCATCGAGGATCCGATCCTGCAAGGCGCACAGCGCCGGGATGTCCGTGTTGCGTCTCAGCCATTTGATGTCGGGATGGCGACGGATCACGCCGGTCGCGGAGCAGGGCACGTCGAGCAGGATGCGATCGAAGGGTTTGGCGGTCCAGCTGCCTCTCGGCTCGGCCGCGTCGCCGAGTGCGACCTCGGCGCTCAGGCCCAGTCGCGCGAGTGTGTCGCGGATCGATTTGAGCCGTGCCGGGGCGTTGTCGAGCGCCAGCAGATCGAGCCGGTTCTCGGCACGCTCGAGGATGCCCGCGGTCTTTCCGCCGGGTGCTGCGCAGGCGTCGAGGACACGCTGTCCGGGGTGCGCATCCAGCAGATCGGCTGCGAGCTGGGCGCCGCCGTCCTGCACCGAAACCAGTCCGGCCTCGAAGCCGGGCAGCGCGTGGGTCGGGCGCGGCTGGTCGAGCGTCAGGCCCATGTCGCAGCCGGGGATGGGCCGCGCCGTGATGCCGGCAGCGGCGAGCGTGCCGAGGTAGGTCCGCCGGTCGGTGCGGGTGCGGTTCACGCGCAGACTCATGGGCGCGCGGGCGTTGCTGGTCCGCACGATCTGCTCCCAATCCTCCGGCCAGTTCTCGCGCAGGCGATCGAGCAGCCAATCCGGAAAGAGCCAGCGCACGGCAGGCTCTTGATCGACCTCGGCCAAGAGGGCCTCGCGCTCGCGCAGAAAGCGGCGCAGCAGTGCGTTGACCAGCGCTGCCTTGTCGGGCTTGCCGATGAGTCGGCTGGCCTCGACCGTGGCGGCAACCGCGGCATGGTCGGGCGTGTCCATCGCGATGAGCTGATACAGGCCGATCAGGATCAGCGACTCGAGATCCTTGTCCGCGGGCTTGACCGGGTGATTGAGCAGACGCGCGACCAGCGCCTCCAGACGCGGCAGGGTACGCAACGAGCCGTACACCATCTCCTGCGTGAGGGCGCGCTCGGCGGGCGCCTGCGAGGCGAGGCGGGCGTCTTCAAGCACACGCGTGAGCGACTGGCCGCGAGCGCGCACGCCGAAGAGTGCCAGCGCGGCGGCCGCACGGGATTCGGCACCGACGGGATGTCTTGCCGGACGAGTGGCCTGCGGCCGGCGCTCAGCCAAGCCGAACGCCGTCCATCGAACGGGCATTGAGGAAATCCGCGGCCGCCATCGCCCGCTTGCCGGGCGGCTGGAGACGGACGATGCGCACGATCCCTCGGCCGGTAGCGACCTCGATGCCGGATTTGTCGGCACCGATCACGGTCCCGGGCGCGGCGTGTGTTGCACGGTCGGTGTCGATCTCGGCGTCCCAGATCCGTAGGGTCTCGGCGTCGAGGCCAGTCTGTGCGACCGGCCAGGGGTTGTAGGCGCGGATCATGCGTCCGATGATCTCGGCGGGTTGGTGCCAGTCGATGATGGCCTCGTCCTTTGTCAGTTTGTGTGCGTAGGTGACCTCATCCTCGGCCTGCGGCTCGGGAATCAGCGATCCGTCGACGATGCCCGGCAAGGCATCGATCAGTGCACCGGCGCCCAGCGCGGCGAGTCGGTCGTGCAGATCCGCTCCGGTGTCGCGCGCTCCGATCGGTGTAGCCACGCGATGATAGACGGGGCCGGTATCCAGCCCGGCCTCCATGCGCATGATACAGACACCGGTCTCGGCGTCGCCGGCGAGTAAGGCGCGCTGGATCGGCGCCGCACCGCGCCAACGCGGCAGCAGCGAGGCATGGACGTTTACGCAGCCCAGGCGGGGTGCTTCCAGCACGGAGACCGGCAGGAGCAGCCCGTAGGCCACGACCACCATCAGATCGGCCTGGAAGGCGGCCAGACGCGCGACGGCCTCAGGATCTTTCTTCAGACTCTCGGGTTGGATCACCGGTAGATCGCGCGTCAGGGCGAGCGCCTTCACCGGGCTCGCCTGGAGATGCCGGCCGCGCCCGGCCGGTCGGTCCGGCTGGGTGTAGACGGCAACGACCTCCAGCGGCGGGCATCCCGGATGCGCAGCAGTCGCATCGATGAGCGCGGCAAGGCTCGGAACGGCGAAGTCGGGCGTTCCGGCAAAGATGATTCTCAGTGGATTCATCGCGCCCGATCGCCGCTTGCCCAGCCTACCGATCCGATCCGCATCACAACACACCTCGACGCTGCTCGGGCTCGCTCGCGGCGTGACGCTGCTCCTTTTCGAGCCTGCGGCGAATGCGTTGGCGCTTGAGCATCGAGATGTGATCGACGAAGAGCTTGCCGTCGAGATGATCAATCTCATGTTGGATGCAGACCGCCAGCAGGCCGTCGGCGTCGAGCGTGAAGGGCTCGCCTGCGCGATCCAGCGCCTGGACACGTACCCGCTCCGCGCGCTTGACCGTCTCGAAGAAGCCGGGGACGGACAGGCAGCCCTCGTCCATCTCCTCTTCGCCTTCGCGCGAGAGGATCTCGGGGTTGATCAGGCACAGGGGCGTGTCGTGGTTCTCGGAGACGTCGATCACCACGACCCGGCGCGGTACGTTGACCTGGATGGCGGCCAAGCCGATGCCGGGTGCGGCATACATCGTCTCGAGCATGTCGTCGACCAGCTGCACGATCTCGGCATCGACGCGTGCGACCGGAATCGCCTTGCGGCGGAGTCTTGGGTCCGGGAAGGTCAGGATATCGAGCTTTGCCATCGGGATGTCGTCTGGATCTGTTCTCGGAGATCTCGTCTCTCGGGGGATCTCGTCTCTCGCGTGACGGCATCTCTCTCGGCGAGCTTGTCCCGCGAGAGATCGGCGACGCAGACGGCGAGTCGGGAGCCGAGTAGAAGGGGTCGGGGCGCATGCGTTAGTATCCACATCATACTACACCCCGAATTGGGGCCGGGTGAATCCCGTTTCGAGCATCCGGGAGGTCCGATGCGTGCTTTGACCGTTCGTTTTGCCCTCGGAGACGTCGTTCTCGGCGCACTGATCGGTCTGCTCGCCATGGCGCCGGCGTCGACGGTGCATGCGCTCGAGCTTGTCGAGGACGCACCCGAGCTCTACGACGTACGCCCCGGCGATACGCTCTGGTCGATCGCCGGGCGTTATCTGCGCGACCCCTGGCTCTGGCCCGAGATCTGGTACGCCAACGACGAGTCGGGCAATCCCGATCTCATCTACCCGGGAGAACGGCTGCGTCTGGTTCATGTCGAGGGTCGGCCGCGGGTCGTGCGCGACACCGCGACAGGGGCGAGTGGCGACATGCGTGTCGTGCGCTTGAGTCCGCGGGTGCGGGTCAGCGCGCTCGAGGCCCCGGTGCCGATGATCCCGGTCGCATCCATTGCGCCCTTCCTGACCCAGTCCCGGGTGGCTGAGTCGGACGCGATCAAGCATGCACCCTATGTCGTGGGTTTCGCCGACGATCGCACCATCGCCGCACCCTCGGACGAGGTCTTCGTGCGTCGTATCGATACGACCGCGGTCAGCGAGTTCGAGATCCTGCGCCCCGGCGATGCACTGCGCGATCCGGACACCAACCGCATCCTCGGCTACGAGACCACCTTCGTAGCCAATGCCGTGCTCGAGCGCGTCGGAGATCCCGCGATCCTGCGCGTGACGCGATCCGAGCGCGAGGTCTCGATCGGCGATCGCGTCATCCCGGCCTCGCTCGAGGCCCCTCTGGAGAATTTCTTCCCGCGCCCTGCGCCGGCCGGGATGCGCGGTCGTATCCTCTCGGTGATGAACGGGGTCTCCCAGATCGGTGGCTACGACATCGTGACCCTCAATCGGGGGTCGCACGACCGGCTTGCGCCCGGCCACGTCCTGGAGGTCTTTCGCGGCGGGGAGCCGGTGCGCGACAAGGTCCGAGACGGCGGCATGAACTGGGACTGGAAGCGCGACGGGCCTCGGACCAGCGAGTTCTGGCTCGGCAACGACTATTCGGTCAAGGGCTGGAGTGAGAGTCCGACGGGCTCGAGCGAGCCGATCCCCCTGCATGCCGAAATCGGTCGCGATCGCGCGACCTATATCCGCCCGATGCAACGCGTCGGCCTGCTGATGGTCTTCCGAAGCTTCGACCGCGTGAGCTTCGCCCTCGTCCTGGATGCCAAGCGGGCGATGAGCGTCGGCGATCGGATTGCCCCTCCTGCGCCGTGACGGACCCACAGACACCGTGAGCGTCTCCTCGGATTCGGTCGCGGATTGGATCGTTCTCATCTCCGCCCCCGGCATCGGTCCGCGCACCGCGACCCGCTTGCTCGAACGCTACGGCGCGCCGAGGGCGGTCGTGGATGCCGCGCGACAGGATCTCGCCGCAGCCGGGATCGCGCCCGAGGCGATTGCCGCGCTCAAACAGCCGGACACGGCGGCGCTCGAGCGGATCCTCGCCTGGGCTGATCAGCCCGATGCCTTTATTCTGACCCGCGCGGATACCCGCTACCCGCCGCTGCTCGCCGAGATCCCCGACGCCCCGCTGCTGCTTTACGTGCGCGGCGACCCTGCGCTGCTCGCCGAGCCGCAGATCGCGATCGTCGGCAGCCGCAATCCAACCCCGTCGGGCCTCGAGATCACCCGCGACTTTGCCCGGCGACTCGCCGCCGATGGCCTGTTGATCACCAGCGGCTTGGCGCTCGGTGTCGACGGCGCTGCACACGCGGGCGCGCTGGAAACGGGGCGCACCATCGCCGTTCTCGGCACGGGTCCGGATCTGGTCTACCCCGCGATGCATCGCGATCTGGCCCGGCGCGTCGCCGAGCGCGGCGCACTGGTGAGCGAGTTTCCGCCCGGTCAGGGTCCGTCGGCGCGGAATTTCCCGCGGCGCAACCGGATCATCAGCGGACTCTCCGTCGGGGTTCTGGTCACCGAGGCGGCGCTCAAGAGCGGCTCCTTGATCACCGCACGCTTTGCCCTCGAGCAAGGCCGCGACGTCTTTGCCGTGCCCGGCTCGATCCGCAATCCACTCTCGCGCGGCAGCCACGCACTGATTCGCGACGGTGCGAAGCTGGTCGAGGATCCCGGCGAGATCCTCCTCGAGCTGGCCCCGATGCTGCGCAATCTGCTCTCGGCCTGTCCCGGCGATGCGCCCGCCGAGGACCGCGCAGTGGCCGGTCGCGGCGGGGACGGGGCGCTGGATGCGGACTACCGCGCCTTGCTCGATGCGATGGGATTCGACCCCGTGGCGCCCGACGAGCTGATCGCCAGCACCGGCCGCTCGGCGCGCGAGGTCTCGTCCATGTTGTTGGTCCTGGAGCTGGAGGGTCATGTATCATCCGCACCTGGAGGCCGCTTTTGCCGGCTCGGTTCTTAAGCGGAGACTTCCGGGGTGCCCCCGACGGAACGCCTGACAGGAATACCCGTGCAGTGCGCCCCCGTCAGCCTGCGGGCTGACGCCGCCCATGAGGTTGGCTGATGTACGAAAACATGGTCGATGTGCTGATCTATCTCTACGAGAACTACATGGACGGCGACGGACAGCCTCCGGCCGATCAAGGTGCGCTCGAGGACGAGCTTTCTCAGGTCGGCTTCACCCCGACGGAGATCGAGAAGGCACTGCTTTGGCTCGACGAGCTGGCGGCGGGTGTGGATGTCCCGCAGTATCACGACCATACCCTCGGCTCCATCCGCGTCTACAACGCAGCGGAGACGAGCAAGCTGGATGTCGAGGCGCGCGGTCTGCTGCTGTTCCTGGAGCAGAACGGGATTCTGGACCCCGTCAGCCGCGAGTTGGTGATCGACCGCTTGCTCGCGATCGATCACGCCCTGGTCGGGCTCGACGAGGTCAAGTGGGTCGTCTTGTTGGTCTTGATGAACCGACCCGGTCGCGAGGATGCCTTCTCGCAAATGGAGGATTTGGTGTACAACGACGAGCCGGTTTACCTGCATTGAACCGCCATTGAACCGCGTCAGGCATGACCTGCTGCCTTGTCGAGTCGGCGCTGCGTCGCACGCCTAAGCAGGCGTTGGAGTCGACGCGGTTCAAGGTATCAGGCGATTTCCGGGAATCACCATCCCGACTGCGCAGAGGATCGGCCGGCAGTGACGCCGACGGTCGTCGCGAAGCAGCGACACCCCCCGGGATAGACGACTTGCAGTCGCCCTCTTCAGCCGGCCCGACGGCCCGCAGTGTCGCGGTCAACGCGACGTACTCGAGAACCGCGCTGAACGCGCTTCGGCACCGATTTCCGTTTTGCTCATGCGTTCGCGATCTACCTCTCCTTTCAGGCGTTGCCTGGCGCGACGGTCGTGCGAGCGAGGCCTCTGGAAGAGGACAATTGCAAGTCGCCTGCCGACCTCCGGGGCAGCTCGCCGAGACCTGAATTTCCATCCGACCGGCCCTTTCGGCGCCGACCCTCTCTTCGCCTCCCCTTGACGCGCCGATGCGAACCGGGTTTACCCTAGAGACACTGATCAGCTCGCTTGCAGACATCATGAATCTCGTCATCGTCGAATCTCCGGCCAAGGCCAAGACCATCAAGAAGTACCTCGGACCTGACTTCGAGGTGATCGCCTCCTATGGTCATGTCCGTGACCTGGTGCCCAAGGAGGGCGCGGTCGATACCGAGCACGGCTTCGCGATGAAATACCAGATCATCGATCGCAACGAGAAGCACGTTCAGGCGATCGCCAAGAAGCTCAAGGAGGCCGATACTCTCTACCTGGCGACCGACCCGGACCGCGAAGGCGAGGCCATTTCCTGGCATCTCTACGAGCTGCTGAAGAGCCGCCGCCAGATCGGCAAGCGCCCGGTGTTTCGTGTGGTCTTCAACGAGATCACCAAGCGAGCGGTACAAGAGGCGGTCGCCAACCCGCGCGAGCTGTCTTACGACCTGGTCAACGCCCAGCAGGCGCGTCGTGCCCTGGATTATCTGGTTGGCTTCAACCTCTCGCCCCTGCTGTGGAAGAAGATCCGACGGGGTCTTTCCGCCGGGCGGGTGCAGAGCCCGGCGCTGCGTCTGATCTGCGAGCGCGAGGACGAGATCGAGGCCTTCGTCCGCCAGGAGTACTGGTCGATCGAGGCCGATGCCGCCAAGGATGCACGTCGCTTCACCGCCAAGCTGGTCGAGTTCGAAGGCGAGAAGGTCGAGCAGTTCACCGTCGTCGACGGGGGGCGCGCCGCGACCATCCAGGCGACCCTCGAGCAGGCCGCCGCCGGCACGCTCAAGGTCGAGGAGGTCGAGCGCAAGCAGCGCAAGCGCAATCCCGCGCCGCCCTTCATCACCTCGACACTCCAGCAGGAGGCCGCGCGCAAGCTCGGCTTCACGGCTCAGCGCACCATGCGCGTGGCCCAGCAGCTCTACGAGGGCGTGGATGTCGGCGGCGGGCCGATCGGCCTCATCACCTACATGCGCACCGACTCGGTGAATCTCGCGCAAGAGGCGTTGGACGAGGTCCGCGCCTATGTCACGGAACGCTTCGGTGCCGATCATCTGCCCGAGCAGCCGAGGTTCTACAAGACCAAGGCCAAGAACGCCCAAGAGGCGCACGAGGCGATTCGCCCCACCTCGGTCTATCAGGTCCCCAAAGAGATCCGCGCCCATCTCAGTGCGGATCAGTTCAAGCTCTACGAGCTGATCTGGAAGCGCACCCTCGCCTGCCAGATGGCACATGCGCTCATCAATCAGGTTGCGATCACCCTGAGCGTCGGAGCGGGCAATCGCTTCCGTGCGACCGGCTCGACGGTCGCCGAGCCCGGCTTCATGAGCGTCTATCTGGAAGGGCGCGACGATGCCAAGGGCGCCGACGACGACGAGGAGCGCATGCTCCCCGAGATGAAGGCCGGAGATCGGGTGGATCTGCTCGCCATCCGCCCCGAGCAGCATTTCACCGAGCCGCCGCCGCGTTACTCCGAGGCATCGCTGGTGAAGGCACTGGAGGAATACGGGATCGGTCGCCCCTCGACCTACGCCTCCATCATCTCCACACTTCAGGATCGCGAATACGTGGTCCTGGACGCCAAGCGCTTCCTGCCGACCGACGTCGGGCGGGTGGTGAACCGCTTCCTGACCGAATATTTCACATCCTACGTGGACTACGATTTCACCGCGCGTCTCGAGGACGACCTGGATGCGGTCTCGCGCGGCGAGGGCGAGTGGATCCCCCTGCTCGAGCAGTTCTGGAAGCCCTTCAAGGAGCGCGTCGACCACACCGAGGCGTCGGTCAAGCGCAGCGACGTCACCCAGGAGCGCATCGACGAGACCTGCCCCAAATGCGGCGGTCAGCTGTCGATCCGGCTCGGACGCAACGGGCGCTTCATCGGCTGCACCAACTATCCCGAGTGCGACTACACGCGCGACCTCAACCCCGACAAGGCCGAGGCGGATGCACCCGAACTGATCGAGGGCCGCACTTGCCCGCTCTGCGACTCCCCACTCGAGATCAAGCGCGGACGTTACGGCAAGTTCATCGGCTGCAGCGCCTACCCGACCTGCAAGCACATCGAGCCGTTGGAGAAGCCCGAAGACACGGGCGTGACCTGCCCCAAATGCACCAAGGGGACGCTGCAGAAGAAGAAATCACGCAAGGGCAAGATCTTCTATTCCTGCTCGACGTATCCCAAATGCGACTACGCGGTCTGGGATGAGCCGATCGCCGAGCCTTGCCCCAAGTGCGGCTGGGCGGTCTTGACGATCAAGACCACCAAGACGAAAGGGGCCTTCAAGGTATGTCCTCAAAAGGAATGCGGTTTCCGGGAGGCGATCCCGGAGGATCACGCCGAAGATGCGGCCGAATCGGCGTAGGTTGTGCCGGGCCGGAGCGAGGCACGACAGCCCCGCTCAGCCGCCCGTTGCCGACATGAAGCGGATGATCTTCTCCGGGCGCTCCCCGAACTCATGGCGCTCGGGTTTCAGCGCGATGGCGCTTCGCAGATGGGCGATCAGATCCGCCTCCCCGATCCCGTCGCGCAGCAGCGGCCGCAGCGCATAGCTGTTCTCTTGGCCCAGGCATAGATAGAGGGTGCCGTCGACGGTCAGGCGCACACGATTGCAGGTCTCGCAGAAGTGCTGCGAGATCGGGGTGATGAAGCCGATCCGGGTCTCGGTGGCCCCGACGCGGTAATAGCGCGCGGGGCCGCCGCCGGGCAGGATGTCCGGGATCAGCTCAAAGCGCTGCTCGAGACGTCTCCGCACGCTCTGCAGATCCAGGTAGTGCTCCCGAGCGCCGCGGCCGGTCGCGCCCATCGGCATGGTCTCGATCAGACGCAGCGTGAAACCCTTCTCCGCGCAGTAGTCGAGGATGTCTTCGATCTCCGCGTCGTTCACGCCGCGCATCACGACCGTATTGACGCGAATCGGCGCGAAACCGACCTGGCGGGCGGCAGCGATCCCGCGCAGCACCCTCTCGAGATCCCCTCCCGTGACCTCCTTGAAGACCTCCGGGCGCAGGCTGTCCAGGCTGACGTTGAGGCGACGCACGCCGGCGCGGTGCAGCGGCTCGGCCAGCACATCCATGCGGGTGCAGTTGCTCGAGATGGAGAGGTCGTCGAGGCCGGGCAGGGCGGAGAGACGCTCGGCGAGTTCCGGCAGATTCCGGCGCACCAAGGGCTCGCCGCCCGTGATACGGACATGTCGGACCCCGAGTGCCGTGAAGGCGGCGACCACCCGACCGATCTCCTCGAAGGTGAGCCAGTGCTCCGGCTCCTCGAAGCCCTTGAATCCCTTCGGCAGACAGTAGCCGCAGCGCAGGTCGCAGCGGTCCGTGACGGAAAGCCGCAGATAGGCGATGCGTCGGCCGAACGGGTCGGTCAGGGTTTGCTCGTTCATGCGATGTGATCCGGTGGATGCAGGAGAAGGCACCCGAGGTTCATCGCTCGGGCGCGGCGAACACAAACACAAACCGAACGTGTCGGCTCGGATCCAGGGTCATGGGATCCCCGTCCCGGGGCGGCTTCGAATCAGCGCCAGAACACCGGCACCGAGGCAGAGGGCAAAGCCGAGCAAGGCCCAGTTCGCCAACGACAGGCCGAGAATCAGGGCGCCTTCGTTCTCGCAAAAGCCAGTTGCCATGAACAGCGCCGGTGCCTGTTCGCCGAGCCACTCGACCCACTGCTCGATCAATCCGGGCGCGCCCGCCACACAGGAAACGCTCCCCGGCGGCTGCATCTGAAGCCAGCTCTGGTAGGCCGCGACACCGATTCCCGTGGCCGCGATCGGCAGGGTCAAAGCGCCGAGCAGGTGCCCGAGAACAGCCGCTCCCGTGCGTCCCGTGCCCAGCGAGGCTCCGAGCGCCAGCACCGCGAGCACCATGAAGAGCAGGCGTTGGAAGATGCACAGATGACAGGGATCCAACGCGAGCCAGTCGGTCATGACAAAGCTCGACGCAACCGCGATGGCGCAACCGCCGGCCGTCAAGCCCCAAAGCAGGCGAGGGGACGGGCCTGTCATTTCGATGCCTTGCAGGCAGGGCGGGCGGAGAACGTCATCAGCTGAACCATCCCTCGACCGTCTTGCGATCCGGAACCCCGCCGGCATGCACCACCTGACCGTCGATGACCACACCGGGTGTCGACATGACGCCGTAACCCATGATTCGGCCGAGATCCTCGACCTTCTCGAGGGCGATCTCGGCGCCCTTCGCCTTCGCGGCCTCTTCGACCACCTTGTAGGTCGCTTTGCAGTTCGCGCAGCCTGAACCCAAGATCTTGACTTCTTTCATAGCACTGCTCGTATCCTTTAGGTGATTTCCGGGAAAGCAACCAACATGTCGGGACAACGCGGCGACTTCAGTCGCCCCGTCGGCACTGGAGACATCCCCGCCCTCAATACTCGTTCCGCGAGTTCCTCTCAAGCCCGACTCCCGGGAATCGCAGCGCATTCTACGCCAATAGATTGAAGCCGTAGCCGACCAGGATGAAGGCCACGGCCAGGACACCCGCATAGAGCGCCAGTCCGGGCCAGCGGATGACCTTGCGCAGGATGATCATCTCGGGCAGCGAGAGCGCGGCGATGCTCATCATGAAGGCCAGCGTGGTGCCGATCGCAACACCCTTGCCCAGCATGGCCTCGGCAACCGGGATCACCCCGGTCGCGTTGGAATAGAGCGGGATTCCGAGCAGAACCGCACCCGGGACCGCCAGCCAATTGTCGGTCCCTCCCAGGTGCTCCACGACCCACTCCTCCGGGACGTAGCCGTGGAAGAGTGCGCCCACGCCGATGCCGAGCAGCACCCATTTCCAGAGACGCCGCAGGATCTCACGGACCTCGCCCATGGCGTAGCGATGGCGCCCGGCCAGCGAGGTATCCGGCTCGGGCATCTTCAGCTCGCCCATGTGGATCTGCCAGACATAGGGCTCGACCCAGCGCTCGGGTCTGAAGCGCTCCATGACGAGGCCTCCGACATAGGCGACCGTCAACCCGGCGGCGACATACATCAGCGTCACCTCCCAGCCCAGGATCCCGATCAAGATGACCACCGCGACCTCGTTGATCATGGGGCTGGCGATGAGGAAGGAGAAGGTCACGCCGAGCGGGATGCCGGCCTCGACGAAGCCGATGAAGAGCGGCACCGACGAGCAGGAGCAGAAGGGCGTGACCGCGCCCAACCCGACCGCGGTCGAGCGCGCCGCCCATTCGGGTTTGCCGCGCACATAGGCGCGCACGCGCTCGGGCGAGAGGAGCGCCCGGAACAGCCCCATGACATAGATGATGATGACCAGCATGAAGAAGATCTTCGTCGTGTCCATGACGAAGAAATGCAGCGCAGCGCCGAGATGGCTCGCCGGGTCGATACCCAGCAGACGGTAGACGAGGAGATCGCCGAGTGTATCGAACACCGAGGTGCGCCTCTGTGGCGTTGATCATTGGCGTCTACTCTATACGATTTTCCGTATATCTGGATTGTGCGATGTCACGAACGGCCGGATCCCGACGCTCGTGATTGCGGCTTTGCGGATCACAACTCTCCGGTCGCACCGCCTTGCATGATCGCCCGGATGGTGTCGCGGACCTTCAGCGAGGAGGCCTTGAGCTCCTCGGGAAGCTCCCGACCGCCGTGGATCATCATGTCCAGGTTCATGCTGTAGAGCGTCAGGCGCCCCTCCTTGTCTTCGACCAAGGCGATGCGGCAGGGCATGAAGCCGCTGTACTCGTTGCGATACTCGAGCATCTGTCGACCGACTCGGGCATCGCAGAAGGAGAGAAAATTGACGTAGCGATAGGACTCGCCCGTGATCGCCTCGATCTGCTTATAGAAAGGCGATTCGCCGACAAAGAGCAGGTTGCGCGAGACCGCGATGCTTTTCATGGACTCGATGACGTCGTCCGGGCTCAGTCCTTCCTCGACCGGAATCGCCCACATCATGGCCACGCCTGGATCGCCGGTCGAGAGCAGGCGCGAGGCGAACTCGCCGTAGACGCGTGGATATTCGGGGTCGAACTCACCGAGGATCGGGGCGACGCGCCAAGACAAGACGCCGACCCCGACAAGGGTCAAGAAGCCGATGACGGCCAGCAGGTTGCGAACGATCTTCACTGCAAATCCCCCGTGATGATGTCGGCCGCCTCGTGAACGGCTCGATCCGTGGTGTCGTGCCGCGGACGCGGCCGCCGTCGGGTCAGGGCTCGGAGACAAGCGGTGCAGCGTCATCGAGCGCGGTGCGGTCAGGACGCGTCTATACCGAGCGCACGTCGGTCGGCTTGTTTCCGACCTGTTGATCGTCGATTGTACCCATCACCGGCGTCTCGGGCGACGCCCGGATCCGTTCGCAGCCCGATCGAGGGCGACGTCAGCCCGCTACGCTCGCCGCGCTGGCGTGCGCCGGGCTCGGCAATCGGGTCGTCGAACACGAAGGCCGCCAAGCGATCCACCGAGGGGATCAGGATGGTCCGCCGCTCGATCGCGACCAGACCGCGATGGGCCAGCTCATGGAGTTCGCGCGAGAAGGTCTCGGCACTGATGTTGAGGTTGGATGCAATCAGCGCCTTGGCCGCCGGCAGGACCACGACCGCGCGATCGCCCGAAGCGCAGCTGCAGCGACCCTGCTTGATCAGGAAGTCGGTCAGCCGCTGACGCGCCGTCATCAGGCAGCAGGCTTCCAGATCATGGATAAGCCGATGAACATCCCCGGCGACCAGCTTGAGCATGACGGCCGCGACCTCGGGCCATTCGGCGATGGCCGTGTGGATGCGCTCGCGTCCGACCACGAGGACCCGACTCTCGCAGATCGACTCGGCGAAGACCGGGTAGGGCTCATCCAGCAGGACGGCCGCGACACCGAAGACTCGGCCGGGTTGGAGGATGTCCAGCACCCGCTCGGCCCCCAGGGGGGAGAGCGCGGCGAGCTTGATCCGCCCGTCCAAGAGACACTGGAAACCGCTCGCGTGGCTGCCCTTCTCGCAAATGATCTGACCCCGTGTCGCCGTGCGCAATTGACTGCCGCCGGCGATGAAGCGGGCGGGCGCGTCGCCGAGTGCGGCAAAGGCAGGGACGTCGCGCAGGTAAGGCAGGAAATTAAAGGCGCGGTCGATATCGTTCATCGCTTGAGTCTATCGACCGAGTCATTTACAACAAGGCGTGAAACGACTGACCGGTTTGCCCGGAAATACCTCTCTAGGAGTAGGGGTGGTAGAGTATCAAGCTGTTGAGAATCCTTGTGGTTGTTCCGATCCGAGTCCCTGCTGCGCCGGGTTCGAGTCGGTCATGATTCTTTGGAGGTATCCCCTTTCGCGTTGGGCGCGACTGGGCTGGAATGCGGGGGTGATCGATATGAGCTCTCTTCTGCCGCGTCCGTTCCATCGCTCGATCCTGCTCAGCGTGGGTCTGTTGATGACCCTCGTCGTCGTTCTGGCGATCCTCAGCATGGCGATCGGCGCCAGCGTGGGCCGGGCGACGGAGGGGTTTGCCGCGGCCGTGAACCAGGCCGGGTCGCTGCGGATGCAGTCGTATCGCATCGGGATGGCGCTGGCCGACGTGCGTGCCCCGGCCGGCCTGCGTGCCGATCAGGTCGCCGCACTGGCCGAGGAGCTCGAGAAACGTCTGGCCAGTCCGCGCCTTGCCGACATCATCCCGCGGCGTGCCGGCAAAGAGATCGGTGCCGCCTACGAGCGCATCCGTGTGGATTGGAACGCGCGCATGCGCCCGCTCGTCTCGGCGGACATCGCGCGGTTGCGCGCGCTTGATCCGAGCGCGTCCCGGGATCCCCCGGCGATGGTCTATGTGGGGCATGTCGATGGCTTCGTCGCGCAGATCGACGTGTTGGTCGGGGAGCTGGAGCGGATCACGGAGGCGCGCCTGGCCATGCTGCGCGTCGTGCAAGCAGTCGCCTTGGTCCTGACGGTGCTCGTGGTGCTCGTGACCATGGTCCTGGTCATCGGACGGGTGATCCAGCCGCTCGCGGAGTTGTTGGAGTGCGCGGACGGGTCGCGCCGCGGCGATTTCACGCGGCGTACCCGATTCACCGGCAGCGACGAGCTGGGCCGGCTCGGCGAGGCCATGAATCGCATGGCCGCGGACCTGTCGCAGCTCTACACGGACCTGGAGGGTCGGGTTGCCGAGAAGACCCGTGATCTCGAGCGCTCCAACCAGACACTCGAGCTACTCTACGGCGTGGCTCAGGCGCTTCACGAGGCGCCGATCTCCACACCCATGTTCGAGCGTGTCCTGCAGGAGATCCGGGTCAAGTTGCGGCTTCGGGCCGTCACACTCTGTCTGGACGAAGCGCCGGATCGATGCCCGGATCCGGATCCCCATCGAAAGGACGCCCGCTCGTGCGTGACCGCGACAGCCGAGGGCGAGCAGCGCTTTGCCTGCTCGAGCGACGGCTGCTCGGTCTGTCGCGAGGCCGAGCCCTTTCATCCGTTGCTGCGCACGCTCGGGCGGGGCGAGCGTCGACCGCCCGTATCCTTTGTTGTGGCGGAGCAGGATCGGCCCTTCGGTGTGCTGATCGTGGAGCTGGATCACGACCAGTCACTGCCGCCCTGGCAAGGACGGCTCTTGGCCTCGCTCGCCACGCTCGTCGGCACCGCGCTCAGTCTGCATCGGCGCCAGCGTGACGGCAGGCGTCTCGCGCTCTTCGAGGAGCGCGGCGTGATCGCACGCGAGCTGCACGACTCCTTGGCACAGTCGCTCTCCTACCTCAAGATTCAGGCCTCGCGCCTGGATGCACTCCTCGGTGCGGGCGCGGAGCCCGCGCGCACGCGCGCCGTGCTCGCCGAGCTGCGCGAGGGCGTCAACAACGCCTATCGTCAGTTGCGCGAGCTGCTGACCACCTTTCGGCTCAAGATGGACGATCGCGGGCTCAATGCCGCGCTGGAGGCGACAGTGGCCGAGTATCGCGCGCGCGGGACCACCGAGATTTGCCTGGACAATCGGCTCCCCGCCGTGCTGCTGAGCCCCAACGAGGAGATCCATGTGCTGCAGATCGTCCGCGAGGCCCTGTCCAACGTCGTGCGTCATGCCGGGGCGGCGCATGCCTTGCTGCGCTTGGCGGCCGGTGGCGCGGGGATCCGCGTCACCCTGGACGACGACGGCCGCGGCATCGAGCCGCACGCCGTCCCGCACGGTCATCATGGTCTGAACATCATGCGCGAGCGTGCCGCCGGCCTCGACGGCGTCATCGAGATCGTGCCCGGTCCGCACGGCGGGACACGTGTTCGCCTGACCTTCCCGAGCCGACGAACCCGAGACATCGACGCCGAGGTCAGCGATGCAGGGGTCATCGAGATGGTGCAGACCTCATGACGACCGACACACGCACCGCCGTCGTCCTCATCGACGACCATCCGCTCTTCCGAAAGGGCGTGTCCGATCTCATCGCGATGGCGCCCGAGCTGGTGTTGGTCGGGGAGGCCGGCGACGGGGAGGAGGGCGTGCGCGTCGCGACCCGGTGTCTGCCGGACCTGATCCTGCTCGACCTCAATATGAAGGGCATGAACGGCATCCAGACCCTGGAACGTCTGCGCCGCGCCGATCTGGACGCGCGGGTCGTGATGCTCACCGTCTCCGACAGCGAGCAGGACGTGGTCGCCGCACTGCGCGCCGGTGCCGACGGCTATCTGCTCAAGGACATGGAGCCCGAGGATATCCTCGAGCAGCTGCTCGCCGCCGGCCGGGGTCGCTTGGTGATCAGCCAGCGGTTGACCGAGCTGATCGCACGGGCGCTCTGCCACGACAGCCGCCCGGTGAGTCCGCTGGAGGCCGGTCTGACGCCGCGCGAGCAACAGGTGCTGAGCCTGCTCGCCGAGGGACTGAGCAACAAACTGATCGCCCGGGAGTTGGACCTCTCGCTCGGGACCGTCAAGGTCCACGTCAAACACGTCCTCAAGAAACTCAAGCTCAGAACCCGCGTCGAAGCCGCCGTCTGGGCCGTTCGCCAATCCGCCCCCGAAGATCTCTGATCCGCGACACGCAAGGTAGGGGCGGCTTCAGCCGCCCGGTGGTGTTTGGTTGACGGGGCGTGGGCGACTAAAGTCGCCCCCGCCGCCGTCCGCCGTCCGCAAACCGTCGATGACGTAGGCAAGGGCGGATTACTCGTGCCGTTCGGCGACGCTGAAGCCTTCGCGTCGGCAAAGGGCGTCTTTTTCGGCCTCTTTGAGGTCTTCGCGCATCATCTCGGTGACGAGGGCCGCGAAGCTGATCTCGGGGGACCAACCAAGGCGCTCGCGGGCCTTGGTGGCGTCACCGAGGAGGGTCTCGACCTCGGTCGGGCGGAAGTAGCGCGGATCCACGGCGACAATGCAGGCGCCGGTGGACTCGTCGAAGCCTTTCTCGAGCTGGCCGGCGCCCTCCCAGCGAATCCGGATGCCGACCTCGGCGGCGGCGGCGGCGACGAACTCGCGCACCGAGTATTGGTGTCCGGTGGCGATCACGAAGTCCTCGGGTGCGTCCTGCTGGAGCATCATCCATTGCATGCGGACATAGTCCTTGGCGTGGCCCCAATCGCGCCGTGCATCGAGGTTGCCGAGATAGATCCGCTCCTGCAGACCGAGCTTGATGCGTGCGAGTCCACGGGTGATCTTGCGTGTGACGAAGGTCTCGCCGCGTCGCGGGCTTTCGTGGTTGAAGAGGATGCNNACCGTGATCCAGTAGGCATAGAGCTTGGCCACCGCGTAGGGCGAGCGCGGGTAGAAGGGCGTGGTCTCGCTCTGGGGCACCTCCTGGACCTTGCCGTACAGCTCGGAGGTGGACGCTTGGTAGAAGCGGGTCTTGCGCTCGAGGCCGAGGATGCGGATCGCCTCGAGCAGGCGCAGGGTTCCGATGCCGTCCGAGTCGGCCGTGTACTCGGGCTCTTCGAAGGAGACGGCGACATGACTCTGGGCGGCGAGGTTGTAGAGCTCGTCGGGTTGGACCTGCTGCATGATGCGGATCAGGCTCGAAGAGTCGGTCATGTCGCCGTGATGCAGGATGAAACGCCGTTCGCTCTGCTGCGGATCTTGATACAGATGGTCGATGCGGTCCGTGTTGAAGAGCGAGGTGCGCCGCTTGATGCCGTGCACCTCGTAGCCTTTGGAAAGCAGCAGCTCGGCCAGGTAGGCCCCGTCTTGTCCCGTGATGCCCGTGATGAGCGCCTTCTTGGTCGTCATGTCCTTACCCCGATGTCGATATCAAATTGTGTAGGCTTGCCGTTGGGCCGGCACCGCACGACGCCCGCCTCCCCGGTCCCCGGGGTCGTCGACTTGCAGTCGACCTCTTGCGCCGCCCTGACGGCCGGCGCAACGCCACCCCCGATGTCCTAAGTCCTGAGCGCGTCGCGGTGGTCGAGGAACCAGGCATAGGTCTGAGCCAAACCCTCGGGAAGCCGGGTGCGCGCGGTCCAGCCGAGTGTGGCGAGACGGCTCACGTCAAGGAGCTTGCGCGGGGTGCCGTCGGGTTTGTCGGTGTCGAACCGGATCTCGCCTTCGAAGCCGACGACCTCGCGCATGGTCTCGGCGAGTTCGCGGATGCTGACGTCTTCGCCGACCCCGGCGTTGACGTGGGAGCACATGGGCCGGGTGTGTGCCCGGTAGGTCTCGGGCGCAAGCTCCATGAGGTGCACGCAGGCGTCGGCGAGGTCGTCGACATGCAGGAATTCCCGACGCGGCGTACCGGTTCCCCAGACGGTCACGGCGGGCGCGCCCCGGGTCTTGGCCTCGTGAAACTTGCGCATCAGCGCCGGGATGACGTGGCTGTTCTCCAGATCGAAGTTGTCGCCGGGTCCGTAGANNATTGGCGGTTGTAGGACTCGCAGAGCTTGATCCCGGCGATCTTGGCGATGGCATAGGGCTCGTTGGTGGACTCGAGCGGACCGCTCAAGAGTGCCTCTTCGGTGATCGGCTGCGGGGCGAGGCGCGGATAGATGCAGGAGCTGCCGAGAAAGAGCAGACGCTCCACGCCGTTGCGCCAAGCGGCATGGATGATGTTGGCCTCGATCATCAGGTTTTGATGGATAAACTCGGCCGGGAAGCTGTTGTTGGCCTGGATACCGCCGACCTTGGCCGCCGCCAGATAGACCCGAGACGGGCGCGTCTCGGCAAAGAAGGTATCGACCGCCCGGGTCTCCGCGAGATCCAGCTCGCGATGGCTGCGCGCGAGGATGTCGGAGACGCCCGCGGCCTCCAAACGGCGCACGATGGCGGCACCCACCATGCCGCGATGTCCGGCGACATAGACCCTCGGCTCGACCTTGTCCTGCTTGCTCACGCCGATCTCCGTTTTGAATACGTGTGTGTTCGCGATGGCGTAGGGTAGCGCCCTCTTGGGTCGGCTCACCAGCCTTGCGCGACAAGAATCCGCGAATCGCCGGCGTGTGTGCGCCGGATCCCGGCGAACCGGTTGACGCAACCCCCGTCAGGTTCGACACTCATGCATACCGAGCGCGATATCGGAACGGCTTACCGGCCACCCGGATCGCAGCGTCGGGCACAGCGCTGCGGATGACGGCATCCGGCGCTGCAACGACGACCAATCATTCATTCTCAGGAGGTAACGATCGTGGCACAAAGCATGGGTGAGATCATGAATCCGGGCTCCGTCGTACGCGATGCCGCGTTTCCGGACGCGCCGGACGACTGGACGCGCGAGCACGCGGTTGCGGCGGCTCAAGCCGACGCGGTGACGCTGAGCGACGATCACTGGGACATGATCAAGGCGTTGCAGGACTATTTCGCACGTCACGAGAAACCCAATGTGCGGGATCTTCACGACGCGCTCGAAGAGGCGTTCCATGGCCGCGGCGGCCTGAAGTATCTCTACGGGATCTTCCCGGGCGGCCCGGTCGCGCAAGGCTGTCGCTTTGCCGGGCTCCAGGCCCCGTCGGGCGCGGTGGACAAGTCGTTCGGGAGCGTCCAGTAAGGGCGCTCGAGTTGCGGTCAGCGCCGCCGCGATGTCGGCCACCCCGCCGACATCGCGAAAGAGGCCGACAGGATTCGTCCGAACTCTGATCAATAACGGACGCAATCCGTCTGACATATCAGGTTTTTTCATCGGCGTTTTCTTGCCAATCCGTGAAGACCCGCCTATCCTTGGCCTCGAACTGCTACCGCCTTTCGCTTGGGGAGGTCCGAGGCTGAAGCCTGTTGCGGACGCTTCGCGACGCCGGCCGGTGATGCTTCCAATCACTGCTCACCCGGACCGGCAGGCGGCCGCAGGCTGAATCCGGATCACGGGGGGAGCCGATGATGTACGAGCGCAATCACGTCGATGAATTGCCGATCGCCGAAGACGAGCATCCGTTTCGTCCCGATCGACGCACCTTTCTTGCAACACTTGCCGCGACCTCTGCGGGACTCTTGGCCGGAGGGGTACCCGGCCTCGCCGAGGCGGCCTCGAACCGAACCTCACTGCAGCGCCAGGTCGTGGAGATGGTGACGAGCTTGCGCCGACAGGGCCTGCTCCAGCCGAACGAGAAGACCTCTTGGTCAGTGTACGATTTCACCGCCCGCAAGAAGATCGTCTCGATCAACGAGGGCGTGCCGCGACAAGCGGCGAGCATGATCAAGCCGCTCGTCGCGCAGGCCTATTTCTTCCAGATGGATGGCTCGCGCGGCCGGGTTGCCTACTCGGAGGATGTCCGCCAATGCATGGAGCGGATGCTCCAGCGCAGCAGCAACCCGGACACCAACCGGATCATGGATCTGGTCAGCCAGCACCAGTCACGCCGCGGACCCGCGGATGTCGAGTTGGTGCTGAAGCAGCGCGCGCCCGCGGTCTTCCAAGAGACCCGGATCGTCGAGAAGATCCCGACGACCGGCCAGACCTATCGCAACCAGGCCTCGGCGCACGACTACAGCCGCTTCCTGATCTCGGTCTGGGACGGCCGCATGCCCAACAGTAAAGAGCTGCTGCGCATGATGGCATTACCGGGCGGCGACCGCTTGTCCAAGGGCCTGGCCGGCTTACCCGCGGCGGCGAAGGTCTACAACAAGACCGGCTCGACCGCGATGCTCTGCGGGGACATGGGGGTCATCGAGATCCCGGATCAGCGCGGGCGCAATCACGCCTACACGGTGGTCGGCATTATCGAGCGACCGAGCCGCGCCGAAAACTACGGCGCTTGGATCCGCAGCCGGGGTGACGTCATCCGGCGCGTGTCGAACCTGGTTTACCAGGACATGAAGGGCCGTTACCGGCTCGTCTGAAGGTAGGGGCGGCTTTAGCCGCCTCCGCCGAGCCGCGCACCGCAAACCGGCTGAGTGCGGCTGAAGCCGCCCCTACATCGGTGCAGCGCCTGCCGCTCAAGGCGGCCGAAGCCGCCCCTATGCCTTAATGACCTTCACGACGGTTAGCGCCGCTTCAGGAGCCGCCCGCAGATCGGCCCCAGAGGCCCGTCCTCCATGCGCCCGCACAACTGAGGAACCAGGAGCAGCAGGCCGAGCGCGGTCGCGAGCGGTATCAGAAACAGCGACAGACCATCGGGGTCACCGAGGATCGCGCGCTGTATCAGCACGGTCAGCAGCTGTATCCAGACCACGCCGAGGATGGTACGCAGCCGGACCGGACCACGCAGAAACCATACGATCACCGACAGGATGATATAGGGGATCATCCAAGCCGCCAGCATCAAGGGCTCGAGCCGATAGGCGCCGTCGAGGTGGGGCACCACGGCGGTCAAAAACGACAAGGCAAACCCCACCACCAGGGTTGAAAACACCCAAATTTCTTGGCTTTCACTCGCGCGATCCATCGAAACACTCCCCGCTTAGATTGATCTCGGAGTGCCAATGATATACCGATGGCGTACCTGGTTCGTAACTTCGGGCGCGGCGTCACGTGGCGCGGAGCGCCGGGGCATGGGCTTGCGCAAACTGCTGACCGAGCCGCTGACCTGGAACTTACTACGCCTGCGGCGGCTCTTTAAGCTGCTCGCGACCTCGAGCAGCGCAGGAGACTCGGGATCCCGGGCGGGAGCATCGGCCCGGCGCTCTTCATGTCTCGAGGCTCACACGCTCCCGCACAGCTCGCGTGATCCGAGCCAGCGTTGGATCAAGGGTTCGACCCGATCGGGATAGCGTGCCAGGATCAGGTCGGCCGCTTGTTGCGCGGCGGCGACCAGATGTTGGTCGCGCAGGGGGTCGGCGACGCGAAACTGCACGGCACCGGTCTGGCGCGTACCCAAGACCTCCCCCGCTCCGCGCATGGCCAGATCGCGCTCGGCGATCTCGAAACCGCTCTCGGCGGCGCGGATGATGCCCAGACGCTCGCGCGCCGCGATCGACAGGGGCGGATGGAAGAGCAGCACACAGTGGCTTTGGACGGACCCGCGTCCCACCCGTCCACGCAATTGATGCAGCTGGGCAAGACCGAGCCGCTCGGGGTTCTCGATGATCATGAGGCTGGCGTTCGGGACATCGACGCCGACCTCCACCACGGTGGTTGCGACCAGGAGATCCAGATCTCCGGCGGCGAAGGCGGCCATCACCGTCTCGCGCTCGGGCCCCTTGATGCGCCCATGCACCAGGCCGATGCGGATGTCGGGTAGGCTCTCGGCCAGCTGACGCGCGGTCTCTTCGGCAGCCTGGCACTCCAGCGCCTCGGACTCCTCGATCAGGGTGCAGACCCAATAGGCTTGGCGCCCCTGCGCACAGGCCTGCTCCACGCGCGCGATCACCTCCTCGCGACGCGTGTCCGGGACCGCCACCGTGACGATGGGCGTGCGTCCGGGCGGCAGCTCGTCGATGACCGACAGATCGAGATCCGCATAGACGGTCATGGCGAGCGAGCGCGGGATGGGTGTCGCGGTCATGATCAACTGATGCGGCGCACCGCCGGAGCCGCCCCCCTTGGCGCGCAGACGCATACGCTGGTGCACGCCGAAGCGGTGCTGCTCGTCGATGATGACGAGACCCAGATCCGAGAAGACCACGTCCTCCTGAAAGAGCGCGTGGGTGCCCATCACCATACGCGCCCGGCCGCTGGCGATGGCCTCGAGCAAGCCGGCTCGCTCGCGACCCTTGTGTCGCCCGACCAGCCAGACGGGCTCGATGTCGAGCGGGGCGAGCCAACCCGCGAAGCCGCGTCGATGCTGCTCGGACAAGAGCTCGGTCGGCGCCATCAAGGCGACCTGGGCACCGGACTCGATCGCCTGGAGCGCGGCGAGCGCGGCGACCAGTGTCTTGCCGGCCCCGACATCGCCTTGGAGCAGGCGCTGCATGGGGCGGTCACCCCGCAGATCGGCCGCGATCTCGGCGACGACGCGTTCCTGTGCGGCGGTCAGACGAAAAGGCAAGGCCTCGAGCAGTTGACGTCGCAGGGCACCGTCACCCGCAAGTGCAGGCGCCAGGATCGCCCGCTGGGCGGCACGCAGCCGTCGCAGACTGACCTGATGGGCGACCAGCTCCTCGAACGCGAGCCGGCGGAAGGCCGGATGACGGCGCTCGATCAGATCCTCGGGGTCGGCATCGACAGGGGGGCGGTGCAGATAGATCAGCGCCTCGACCAAGCCCGGCAGACCCAAAGGGAGCAACACCTCCTCGGGCAGACACTCGCGCGGCGCTTGCGAGGCCAAGAGCGCCAACGCCTGGTCGGTCAGACCGCGCCACGAGGATTGCTGCAGGCCCTCGGTCGAGGGATAGAGCGGCGTCAAGCGCTCCTCGATCGCGCCCGGCTCCTCGGACTGAATGCGATACTCGGGATGCACCATCTCCAAGGCGCTCGGCCCCTGCCGAACCTCGCCGTAGCAGCGCAGCCGCACGCCGGGCTTGAGTGCATCGATCTGCTGCCTGGAGTAATGGAAGAACCGCAGCATGAGCCCGCCGAACCCGCCGTCCGAGACCCAAACCTTGAGCGAGCGGCGGCGCCCGCCCGAGAGCTCGACCTCCTGGATCTCGCCCTCGACCAATGCCTCGTCGCCCGGCCGCAGCTCGGCGATCCGGACCAAACGCGTGCGGTCCTGATAGCGGTGGGGCAGATGGAAGAGGAGGTCCTGAAGGGTGCGCACACCGAGCTTGCCGAGACGCTCGGCCACGCGCGGACCGACCCGTTTGAGCCGCTCCACCGGGATGGTGTCGAGCGAGGGGGTCGGAAGCGATGGAATTTCGGACGACCCCGAGGTGTTGTCGGTCACGGTTTGACGCTGTCCTCGCGGGTGCGCGCAAGTCCGATACAATCGCGCCCCGGACCGGGAATCATTCGGCCGTCCATCGCATCCTTCGCGCGGTTCACGAACCCACCCATTTCACGAGATACTATGATCCTGCAAGAGTCGCTCACGGTCACCACGCATGGCCGGGGCACCTACGACATCACCCGGAGCGTCCAGCAACAGGTTCGGGCCTCGGGAGTCCGGATCGGACTCTGTCACGTCTTCGTCCATCACACCAGCGCATCCCTGATTCTCTGCGAAAACGCCGACCCGACCGTGCGGAGCGACCTCGAGGCCTTCATGGCCCGATTGGTTCCCGACGGCGATCGGCTCTTCGAGCACAGCGACGAGGGACCGGACGATATGCCCGCCCACATCCGGGCCATCCTCACGCAGGTCGAGCTGACGCTGCCGATCAGCGCCGGTGCCTGCGCGCTCGGGACCTGGCAAGGCCTCTATCTCTACGAGCACCGCACCCGCGGGCATCGACGCCGGATCACCTTAACCCTTCAGGGCGAGTGAGGTCGGTTGAGCCGCGTCCCCGTTGAGGGCTGCGGATGCACCAAACCTCGAAGGCACTCGAGAATCAGCGTCTCGCCCTGGACGCGGTTTAGGTGCTTTCGACCCGTGCCGCCGAGGCGAGATCCGAAAGAGACGAGACCCGCTCCCCGCGCTACCCGCCCTTGCGCTCCGCGATTGCGCGGGCGAGCTGGTGCACGGCCATCGCGTAGTAGCTGCTGTGGTTGTAGCGGGTGATGGTGTAGAAATTCTGCGCCCCCAGCCAATAGGCGTAGCCGGTGCCGACATCGAACTCGAGCAAACTCACCTGCGAGGCGCCGCCGAGTGAGCCGGCCGGGGTGATTCCGCGGCCTGCGAGCTCGCTCAAGCTGTAGCGCGTCGCAAAGCCCGACTTCATGGCGCGGGCGCCCGAGGGTGACTGCACGTTCGCGCGCACGGCGACCGGCACGCCGGCCTGCCAACCGTGCGATTTGAAATAATTGGCGACGCTGCCGATCGCATCCGTCGGATTCCACAGATCGCGATCTCCGTCGCCGTCGAAGTCCACGGCATAGTCGCGGAAGCTCGAGGGCATGAACTGCCCGAGACCCATCGCACCGGCATAGGAGCCGCGCGGACCGAAGGGATCGATCCCCTCCTCTTTGGTCATGACCAGGAAGGATGCCAGCTCGCCCGAGAAGTAATCGGCGCGGCGCGGATAGGCGAAGGACAGGGTCGCCAGGGCGTCGACGATGCGGGTCTTCCCGATATAACCGCCGTAGCGGGTCTCCACACCGATGATGGCCACGATGTATTCAGGCGGCACACCGTAACGCGCGCTCGCCCGGTTCAGCGCAGCCTCGTTGTGCTGCCAGAAACGCACGCCGTTGGCGATGTTCTCCGGGGTCAGGAACTTGGCGCGATAACGGATCCAGGCCCCGGTCGGCCCGGTGCTCGGGGGCGGGGCCTGGCGATCCATCGCGTCGATGATCCACTGCTCGCGCTTCGCACCGGAGAGAACGGCGGCGACCTGATTCGGCGCGAAACCCTGCTGCTGCATGCGGCGAATAAAGGGCTCGACCCCCGGATACCCTGCGAAATCACCGCTCACCCTCGCGGAGCCGGAAGACGGATCAGGGGATCCTTCCGCGATCTCGCCCAGGCGAGTAGACTGGGAGCCGCAGCCCGCAACCAGGGTCAAACACAGCAGGGCAGCGATCGAGCAGACAACACGCATGGGCAATCCAGGACAAAAAATCGGTGCCCGCTATAGTAAAGCAGTTTTTCAGTAAAGCAATTCAAGCGATGAATTTAGCTCGCGATTGTGCTGTTAAACCGCGCCCGGCGCGGTATGCAATGTCTTTGGATGGGATCGGCCCCGGCGGACTTGACGACCGCTGGAGTCGGCGCGGTTTAAGATATTAAAAAAATTCATAATTTTAAACCGCGTCCACGCTAAGGGTCGTGGACACCCCAAACGTCGAGCTCACTCGAAAATGAGCATCGTGCGCTTTGGACGCAGTTTAGTCAGCCAGCACCATGATCGCGTCCATCTCGACCCGCGCACCTTTCGGCAGGGCTGCGACGCCGATCGCCGCCCGTGCCGGATAGGGCTCCTGGAAGTATCCGGCCATGACCTGATTGACCGACGGGAAGTGGGCGAGATCGGTCAGGAAGACGTTGAGCTTCACGACATCCGCCAGACTGCCGTTCGCCGCATGCGCCACCGCACGCAGGTTGTCGAAGACTCGCCGAATCTCCGCCTCGATGTCGTCCGAGACCAACTCCATGGTCTCGGGCACGAGCGGAATCTGGCCGGACAGATAGACGGTGTTGCCGACACGAACCGCTTGAGAGTAGGTCCCGATCGCCTCCGGGGCCTGATCGGTCTTGATGATGCTTTTTGGCATGTGGTGACTCCGTTGCGTATGGGTATCCGACGACATCGGCGTGAGCCTAATGCAGCGCGGGGGTTTGCGCCAAGGTGCGTCGTGCAGAGGTTAAAGGCGAAAGGTTAAAGGTGAAGGGTGAAGCCCGAAAGCTGTGGATTGGTGGCTGAGAGCTGATGGCTGGCGGCTGGCGGCTGAAAGCCCAACCCTCCCGCCACCATGCAAGCAACCCGTTATACTCTCGCCTTCCAACTTCCGGATCACACGCCATGAACGCACTCCATCAGTCCAACCTCGCCAAGCTGCGCCTGATCGGACGCGGCAAGGTCCGCGATCTCTACGAGATCGACAACGAGCATCTCTTGATGGTCGCGAGCGACCGTCTGTCCGCGTTCGACGTGGTGCTTCCGCAGCCGATCCCCGGCAAGGGCGAGGTTCTGACACGGGTCTCGCGCTTTTGGTTCGCGCGCACGGCGCGGCTGGTGCCGAATCATCTCGCCGATATCTCGGTCTCGGCGTTCGTCGAGGATCCAGATGAGCTGGCCCAACTCGGTGATCGCGCCATGGTGGTGCGCCGCCTGACGCCGCTTCCGGTCGAGGCGATCGTGCGCGGCTATCTGATCGGCTCGGGCTGGAAGGACTATCTGCACGGCGGTGCGGTCTGCGGTATCGCGCTCCCGCCCGGTCTGCATCAGGCCGACCGTCTGCCCGAGCCCATCTACACCCCGTCGACCAAGGCCGAGATCGGCGGGCACGACGAGAACGTCGATTTCGCCCACACCGAGCGGCTGCTCGGCACCGCACTGGCGGCGCAGGTGCGCGACGTCAGCATCGCCATCTATCGCGATTGCGCGGAGTACGCCTTGGAGCGCGGCATCATCATCGCCGACACCAAATTCGAATTCGGCCTCGACGACGAGGGGCGGCTGCATCTGATCGACGAGGTGCTCACGCCCGACTCCTCGCGCTTCTGGCCGGCCGATCAATACCGGCCAGGCACCAGCCCGCCGAGCTTCGACAAACAGTTCGTGCGCGATTATCTCGAGACGCTCGACTGGGACAAGACCCCGCCGGGGCCGATGCTGCCGCAGGAGATCATCGACCGGACCGCCGCCAAATACCGCGAGGCCGAGGAGCGCTTGACGCGCCCCTGATCCGCACGCGAGGCGGAGGCGACGTAGGGGCGACTTTAGTCGCCCAGCCCTTCCTCACGAGGCTCTTGGGCGACTAAAGTCGCCCCTACAGTACATGCATGCAGGGGGAGGGCGGCATCTTTCCCCTGCGCGAAATTCCAGTCCGGGACAACACGTCCGAGAACGGCCTTGGCCGCCTCGTCGTCGCGATCGGCCAGGGCTTGGCCGAGATCGCTCAAGGCGGATTCGAGCAAATCCGCACCGGGTGCCTCGGTCCGGCGTGCAATGTGGATGCGTGGGTGGGGGGTATCGGCGAAACCCTCGGAGGGATAGAACAGCTCCTCGAACAGCTTCTCGCCGGGGCGAAGCCCGGTGTATTCGATCTTGATATCGCGCTCAGGTATCCGTCCGGACAGTCGGATCATCTGCTCGGCCAAATAGCGGATCTTCACCGGCTCGCCCATATCGAGCACGAAGGTCTCGCCGCCCTTGCCGATCACCGCCGCCTGCATGATGAGCTGGCAGGCCTCCGGGATCGTCATGAAGAAACGCTCGATGTCGGGATGGGTGACGGTCACCGGCCCGCCGCGCTCGATCTGTTGCTGGAAACGCGGCACCACGCTGCCGGCCGACCCCAACACATTGCCGAATCGCACCGTCATGAAGCGACAGGCGGAGCGGGTCTGGAGATCTTGGCAGAGCAGCTCCGCGAAACGCTTGCTTGCCCCCATGACGTTGAAGGGGTTGACCGCCTTGTCGGTCGAGATGAGCACGAAACGCTCGCAGCCCCACACATCCGCGGCGCCGGCGATGATCCGGGTCCCGATCACGTTGTTGAGCAGTGCCGCCTGGATCTGGTCCTCCAGGAGTGGAACGTGCTTGTAAGCCGCGGCATGGAACACGACATCCGGCCGCAGCTGCTTGAAGAGGTCGTTGATCGCCACCGCGTTGGTGACATCCACGAGGTAACGGGCCAAGACCGGCGGGTTCGGGCTGTCGAGCAGCTCGGTTTCGATCCGATACAGGTTGTATTCGCCATGATCGATCAGGATCAGCCGACGCACTGCGCAGCGGCGCAACTGGCGACAGAGCTCCGAGCCGATCGAGCCGCCCGCGCCGCTGACCAACACCACGCGATCCGCCAGACCCTGCCGAATGCCGTCCCAATCCAAGGTCACCGGCTCACGCCCGAGCAGATCCTCGATCGAGACCGAGCGCAGTTGATTCACGCTGACCTGACCGGCCATCAGCTCCTTGATCTGGGGCACCGTGCGGAAGGGCTGCCCGGCCGACTCGCAGAGCCCGACCAATCGCCGCATCTCCTGCGCGGATGCGCTCGGCGCGGCCAAGAGGACGACGTCGATCCCGAAGGTCTCGACCACTTGCGGGATGTCGTGGGTCGTGCCGCGGATCGGCACGCCGTGCACCACGCCTCCCTGCCGATGCGGCTTGTCGTCGACGAAGGCGACCGGGACATAGCCCGAATGGCGATCGCGCAACAGGTCACGGACCAGCATCTCGCCCGCACGCCCGGCGCCGACGATCAAGACCCGCTTCCCGCCGCTGAAATCCAGACGTCGGTCCTTCATCCAGCGATAGAGGAGCCGCGGCCCGGCCAGAAGCATGAGCTGGAAGATCACGAACAGTGCCGGCAATGACCGCGGGATATAGGCCATTCGGTTGAAGGCGAAAAGCACGAAGAGGAGCAACGTCGTGCCGACCAGCACCGCCTGTGCGATTCGCACCAGATCGTCCATCGACGCGAAACGCCAGACCCCTCGATAGAGCCCGAACATCCAGTAGATCGAGCCGATCACCAGCACGACCAGCGGGAGTGTCTCGATCGCCTCGTCGATGAACTCCGGCGGCACGTACGCGAGATTGAAGCGCATCCAATACGCCAGACCCCAGGCCACCGGGATCATCAGCATGTCGTGCAGGAACACCAGGAGGCGGGAGCGCGCGCGCTGGAGCCAAACCTTCATCGCGGAAGGCCTGCGCTCGGGTTTGTCGGCATTGAGGCGAAGATCTGGCCCGACGGGTGACGGGGCGTCGCAAACGGGCTTTCCACGGTTACTCCGGCGGGCGGCGGCGATGTCGCCTATGGTAACACTGCTGCCTCGGGTTCAAATGTCGTGTCTGCAGGACACCACGGAGCTGGCTTTCAACGGCCAGGGGATCGCCGGTCTCGGACCCTTGAGCGACCGATCGAGTGGCGCCTGCTGACCAACCTGACGGTCGAGACCCTGGAGGCCGCCGCCGAGCTTGGAAGGCGACTACCGTTTCTGCTCGCTGACCATCAAGGGTCTGGAGCGGCGCCTGGACGGGATTTTCGAGCCCGAGGGGCACGCCGGGCCGGTCTATGTGGTCGAACTCCGAAGTCAGGCCCTCGGGAGGGCTTGGTACAATCTGCTCACGCAGATCGGTCTTTACGGCGAAGCGCATCCCGAGCGCGAAGTGGTGGGCGTCGGGGTCTTCCTGCGCGAGCAGGATGTGCCGCCTTGTCCGAGCTGGGCGAACCGAGCCGACGCGCCGCTGCTGTGTGTGTCGTTGCGTGCGATCCTGCCGGACTGGTTGGCGCGCGAGCCGGACAACCCCTGTGTGGCGGTCTTTGCGCCCCTGCTGATCGAGGACGAATGCCGAGTTGCGTGCGTGCGCCCCGACGCTGTGGCGCACCGTGCAGGCGGCCGCGGTGCCCGCCGAGGTCCGAGGCCGAGGGCAAGGCCAATACATTGAAGCGCCTATTGACGCGCCGTTTCGGCCCTGTCCCGGCCTGGGCGGAGCGGCGGATCGACGCGGCCGGGATTGCGCAGCTGGACGTTTGGCTCGACGGCATCTTCGATGCCGCGAACGTGGAAGACCTGATTGGTCCCGAGTGCGGTTGAAGGGTGAGCCGGTGCAGGCGGGGATCTGCTGTTTCGGTGCCGAGTTTCGAGCATGCGCGTACCAAAGCCATGAGCGAGAAGATAAACCTGTTCCCGTTTCTGTTCTCATGGCAAGAGTCAAGACCTGACCCCGAGCTTTTCGCGAGCATGCGCGTACCAAAGCCATGAGCGAGAAGATAAACCTGTTCCCGTTTCTGTTCTCATGGCAAGAGTCAAGACCTGACCCCGAGCTTTTCGTGACCCCGAGCTTTTCGTTTGCGCCTTACTTTCATTACTTTCAGTCTCCTGGCTCCTTGATCAGCCAATGATTGCGCCCGTGAGCACCTCCCTCCGACGCCATCGCCGCATTGGTCAAACGAGCCTAACCTGATGCCAGCCGACAAGGCCTACAACGAAGTGTACGCAGGATATAAACGTACGGTGCCCCACTTGTGACTGACCCCGGGGCCCGCGAATGGCAAGAGTCAAGATTTGACCCCGGCCCTGGCTCAGGCGGGGGAACAGCTGTTTCGGCGCCGAACTTGCCGCATGAGCGAACCAAAGCCATGAGCGAAACTAGTCACATGTCAAGACCTGACCCCGAGCTTACGCCGGATCGGGTCAGGTCGCCACTTCCAATTTCTACCTCATCGGTAGGGATAAGGCGGGGAAACCGAGTGTTGACAAGACCACGTATCGGCGCTCAAGTCGGTACTAATTTACGTACTGGAGTCCAGCATGAACAGCATTCCCGCCCAGGAGATCAAGCGCCGCGGCATTGCGGCTGTCGACGAAGCCTTGCGTCAAGGGCCTGTACATATCATCAAGAACAATCGTCCGCAGTATGTTGTCCTGACCGAAGAGCGCTTTCAGGAACTGCTGGAGATCCAGGCAAGCGCCGTCCGCGAGAATCTTCGAGCGTCTCTGGAGGACCTGAAGGCCGGTCGGGTGAATCGATACGAGGATGTCGATGCCTTGATGCGGCAATTGGATCGGGACGAGGTTGAATGAGCTTCACACTGGTCCAACTGCGTCAGGATCCGTTTCAACCGAGCCTCAGGCTTCATGGCTTAACTCATCCCATTATACACAACTTTGAGT
>NZ_DIUM01000018.1 GCF_002423035.1 Thiocapsa sp. UBA6158
CGCCGATCCGCCCGTCCATCATGTCCGAGGGTGCGACGATGTCGGCACCGGCCTCGGCGTGCGAGACCGCTTGGCGCACCAGCACCTCGACCGTCTCGTCGTTCATGACGTAGCCGGTCTCGTCGATCAGACCGTCCTGACCGTGCGTGGTGAAGGGATCGAGTGCGACGTCGGTGATGATCCCGAGATCCGGCACCGCGGCCTTGAGCGCTCGCACCGCGCGTTGAGCCAGCCCGTCGGGATTGAACGCCTCGCGTGCGTCGAGCGACTTGACCTCCGGCGGCGTGACCGGAAAGAGCGCCATGGCCGGGATGCCGAGGCGTTGGACCTCGATCGCGTCTTCCACCAGGAGATCGATGCTCAGACGCTCGACCCCCGGCATGGAGGCGACCGACTCGCGCTGCCCGGTGCCTTCCAGCACGAAGACCGGATAGATGAGGTCGTCCGGGGTCAGGGTCGTCTCGCGCATCATGCGACGCGAGAAGGCATCGCGACGCATCCGGCGCATACGGGTGATGGGGAAGGCGGCACGATTGGTGTCACGATCGGGCATGGGATGGCCTCGGGGTCGGCTCCGGCGCGGCCGGGACCACCCCGGCGCTCAGGGCCGTTACAATAGCTCAGGCGCTCGGATGGCTCCAGTGCAGCGGCTGAATTGCGACAGGACTCGACGCCGAGATGGCCTGCGCCGTTTCGGCGCACGTTCAGTCAGGCGAGTATGCTTTAAGAATCAACCCCTCACGGGAGTCCGAGCCATGTCCGCGTACCAGAAGGCCCGCCCGACACTCTACGAACAGCTTGAAGCCCTGCCCGAAGGGTTGACGGGGGAGATCCTCAACGGCCAGCTCTACACTCAGCCGCGCCCGAACGGTGCACACGTGGTGACTGCGTCGGCGTTGGGCTACGAGTTGTTCGGACCGTTTCAAAGAGGGCGCGGCGGCCCTGGGGGCTGGTGGATCATCGACGAGCCCGAATTGCACTTCATCCGCGACACCGAAGTCGATGTTCCCGACCTGGCCGGTTGGCGTCGCAGTCGACTGCCGCGGATTCCGCGGGATCATCGCTTCACCGTCGTGCCGGACTGGGTCTGCGAGATCCTCTCGCCATCCACCGAGAGCAAGGATCGCGAGGTGAAGATGCCGATCTACGCGCACTTCGGGGTCGCCTACGCCTGGTTGATCGACCCCCGGGCGCATAAGCTGGAGGCCTATGCTCTGGATGGCGGCGAATGGCGGGGGATCTCGTGGTGCGTAGGCGGCTTGCAGGTGTCGGTTGCGCCGTTCGATGCGGTGACGATCGCCTTGGACGATCTCTGGGCGCCTACCGAGTAGCTGCGCGGGTGCTCCGAAGACTTAAAACTAGATCCGGCAGTTGACCGCTTCGTGCTCCATGCAAGGTCTTGACGGCTTTAACGATCGCGCTCATCTGACGGCTCATCGACCGGGTGAAGGCCGCTACGACCCCTGGAGCACGCCCCGCGCGGCGCCCGGCTGCGTTGCGACTCGTTGTCGTAGAACCACTACGACGCCTCGTCGCGCCTTGCCGGACACCGCGCGGGACGCACTCCAAGGGCCGTTCAACTGCCGGATCTAGGTTAAAACGAGAAGGATAAGCTCTCCATGACAAACCCGGGCGACCCGTCTGCGCATCTCGTCGATGTCGATCTCGACGGCTTTCAACATGAGGTCCTCGACGCGTCCGAGGCCCAACCTGTCCTGGTGGACTTCTGGGCCGACTGGTGCGCGCCCTGTCATGCCTTGGCGCCGCACCTGGGGCGGGTCGTCGCGGATCTCGACGGGCGAGTTCGTCTCGCCAAGATCGAGGTCGACGAGGGCGAGAACATGAAGCTCGCCGGGCAGTACAAGCTGCGCGGCTTCCCGACCGTGATCCTCTTCTATCGCGGTGCCGAGCTGGCACGCTTCAGCGGTGCGCGGTCTCGCCACGAGATCCTCGATTGGCTGCGGATCCATCTGCCGGATGATCTTGCCGGCCTGGCGGTGTCTTGAGCCGTGTCGGTCGAACGTCGGTCACGCGACGCGAGGTCTCGGCCGGCCTTCAATCTCGTCGATTCGGTCGGCGCCTTCGGAACACCCACCTTTGCCGAGGTCTTGAGGCGCGAGCTGCTGGCCCTTCCGGACGGGGTTCTGCCGATTGAGGGCGAACAGGGTGGTCTAGTCGATCCCGCGAGCCTCGGGGTGACCCTCTTGTCGAGTCGTGCGGATGCCGAACGGATCGAGATCGCCGTCGGGGTGTTCTATACCGAAATCGTCGGCGGATGCAGCTGCGGCGACGAGCCCTTCGGGGTGAACGGCTATACGGAGCTGAGGCTACGGATCGAGCGGGCCGACGGCGGGGCCTTGATCCTGCTTCGGGGGATTGAGCGGTGTGTCGACTAGTTCGGGATCCGGGGCAGAACGCCCCGGATCCCGACCCGGTCTCCGATAGGATTAGCCCGTCGCGGTACGGATCCACTCAACGCGCTTGCGCATCACGCCGTAATAGACCACCGGGATGACGACCAGGGTCAAGACGGTCGAGACGAACAGGCCGAACAGCAGCGACACCGCGAGCCCCGAGAAGATGGGGTCATCCAGGATGAAGAGCGCCCCTGCCATGGCCGCGGCGGCGGTCAGCGCGATCGGCTTGGCGCGCACCACGGCCGAGTTGATGACGGCCTCCTCGAACCCTTTACCCTCGCGCACCTGCTGGTTGATGAAGTCGACCAACAGGATCGAGTTGCGCACGATGATGCCTGCGAGCGCGATCATGCCGATCATGGAGGTCGCGGTGAACTGCGCACCCAAGAGCGCATGGCCGGGCATGATGCCGATGATCGTGAGCGGGATCGGCGCCATGATGACCAGCGGCACCAGATAGCTGCGGAACTGGGCGACCACCAGCAGATAGATGAGGAGCAATCCGACCCCGTAGGCGATGCCCATGTCGCGGAAGGTCTCGTAGGTCACCTGCCACTCGCCGTCCCACTTGAGGCTGAACTCATAGGGGTTGGCCGGTTGCTGGATGAACCACTGCTCCAGGCCTTGCTCCTGCTCGAGCCGATCCGAGATCTCGAACATCCCGTAGAGCGGGCTGTCGGTCTCGCCGGCCATGTCGGCGGTGACATAGACCACGGGCATCAGATCCTTGTGATAGATACTGTGAGCACGTTCGGTCTCCTGGATCTCGACGATCTCGGAGAGCGGCACCAGTGCACCGGACATCGAGAGCACCCGCAACGCGAGCACCTGATCCAGATCGGCCTTGTCCGCCTCGCTGAGCTCGACGCGGATCGGCACGGCATATTTGACGTTCTGGCAGTGCTGATAGCTCATGTCCTCGCCGTCGAGGACCGTGGACAGCGCCTGCGCGACGGTACTCTGGGGCACGCCCAGGCGCGATGCCTTGCTGCGATCCACGACCACGACCCGCTTGCGCGACGGATATTCGACCGAGTCGTCGACATCGACGATGTCCGTCGTGGACTCGAAGATCCCGCGGACCTCGCGGGCGACGCGGATCTGTCCGTCGTAGTCCAACCCGTAGATCTCCGCGACCAGCGGCGAGAGCACCGGCGGGCCGGGCGGGATCTCCACGATCTTGGCGTTGCCTCCGTGGCGCAAGGCGATCTCCTGCAGCGGCGCGCGCATGTCGGCGGCGATCGCGTGACTCTGGCGGTCGCGGTGGTGGCTGTCGACCAGGTTGACTTGGATGTCGCCCAGGTGCGCGCCCTCGCGCAGATAGTACTGGCGCACCAGGCCGTTGAAGTTGATGGGCGCGGCCGTGCCGGCATAGATCTGGAAGTCGGTCACCTCGTCGACGGTCGCCAGAAAATCGCCCATCTCCCCCAGCACCCGCGCCGTTTGCTCCAGGCTGGTCCCTTCGGGCATGTCGAGCACGACCTGGAACTCGCTCTTGTTGTCGAAAGGCAGCATCTTGAGGATCACGACCCGGCTGGTGACGAGCAAGATCGAGCCCGCGATCAGAACGAGAATCCCGGCCAGCAGCAGCCAGCGGTTGAGGATGCCTTTGCGCCCGACCAGGAAAGGCCCGATGACGGCGTTGAACAGGCGGCCGAGACGCCCGCCCGCATGGGCCGCATCCGGATCGTCGCCGTGCTGTGCGTGCCCGGCGCCCGCGGCGTGGCGCTTGCCGAGCATGGCGTTCGCCATCCAAGGCGTGAAGACGAAGGCGACGACCAGCGAGATCAGCATCCCCATCGAGGCGTTGATGGGGATCGGGCTCATGTAGGGCCCCATCAGTCCGCTGACGAAGGCCATCGGCAGCAGCGCGGCGATGACGGTGAAGGTCGCGAGGATGGTCGGCCCGCCGACCTCGTCGACCGCCTTGGGCATGAGATCGAGCAGCTTGGCCTTGCTCATCGCCATGTGTCGATGGATGTTCTCGACCACCACGATGGCGTCGTCGACCAGGATGCCNNGAGAAGATGAGCGCGAAGAGCGAGACCCGGTTGAGCGTAAAGCCCCACGCCCAGGAGGCGAAGAGCGTCAGGGCCAGGGTCACGACGACGGCCGCGCCGACGATGATCGCCTCGCGCCAGCCGATCGCGAGCCAGACCAGCAGCACCACCGAGGCGGTCGCGAAGATCAGCTTGGTGATCAGCTTCTGCGCCTTGTAGTCGGCCGTGGCGCCGTAGTTGCGGGTGACCGTGACCTGGACGTTGTCCGGGATGAAGGTCCCTTCGAGCTGCGCAAAACGCTCGATGACCTGCTCGGCGACCGCGACGGCGTTGATGCCCTCCTGCTTGGCCACCGCGATGGTGACGGCCGGGGTGCTGCCGGACAGGTCGAGATCCGTGTGGACTACGCCCGCTCCGGTGCCAATCCGCACGTAAGCATCCGGTTGCTCGGGGCCGCGCTCCAAGGTCGCCACGTCGCTGAGATAGACGGGCCGTCCGCCGTGCAGGCCGACGACCAGCTGATGGAGCTCTTCAGGACAGGTCAGGAAGGTGCCTGCCTGCACGAGGATCTCCTCGTTGTCCGCGGTCACCATGAGATTGTCTTTGATGACATTGCCCGCCTGCAGGGAACGGCGCAGGTCGCTCAGGTCGATTTGGTAGCCGGCAAGCGCCTGCGGGTCCAACAGCACACGCACGACCTGTGACGGCGCGCCGACCGTGTAGACGTCGCGCGTGCCGGGTACACGCTTGATCTCCTGCTCGAGCGCATGGGCGACCTTCCCCAGCTCGAAGGCGCCCACCTCGGGGTCTTCGGACCAGAGCGTGGCGGTGATGATGGGGACATCGTCGATGCCCTTTGGTTTGACGATCGGGGTGCCGACACCCAGGTTCGGCGGCAGCCAATCCTGATTGGCGAGCACCTTGCTGAAGAGCCGCACCACGGCGTCCGTGTTGTCTTCGCCGACCTTGTATTGGACGGTCACCACGGCCATGCCGGGGCGCGACACGGAGAAGACGTGCTCGATCCCCTTGATCTCGGAGAAGACCTGCTCGGCCGGTCCGGCGACCAGGTGCTCGACCTCGCTCGCCGAGGCGCCCGGGAAGGGGATGAAGATGTCCGCGAAGGTGACGTTGATCTGCGGCTCTTCCTCGCGCGGCGTGACGAGGATCGCGAACAACCCGAGCAGCAGGCCGACGATGGCCAGCAGCGGGGTGATCTCGGTGTTCTGAAAGCGCCGGGCGATGCTGCCCGAGATGCCGAGCTGCTCAGCCATGATCTTGTCCCGCCTCGGCGCCGGCGCTCGACTGCGACTTCAAGGCGACGCCCGCGGCGATCGGATCGAGTGCGACCCGCTCGCCTTCGCCGAGCCCGGCGAGCACGACGACGCCGCCCTCGACGGCACGTCCGAGCCGGATCTGACGAAAGCCGACTCGCCCCTCGTCGTCCACCACATAGACGGCGGTGACCTCGGAGCGCTGCACGACGGCCTCCGACGGGATCGTCAGCTCCTGCTTGGCGCCGATCGCGAAGGCGGTCTTCACGAACATGCCGGGAAAGAGACCTTTCGTGCCTTCCGGCAGATCCAGACGCACGGTGAAGGTGTTGGAGCCCATGTCCGCGAACGGGAAGATGGTGACCCGATCCGACTGGATGATCTCCTCGGGGCTCAGATAGATACGAGCGGTCCCGCCCTCGCGCACCGAGGGGATGACGCTCTGGGGAACGTCGACGATCACACGCAGCTGATCGAGCGAGATCCCGCTCATGACCTGCTGACCGGGACTCGCCGTCTCGCCGACCTCGATATGGCGATGGGTGACGATGCCCGAGTAGGGGGCGCGGATCTGGGTGTATTCCAACTGCTCCTGCGCCTGCTCGAGCCGCGCGGTGGCGGACTCCAGCTCCGCCTCGGCCGCGGCAAGATCCGCCTTCGCCTGATCCATGGCGGACTCGGAGACGTTCTTTTTCTCGAATAGACCGCTGATGCGCGTGAACTCATCCCGGGTCTGTTCCAATCGCGCCGAGGCCGATCGCAAATCGGCGGCGGCTTGGGCCACCCGTGCG
This sequence comes from Thiocapsa sp. UBA6158, assembly GCF_002423035.1. Lineage (GTDB taxonomy): Bacteria > Pseudomonadota > Gammaproteobacteria > Chromatiales > Chromatiaceae > Thiocapsa. The sequence continues at coordinate 6,483 of NZ_DIUM01000018.1, forward strand.
CGATGCTCGGTATCCTTCAAGCTGGCGACGATCTCGTCCTTCTCGACGAAGTCCTCGACATCGAACAGGATCTCTTGGACCTGGCCCGTGGTCTGTGCCGAAACGGTGGTTCGATTGATGGCCTCGACGATACCGTCCAGTCGGTATTCGCGCGGGAGGGTCCGGTACTCGGCCGGCGCAGTGTCGAGCGCGACGGTCTCGGCGGCCTGAAGATTCAGTGCCGCAAGCGCCGTCAGGCCCGCGAGTGCCGGTATGATCAATGGGATGAGGGGCATGGTGGCGGTCCTCTAAATATTAGATTTTACTTATATTAACAGATTTTATTTGCAAAACAAGGCGATTGATGTGCTTTCCGGGTCCTGTGGCCACGCCGCGCGTCACCGGGATCCGGAAGCGGCCTCAAGCTGTCGCGATCCACCTGGAGGGTAGCAGAGGCTCGGCGGTCGCCGGAGGATTTTCGGGTTGCGCCCGTCGGCTCCGCTCGGCATCGCCTCTTAAACCGCGCCCCTGCCAAGGGCCTGGATGCACCAATCATCGAGCTTACTCGAAAATAAATATCCCGCTTCGGACGCGGTTTAGAGGTGCTGCTGGTGCCGAACGCCCTGCGCGGAGACAATAGAGTAAACAACAGAAGCCCGGTCGTGCTCGCGCGTCCCGGCGCGAGCAGCGCTGCCCCGATCGCGGGCCGGAGAATCGAGACGCCGCCTCACTGCGAGGGGCGGCGAGACCAGGAGGATAGACCGTGAGCCGATGGTCCGAGGACCTGATCCCGATCGACCGCGCCAAGACCCTGGACGGGCTCTTCGTTCAACGCGTCAAGCGCTCGCCGACGCGGGTCGCCTATCGCCATTTCGAGCGCGACGCCGGGTGGGCGGAGCTGACCTGGGCCGAAACGAGCGAGCGGGTTGCACGCTGGAACCGGGCGCTCGCGGGCGAGGCGCTCGACAGCGGGGACCGGGTCGCCATCCTGCTGCGCAATTGCCCCGATTGGGTGGTCTTCGATCAGGCGGCGCTGTCGCTCGGACTGGTCACGGTGCCCCTCTACACGGACGACCGAGCGGAGAACGCGGCCTATATCCTGCAGGATGCGGCGGTCAAGCTGCTGCTGATCCACGACGCCGGACGCTGGAAGCGGTTGGCCGAGGTTCTCGGCGATGTGCCCTTTCCGACCCGCGTCGTCATCCTGGAGTCGAGTCCCGCGGCACTCGCGATCGCGGCCGCGGATCCGCGCGTGATGATCGCCGAGGATTGGCTGCCGGAGACGGCGCCGAAGCTTGTCCAACGTGACGGCGACCCGGATGCCCTGGCGACCATCGTCTACACCTCGGGCACCACCGGGCGCCCCAAGGGCGTTATGCTCAGCCACCGCAACATCCTGGGCAACGCCCATGGCGCATTGACCGTCATCGATTGCTACCAGGAGGATCGGTTTCTCTCCTTTTTGCCGCTGTCCCATATGCTCGAACGCACGGGCGGCTATTATCTGCCGATGATGGCCGGGGCGACGGTCGCCTTCGCACGCTCGGTCGCGCAGCTTGCCGAGGACATGCAGAGCATTCGCCCGACCGTCATCATCGCCGTCCCGCGGGTCTTCGAGCGGGTCCACCAGCGCATCCTGGATCAATTGAAGGGACGTCCGGCGCCGGCGCGCTGGCTGTTCCGGCTCGCCGTCGCCGCGGGATGGCGGTCGTTTCTGCGCGAGCAAGGGCGCAGCAGCTGGCACCCGCTGGTGCTGCTTTGGCCATTGCTGCGCCGCAAGGTCGCGTCTCAAGTCCTCGCCAAGCTCGGCGGAGTGCTGCGTGTCGCCGTGAGTGGCGGTGCGCCCCTGCCCGCCCCCGTCGCGCACACATTCATCGGTCTTGGCCTGCCACTGTTGCAGGGTTACGGCTTGACCGAGACCAGCCCGGTCATCAGCTTCAATCCGCTCAAGGACAACATCCCGGAGAGTGTCGGTGTGCCGCTGCGCGGACTGCAGTTGCGCATCGGGGCACAGGACGAGTTGCTCGTGAAGGGCGAGAGCGTGATGCTCGGCTACTGGAACAACCACGCGGCCACCGCCCGGGTGCTGACGCATGACGGTTGGCTGCACACCGGCGATCAGGTGCGGCTGGAGCACGGGCACATCTACATCACTGGACGTCTCAAGGACATTCTGGTCTTGTCCAACGGCGAGAAGGTCCCGCCCGCCGACCTCGAGATGGCAATCACGATGGATCCTTTGTTCGAGCAGGTGCTTGTACTCGGCGAGGGGCACTCCTATCTCACCGCCGTGCTGGTGTTGAACGCGGACCTCTGGCCTGGACTGGCGCGAGAGCAGGGTCTGGATCCGGAGCGCCCGGAAAGCCTGCGCGATCCCGAGCTCAACAAGGTGATCCTCAAGCGGATCCGCTCGGCGCTGCATGGCTTTCCGGGGTATGCCAAGATCCGGCGTGCGACCCTGACGCGCGAGCCCTGGTCCATCGACAACGGTCTGCTGACGCCGACCATGAAGGTCAAGCGCGCCATGGTCGTCACGCGCTATCACGATGAGATCGAGGAGATGTACGGGATGGATGCCTGATCTAAACCGCCTCCGGAGTGAGATGCTCACTTTCAAGTGAGCTCGGCGTTTGGCGCATCCACGGCCCTTCGCGGAGACGCGGTTTAAAAGGATCTTTTTTCATATCTTAAAACTGCGCCGTCCCAGCGGTCGTCTCATCTGCCGGGACCGATCCCATCCAAAAACAGTCCATACCGCGCTGGGCGCGGTATAACCGGGGGCGAATCCGGTCGCGATCTTGATTGCACGGCGGGCAGCGCCTAAACTAGTGGCTCAAAGCGGGTGTAGTTCAATGGTAGAACTTCAGCTTCCCAAGCTGATAGCGTGGGTTCGATTCCCATCACCCGCTCCACTGCATCATTC
>NZ_DIUM01000113.1 GCF_002423035.1 Thiocapsa sp. UBA6158
AACGCATCAGTTTCGGTCACACCCTTCGTTCCTCCCTCGCCCCGCGCCGCGTCATGCTCGGCAGATCGACGCGGGAGTCGGCGCCGATCGGGTTGCCGCGAGCCATCGCGGGCGTCAAGATACCCGGCTGACACCAAATCGATTCGAAGACAAAGGAGACCCTGCATTGAACGAGCGCGCGATCCTGATCTGGGACCTACCGACCCGCCTCTTTCACTGGCTCCTCGCGTTGCTCGTTGCCGCGGCGTTCGTCACCGGTCTACAAGGCGGGAATCTGATGGTTTGGCACGGCCGCATCGGGCTTGCGATCCTGGGCCTGCTCGTCTTCCGCCTCGTCTGGGGCGTCGTAGGCTCGACCTACGCCCGATTCGGACACTTCGTGCGCGGACCCGGTGCAGTGATCGACTACCTGCGGGGTCGGTGGCAAGGACTCGGACACAGCCCTTTGGCGGCCCTATCCGTACTCGCCCTGCTCGGCCTGCTGCTGTTTCAGTCGATCAGCGGCCTCATGACCAATGACGATATCGCCTTCAGAGGCCCCCTTTACGATCTGGTCTCGAAGTCCACGAGCAACTGGCTGACCGGCCTGCATCGACAAAACGTGTGGTTGATCGGTGCACTGATCGCGCTGCACGTCGGCGCGGTCCTCTTCTATCGTTTCGTGCACAAGAACGATCTGGTCATGCCGATGATCCACGGGCGCAAGCGGATCTCGGGCAAGGCAGCGAGACCGGCGAGCGGCGGCGGCTGGCTCGCCTTCGTCGCGGCCTTGGCCATTGCCTTTGCCGCCGTGTGGATCGCCGACGGCGGGCTTCTTCCACCACCCCCACCGCCACCGCCACCCGGCAGCATCCCCAGTTGGTAAGGCAGATCGACACACAAACACGCGGCCGTCACCGGCAATCGAGTTGCCCGGCGGCCGATGTTCTGGTACTTAAGCGTGTTTTTCGCGGCAAGTCCGTCAATCGGATCGGGCGCATGCCATCCACGACAAGAGCCTTCGGGAGTACATTCATGGCCGAAGCGAACGCCACTCAAGCCAGCACATCCGAGTTCGAGCCCTACCGTCAGGGCACGAACGAGGACTACATGAGTCCCGAGCAGGAGGCGCATTTTCGCGAGATCCTCTTGGCCTGGAAGAAATCGCTCATGGAAGAGGTTGACCGTACCGTACACCACATGCAGGACGAGGCCACCAACTTCCCCGATCCAAACGATCGCGCCACCCAGGAGTCGGAGTTCAGCCTGGAGCTGCGCACGCGCGATCGCGAGCGCAAGCTGATCAAGAAGATCGACGAGGCGCTCGGTCGGATCGACGACCATGAGTACGGCTACTGCGAGGCCTGCGGGGTGGAGATCGGCATCCGTCGTCTCGAGGCACGGCCGACCGCCACACTCTGCATCGACTGCAAGACACTCGACGAGATCCGCGAACGGCAGCGCGGCTGAGCGATCGCGCGGGACCCCGGTCTCGGTTTTGAGCCGATGCACGGTCCCGCCGACCCCGATCCGACTGCCGCACCCGGCTCGGCCGCCTATCGCGGCCGCTTCGCCCCGTCCCCGACCGGTCCGCTCCATCTCGGCTCGCTCCTCGCCGCCGTAGCCAGCTACGCGGACGCCCGCGCCAACCGGGGCATCTGGCTGGTGAGGATCGAAGACATCGACCGCCCGCGCGAGGTCCCGGGGGCGGCCGACCTGATCCTCCGCACCCTGAGCGCGTTCGGGTTCGAATGGGACGAGGACGTGGTCTATCAAAGCCGACGAACCGACGCCTACCGAGACGCGCTCCACAGTCTCGCGGCTCGGGGCCTGACCTACCCCTGCGCCTGCACCCGCGCCGAGGTTGCCCGAGCCGGGCACGCCGGACCCGAAGGACCCGTCTACCCCGGCACCTGCCGCCGCGGACTCCCGCTCGGACGGCGCGCACGCACGGAGCGCCTCCGCACTCCGGCGGGCGCGTTCGTCTTCGAGGACCGAATCCAGGGGCCACAGGAGCAGAGCGTCCACGCGGCGGTCGGCGACTTCGTGCTGAGGCGCGCCGACGGGTTTCACGCCTACCAGCTCGCCGTCGTCGTCGACGATGCCCGGCAAGGGATCACACAGGTGGTGCGCGGTGCCGACCTGCTGCTCTCGACACCCCGCCAGATCCTGCTCCAACGTGCTTTGGGGTTCGACCAACCCGGCTACGCGCATGTCCCCTTGATACTGGACAGGGAGGGCCGAAAGCTCAGCAAGTCGCTGGCGGCCGCACCGGTGGACCCACGCGCCCCGCGGCCCGCATTGCGCGCGGCCTGGGCCCTGCTGGGACAAGACCCACCGCCCGCGGATCTTCACCCGGATGCCTTTTGGGATTGGGCAATCCCGCAATGGCGCCTCTCGCGAATCCCGGCCGAGACCTCGGTCGGATGCCCGATCACCGCGGGCGCCCCGCTCCTTCGCGCGCCCCTCGACCCCGAGACACCCTGATGGCCCTGAAAGCGACCGTCTTCAAAGCACAAATCCAGATCAGCGACATGGACCGTCACTACTACGAGAGCCACACCCTGACGCTGGCCCGGCACCCCTCCGAGACCGATGAGCGGATGATGGTCAGGCTCCTCGCCTTCGCACTCTATGCCGACCCGCAGCTCGCCTTCACCAAGGGGTTGAGCGCAGACGACGAGCCCGACCTGTGGCAACGCAGCCTAAGCGGAGAAATCGAACGCTGGATCGAGGTGGGACAGCCCGACGAGCGGCGCCTGCGCAAGGCGAGCGGTCGGGCGCGGGAGGTGGTCGTGATCACCTACGCCGGACGCGCAACGGAGCTTTGGTGGGAGCAGAACAGCGCCGGTCTCGCGCGCCTGCGCAACCTTCGGGTGGTGGATCTGAACAGCGGCGAGACCCGGGCCCTGACCGGTCTGGTCGAGCGCTCGATGGATCTTCAGTGCTCCATCGACGGCGGCGAGGTTTGGATCGGCAACGGCGTCGAGTCGGTGGCCCTGACCCCGAGCGTGCGCAAGGCATGCACGAACTGACAGCCAGCGGACCGGAAAGGGAGGACTGGAATCGGGTCGGAGCCGACAGCCCGGCTGCCGGCCCGCCGCGCCGCTATTGTTGCCCGAAGGCCCGCAGATAGGCCGAGAAGCGCTCACCGACCTCAGGGTGCGCCAAGCCGAACTCGACGTTGGCCTGGAGAAAGCCAAGCTTGCTGCCGCAATCGTAGCGTTTGCCCTGGAAGGGATAGGCGATCACCGGCTCGTCCTCGAGGAGCGCGGCGATGGCATCGGTCAACTGAATCTCCCCGCCCGCACCTGCTCGGGTCTGCTCGAGCTTCTCGAAGATCTTGGGCGTCAACAGATAACGCCCCACGACCGCGAGATTCGAGGGCGCATCGGCCGGCGCCGGCTTCTCGACGATCGAGACGACCCGCAGCTCACCGTCCGGGCCGGGCTCGACCTTCACGATGCCGTATTTGTTGGTCTCCTCGCGCGGGACCTCCTGGACACTCAGCACGCTGCAGCCGAAGCGTTCGTACACATCTGACATCTGCTCGACCACGCCCTTGCCTTGCGAGCGGATCAGGTCGTCGGCCAGCAAGACGGCAAAGGGCTCGTCGCCCACGACGGGCTTGGCACAGAGCACGGCGTGCCCGAGACCGAGCGCCTCGGCTTGGCGCACATAGATGCAGGTCACGCTCGGCGGCATCACATTCTGAACGATATCCAGAAGTTGCAGCTTACCTGAACTCTTGAGCTCCGCCTCGAGTTCGTAGGCCTTGTCGAAGTGGTCCTCGATCGAGCGTTTGTTGCGTCCGGTAATGAAGACCAGTTGAGTGGCGCCGGCCTCCTCCGCCTCCTCCGCTGCGTACTGGATCAAGGGTTTGTCGACGACCGACATCATCTCCTTGGGACTGGCCTTGGTCGCGGGCAGGAATCGCGTCCCGAGTCCTGCAACGGGGAACACTGCCTTTCGAATCTTCGCCATCGACTTGACTCCTGAAAGATCGATCTGATGAAACGGGCACCTCGGCCGAATCGACGAGATGCGCGGTTGAGACGGACTGCGGTTGCGCCGAACTTAGGCCACGAGTGAGTCCTCGATCGCCCGCAGCGCGGCAAGCGGATCCTCGGCCTCCGTGATCGGGCGTCCGATCACCAGGTCGTCCGCACCGGCGGCAAGCGCATCGCGAGGCGTCATGACACGCACCTGATCACCGAGCGACGCACCGGCGGGCCTGACGCCCGGCGTGACCAGCCGAAAATCCGGGCCCCGCGTCGCGCGGACAGCTGCCGCCTCCAAGGGCGAGCAGACGACCCCGTCGAGACCCGCGGCATGCCCGAGCGCGGCGAGCGCAAGCACGCGCTCGCCCGGCTCGCCGGGACAGCCGACGGCGCTCAGATCCTCCCGATTCAGACTGGTGAGCAAGGTCACGCCGATCAGCAACGGCCGGCTGGACAGGCGATCGAGCCGCGCGCGCGCGGCCTCGATCATCCGCGCCCCGCCCGAGATATGCAGGTTCACCATCCAGACCCCGAGATCCGCCGCCGCAGCGCAAGCACCCGCGACCGTGTTGGGGATATCGTGAAATTTCAGATCGAGAAAGACCTCGAACCCGCGAACCTGCAACACCTCCACGAACGCCGGCCCGCAGCGCGTAAACAGCTCCTTGCCGACCTTGACCCGACAGCGTGTCGGATCGAGACGCTCGACCAAGGCAAGGGCCTCGGTCTCGGTCGCGAAATCGAGCGCCACGATAATGCGTTTGGATTGCGTCACGTCCGGTCCTCGTGTGCTTGATCGGGTGTTCCGCGCCCGGTGTTCCGAACCACACGGCTGCGCCTTGTCCAACGACCCTCGGCCGATTCCCGCCGCGCCGAGATTGCGAGCAGGGGCGGAGAAATCCTGTTCAGATCCATCTCAGGGTCAGGCGAGACGTCGCTCATGCAGCACCTCCTCGCCGATGATCGGCTCCGGCTGAACGGGAACGACACTCCCCCAGGACCGGCAACTGGGACACTGCCAATGCAGCGAGCGCGCCTCGAACCCGCAGTGCTCGCAGCGATAAACCGCCTGCCGCGCGAGCAAATGCCGCGTCACGTCCAATGCGACACGCAGACGCTCGCCGTTCAAACCCTCACCCTGCGACGGTTCCTCGACCTGAAGCTCGAGGAGACGCTCGAGTGCTGCCAAATCCGCATGCCGAGACAGGTAGCGCGTCAGCAGATCCATCGCCGCCTCCCTGCCGCGGCTCTGGGCGAGGACATCCCCGAGACCGAGCGTCAGCGCCGGACTCGAATGCCGCTGCGCCAAGTCCTCGAGAACCGCGGGCACATCGTCGCGTCCGAGCTGCCGCAAGGCATCGATCAGCTCGGGCAGGATCTCCGGAACATAGGATGCGCGCTGCTCCGCCACGTGCATGAAGAGCGCAAGCGCACGCTGCGGATCGCCGTCCTCCAGCGCGGCACGCCCCTCGAGCATGGTGGCGCGGACGCACTCGGGATCGGCCTCCCGAGCCAGACTCAGTCGGGTCGTCGCTCGCGCCGCGTCGCCGCAGCGCCGGGCATCCTCCGCAAGCTCGCAGTGGTACTGGCCGATCGCGACCTTGATGGACGGATCGCTCGCCGGGTCGAGCAGCTCGGCGACCTCCAGGCAGCGTGCCCAGTCGCGCTCTTGCTCGTAGAGCTCGCGCAGACTCTGGAGCGCGCGCTGGCGGTGCAACCCGAGACCGACCAATTCCTGAAACAGGCATTCGGCGCGATCCAGCAAGCCGGCGCGCATGTAGTCCTGGCCGAGCTCGAACAGGGCATCGCCGCGCTGCTCGGCGGCCAGATTCTTCCGGGCGATCAAGTTCTGGTGGATGCGAATCGCCCGGTCGACCTCGCCGCGACGTCGAAACAGACTGCCGAGTGCGAGATGGGTTTCGACGGTCTCGCCGTCGACCTCGACGAGCTCCAGGAACATGTCGATGGCCTTGTCCGGCTGCTCCTCGACAAGGTAATTCAGACCCCGCAGAAATGCGGGGTGAGGCGGATGCCTGCGGTTGCGTCGAGCGGGCGCACCGCGACGTGCGACCCACCAACCGGAGGCCGCAGCAACGGGCAGGAGCAGAAACAGCAGCTCGATCAAGGGCGCCACCGACTGCGCATGAGAACGGATGGGACGCCCCCGCCGAGGACGGAGCCACGACCGCTCTGATATGCTGGTTCGGGTAAACTGGTCACGCCCCAAATGATACAGGCAACCCGCCCGGCCCGCATGAAGAAGCCGAGCGGATCCGCGACCGACGCAGCGCGCCCGGGTTGGGCATCCGACCCCTGGCCCCAACTTGAAGTTCGAATCTAGAGTTCGGAGCGCAGAGCCGACGGGCGCCTTGAACCGTCGGCACAGCCATCAGGAGTCACGAGCGTGCAGGAATTCACCGGGAAAACCGTTGTCGTTACCGGCGCCGCAGGAAATTTGGGCCGTGCTACGGCACTGGCCTTCGCCCGCCGAGGCGCCCGACTGGCCCTGATCGACCTGGACCCCGATGCCTTGGACTCGGTGCAGAATGCCTTGCCCGAGGGATGCGAGTCGGCCATCTTCGCAACCGACCTACTCGACCCCTCCGCGGTGTCGACCATGGTCTCCGGCGTGATAGACCGCTTCGGCGCCATTCATGTCCTGGCGAACATCGCCGGCGGCTTTGCGATGGGGCCGGCCATCCACGAAACGACCGACGCACAGTGGGATTCCTTGATGGATCTGAACCTGCGCACCGTCTTCAACTGCTGTCGGGCGGCGATACCCGAGATCCCGGACGGGAGCGGCGGGCGCATCGTCAACATCTCTGCCCGGGCGGCCGTTCGCGGGGCCGGGCACATGGGCCCCTACTGCGCGTCCAAGGCAGCCGTCATTACCCTGACCGAGAGCCTGGCCGAGGAGCTGAAGCAGCGCGGGATCACCGTCAACTGTATTCTACCCGGAACACTCGACACCCCCCAGAACCGCGCGGCCATGCCGGATGCGGATCACGACACCTGGGTCCCTCCGGATGCACTCGCCGAGGTCATCCTCTTTTTGGCCTCGGATGCCGCACGCTGCGTGACCGGCGCCGCGGTGCCGGTCTATGGAAGGAGCTAAGGCGCACCGTGCAGATTCAGACAAGACGGCGAAGCCGCAACGGCCACGACCGATCAGACGACGGATCGGTTCGACCCGACGACCGGAGAGACCCGCTTCGCCGCTGGGCGGCGACAGCGCTCCTCACGGTGGGCCTCGTCATCCAAAGTACCGCTGCCTTGTCTCTGGAGGAGGCGACCGAACAGCTTTTGATCGAGGCGGTCGAGGCCGCCTACGCAGTGGATCTCTATCATGCCCGCTGCCGCAGCGACGGCTCCAACCGTCGCACCGAGAACCTCAACAAGCTGCTCGCCAGCCGCATGCGCATGACCGTGCTGCGGGTCCAGGACGACGTCTTCCCGGAGCGCAATTATCGCAAGGTCCAGGAGCGCCTCCGGCGCGACTTCCTCGCCATGCTCGCCGAGAACGGCGGGTGCGCCGGGGTGAAGGACTCGGAGCTCCCCGCAGAGCTTCGAGCGCGTTACGACGAGAAGATGCGGGCCATCGAAGCGCTCCCCTGAGCACAGACGCGGACTGCGCCGCGCCGCACCCGATCGCTGCAGCGGCCTAACCTCAATGTGACTCTTCGGATGCGGGGCAGGCTTGCGGTGGCGAGCGATGGAGCGACTCCGCTTGGAGGACCTTCGACAGGGCCGACAAGCCCGCTGCGGCCTGCTTGAGTCGTTTCACATCCCCCGCGGAGAGGGTTGTCGCGGATTGCGGGAGATGCTCGACCAGGTCTCGGACTGATTCTATGTTGTCCTTGATTCCGTCGCGAATCGCCAGGATGCACACCAGTCGGGCGTCGACGGCCGAACGCAGCTCGGTTGCCGCGCGCGCGCACTCGCTTGCCTCGCGCGCGGCATGAAGATCGCGCAGGGCCACCGCCTCGCGCATCGCGCTGCGCCACCAGCCGACAAAGGTCGACTTATGATCGGCCAGCACATTGAGCGAAACGGCCATGGCGTCGATCTCGTCGCGCGCGCCGGGCACCGTCGGGATGCGCTCGCGGGGCGTCTCGGTCGTCATGCGATCGAGCAGTCCCGCAATCTTGCGCACCGGGCGGACGATCCTCGAGGTGATCATGACGGCGAAGACCGCCCCGAGCAGGGTCGCCCCGAGCGCGATCAAGACGTTGACCCGCGCCCGCGCGGCCGCGTTCTGCGCGATCTCATCGGTCATCGACGCCATCAGACGACTGGCTTCGACAAGGTTCGCTTCGACCAGCGGCGTGATACGCCCGGCCGCGACGTCCATGGCATCCGCGAGCCTCTCGATCCGGCGGTCCTGCTCGACCAGCGCATGAAAATCTTGCCCGTAAGCGGCAAGTCGGTCGCTCAACGCCTCTCGCTCGCGCTCGGCGATCGGAGCCTGTGCAACGCTCTCGGCGGTCTCGGTCAGGATCTCCTCCACCAGCGCGACGTAGGTCTCGTCGCCGCGCAGCAGATAATCCTTCTCGCGTCGCCGCAGCTGGAGAATCGCGATCTCGAGCCCAGTCGCCTGCTCGACCGATCCGGCCAGCGCCTCCAGCTCATGCGCGGTCCGGCGAAACGCACCCTGCAGTCCGCTGTTCTCGTCGAGCCCGTTGATCCGCCATGCCTCGACAAGCTCCTCGAAGCTCGACAGATAATCGGCGGCCAGCGTTCGAATCTCGGTCGCGGCGCGCTGCGAGGTCTCGTCGAGACGCGCGAGCCCGGCGGCCTCGACCTCCAAGGCACCCGCTTCGCGCCCCACCTCGGCAACCGCATCGAGATCTCGGGTTGCGAGAAACGCCGACTGAGCCGCGCGGATGGCGCCGAGATGTCGTTCGATGCCGAAGGCATAAGACTGACGTGCGCCGTAGACGGCGTACAGACGCTCGTAGTCCGCACTCAGGCGTGCCAATGCGAGCTGATCGTAAAGGATGACTCCGAGAAAGATCAGGATCACCAGACCGAATCCCAGCCCGACCTTCTCACCGATACGCAATCTGCTCGCGAGTCTGCTCACCCTGCCTCCCGGGCCCGACATGGCCGGTCGATCCCCCGTCTCTCAATCGATCGGACGCCAGCTTACCCTAACCCGGCAAAGCCGGAACCAAATAAACGCCGTCGAAAGCTCTGCTCGTTGGCGTTGCGCAGCCACGATGCGGTTGATGCTCATCGGCAGGAATGCGACGCTTGGGCCATCGAGCGGATGCTGCGTCGTGACTCAGACCCGGAGGGTCGTTCAAACAGCCCATGTCGAACCCGAGCCACGCCAAGCGCAAAGGCTTCCTCAGACATTTTCGCGGTCTGATCCGCGAGGCCGCCCCCTGCGCCGACCTCGACCTTCGCGGCTCGCTTCGATTGGGCAAGTCGACGGTGAGGCTCCCGCCTCCCGCGCTGCCCCTGCAGATCCTCCTCGGCGGCGAGCAGGGCTATCGGCTCCATCTCTATCCGGAGCCGGTGCTCGATGCGGAAAGCCGCTTCGAGCACCGCGGCAGCTATCTCCTGGTCGATCCCATGACCTATTTCTCCGATATCAGCGGATTCATCCGACTGAGCGATGGCGAGACACTGAACCTGGGACGCGACGACCCGACGCAACGCCTACTGCTGCGTTACCCGCGTGCCGTCGAGCCGCGACACCTGCGCCTGAAACTCTCGGCGGACGAACTGGCCATCAAGAACAAGTCCAGGGCGGCGGGCGTCTGTATCGCCCCCTTGGCCGCGACCGATCTCATGGAGCGCATGATGCGTTGGCGCCGCCTGGCGCTCGCGCGCCTGGCTCGGGTGCTCGACGGACCGATCGAGCCCTTGGCGCGCGCGCCCGCCCTGAACCTGATCGAGCAGGTCATCGCGTTGATGGATCAGGAGCCCTATCGCGCGCTCAATCGTCTGGGCCAACCCGGCGGTCTCTTGATCCTGCCCGATCGCGCAACCCCCATCTTCGTCGGCGATCTGCGCGCTCGGATCGACAACCTGCTCGTGATCCTGACCCAGAACGCCTTTCTTCAGGCCCTCGAGGAGGGCAGCGCCATCCTGATCATCCTCGGCAGCGCCGTTCATCCGGACCGGCCCGAGCAGGCCGCCGAGATGGACGGCTCCATCCTGATGATGGATCTGATCTTTCGCCTCAAGCTGCGGTTTCCCGAACGGGTCTTCTATCTGCGGGGCCATCACGACAGCTTTTCCGAGGCGATCAGCTATGCCGGATTGCCGCAAGGATCCCTCTGGGAGGATGCCCTGCATCAGGCTCGGGGAGCGGACTATCGGGATGCGATGCAGCGTTTTTATGCCCGCCTGCCTTTGGTGGCCGTCACCTCGCGTTACCTCGCCGCGCATGCCGCACCGCCCATCGAGGCCGAGGGATGGCAGACGCTCGTCGATATCGACCGGCATCCGGATCTGGCCGACCGCATTGCTCGGGTGCGCCATCCCTCCGAACCTGCCCCGAGCGGCGCTTATGGGCGGCGCGAGATGAGCCGCATGTTTCGACGCCTCGGCCTCGCGGAGAACGCCGTCTGCGTGCTCGGGGGTCGCCCGGCGCATTCGCCCGGCCATCGCGCGCGAGACACCGAAGACCTCGAGCAACATCGGCGGGTTTTCAGTGCCGATCCGCACTGGGTCGGCACCCTCACGCGCGCCCATAAGCGGCTGCTGCCGCTGTGCTATCCGGCCGAGCCCCTTCTGGAGGTCTACAACCGGCTCGTACACACTGCAGGTGCGGGACACACACAGACTCGAGGGCTCACGAGCCCCGTTCAGCCGACCCCGCCTCGGCCGAAAGACGCCCCCGAGGAGGTGCCGCGATGACCCCCGAGGTCACCGAGGCGCTGACGCCGGCGACCCAATGGTGGACGATGGCGATGAGTCTCTTCGGCGGGCTTGCACTCTTTCTCTACGGCATGGACCAGATGGCCGAGGCGCTCAAGGCGGTCGCCGGGGAGCGGATGAAGGACATCCTGGCCAAGCTGACCGCCAACCGCTTCATGGGCGCCATCACCGGCGCCTTCGTCACGGCCGTCATCAACTCCTCTTCCGTGACGACGGTCTTGGTGGTGGGCTTCATCAGCGCCGGACTCATGACCTTGAGTCAATCCGTCGGCGTCATCATGGGCGCCAACATCGGCTCCACCATGACCGCGCAACTGATCGCCTTCCAGATCACCGAGGCGGCCCTGCTGATGATCGGCATCGGCTTCCTGATGCAGTTTGCATCCACGCAAGAGGCGATGCGCCAATACGGCGGCATCCTCATGGGCTTGGGTCTGGTGTTCTTCGGCATGAGCATCATGAGCGATGCGATGGGGCCGTTGCGGACCTACGAGCCCTTCCTGGAGTTTGTCCGGAGGCTCGAGAATCCGGCAATCGGCATCCTGGTCGCCGCCGTCTTCACCGGGGTGATCCAATCCTCGGCCGCCACCATGGGCATTGCGATCGTCATGGCGAGCCAGGGTCTCATCAATCTCCCCACCGGGATCGCGCTTGCACTCGGGGCCAATATCGGGACCTGCGGCACCGCATTGTTGGCGGCCATCGGCAAACCGCGCGATGCGTTGCGAGCCGCCTTGGTACACGTCATCTTCAACGTCTGCGGCGTCCTGATCTGGGTCAGCTTCATCGGACAGCTTTCGGGCTTTACGCAGCTGATCTCGCCCACCCATCCCGAGCTGTCGGGAACCGCGCGACTCGCCGCCGAGGTCCCGCGGCAGATCGCCAATGCGCATACCCTGTTCAATGTCGCCAATACACTGCTCTTTATCGGCCTGACCACGCAGTTCGCACGCCTCGTACAGTGGCTCGTTCCGGACAAACCGCCGGGCGCAGAGGCACTGGTGGTGCGCGCAAAGTACTTGGACGAGGAGTTGATCTCCACGCCGTCTTTGGCGCTCGATCGGGTGCGCCTGGAGGTCCTTCACATGGGCGAGTGCGTGGACAAGATGATGTCGCGCATCATGCCGGCGATCCTCAGCGGCAATCGCCGAACGCTTCGCGAGATCGAGCTGATGGACAACGACGTCGACACGCTACACGCCCAGATCATTACCTATCTGGGCAAGATCAGCCGTCTCTCGCTCACCGAGAAGCAGACGGCGACACTGATGCGCCTGATGGCGGCGGTGAATGATCTGGAAAACATCGGCGACGTCGTCGAAACCAACCTCATCGTGCTCGGCCGCGAGCGCATCGATGCGGGCGTTTCCATCAGCGTGCCGACCCGCCAGGTCCTCATGGGCTTTCACCAAGTCGTGACACGCTCGGTCGCCGCTGCGGTCCAGGCCGTCGCGCAGAACAACGAGCTGGCCGCGCGCAGCGTGACCTCCATGAAGCAGGAGATCCAACATATCGCCGACTCCGCGGCCATTCATCAAGCGCAACGCCTCGTCGCGGAAGAACCGAATCGCATCCCCGCCTACACGATCGAGATCGACATCATCGAGAAGCTCAAGCGGATCTACTACTTCGCCAAACGGATGGCCAAGACGGTCGAGACGGAGGAGGAGAATGTGTCTTGACGGGGGCGGTTGCGTCTCGAGCGATGCCGACCTCATCGGCAGAATCTACGCTGCCGGAGGATACGACGTTTCGTGCAGGCACAGCGGCGATACGCGACAACCAGTGCGATCGAGTGCGTTGTTCATCATCCCGATCGAGGCGCGACCTCCCCTTCACGGCAGCGCAAGCCGCAATGCGGGCGGAGCCGGAACCGCCGCCGCATCCTGGAACTGCAACGACGCCAGACGCGCATAGAGCCCGTCCTCGGCCATCAACGCCTCATGGCGCCCGCTCGCGACGATCCGACCCTGATCCAAGACCAGGATGCGGTCGGCCGTGCGCACGGTCGCCAGCCGATGGGCGATGACGATACTGGTGCGGCCCTGCATCAGATGCTCCAACGCCTCCTGTACCAGCCGCTCGCTTTCGGCATCCAGTGCATTGGTCGCCTCGTCGAGCAACAAAAGGACCGGATTGCGCAGCACGGTGCGTGCGATGGCGATACGCTGACGCTCGCCGCCCGAGAGCCTGACCCCGCGCTCGCCCAGAAAGGTATCGAAACCCTGCGGTAAGCGGTCGAGAAACTCGGCCGCGTGGGCGGCCTCGGCGGCGCGGCGCACATCCTCGTCGCTCGCATCGACGAGGCCGTAACGGATGTTTTCCCAGGCATTCGCCCCGAAGATGACCGGATCCTGCGGGACCAGCGACATGTGACGGCGCAGCTCGGCGGGGGCCAGATCGCGCAAATCCACCCCGTCGAACCGGACCGCGCCGGCGACCGGATCGTAGAAGCGCAACAGCAGTTGAAAGAGGGTCGACTTGCCTGCGCCGGAGGGGCCGACCAGCGCCACCCGCTCGCCGGGCTCGATGACCAGGTCCAGGCGATCGAGCGCCGGGGTGTCCGGGCGCGCCGGATAGAGGAAGCGCACCGCATCGAACTGGACGCGCCCGCGCACCGGATCCGGCAATGCCTTCGGCTCGGGCGGTGTGCGAATACTCGGCTCGGACTTCAGCAACTCCATCAGGCGCTCGCTCGCGCCCGCGCCCCGCAACAACTGGCCCATCAGCTCGCTCAGGGAACCGACCGACCCGGCGACCACCACGGCGTAGAAGAGAAAGGCCGAGAGTTCGCCCCCGCTGATGGCGCCGGCCAGGACCTGCCGACCGCCGACCCAGAGCACCACCCCGATGGCACCAAAGGTCAGGAGGGTCGATACCGCCGCCAGCAAGGCGCTGGTTTGGGAACGCCGTGCCGCAACCTCGAAGGCGGATTCCACCTGCGTGCCGTAGCGCTCCCGATCGATCGGCTCGTGACAACAGGCCTGCACCGTGCGAATCCCGTGGATCACCTCGTCGACATAGGCCCCCACATCGGCGATCCGATCCTGGCTGTCGCGCGACAGTCGGCGCACCCGATGCCCCAAGAGCCAGGCCGGGAGGATCACGAAGGGCACCCCGAGCAGCACCAGACCGGTCAGGGCCGGACTGGTGATCGCGAGCATGACGATGCCGCCGATCATCAGGAGCCCGGTGCGCAGCACCATCGCCAGGGTCGAGCCGACCACGACCTGCAGCAATGCGGTGTCGCTGGTCAGACGCGAGATGACCTCGCCGACCCGAGTTGTCTCGAAGAACCCGACATCGAGCGACAACACCCGATCGAAGACGCTCTTGCGGATATCCGCCACCACCCGCTCGCCGATCCAGTTGAGCAGATAGCTGCGCACCCCCACCGCGATGCCGGTGGCCAGGACCACAGTCAAAAACAGCATCAACGCCTGATCCAACGCCTGTGTCGAGCCGCTGGTCAGGCCCGAATCAACCAGTGTGCGGATCACCTGACCGAAGGCGAGCACCGAGCCGGCCCCGACGAAAAGGGCCACCAATGCCCCCGCGAGCTGCCAGCCGTAGGGCCGCGTGAAACCAAGCAGCCGCCGCAGCGCTCCAAGATTACGTGTACCGGGACGGTCGTTGGATGTTGCAACCTGCTCGTGCATGGGTGTGATCTCGTTGGGACGACAGCGGATGATCTCCGCTCGATGTCGAAGGATGCGGCGCCCGAGCGGACGCAGCCCGAGCATTCGGCTCGGACTGCGTGCCGCCGATTCCCACTAGGCCCATCGGGTAGCCCTCTGCTAACCTCGCAGGAACCGAGTCGCGGTCGGCGACCGTGTCCGGACCGAGGCAGGGAACGCCGACAACACAGCAGGAGCCCATTCCCCACCACCGAGGGAGCTCGAAGAGACGATGAAGACGATTCAACAACTACTCGGCGATAAAGGCTCGCAAATTTGGTCGATTGGCCCCGATGCAAGCGTCTACGACGCACTCGTGCTCATGGCCGAGAAGCAGATCGGCGCGCTGCTGGTCATGGACGACGGCGGCATGATCGGTCTGATCTCGGAGCGCGACTACGCGCGCAGCGTCATCTTGAGGGGGCGCACATCCAAGGAGACGCGCGTGCGCGAGGTCATGACCAAGCGCGTGGTCTGCACGCATCCGGATCAGAGCCTGGAAGAGGCGATGGCCCTGATGACGGAGAAGCGCGTGCGCCATCTCCCGGTCATCGCCGACGGCAAGGTCATCGGCCTCATCTCGATCGGCGATCTGATCAAATCCATCATCTCGGAGGACAAGTTCATCATCGAGCAGCTCGAGCACTATATCAGCAGCGGCTGATATCCGGACCTCACAACTCGTGGCCGAATCGAGGCTCTCGCTCGATTCGGATATCTGAACCACGACGAGGCGACGACGCAAAGCCAGGGCTGCCCCCGAACCGCATACCCGTATCTTTGCCCCTTTCGCACCCTTGTGGTTCAACCCGGTTTCTCGAGCACATCGAACAGACAGCCCTTCCCGCACATGACGGACCCACCCAAGCCGATCTCGCCCACAGCACCGCCGAGGCCGGATCTCATCTGCCGTGATGGATCGGGAGCAGTCGTGTCCTTCGGCGCGACAGCCTGCATGCCGCAGGAGCGTCTCGGATCCGCGACGCACCTGTTCCCCCACCCGCGGCCTCCGGCCCCCGGCCATCACCGCAGTCCAACACGCTTTGCCATCGGCATCGCTCGAAATCACTGAAACAGCTGCCGACCCCGCAGGTGGCTCGGGAGGAACCATCCGGGATGATCGAGTCTCACCGCTATCGCTCCGACATCGACGGCTTGCGTGCGCTTGCGATCGCGCCGGTCGTTTTGTTCCACGCGAACATTCCGGGGTTCAGCGGCGGCTTCATCGGGGTCGATGTCTTCTTCGTGATCTCCGGGTATCTGATCACCTCGATCATCGAGCGCGAGATCCGCGAGGGCCGCTTCTCCCTGCAGGGATTCTACGAGCGACGCATCCGGCGCATCCTGCCCGCGCTGTTTGCGATGCTGTCGGTCTCCGCGCTGGCGGCATACCTGATTCTCTACCCCGCGCAGGCCCAAGGCTTCGCGCGATCCCTGATCGCGGCGACCCTGTTCGTGTCGAGCATCCTGTTTCAGGGCGAGGTCGGCTATTTCGACCAGGAGGCCGAGCTCAAGCCGCTCCTGCATACCTGGTCGCTCTCGGTGGAAGAGATCTTCTACATCCTCTACCCATTGCTTCTGTGGCTCGCCTGGCGCCGGTTTCGAGGTCACCAGGCGACACTCGTCGCGGGGATTGCGGCACTGTCCTTTGCCGCAACAGTCATCGCCTTGTGGATCGACAGGCAATCCACCGCGGCCTTTTTCCTGCCGCATTTTCGCGCTTGGGAGCTGCTGATCGGCGCACTCGTGGCGCTTGCCCCGCTGCGCCTACCGAATGGTCGCGCCTTCGCCGCCATCCTCTCGATCGTCGGCCTGTCGATGATCGTCGTACCCGTCTATGCCTATTCGCAGACCACGACCTTTCCGGGGCTCGCCGCACTGCCGCCCTGTATCGGTACGGCGCTCGTGATCCTCGCCGGACAACGTCATCCCTCGCCGGTCGGACGAATGCTGTCCTGGCGCCCGATCCTCCTCTTGGGCCTGATCTCCTATTCACTCTATCTCTGGCATTGGCCGATCTTCGTCTTCGCTCGGCACATCCTGGGCCGCGAGCCCCTGCTCGGCGAGTCACTCGCGTTGATCGCGGCGAGCCTGATCGCAGCGGTTCTGTCCTGGCGGTTCGTCGAGCGTCCCTTCCGGGGTCGCTCCGGCCTGCTGCAGCGCCCTGCGCTCTTTGCTGCGGCCGCTCTGGCAGCGCTGGTTCTGACCGGCATCGGCCTGCATGGGCAGCAGACCGGCGGCTGGCTCGGACGTTACGCGCCGGAACTCGTCGACATCTTCACCGCAACGCAGGATCGCGACCCGCGTCAGCCCGAGTGCGAAAGCGTGCGGGCCGATACCCCGGGCTGTATTTATGGCGAGGCGGATGCGCCGCCCGTTGTCGCGCTCTTGGGGGATAGTCACGCCGCGGTCTATGCGATGGTGTTGGGCGAGCTGGCGCAAGCGCGCGGTGAAT
Source organism: Thiocapsa sp. UBA6158 (assembly GCF_002423035.1). Lineage (GTDB taxonomy): Bacteria > Pseudomonadota > Gammaproteobacteria > Chromatiales > Chromatiaceae > Thiocapsa. The sequence continues at coordinate 17,007 of NZ_DIUM01000113.1, forward strand.
CCGTGCTGAGCCTGGCCATGCCGATCTGCCCGCCGGCGTTGGGCTGGGCCGGCGAGCCCTTGTCCTGGCGGGAGGATTGCGGGCTGTTTCAGCAGCTCGCCTTGGAGCGAATCATCGCCACTGCGAGTATTCACACGGTCGTGCTGGCGGCCTGGTACCGGATCTATCCGTTCGATGATCCGAACCGCGAATTTGCACTTGCAATGGAGGAGGCGATCGAGCGACTGATCTCGGCGGGCAAACGGGTCGCGCTGGTCTATCCGATACCACAGCCCGACGCCGACGTGCCGACGACGTTGGCCGAAGCGATCCTCGAGGGCCGGGATCCGAATCTGATCCGACAACCACTCGAGCAGTTCCACGCCGACCAGGGCGGGGTCTTCGCCATGCTGGACGGGCTCGACCGGCATGCGTCGCTCATCCGCATCTATCCGCACCTGGTCTTGTGTCCGGGCCCCGATTGCCTGTTCTACCGGGGCGGGCGCGTCCTTTATTACGACGACAATCATCTGAGCGTCACGGGTGCCGCGTTGTTGCGCCCGCGGTTTGCGCCGCTGTTCGATGTTTCGGAGCAGCAGGAGGATCGACGCTAGCGCGCGAGCCCGGAAAGCGCTCGGATCGCATCGCGATTGGTCCAAGAGCTCGCAAGAGCGAGTGCCGGGACGGCCCGGAGCCAGCGGTACTCGACATGCTCCCGCGGATCGAGCCGGATTAGGCGCCGGGTCTCCAGAACCACGGCGAACCAGTATTCGCGGTTGAAGCAAACATTGGGTGCATAGCGTTTGCGCCAGGCGCGGATGATCGAGAAAAGTACGGAGTGATGCAGGTCGATCAGCGTACCGCCGGCAAGCAGACCGGTCTCCTCGTAAAGCTCGCGTGCCGCAGCGTGGCGAGGCGTCTCGCCCGGGGCGAGGCTCCCGGTGACCGATTGCCAAAAGCCGGCCGGGCGGGTCCGCCTCAGGAGCAGGAATTCCCCGCCCCGGGTGAAGATGACCACGAGAACCGACTGAGGACGCTTGCGTGTTTCATCTGACATGGACGCGTGCTCCGAAACCTCGTCGCCGCCCTCGGAGCCCGACGGCCCGATCGGCTCGGCCATCGACCGAGCCACAGGACCGCCGCCCTGACCGTCCATCATCGCGATAGACTCCACGGGCATCACGGGCAGGGGCATCACAGGCTTTAGGCCCGCAGCCTGATTCGCAGCGCAAGCTCCTTGAGCTGATTCTCGTCTACGGCCGACGGGGCATCGGTGAGCAGACAGGCGGCACTCTGGGTCTTGGGGAAGGCCATGACGTCGCGGATCGAGGTCGCGCCGGTCATGAGCATCACCAGACGATCCAGACCGAAGGCAATGCCGCCATGCGGCGGACAGCCGAATCGCAACGCCTTGAGCAAGAAACCGAAACGGTCCTCGGCCTGTTCGTCGGTGATGGCCAGCAGCTTGAAGACCTGCCGCTGGACGGCATCGCGATGAATACGGATGGAGCCGCCGCCGATCTCGGTGCCGTTCAGGACCATGTCGTAGGCGCGCGAGAGACAGGCGCCCGGATTGCTTTCGAGCAGATCCAACTGCTCCTCCTTCGGCGCCGTGAAGGGATGGTGCAGGGCCACCCAGCGCTGATTGACGGCATCGCGCTCGAACATCGGGAAGTCCACCACCCACACCGGATGCCACCCCTCGGCGAGCAGCCCGCGGTCCTGACCGAGCCGCACCCGCAGCGCACCCATCGACTCGTTGACCACGGTGGTCTTGTCGGCGCCGAAGAAGATGAGATCCCCGTCGACGGCCTCGGTCCGGGTCATGATGGCATCCACCGCGCTGTCCGGCAGGAACTTGAGGATCGGCGACTGCAGGCCCTCGCGACCCTTCTCCGCCCAGGCGTTGACCTTGATATAGGCCAGACCCTTTGCGCCGTAGATGCCGACGAACTGGGTGTAGCCGTCGATCTCTTTGCGCGAGAGTTCGCCGCCGCGCGGCAGACGCAGGGCTACGACGCGGCCGTCCGGATCCTGCGCCGGCTCGGCGAAGACCTTGAAGTCGACCCCGGCCATGAGGTCGCCGACATCGATCAGCTCCAGGGGCACGCGCAGGTCCGGGCGGTCCGAGCCGAAGCGGCGCATCGCCTCGGCATAGGTCAGACGCGGGAAGGGATCCGGCAGCTCGACACCCTGCACGTCGCGGAAGAGCGTGCGGATCATGGTCTCCATGATCGCCATCAACTCGTCCTCGGTCATGAAGGAGACCTCGATGTCGAGCTGGGTGAACTCGGGCTGACGATCGGCGCGCAGATCCTCGTCCCGGAAGCAGCGGGCGATCTGATAGTAGCGGTCCATGCCGGACATCATGAGCAGCTGCTTGAAGAGCTGCGGCGACTGAGGCAGCGCAAAGAACTCGCCCGGATGGGTACGGCTGGGCACCAGATAGTCGCGCGCGCCCTCGGGCGTGGACTTGGTCAGGATCGGGGTCTCGATATCCAGAAAACCCTGCGCATCCAGGAAATAGCGCATCGCCTGGGTCACCCGGCTGCGGGTGCGTAGACGCGCCTGCATCTCGGGGCGACGCAGGTCCAGATAGCGGTAGCGCAGACGCAGCTCCTCGGAAGCGTCGGCCCCGTGCTCGTCGAGCTGGATCGGCGGGGTCTCGGAGGCGTTGAGGATCTCCAGATCCAGGCCCAGCACCTCGATCTCGCCGGTCGGCAGGTCCGGGTTGACGGTTCCCGCCGGACGCGCGCGCACCCGGCCCGTGACCTTGAGCACGTATTCGCTGCGGGCCTGCTCGGCGCGGGCGAAGACCTCGCGGCGATCCGGATCGAAGACGATCTGCACCAGACCTTCGCGATCACGCAGATCGATAAAGATCACCCCGCCATGATCCCGACGCCGATGCACCCAGCCGCACAACACGACCTCCTGGCCCTCATGGCGGCTGTTCAGTTCTCCACAGTACTGCGTGCGCATCGTCGTCTCGCCTCGTGTCTTCGCATCGAGCGACGCAAAAGCGCATCGCTCGATGAGGTCTAGTGCGTGATGGGGTGGGGAAAGGTCGGTCGCCGCGTCGGGCTCAAGCCGCGGGCTTTTTTTCGACCGGCTTCGGTTTTGGCGTGGCGCTCGCATCCGGCTTCGCCGTGGTGGTGCCGCCCTTCTCGCCCGAGCCAGCACCCGACCCGGACGCCGCACTGTCGGCCGATTTGGTCTCCTTCTTCTCGCCGCCGTCGTGCAGATTCTTTTGGTTCGACTTCTTGAAGTCGGTCTCGTACCAACCGCCACCCTTCAACCTGAAGGCGGCTGCGGAGATCTGTTTGCGCAGCGTCGGCTGACCGCACGCGGGGCAGTCGACCAGGGGCGGATCGCTGATCTTCTGAATCTGCTCAAGCTCATGACCGCAGGCCTCGCAGCGGTACTCGTAGATCGGCATCGTTCGTTCCTCAACAAAAGCAAGCTGGCGCCAATTATCAGGCGTTTCCGAGAGATTGCATACCACACGAGGCTGACCGGCACATCGGCGACAACCGCCTCGCAATCGGTCTCGTGTTAAATTAAACCGCGCCTGGAGCGGTATGCGATGTTTTCGAATGGGAGAGATCCCCGCAGACTTGACAACCGCCGGAGCTGACTCGGTTTAATATATTAAAAAATATAGCATTTTAAACCGCATCCCCGCCAAGAGCCATGGATACGGACAACGTCAAGCTCACTCGAAAACGAGCATCTCGCTCTGGACGCGGTGTAACGAAGAACGTTATCAATTGTAGGTTGGGCAAAGCGCAGCGTGCCCAACGGCTCACTGTGATGCCGGCGCGGGTTGGGTACGCGTTGCTTTGCCCAACCGACCAAGTCATGTTGATTTTGAAACGTTTCCAAAAGTGACGAACCATGGCCACGCCGAGTCGATCGACACCCTCGATGATGTCGCCAGGCAATCGATCCATCCTCATCACCGGCTGCTCCAGCGGCATCGGGCTCACCTGCGCGCTGGGCCTGGTAAAGCGCGACTGGCTGGTCATCGCCTCCGCGCGCAACACCGAAGACGTGTCCCGGCTGAAAGAGCAGGGTCTCACGGCCGTTCAGCTCGACCTGGACGACTCCGAGAGTATCGCGAACGCCCTCGCGCAGACGCTGGACATCACGGGCGGACGGCTCGATGCGCTCTTCAACAATGGCGCCTACGGACAATCGGGCGCGGTCGAGGACCTGACCCGAGAGGTGCTGCGCGCACAGCTGGAGACCAATTTGCTGGGCTGGCATGATCTGACCTGCCGCGTGATCCCGATCATGCGCCGGCAAGGCCATGGCCGCATCGTTCAGAACAGCTCCATCCTGGGCTTCATCCCGCTCCCCTATCGCGGCGCCTATGTGGCCAGTAAATACGCGCTCGAAGGGCTCACGGATACCCTGCGTCTGGAACTGCGCGGCAGCGGCATCTCGATCTCTTTGATCCAGCCCGGCCCGATCCTGAGCCGCTTTCGCGAGAACGCCTACCTCGCACTGAAAGCGAACATCGACACCGAGCACAGTGTCCACCACGACGCCTATGCGCGTGCGCAGCAGCGGCTCACCAAGACAGGAGCCGCCCAGCCCTTCACGCTCCCGCCCGAGTCCGTATTGAAGGCACTCATCCATGCCCTGGAGAGCCCACGCCCGCGGATTCGCTATGCGGTCACCTTTCCCACTCACCTCTTCGGCGTGCTCACACGGATCCTGCCCGACAGCGCTCTGGACTGGGTCATCGCGCGCATCTCACGCGGCGGCGCCGGGTAGCCTAAAAGGACCACCAGCGACATCTGGTGGATGCGGCGCGGCCAACGTCATCGCCAATCGCCAGCCACCGAGCGCGCGCCTTATCCACCCAAAACATCCGTTTAAACCGCGTCCCGCCGACGCCCCGGAGATCAGCCAAGGCAGCCCCATCAACCGCCATTGCATGAACCGCCAGACGCGGTTTAAACGTACTTCACCTCCAGAATCTCGAACTCCCGCACCCCACCCGGCACCTGCACCGAGGTGACATCCCCCTCGCTCTTGCCGATCAGGCAGCGGGCAATGGGCGAGCCGACCGAGATCTTGCCCTGTTTGAGATCCGCCTCGTCCTCGCCGACGATCTGGAAGCTGTGCTCCACATCCTTATCCAGCTCCAGCACCTGCACGGTGGCGCCGAAGACGACGCGGCCACTAGCGGCAAGCTGCGTCACGTCGATGATCTGGGCGTTCGACAGCTTGCCCTCGATCTCCTGGATGCGTCCTTCGACGAAACCCTGCTGCTCGCGCGCGGCGTGATACTCGGCGTTCTCCTTCAAATCGCCGTGTGCGCGCGCCTCGGCGATCGCCTCGATGATCCGGGGGCGCTCGATACGCTTGAGCCGCTCGAGCTCTTCGCGCAATTTCTCAGCGCCTCCGACGGTCAGAGGAACCTGATTCATCGAATTCTCCAGGTTGAAACCTCCCCCTTCAGGGGGATCATGCCGCACGGAAGAGCCGTAACCTCTTCCGTGCCGTATCGCCCGGCTTGGCCGGGCGTGGATTGAAACATGGGTGATTTCCTCGTCTGGATGCACCGCCTTCGTCACAGTCGCGGATCGGGCCGGAGGCCCTCGGCGGGTCGGATCTTAGGGGTGTCGCATAGAAACAGTCGCGGGCGCCGAAGGGCGCCCGCGAGATCGGTCAGGACAAATCTTGTAACCGATTGACGCTCAGAATGTCCAGCTGTTTCAGCGCCAGACAGGTCGCCTCGGCGCCGGAGATGGTCGTGGTATAGCAGACCTTGTGCTGGAGCGCGGAGCGGCGGATCGCCGCCGAATCGGCGATGGCCTGAGAGCCCTCGGTCGTGTTGACGATAAAGTCGACCTCGTTGTTCTTGATCATATCGACGACATGCGGACGTCCCTCGGCGACCTTGTTGATACCGATACAGTCCAGACCAGCCTCGCGCACCGACTGTGCGGTGCCATGAGTGCCGTAGAGCGTAAAGCCGAAGGCGACGAGGTCGCGCGCAACCCGGATCAGGCGTGCGCGGTCGGCCAGGCGAACGCTCAGGAGCGCCGTTCCGCCGAGTCGCGGCAAGAGCGTCCCCGCCCCTTCCTGCGCCTTGGCATAGGCCTCGCCGAAGGACTCGCCGACACCCATCACCTCGCCGGTGGACTTCATCTCGGGGCCGAGCTGGGTATCCACGCCCGGGAATTTGATGAAGGGGAAGACCGCCTCTTTGACGAAATAGTGCTTGGGCATGCGCTCGCGACGCAAACCCTGCTCGGCGAGCGTCTTGCCGACCATGCAGCGCGCGGCGACCTTTGCGAGCGGCAAACCGATCGCCTTGGAAACGAAAGGGACGGTGCGGGAGGCACGCGGATTGACCTCGAGGATGTAGACATCCTCGCCCTTGACGGCGAACTGCGCATTCATCAGGCCGACGACCTTCAGCGCGTGCGCCATCTGCGCCATCTGCTCGCGCATCCGATCCTGGATCGAGGGGGACAGGGTGTAGGGCGGCAGCGAGCAGGCCGAGTCCCCGGAGTGCACGCCGGCCTGTTCGATATGCTCCATGATGCCGCCGATCAGCACGTCCTTGCCGTCACAGATGGCATCGATATCGACCTCGATGGCGTCGTCGAGAAAACGATCGAGCAGGACCGGGGATTCGTTCGAGACCCGCACCGCCTCGCGCATATAACGGTTCAGCTCGGACTCGTCGTAGACGATCTCCATCGCCCGCCCGCCCAGCACATAAGAGGGACGCACCACCAGCGGATAACCGATCCGGGTGGCCCGCTCGATCGCCTCGGCCTCGCTGCGCGCGGTCGCGTTCGGTGGTTGGCGGATCCCCAGCTCCTGGATCATCTGCTGGAAGCGCTCGCGATCCTCGGCCAGATCGATACTGTCCGGGCTGGTGCCGATGATGGGCACGCCGGCGGCTTCCAGATCGCGCGCGAGCTTCAAGGGGGTCTGACCGCCGTATTGGACGATGACGCCGAGCGGCTTCTCCTTGGCGACGATCTCGAGCACGTCCTCCAG
>NZ_DIUM01000008.1:0-80880 GCF_002423035.1 Thiocapsa sp. UBA6158
ATATGGGCTTCATCCACGATATCCGGCGCATCATTCAGCTGCTCCCCGAGCGGCGTCAGAATCTGCTGTTTTCAGCGACCTACTCCGACGACATCAGGCGTCTGGCCGACGGACTGCTCAAGCGCCCGAAGCTGATTGAAGTCGCACGCCGCAACACGGCCGCGGAGTCCGTCACGCAGGCGGCCCATCCGGTCGACAAGGCTCGCAAGCGCGATCTGCTTGCGCACCTCTTTCGCAGCGAGGGATGGCATCAGGTGCTGGTGTTTACACGAACCAAGGCCGGTGCCAATCGGCTGGTCGAGCACTTGGGCCGAGAGGGCATCACGGCCGCCGCCATCCACGGCAACAAGAGCCAATCGGCACGAACACGCGCCTTGGACGATTTTAAGCGCGGGAGTGTCCGGGCGTTGGTGGCGACCGATATCGCCGCGCGGGGATTGGATATCGTCGATTTGCCCCAAGTGGTGAACTTCGAGCTGCCGAACGTGGCCGAAGACTATGTTCACCGTATCGGACGAACCGGTCGAGCAGGTGCCGGCGGCAAGGCGTTATCCTTGGTCAGTCACGATGAACGGGGTTTGTTGCAGGGGATACAGCGACTCCTGCGCAAAGAGATTGCGATGAATCCCGTGGTCGGTTTCGAGCCGTCGCTGGTTCCGCCCGAATGCGAGCCCGATCGCAGCCTCGGCGGTCGCCGCGATTCGCGTGGGCCGAGCCGACCGGCACGCAAGCCGACTGCGAGTACTTCGCCTGCGGCAAAACGCCCATGGCGTGGCGGTGACCGGCGCGGGCGCGCCGTGACGCCTTAAGCGTTTCCAAGCCCTTGCGGGGAAGCGGGTCTCCCGCCCCCGCGACACCTTCGTCTCCAACGGTTGGGGACAAAGACCGTCGAAACAGTTGCGTATTGATTTTTCGACCGTTCTCTCTTTCTCTTCAATGCGCTCTCACGGAACTCTTGAATGATGAATATTTACGTTGGCAACCTGGCCTACGGCGTGACCCAAGACGAGCTGAAGACCGCATTCTCCGCCTATGGCGAGATCTCGAGCGTGAACCTGATCACCGACAAGTTCACCGGCGAATCCAAGGGCTTCGGCTTTGTCGAGATGCCGAACAACTCCGAGGCCGATGCTGCTATCAAGGGGCTGAACGAGACGCCGCTGAAGGGCCGCAACCTGAAGGTCAACCAGGCCAAGCCGCGCGGCGAGCGTCCCTCGCGCGGGCCGCGCTGGTAAGCTGACTTCGGCTTCGGGGCATTGCCCCGAGGTCGTTTTCGAGGCCGGCCTCGAACACCCGAGAAAGCGTGTTCTTCCCTCACTGCACTGCGCCCACTCCCGATGTCGCTCGACCTGATTTATCGCGTTCGCCCCGCCTCTACGCAAGCCCACCAATTCAACGTCGAAATCGAGATCCCGAATTCGGGCGCCGAGCTCCTCGAGCTGTCATTGCCTGCGTGGATTCCCGGCAGTTATATGATTCGGGACTTCGCGAGGAATGTCCTGGCGCTGGTCGCCGAATCGTCCGACGGAACACCGCTCGAGTGTCGAAAGCGCGACAAACAGACCTGGATCTGTCGGACGGCGGGCAGTGCGATCCGGGTGCGTTATCAGGTTTATGCGTGGGAGCTCTCGGTTCGAGCGGCGCATCTCGATACGACGCACGCCTATTTCAACGGCTCCGCTCTACTGATGCGGGCTCGGGGTCTGGACGGCCACCCCTGTCTCATCGACCTATTGCCGCCGGACGGGCGAGTCGAGGGAGATTGGGAGGTCGCAACCAGCCTGGTGCCGGAGCGGATCGATTCGCGCGGTTTCGGGCTCTATCGCGCCGAGAGCTATGACGACCTGATCGATCATCCGGTCGAAATGGGATGCTTCGAGTGTGTCGCGTTCGATCTCGCGGGCGTGCCGCATCGCATGGTGATCACGGGCCGCCAGCGTGCCGATAAGGCACGACTCGCGAGCGACCTCCTGCGTATTTGTGCCGAGCACGCGGCCCTGTTCGGTGAATTGCCGATCGACCGCTATCTCTTCCTGGTGACTGCGCTGGGCGAGGGCTACGGGGGATTGGAGCATCGCTTCTCCACCAGCTTGCTCTGCTCGCGCAACGATCTACCCCATCCGGCCGACGAGAAGCGCACCGATGCATACGTCCGCTTCTTGGGCCTGTGCAGTCACGAGTATTTCCATCTCTGGCATGTCAAGCGCATTCGGCCTGCAGCGCTGATGGATGGCGGGCTGGATCGGGAGATTCATACGCGCACGCTTTGGGCCTTCGAAGGCATCACCTCGTACTACGACGAGCTCGCCTTGGTGCGCAGCGCTTGTATCGACGCCCGGACCTATCTCGGCTTGCTCGCCGCGACCATCACCCGCCTGATGCGAACCCCGGGGCGCGGGGTGCAGAGCCTGGCCGAGTCGAGCTTCGATGCCTGGACCAAGTTCTATAAGCAAGACGAAAACGCACCGAACGCCATCGTGAGCTATTACGTCAAGGGCGCCTTGGTCGCCTTGGTGCTGGATTTGACCATTCGTGCGGGGACGCAGGGCAGGGCATCGCTCGACGACGTCATGCGCGCGCTCTGGAACCGCTATGGCCGCACCGGTCTCGGCGTTCCGGAGCATGGGATCGAGGCGATCGCGGCCGAAGTTTCGGGACTCGATCTCGACGGCTTCTTCTCGGCCGCCCTGGACAGCACTGCGGAGCTTGATCTCGAGCCGCTCTTGGCGGGGGTCGGAGTCGCGATGCGGCTGCGCCCCGCGGACGGGCCGAAGGACCAAGGCGGGTGTCCGGAATCCTTCGAGCATCGGGAGGCGCGCCCGAGCCTGGATCTGCGCCTGCGTCCGGGCGCGTCCGAGGCGATCGTGCAGAATGTCATCCGCGGCGGGCCGGGCGAGCGCGCGGGAATCGCCCCGGGAGACGTCGTGGTCGCGGTCGACGGCCTGCGCGCGACCGCGGAGAATTTGGAGTCCCTGGTCGCGCGTCTTTCGGCGCCGTCCGGGGTCAGGATGCATCTGTTTCGGCGCGACGAGTTGATCGAAGTGCTCGCCATCCCGGCTCCGGCACGTTCCGATACCTGTGACTTGATGCTCTTGGATGAGGTGCCGCCGGAGGTGCTCGAGGCCCGCACGCGTTGGCTCGCCAGTGTTGTCCGCGACGGCGGGGATCGCGAGGCGTGACACCCGGCTCGAGGTTGCATGACCCGGACGCACGCCCGGAGCTCCTCGACGCGGAGCGGATCCTCGCGGCGCTGTCCCCGGGCGCTCGCCGGGCGATCGCGCGTCTGGAGATTCGCGCGAAGATCGACTCGACCAATCGCTACCTGATGCGCGAGGCGGCGACGGGTGCGCCCTCCGGAACGCTTTGCCTCGCGGAGTGCCAGACCGCCGGACGGGGGCGTCTCGGGCGCCCCTGGATTTCGCCTTTCGGGGCCAGTCTCTATCTGTCCATGCTCTGGCGATACAGCACACCGCCGGCCGCCTTGGGCGGCTTCAGCTTGGTCGCGGGGGCCGTCGTGGCGGACGTGCTGCGTCGGATCGGGGCAGAGGGGCTTGCGCTCAAATGGCCGAACGATCTGCTCTGGGGTCGGCGTAAGCTCGGCGGGATGCTCTTGGAGGTGGCCGGCGAGGCTCGAGGCCCCAGCACTCTGGTGGTTGGGGTTGGGATCAATGTACGGATGGCACCCGATCAGGGGCGGGCCATCGATCAGCCGTGGGTCGATCTTGCCGAGGTGCTCGGTGGTCCTCGGGTCGGTCGCAACACTTTGGCGGCGCTGGTTGCCGATGCACTGATCGACGCATTCGAGCGCTTCGGTCGCGAGGGCCTGACCCCGTTCCTCGCGCTTTGGGCTGAGTTCGACGCCTTTCGCGGCGAGTCGGTGCGCCTCCTGTTCGCTGACCGTGAGATTCGGGGCAGGGTGCTCGGGATCGCTTCGGACGGCGCCTTACGGCTCGATACCGCAGACGGGGAAATGCGATTCCATGCGGGAGAGGTCAGCTTGAGACGCGAGGTCGAGGCAGATGTCGGAGGCGAGGGCAGGCGATGATACTGCTGCTTGATATCGGAAACACCAACCTGCGCTGGGCGCTGTCGGACGGCGGCCCTCCGGGTGAGGTGCAGATCGTGCGCCACGGCGCAGCGGTGCCGCTCGATCTACTCGCCGACTGGGAGCGGCTGGAGGTACCCGAGCGCATCGTCGCGAGCAACGTGGGCGGTCCGGCGGTCGCCGCGGCGATCAGCCGCGCGACTCATGCCTACTGGGGACTCGAGGTCGAATTCGTACGGACCCGAGCGCACTTCGGCGCCTTGCGTATCGCTTATCCCGAGCCGGAGCGCTTCGGTGTCGATCGCTGGCTCGCCCTGGTCGCCGCCCATCGTCTTGTCCCCGAGGCGGTGTTGGTCGTGGATGCCGGAACCGCGGCCACCTTCGACCTCCTGCTTGCCGACGGGCGCCATCTCGGCGGTCTGATCCTCCCCGGGGTCGAGATGATGCGTGCGAGCCTTCTGGCCGGAACCCTCATCCCGCGGATCGCCTCCGAGCCAACCGATCAACCCTGGGCGACCGATACGGGACCTGCCGTCGCGGCGGGCAGCCTTCAGGCCATCGCGGCCCTGACAACTCGGCTCTGCGATCGACTCGAGTGTCAGACGCAGACTCCCCCGGCGCTGATCTTGACCGGCGGCGACGCCGAGCGTCTGATTCCGGCGATGGACCGGCCCGCGCGAGTGATGCCTGATTTGGTCTTGCGCGGGCTCTACGAGGTCGTTTCGGGGAGTTCGTCGCGGGCGTAGCCCCGGCTAGCGGATACGTATACGCCTCGATGGATGGCCCGAATCGGGTGCGTCGGCTCGCAGGTGCGCGGTGAGTGTGCCGGCGGTCACGGATGGGAATTTGGCGCCCTCGACAGGAATTGAACCTGTGACCTACCGCTTAGGAGGCGATCGCTCTATCCAACTGAGCTACGAGGGCGTGCTGTCGAGCGCCGTCGGCCTAGTGTAACCCGGGGAATGGCCGCAGGCACCGGTCAGGATCCTTGTTCAGGCCGATTTCGGTTGAAGTCCATCCGCGAAGCGGTGATTATTGAAGTGTGATCAGGCCCATGCGTCCATGTCTATGACCAATCTGGCCCAGCCCGACGTCACCATCTTCCTCGATCACGCCGGCGTGATCCAACGGGCCGCGTTGTCGCCCGCGATCCGTGGCGAGGCGCTGGATGCCTGGGTCGGGCGTCCCTGGGTCGAGACGGTCGAGTCGTTCGGAAGCGAAGGCCTGCAGAGTCTCGTCGACGACGCTCGGCACTCGGGTGTCTCGGCCTTTCGGCAGGTCAACCAAATCTTTCCGTCCGGGTTGCGTCTTCCGATCGAGTATACCGCAGTGCGTTTGGGCGGCGATGCCGGTCTTATCGCCATCGGCCGCAGTCTCCAGGCCGTGACCGAGTTGCAGACGCGTCTCGTCGAGGCGCAGCAAACGATGGAGCGGGACTATTGGAAGCTGCGCGAGGTCGAGACCCGGTATCGGCTCTTGTTCGGATCCTCCAGCGATGCGGTGATTCTGTTGCGCGTCAACGGTCTGGCGATCCAGGACATCAACCCCGCTGCGTCGCGCGCCCTCGGTGGTACAACCGCCGGGCGTCGGCCGTTGGTCGGCAAAGACTTTTCCGCCGAGTTGGTCGACGGTGAGCGCGACGTCTTTCACGCGATGCTCCAACGGCTCGACGATCAGGGCAGCGCCCCGGGTATTCTGCTGCATCTCGGGCCGGAGCGAGCCGCTTGGATGGTGCGTGCGTCGCGGCTCGCGTCCGAGTTCGGTTCACTGTACCTTCTGCAACTGATCGCCACCAGAGAGTTGTCGGCGTCTCGGCAGTCTGCCGACGGGGCGTTTACGGACATCCTGATCGAGCGCTTGCCCGACGGATTCGTCGTGGTCGATCGAGATGGCTTGATTCGCTGGGTCAACCCGGCCTTCCTCGATCTCGTTCAAATGCCGACCTCGGGCGGGGTGTTGCAGCAGAGCCTGGGGCGCTGGCTCGATCGGCCGGGCGCCGATATGGGCGTGCTGTTGACGACGATCGCGCGACTCGGCGTCGTCCGTCCATTCTTGACTAGTCTCCGCGGCGATCTCGGCGCCGAGACGGAGGTCGAGATCTCGGCGGCCGGCGATCTGAACAGCGATCCGACCTCTATCGGCATCTTGTTCCGCGATGTCGGCAGGCGTCTGCCGCGGCGAGACAACGACGAGCGTCTCGGCGGGCGCTTGACCGCCTTGACCGGTCGGATCGGAAAAGGCCCCTTGCGCGCCTTGGTGAAGGAGGCGGTCAGCGTGCTCGAGCAGCACTATATCGAAGAGGCATTGGCGCTCACGCGCGGCAACCGCACCGCAACCGCGGACCTGTTGGGTCTGAGTCGCCAAAGCCTCTACGTCAAGCTCAAGCGGTACGGGATGGATCAGGACACGGTTACGGATCCAGGACATCGGCCCTAAGCATCGGAGTGCAGCTACTTGACCCCCGATCTCATCTCCTCGCCGGCGTTCGGGCACGCCGATCTATCCAATTGCGAGCGCGAGCAGATTCAGCTCGCCGCATCCATTCAACCCCACGGCGCCCTGATCGTTTTGTCGGAGCCGGATCTTGTCGTGATTCAGGCGAGTGAGAATGCGCGCTCCCTGTTGCGGCTCGACCGGGATCCGATCGGATGTCCTCTTGTCGACCTCGTGCCCATCTTGGCCGCGCGGGTCCGTTCCAGACTCGACGATGATCTAGGGCAGATCCCGCTGGTGTTGCGAATACCGGTGGAGGCGCACCCGGGGCGTGATTTCGATGCCATCGTGCATCGTCCGCCGGCGGGTGGATTGGTCGTCGAGCTTGAGCCCTCGGGTGCTGCCGTCGATCTGTCGGGCCGGATCAATGCGGCGCTGCAGACGATCATCGCCTCGGCGTCGTTGCGGTCCTTGTGCGACGACGCCGCCCGGATCTTCAAGTCGATCTCCGGCTACGATCGGGTCATGGTCTATCGGTTCGACGACGAGGGCCACGGCGAGGTCTTTTCCGAGCAGCGCGAGCCCGAGCTCGACGCCTACCTCGGCAATCGTTACCCCGACTCGGATATCCCTCAAATCGCACGTCGACTCTACGAGCGCAATCGGATCCGTCTTCTGGTCGATGTGGACTACGAGCCCGTGCGTCTCCACCCCCGGGCCTCGCCCGTCACGGGCGAGGATCTGGATATGTCGCTGTGCAGCCTGCGCAGCATGTCGCCGATCCACATCCAGTATTTGAAGAACATGGGCGTCGGGGCGACCCTGGTCGCTTCGCTCCTGGTCGGCGGCAGGTTGTGGGGACTCATCGCCTGCCATCATCGCAGGCCGCGCTTCGTGCAGTACGAGATTCGGGCGGTCTGCGAGCTTCTGGCCGAGGCGGTGGCGACACGGATCGCCGCCCTCGAGAGCTTTGTCCAGGCCCAGGCCGAGCTGTCGGTGCGGCGGCTCGAGCAGCGGATGGTCGAGGCGATCTCGCGCGAGGGCGACTGGACTTCCGCCCTCTTCGACGACCACCGAACCCTGCTGCAGAGCGTCGATGCGGCGGGAGCGGCCCTGCTCTGCGACGGCAGAATTCTGACGACGGGAGACGTTCCCGGAACCCGTGACCTACGCGAGATCGGCGCCTGGCTGGATGCTCAGCCGCAGCGTGCTGTGATGGCGACCGCCTCGTTGCGCCGCGACGAGCCTCGGCTGGCCTATTTGACCCCGGTGGCGAGCGGGATCCTCGCGGCGCCGGTGTCGAGCTGCACCGGCGAGTATCTCATCTGGTGTCGGCCCGAGCGCGTACGCACCGTCACCTGGGGCGGCAATCCCTTCAAGCCGGCCTTCAGCGGAGAGGATCCTTCGCAGCTTTCGCCGCGGCGTTCCTTCGCGCAATGGCATCAGGTGGTCGAAGGCACATCCGATCCCTGGACCTCCGCGAATCTGGCCACGGCCAGACTGATCGGCGAATCCGTCGCGGACGTCATCCAGCAGTTTCGCTCGGTCCGTGTGCTCATCGCCCAGGCGCAGCTTGCCCAAGTCCGCTCTCAGGTCAGTGTCTCCGAGCAGCCGATCCTCATTGCCGATGCGGAGGGCGTTTTTCTGCTGACCACAGAGTCCTTTGAGCGGCTCCTGCATCCTGATCAAGCGTGTCCAAGATGCCTGGATGATCTGCTGGCCTTGTTCTCGGAGCCGACGCAGTCTGAGGCACGCCGCCGTCTCCATGAGCTGGTGACGCATCGTCGCGCTTGGCGTGGCGAGGTGGAGTTGAACACCCGGGGCGTCGGCCTTCGCACGTTTCTGGTGCGCGCCGATCCGGTCTTTTCCTCGCCGGAGCGGGTCTTGGGCTTCGTGCTCTTGCTGACCGACCTGAGCGAGCGCAAGAGGGCCGAGGATGCCCGGCATCGGGTCCAGGAGGGTCTGTTGGAGCAGCAAAAACTGATGCGCCAGCAGCTGCAATGGAGCGCCAACCCGCTGTACCGCGAGCTACTCTCGGCGATTGTCGGGAATGCGCAGCTTGCCGCGCTCGAGGTGACCAACGGCGTCGATTTGGGCCGGGTGCCCGCACTGGTCGATGCCGTTCAGTCATCGGTCCAGCGCACCACCCAGCTCCTCGAGCATCTCGCCTGGTATTCGGCGCACAACACGAAGAGCGATCCGCCTGCCGGCAACTGACGCCGATCATTCGGCGCGCGGATCATTCAGGGGCGCCAGCGCAGGGCTAAATCGGCGAGATGAGCGATCAGGGCCAAGGCCAGCCAGGCTCCGATCCAGACCCAGTCGGCACCGGTCAAGGCAAAACGCACCGCGACCAATAGGAAGGCGCCCGCGAGCAGCAGGCCGACCAGGTCGCGCGGCGCGACACCTTTTCCCGTCAGGCGGTGGAGCACCGTCAGTGCGATCGCCTCGATCACGACCAGGCCGAGGATGAGATCGATCAAGCGCCCGCTTGCGAAGAGCTCGGCCATGATGGCGCCTCCCGGTGTGCTCGCCGCGATCGCGACGCGTCAGCGCGCCGAGACAAAACCCAAGAGGTGCGCCATATCCTTGAAGAAGACCCGCAGATGGGCCGCCGGCTTGGCGCGGACCAGACGCTTGTTCATGTAGGCATCCCAGGTCAGCGACTGCACGTCCGGGTCTTTGCACATGCTCACGAAACGCTCGCGACGCTTGTCGCTGGAATACCAAAAGTACTGCATCATCCCCAGGACCCAGAAGACCTTGCCGTGGGCCTTCATGAAGTGTGCCCGTGCGCTCTTGAGTGCGCGTGCATCGCCGGTGGAGAGAAAGGTGTCGACCGCGTCACCGGCCAGCCGTCCGCCGACCAAGGCGTAATAGATGCCTTCGCCCGAGGCTGGAGCCACCACCCCGGCGGCATCGCCCGCCAGCACCAGGTCACGTCCGTTGTCCCAGCGCTTGAGCGGTTTCAACGGGATCGGCGCGCCCTCGCGACGCAGTGTCTCGGCGTGCTCGAGCCCGGCGCGGCGACGCAGCTCGGTGGTTGCGCTCTTCAGCGAGAAGCCATCCACCGCGGTACCTACGCCGACGCTGGTCGTGTCGCCGTGGGGGAAGACCCAGCCGTAGAAGTCCGGCGAGATGTCGCCCTGATAGTAGACATCGCAGCGCGTGCCGTCGAAATCGGCCGGACCGCCGTTGGCCGGGGTCCGCACGATCTCATGATAGGCGGCGACATATTTGATCTTGTCCGCGCCCGGAACACACTGTTTGCCGACTGCCGAGTGCGCCCCGTCGGCACCGATCACGGCGCGGGCACGGACGCGCTCGGACTCGTTGCCGCTGCGACCCGCGCCCGGTCGATAGCGGATCAGGGCGACGCCGTCGGTGTCGCGCTCGACCGCCTCGAAGGTGCCGGTGCGCCGCTCGGCTCCGGCTTGCGCGGCACGTTCGCGCAGCCACTCATCGAAATGCTCGCGATCCACCATGCCGACATAGCCGCCGTTGATGGGCATGTCCACACGCTGGTCGGACGGGGAGACCATGCGGGCTGAGTTGACCTGATTCGCCAGCATGGACTCCGGGATATCGAACTCACGCATCGCCTGCGGGGGAATGGCGCCGCCGCACGGCTTGATGCGCCCGCCGCGATCGAGCAGGAGGACGCGACGGCCGCGCCTGGCCAGATCGGTTGCAGCGGTGGCACCGGCGGGCCCGCCGCCGACGATCGCGACGTCGAATGTTTCAAGAGTTGTCATCGAATGCTGGCCTTGAGGTTGGGTAAATCGAAGTGTTTCAAAGCCCGGGGCAAGAGCGCCGGGCAGGCGCGATCAAGCGTACTGTGGGGTTTGACTCAAGCGAGAAGCCCACGCACGGCGAAGGCGCTGATCATCATCCCGGTGACGTAGACGCTGACGCCGAGACCGCTGAACCAGGTGGCCCGCTCGCGCGGACTCTGCAGAAAGCGAACCATCAGAAGCAGTTGGATCAGCAGGACCACGCCGACGGCGATGGCGTGGGCCGGCTTGTCCCAGGCGAACAAGAGCGCGATCACGATGGCCTGAGGCACGGCCATAACGATACTGGCCAGGCGTGCGGCCCCGTCGACACCGAGCTGAACCGGCAGCGAGCGCACGTTCATCTGCTTGTCGCCCTCGATCGCCTTGAAATCGTTGAGCGTCATGATGCCGTGCGCGCCGATGCTGTAGAGCACGGCGAGTGCGAGGATCCGCCAGTCCGGCATGGCGCCGCCGAGCATGACGGCCGCCCCGGTGACCCAGGCCAATCCTTCGTAAGAGAAGCCGACGGCGAGGTTCCCCCACCAGCCGTTGCCCTTGAGGCGGAAGGGCGGTGCGCTGTAGGCCCACGCCAGAGCCATGCCGATGAGCGACGCCCCGAAGACCCAGGGCCCGAGCACCCAGGCGAGCAGCAGCGAGACCGCGGTCCAGATCAGCGAGAGATAGAGGCCCCAGCGCCCCGGGATTCGACCCGAGGGGATCGGGCGGTTCGGCTCGTTGATGGCGTCCACATGACGGTCGTACCAGTCATTGACGACTTGACTCGTTCCGCACATCAGGGGGCCGGCCAAGAGCACGCCTGCGAGCAGGAGCCACCACTGCTGCAGGACCGGCGCGCCGGATGAGACGACCCCGCACGCGAAGGCCCACATCGGCGGGAACCAGGTGATGGGGTGCGACACTTCTAAGATCGCGGGCATGGACGGGTATGCGGACGCCGCCGTGGGTAACGCGCTTCGATTCATGCCGCTCACTTGTCGTTTGGCGCCGATGGCTCGGCTGCTTGGTCGGTAATGCCGTATCGATCGATTTTGACGTATAGGCTTTGGCGGCTCAACCCCAGGAGCTCGGCCGCCGAGGCGCGGTTGTCGCCTGTCAGCTTCAGGGCCGCCTCGATGCAGAGCCGCTCGATGGTATCGGTCGACTCGCGCACCAGTTCCTTGAGGGGAACCCGCCCGACCCGGTCGGTGAGTTGATCGAGCCAGCGCGGCTGCTCCGGGCTCGTCGGCTGCTCGGCATGGAGCCGGCGACCGACATCACGGATGAAGAAACCGAAATAGGGGCGCTCCCCGTTGCGTACCGCCGCGGCGGAGATCTCGATATCCGTGGTGGAGCCGTACTCGCCGCGCAAGGTGGTTGCGAAGAGCCGAACCGTGTCGTGTTGACGCAGGTTGGCCATCAAGACATTCAGGTCGACGCCCGGACGTCCGAGCCAACGGTCGAGCGACTCGCCCCGCGCCTGCTGCTCCGCGGCGATCTCGGTCAAGGCCAGGAAGGTGTTGTTCGCACTCAGGATCCGCCCGTCCGCATCCGTGATGACGATGCAGTCCGGTGCGTTCTCGAGGACACGAAGATAGCGTGCCCGGTTCTCCGGCAGGGTCGAGGTGGCGGTCTCGGCGACGATCGGGGAGAGCCGCACCAAGAGGAACGAGAGGTTCTCCTGACGCAGCAGCGAGGCTGATACCAGGAACTCCTGCATGCCGTCGGCCAACTTGGCTCGCACGTCGTCGGCCCGCCCGGCGGCACGCACACCGGCCAACAGGCCGTTGATCGCCTGTGTGCCTTCGGTGTCGAACCCTTCCGGGAAGTGGCGGCCGATGACCCGCGTCGGGGACTCGCCGAGGAGCTGTCCGGCCGCGGGATTCGCCTCCACGACCCGCTGGGTCGGCGCATCGATGATGAGGATGGCCTCCGAAACCATGCGAAACAGCAGCCGGTAACGGGTCTCGACTTGGCGGAAGCGCCAGTAGTCGCGCTCAAGTGCTTGCTGGGCGTCGACGAGCTGTTGTTGCAGGGCGGCCATACCCTGGAGGTTGCGCCCCAGGGCCACGACACTGGTGCCGAGACGCAAGGCCCGGTACTGGATCGGGATGTCGGTCCCGCGCACGGAGGGATGATTGACCTGTTGCCAGCGGGTGACGCGGGAGTCGGATGCCTCGCTGAGCAAGGCTTCCAGGTTCGCGCGGCTCTCCGGCAGCACGGTGGTCAGCCAGGGCTGCCCGATCCAGTCCCTGCTGAGCTCGCTTGAAAGGTCCTCGCTGCCGAAGGAGATGTCGCAGACGATTCCCGCCTGGTCGACCACGACCGCGATGTCGGTTGCGCCTTCGACCAGCGCCGCCGCCGTGTCGGCATCGAGTGTGCCGAACGATTCCTTCGGGGCTCTGAACGGACTCACGACGACCAGACCCTCCAATGCCTCCGGGCGCGCCCGCGCAACCCGTTTTCGGTGCCGATCGCGGCTGGCTCGCCGGAACATCCCCGACAGGGCGACATGCCCGTGGGCATCCGACACCTGCATCGTGGCGTCCCTCGGCCTCGAGCGCATCGCCCGACGCGGCTTCCGGCTTCGGCCGAATCCTGTCTTGTATCGATGATCACAAGAGACCGCTTGCGCTGCTCGGGGACGACCGTCGTCAACGAATAACACGCCGAGGCGCGAGGTGCGTGCCGCCCTGCCGATCCGTTCGGGATCGTCCGAGTGCCGCAGTTGTGCGGAGTCCGAGTCAGGGGGAGCTTGCCGCAGCAGGCATACGCCAGCTGCGGGGCGCGGCTGCTGCCGATGGCAATGCAGAAACGCCGGTTCGCCACGGTCGGGCTCGCTACCCTATTGTGGTGCCTGGTGCGGGGTTGTCAAGTCAGGTTTACGTAAAGTTTGGTTGACGCATCCCTGAAAGCGGACTAGATTCGTCATATGTCGAATGCGACGGCGGATCATACCCTAGTTCGTCCACTGATGATGAATCATCCTCGAATGCAACCGCAGCAACGCAGACCTCTTTACACCCCGGAGGAGCGCCTCCGCCGCGATGAGTCCCCGTGGACGCTGGTCCAGGGCATTCTTGCGCCGGTGCAGTTTCTGGTCTTCCTGGTGAGCCTTTATCTGGTACTGCGCTATTTGGCGACTGGCGAGGGGGAGTTCGCCGCGATCGTCTCGATCGTCGTGAAGACGCTCTTGCTCTACGCGATCATGATCACCGGCGCGATCTGGGAGCGCGTGGTCTTCGGACGCTATCTCTTCGCGCCGGCCTTCTTTTGGGAAGACGTCTTCAGCATGCTGGTGCTGGCCCTGCATACGGCCTATCTGATCGCGCTCGCCACTGCCGCGCTCGATACGCAGGGGCTCATGTGGCTGGCGCTCGCGGCTTATGCGGCTTATGTCATCAATGCCGGGCAGTTCCTGATCAAGTTGCGCGCCGCCAGGCTTGACCAAGCGCGCGACCAGGCGAAGGACCGCGATACCCTCGCGGAGGCGGCAGAATGAGCCTGTCCCACGCTGCCGATCGTGCTCCCGCCACCGGCGACTCACTCCCGGTCGTCACGCGCGAGCGCGGCCAGCGGCAGGTGTTCTGCGGCCTGGCCGGGATCGTCTGGCTGCACCGCAAGATCCAGGATGCCTTCTTTCTCGTCGTCGGCTCGCGCACCTGTGCGCACCTGCTGCAGTCCGCGGCGGGTGTGATGATCTTCGCCGAGCCGCGCTTTGCCACCGCGATCCTGCATGAGCGCGACCTCGCCGGCTTGGCCGACTGCAACGCCGAGCTGGATCGCGTGGTCGCCGAGGTCCTGGAGCGGCGTCCCGATATCGGCACACTCTTCCTGGTCGGCTCCTGCCCGTCGGAGGTCATCAAGCTTGACTTGGCGAAGGCCGCCGAGCGTCTGTCCGGCGTTTATCGCGGACGGGTACGGATCCTCGACTATTCGGCGAGCGGTCTGGAGACCACCTTTACGCAAGGCGAGGACGCCTGTCTGAAGGCGCTGGTGCCCGAGCTGCCGCAACTTCCGAACGGCGAGCGCTCGCTGCTGGTCCTCGGCACCTTGCCCGACGTGGTCGAAGATCAATTCGCACGGCTGTTCGCCGAGCTGGGGATCGATCCGGTGCACTTCCTGCCGCCGCGTCGGACCACCGAGTTTCCTCCCCTGGGCAGCGGGACCAAGGTCCTGCTGGCCCAGCCCTTTTTAGGGGAGACGGCGCGTGCCTGTCAGGCGCGGGGGGCCAACCTGCTGACCGCGCCCTATCCCTTCGGTGTCGAAGGCACGCTCGGCTGGCTGCGTGCGGCGACCGAGGCATGGGGCGTGTCGGGCGAGGTGCTCGAGGCCGTGACGGCGCCGGCGATCGCGCGGGCGCAGCGCGGACTGGCGCATCATCGCGAAGCGCTCGCAGGCAAGCGCATCAGCTTTCTACCGGACTCGCAGCTCGAGATCCCGCTCGCGCGCTTCCTGCAGCGCGAATGCGGCATGGAGCTGGTCGAGGTCGGTACGCCGTTCCTCGATCGTCAGCTCATGGCCGAGGAGATGCGCCTCCTGCCCGAAGGCGTGCGCCTGACCGAGGGTCAGGATCTCGAACGCCAGCTCGATCGTCTGCGCGAGGATCGACCCGATCTCACGGTCTGCGGTCTGGGGCTTGCCAATCCGCTGGAGTCCGAGGGCCTGCGGACCAAGTGGTCCATCGAGCTGGTGTTTACGCCGGTGCATGGCTTCGATCAAGCCGCCGATCTTGCCGAGCTCTTCGCGCGGCCGCTACGGCGTGCTGCCTTGTTGCGGGTCTGACGCCATGCAGCTCACACTATGGTCATACGAAGGACCTCCGCACATCGGCGCGATGCGTGTCGTCGCCTCCATGGAAGGCGTGCATCTGGTTTTGCATGCCCCGCAGGGCGACACCTACGCCGATCTGCTCTTCACCATGATCGAGCGGCGCGCAACGCGCCCGCCCGTGACTTACACCAGCTTCCAGGCGCGCGAGCTGGGCAGCGATACCGCGGAGCTGGTCAAGACCAGCGTCGGCGAGGCCTTCGAGCGCTTCAAACCGCGCGTCCTCCTAGTCGGCGAGGCTTGCACGGCCGAGCTGATCCAGGATCAGCCCGGTGCCCTGGCCCGCGGGATGGGTCTGCCTGTACCGGTTCTGTCGCTCGAGCTGCCGGCCTATGCCCGCAAAGAATGCTGGGGCGCCAACGAGACCTTCTATCATCTGGTCCGTGGTCTGCTCAAGCCCCGCGTCCCGGAAGCAGGACGTCATCCCGAGCCCAGACCGACCGATCGGCGTGCGCGTGCGAATCTGCTCGGCCCCACGGCGCTGGGCTTTCGCTGCCGCGACGATGTCGAAGAGGTCACTCGGCTGCTCGCGTCGGTCGGCGTGGATGTTCATGTGGTCGCGCCCTTGGGCGCCACGCCCGAAGACCTGCTCCGGATCCCGGAGGCAGATTTCAACGTCTGTCTCTATCCCGAGACGGCCGACCAGACCTGTCTGTGGCTGGAGCGCATGTTCGGTCAGCCGACGGTGAAGACGGTGCCGATCGGGATCGGCGCGACCCGCGATTTTCTCGACGAGGTCGGGCGCATCGCGGGGATCGACGTGACTGATGCCAAGTCGCCGATTTCGTCTAGAATGCCCTGGTACTCGCGATCCGTCGATTCGACCTACCTGACCGGCAAGCGTGTCTTCATCTTCGCCGACGCCACCCATGCGGTCGCCGCGGCACGGATGTGCGCCGAAGAGCTGGGCTTTACCGTCGTCGGCATCGGGACCTATGCCCGCGAGTTTGCGCGCGACGTGCGCGAGTGCGCCAAGCGCTACGGCGTCGAGCCGCTGATCACGGACGATTATCTCGAGGTCGAGAAGCGGGCGGCGGAGCTGCAACCCGAGCTGATGTTGGGCACCCAGATGGAGCGCCACATCGCCAAGCGGTTGGGTATCCCCTGCGCGGTGATCTCGGCGCCCGTGCATGTCCAGGATTTTCCGGCGCGGTATGCGCCGCAGATGGGTTTCGAAGGTGCGAACGTGATGTTCGATACCTGGGTCCACCCCCTGATGATGGGGCTCGAAGAGCATCTCATCACCATGTTCCGGGAGGACTTCGAGTTTCACGATGCGGCCACGGCGTCGCATCTCGGATCACGGGTCGGAGCGAGTCGGCCGGCCGAGGCCGGATCCGAGTCGCATGCAGCGGCCGAACCGGCGGATTCGCCAGTCGATTCGCCGGCTCAGGCCGATGCTTCCACCGTCATTTGGGCAGCGGAAGCCGAGCAGGAGCTGAAAAAGATCCCGTTCTTCGTGCGCGGCAAGGCGCGTCGGAATACCGAGCGCTTCGCGGCGGAACAGGGCATCCAGACCATCACTGTGGAGACGCTCTACGATGCCAAAGCGCACTTCGGCCGCTGACAAGCGCGCCACGACCACGGACATCACCCCGATCCGTGTCGTCATTGTAAATCTCGACGGGCACCTCTCCGGCACCACCGAGCGGGCGCGCCCGTCCCTGCAGCGCGAGCTGCCCGGCCTGCAGTTGACGCTGCATGCGGCGACCGAATGGGCCGATTCCCCGGAGCTGCTCGAGCGTTGTCGCGAGGACATCGCGCGCGGTGACATCATCATGATCACCATGCTGGTCATGGAAGAGCACTTCAAACCCATCCTGCCCGCGCTGGCGGCGCGTCGCGACGACTGCGACGCCATGATCGTCTGCATGTCGGCCGGCGAGCTGATGAAGATGACGCGGCTCGGCGGCTTCAAGATGGACGGCTCTCCGGGTGGCCCGATGGCGCTGCTCAAGCGTCTGCGCGGCGGCAAGGAGAAAAAGCAGAGTGCGGGCGCCCAGCAGATGTCGATGCTGCGACGTATCCCCAAGCTGCTGCGCTTCATCCCGGGCACCGCCCAAGACGTGCGCGCCTACTTCCTGACGCTTCAGTATTGGCTGGCCGGCTCGGACGAGAACCTGGGCAACATGATCCGGTTCCTGGTCGACCGCTACGCGGACGGCCCGAGGCGCCATCTGCGCGGCACCATCAAGGCCGCGCCACCGGTCGAGTATCCGGACGTCGGGCTCTATCACCCGAAGATGAAGGGCCGGATCTCGGATCAGATCGCGAGCCTACCGCCCGTCAACGGCCGTCCCAATGGTCGCGTCGGTCTGCTGCTCATGCGCTCCTACGTGCTGGCCGGCAACGCCGCCCACTACAATGGTGTGATCGAGGCGCTCGAAGCACGCGGCCTGCAGGTCATCCCGGCGTTTGCAAGCGGTCTGGATGCGCGCCCGGCGATCGAGCGGTTCTTCCTGCAGGACGGCAAGGCGACGGTCGATGCGGTCATCTCGCTCACCGGCTTCTCGCTGGTCGGCGGACCGGCCTACAACGACTCCAAGGCGGCCGAAGCGATCCTGACCAAGCTGGACGTCCCCTATCTGTCCACCCTGGCGGTCGAATTCCAGCATGTGGACCAGTGGGAGGCGTCGAGCCAGGGTCTGCTCGCGGTCGAGGCAACCATGATGGTCGCCATCCCGGAGCTTGACGGTGCGACTGGCTCCATGGTCTACGGCGGGCGCAGCGGCGGCGGCTCGGGCGACGGCGCACGCGACATGCAGTCGCACACCGAGCGCGCGCAACGTCTGGCCTCGCGTGTTGAGCGTCTGGTGCGTCTGCGTCGGACCAAGCGCGCCGAGCGCAAGGTCGCCATCGTGCTGTTCAACTTCCCGCCGAACGCCGGCAACACCGGCACGGCCGCCTATCTGTCCGTCTTCGCCTCGCTCTATCACACCCTCGAGACGATGCACGCGGAAGGCTACAAGGTCGATGTGCCCAAGGATGTCGACGCGCTGCGCGAGCAGATCGTCAACGGCAACTCCGGACGTTTCGGCTCCCACGCCAACGTGCATGTCCGCATCCCGGTCGACGATCATGTCCGACGCGAGCCTTACCTGGCCGAGATCGAGGCCCAATGGGGCTCGGCACCCGGCAAGCAGCAGACCGACGGCGGCTCGCTGTTCGTGCTCGGCGCCCAGTTCGGCAACGTCTTTGTCGGTATCCAGCCCGCCTTCGGCTACGAGGGCGATCCCATGCGGTTGCTCTTCGAGAAGGGGTTCACCCCGACACATGCCTTCTCGGCCTTCTATCGCTGGATCCGCGACGACTTCGGCGCCCATGCGGTGCTGCACTTCGGGACCCACGGCGCATTGGAATTCATGCCCGGCAAGCAGGCCGGTCTCTCGGGCGCCTGCTGGCCGGATCGTCTGATCACGGACCTGCCCAACGTCTATCTCTACGCCTCGAACAACCCGTCCGAGGGCACCATCGCCAAGCGGCGTGCCGCGGCGACCCTGATCAGCTACATCACGCCCCCGATCGCCCACGCCGGGCTCTACAAGGGGCTGATCGATCTGAAGGGCTCGATGGAGCGCATGCGTGCTCTGCCCCCCGAGGAGAAAGACGAGCGCGCCGAGCTGGCCGTGTTGATTCAGGCCCAGGCCGCCGAGCTCGATCTGGCGGATCTCGAGCCGACCTGGAACGACGATGCGGAGAGCCGCATCGCCACGCTCCAGGACAAGGTGCTGGAGCTCGAGTACACCCTGATCCCGCACGGACTGCATGTCGTCGGCGAGGCACCGAGCGAAGAGGAGCGGCTCGACCTGCTGCTCGCGGTCGCCGAAGCCTCCAAAGACATGCACCCGACGCGCGCTGCCATCGAGGCGCTGGTCGCCGGCAAGACGCCCGAAAAGGCGCTCAAGGCCGGCGGGATGGCCACGTCCCACGAGAACGTCGAGCTGTTCCGCGAGCTGGCCGAGACCGACCGGCTCCTGATTCAGGACACCGAGACCCCGGCGATTCTGCACGCGCTCGACGGCGGCTTCATTCCCCCCGCGCCGGGCGGCGATCTGTTGCGCACACCGGCGATCCTGCCGACCGGGCGCAACCTGCACGGTTTCGACCCCTTCCGTCTGCCGAGCGCCTACGCGGTCAAGGACGGCGCGCGCCAGGCCCGGCGTCTGCTCGAGCGTCACATGTCGGAGGAGGGCAACGGCTTCCCCGAGACCATCGCGCTCGTACTCTGGGGGACCGACAACCTCAAGACCGAAGGCGGACCCATCGGGCAGGCCCTGTCGCTGCTCGGCGCGCTCCCGCGTTTTGACAACTATGGCCGTCTGGCCGGCGCGACCCTGATCCCGCTCGAAGAGCTGGGCCGTCCGCGTGTCGACGTCGTCATGACGCTCTCAGGTATCTTCCGCGATCTGCTGCCCCTGCAGACCCGTCTGTTGGCCGAGGCCGCCTTCTTGGCTGCCCAGGCCGACGAGCCGCTCGAGCAGAATTTCGTGCGTAAGCACGCACTCGCCTACCAAGAGGCGCAGGGCTGCGATCTGGAGACCGCCTCGCTGCGTGTCTTCAGCAACGCCGACGGGGCCTACGGCGCCAACGTCAACTACCTGGTCGACAGCAGCAGTTGGGACGGCGAGGACGAGCTGGCCGAGACCTATACGCGTCGCAAGTGCTTCGCCTACGGGCGTTCAGGGCAACCGGTCCGTCAGGCCGAGCTGCTCAAGAGCGTGCTCTCCACCGTACAGTTGGCTTACCAGAATCTCGACTCGGTCGAGCTGGGCGTGACCACCGTCGACCATTATTTCGACACGCTCGGCGGGATCACCCGCGCGGTGGGTCGCTTCAAGGGTGACGACGTCCCCGTCTATATCGGCGATCAGACCCGCGGCGACGGCGTGGTCCGCACCCTGGCCGAGCAGGTCGCGCTCGAAACGCGCACCCGCATGCTCAATCCCAAGTGGTACGAGGGCATGCTCAAGCACGGTTACGAAGGTGTGCGCCAGATCGAGGTCCATGTGACCAACACCATGGGTTGGTCGGCCACCACCGGCCAGGTTGCGCCCTGGGTCTATCAGCAGCTCACCGAGACCTATGTGCTCGACGAGGAGATGCGCAATCGTCTGGCGCAGCTCAACCCGACGGCTTCGGCGAAGGTTGCGAACCGGTTGATCGAGGCCCACGAGCGCAATTATTGGTCGCCCGATGCGGCTACGCTCGAGGCGCTGCGTCTGGCCGGCGAGGAGCTTGAAGATCGGCTCGAAGGGATTGTCGAGGAGGCCGCCGCGTGACGATCCAAGAGATCCCGGCCGGCATGCTCGGCGACGTTTCACGGCACCCGGACGGGGAGGGCAGTGTCCAGGTCCAGCTCGATCCGGATATCCGGATCGATACGGCCAAGGTCTTTGCCGTCTACGGCAAGGGCGGCATCGGCAAGAGCACGACCTCCTCGAACCTGTCGGTCGCCTTTTCCAAGCTCGGCAAGCGCGTCCTGCAGATCGGCTGCGATCCGAAGCACGACTCGACCTTTACCCTGACCAAGTGCTTGGTGCCGACGGTGATCGATATCCTCGAATCCGTGGACTTCCATGCCGAGGAGCTGCGCCCGAGCGATTACGTCTACGAAGGCTATAACGGCGTGATGTGCGTGGAGGCGGGCGGTCCGCCGGCCGGCACCGGCTGCGGCGGCTATGTCGTCGGCCAGACCGTGAAGCTGCTTAAGCAGCATCACCTGCTCGAAGACACCGACGTCGTGGTCTTCGATGTCCTCGGCGACGTGGTCTGCGGCGGGTTTGCCGCGCCGCTGCAACATGCCGAGCGTGCGCTGATCGTCACGGCCAACGACTTCGATTCGATCTTCGCGATGAACCGCATCGCCGCGGCGATCCAGGCCAAGGCCAAGCATTACGGCGTGCGCATCGGCGGCGTCATCGCCAACCGCAGTGTGAACACCGACGAGATCGATCGCTTCAACGACGCAGTGGGTCTCAAACGGCTCGCCCACCTGCCGGACCTCGATGTCATCCGGCGCAGTCGCCTGAAGAAGTCGACCCTGTTCGAGATGGACGATGCAGACGGGCTCGAGCATGCCAAGTCCGAGTATCTTCGCCTGGCCCAGATGCTGTGGGACGGGGTCGAGCCACTGGACGCGCAGCCCATGCGCGACCGCGATATCTTTGATTTTCTGGGGTTCGATTGATGGCCAACGGCTCGTATCAAGAGCGCCGCGAAGAGATCGAAACCTACTTCGATCGCACCGCCGCCGACGCCTGGCGCAAGCTGACATCCGACGTAAAGGTCAGCCGCATCCGGGCCACCGTGCGCGCGGGTCGCGACGACATGCGGGCGACCCTGTTGGACTGGCTGCCCGCCGATCTGACCGGCAAGCGTCTGCTCGACGCCGGTTGCGGGACGGGTGCGCTGGCCTTCGAGGCGGCGCGGCGGGGCGCGGAGGTCGTCGCCATCGACGTCGCACCGACCCTGATCCAGATCGCGCAGGAACGCACCCCGAAGGATCTCGGCCCCGGGTCGGTCCATTTCGAGGCCGGCGACATGCTCGACCCGGCGCACGGCCGCTTCGATCATGTGGTCGCCATGGATTCCTTGATCCATTACGTGCCGGCGGATGTGGTGGCGGTGCTGGCCGGCCTGGCCGGGCGGACCGGCGGCTCGATCCTCTTTACTTTCGCGCCGAAGACGCCTGCGCTGGCGATCATGCACGCCGTCGGGCAGCTCTTTCCGCGCGGCAACCGATCGCCTGCGATCGTGCCGGTCGGACCGGATCGGCTGCGTGCGCTCCTGGCCGCCGAGCCGGCCCTCGCGGGCTGGCAGCCGCAGCGCACCCGGCGGATTGCAGTCGGTTTTTATACGTCGCAGGCACTCGAGTTGGTGCCCGCGTGAGCAGTCGAGTGCAGTGTTTCGAGACTGCCGTCCGTGCGCCCCTGCAGACGATGCCGCGGATGGTTGCGGCAAGGCACTCGGGCGTGGTTTCGGCCCGGCCTCGGCCGGTCCTTTTATAGGCTAGGGAGTCGTCAATCACATCGAGATCCAGAGCGGTTTTTCCCACGTTGGTCGACATTGACCGGCTTGTCGCTCCCGCGAGCGAATCCGATCAACAACGGTCATCGCGCTTCGGCCTAATCGGTTTGCCCGGTTAGTCTTTCGTCCTGAGGAGGTCACATCATGTCAGCAGCCATCACCAGCTATATCGACGTCGCCCAGCTCGTGCTCTATGTCTTCTGGTTCTTCTTTGCCGGACTGATCTTCCACCTGCATCGCGAAAACAAGCGGGAAGGCTATCCGCTCGAATCCACCCGCGGCGGTAAGATCAAGATCGAAGGCTTCCCGTCGATGCCGCAGCCGAAGACCTATCTGCTTCCGCACAACGGTGGAACCGTCACGGTGCCGCGTGTCGAGGCCGCCGAGAAGATCAACGCCACGCCGGCGCAGCCGTACGCGGGCTCCCCGCTCATCCCGAACGGTGATCCGATGCTGTCTGGATTCGGTCCGTCCGCTTCCCCGGACCGGGAGAAGCATCCGGATCTGACCTTCGAGGGCGCACCTAAGATCGTCCCGCTACGCGTCGCCACCGATTTCTCGATCGCCGAGAAGGATCCTGATCCGCGTGGTATGACGGTTGTCGGATTCGACGGCGAAGTCGGCGGAACCGTGACCGACGTCTGGGTCGACCGTTCCGAGCCGCAGATCCGTTACCTTGAGTTGAAGGTGGCGAAGGGCGGCAAGCAGGTTCTGCTGCCGATCAACTTCACGCGCTTCGACAAGAAGAACGGCAAGGTCAACGTCAAGTCGATTGCCGGCAAGCACTTCGCGAACGTGCCGGGTCTGGCCAAGCCCGATCAGATCACCCTCTACGAAGAGGACAAGATCTGCGCCTACTATGCCGGTGGCCAACTTTACGCAGCTGCGGATCGGTCTGAGCCTCTGCTGTGAGAGAGTATGAGTTCGAGCCCATTCGGGGCTTGCCCGAGCATCTTCCCCCCGGCGAGGAGATGCTCTGGCAGGGTGCACCGCGCTGGAGCGCTTTGGCGCGGCGCGCCTTTCATATCCGGAAGGTCGCCGTCTATTTCGCCATCATTCTGGTGTGGCGGATCTTCGCGGATCTCTCCGCGGGGGAGACGACGGGCGAGGTCGTGGTCGGCGCGCTCTGGATCACGGCACTCGCCCTCGTCTCGATCGGCGGCCTTCTGCTGCTTGCTTGGGCCATGGCGAGGTCCACGGTCTACACCATTACAACGCGCCGCTTGGTGATGCGTTTCGGTGTGGCACTGCCGATGATCGTGAACTTTCCATTTGCGCAGATCCACTCCGCGCAGATGAAGCGGCACCGCGATGAGACCGGGGACATCCCCATCGTTCTGGTCGCATCGACGCGCACCTCCTACACGGTCCTCTGGCCGCATGTGCGTCCCTGGCATTTCACCAAACCGCAGCCGATGCTACGGGCAATTCCCGATGTAGCTCGGGTCGCCGGGATCCTCTCGGATGCACTCAACCGCTATCTGGCCCAAAGCGAAAAGGGCTCGGAGCACGCCGAAGCGGGCACGGACGACCGCACTGGATCCGACGCTGCACTGACATCCTGAAGAGGTTGAATCTTGACTGAATTGCATGATCGCCCGTTTCCGCGGGGCATCCTGATCGCGGTTGCCTCCTTGATCGGTTTCACGATCCTGGCGGTTGCTGTCGCGAGGCTCACCGGCTTCGACCCAAGCCAGGCTCCCGTCTCGCCCGAGGTTGCGGTTCGCGATCTGAGTTTCGTCGAGGTCGGCCAGGGTGATCTCGCGGTCTACGATGCCGAGTCCGGGGCGCTGTTGGAGACACTTCCGCCGGGCGAGGACGGTTTCATCCGCGGCGTGCTTCGTACGCTCGAGCGCGAGCGTCGGATGCACGACGTCGCTCTGGACGGGCCTTATCGGCTGAGTCTTCGCGAGAACGGTCGTTTTACGTTGGAGGATCAAACGACCGACTTCTTCATCGATCTCAGGGCATTCGGCCCGACCAACGAGGCTGCCGTCGGCCGATTCCTATCGGCATCGCCGCCGGTGCAGTGAGGCTTGCGGCCGGGTCTCGGGGCGAGCGACGCCCTTTGCTCCGGCCGCCCTCGTGACGAAGCGAACCCTGCTCGCGCGACGTCTCGCCTGCTATGATCCCGGCTTCCCGACCTCGACATCCCGCGTCCCTCGGGATCGGCTCCATCCGAGCAATCGCGTCGGTTGATCCTCGATTCGGCGTAGGCGAGGTCCTTCGCTGCAGTGCAGGGGTGATCCCGGAAGCGGAGGCATTCCGATCGCCATCGGCCAGAGAATAGGGCGCATTTCATGCTCGAATATGGTTACCCCGTTCTTTTCGCGCTCGGGCTCTGGTGGTTCAGCACGGGTGTGGTGCTCTATCTGGACAATCTGCCGGGCCGCACCTTCGGGTGGACGATGCTCGGCGGCAGCGCGGTGCTGGCATTTGCCGTTTTTGCGCTGGTCGTCAGCAGTACCTCAGCCTCTCTGAGCGCGGCCTACATCGCCTTCACCTCCGGCGTGGTGGTCTGGGGCGTCTTGGAGATGAGTTATTTCACCGGTCTATTGACCGGGCCGCGCAAGACGCCGTGCCCACCCGGCTGTGTGGCCTGGAAGCGGTTCGGTCTCGCTATTCTGACCAGTCTCTATCACGAGTTTGCGGTCCTCTCGGCGGTGGCCTTCTTGGTCGTGATCTCATGGGGCGAGCCCAATCAGGTCGGAACCTGGACCTTTGTCGTGCTTTGGCTGATGCGTTGGAGCGCCAAGCTTAATCTGTTTCTGGGTGTTCCCAACCTGAACGACTGGCTGCCCGAGCATCTGGCCTACCTGAAGTCCTACATGCCCAAGCGGAGCATGAACCTCTTGTTTCCGATCTCGGTGACCGTGTCCACCCTGATCGTGGTTCTGATGGTGTCCCGGGCGCTGAGTCCGGGTGTGAGCGAGTTCGAGGTCGTCAGCCTGATCCTGGTGGCGAGCCTTTTGGCATTGGGGATCCTCGAGCACTGGTTCCTCGTGCTTCCCTTGCCGGACGAAGCGCTCTGGGCCTGGGCGTTGCCCTCGCGGGATGACGACGGGGAATCGGGCGGGGAAGCGGATAGAGGCAAGGGGCGGAACGGAACGCGTTCCGATGGATCGCCCCGGAGAATGGTCGCCTCCCGAACCTCGTCGCGGCACCAGGCGACCTCGCCGCCACCCCGTCGCCCCGTCGAGCGCGGTCGCGGCGGGACCCCGATCACGGAGCTTCCGTGAACATAGGATCGGGGTGCGTCAGTGTTGCGGCGCGCTTTGATCCCGGTCGTAGACTGGGCTAGGCTTACTCGCACTTCGGGCAAGGGGAGGGTCGGAGAGGCGATGTCGTAGCGCCCGCCTCGGTTGACGCGAATCATATCGAGCTGGTCGGGAATCAGCTAAGGTAGAGAGCAATGCGCGCCCGGATGGCGCGACACCAAACGACCCGATTCGGATAGAGCAGAGCTCAAGGCCATCGCTGCGCGGCGGCATCCTGTCCCGGTGTCATCGCTGATACCGCCGGCACGAAGGGCTCGGCTATGCCCGAGATCGGACTGATGCGATCAGGCTCGAATGGCCGTTGCCCGTTCGACCCGTCCCTGAGGAATTCTCATGCGTATATTGATGATCCAGCCGAACTATCACTGTGGTGGTGCGGAAATCGCGGGAAACTGGCCACCCGGCTGGGTCGCCTATATCGGCGGTGCGCTCAAGCACGCGGGCATGACGAACATCCGGTTCATCGATGCGATGACCTACGATATTCCGGACGACAAGCTGCGCGAGATCATCCGCGTCAACCGGCCCGACGTCGTTCTGGCGACCGCCATCACCCCGCAGATCTACAAGGCGCAGACTACGCTCCAGATCGCCAAAGAGGTGCTCCCGGACTGCGTCACCGTGCTCGGCGGCATCCATCCGACCTTCATGTATACGCAGGTCTTCAGCGAGGCGCCCTGGATCGACTACATCGTGCGTGGCGAGGGCGAGGAGATCGCGGTCGCGCTCCTGCAATCCATCGAGGCGGGCACCCATCGGCAAGATCGCAAGCGCATCTGGGGTATCGCCTACATCGACGACGACGGCCAGGTCGTCGCAACCCCTGCGCGTCCCGTCATCGAGGATCTGGACACCCTGACGCCGGATTGGTCCCTGCTCGACTGGGACAAGTACATCTATACCCCGCTCAACTGTCGGGTCGCCGTGCCGAACTTCGCGCGTGGCTGTCCCTTCACCTGCCGTTTTTGCTCGCAGTGGAAGTTCTGGCGTAAATATCGTCATCGCGATCCCAAGAAATTCGTCGACGAAATCGAGACCCTGGTTCGCGACTACAACGTCGGCTTCATGATCCTCGCCGACGAGGAACCGACGATTTTCCAGAAGAAGTTCGTTGCACTCTGCGAAGAGTTGATCAAGCGCGATCTCCCGCTGCACTGGGGTATCAACACCCGCGTGACCGACATCATGCGCGACCGCGACCTGCTGCCCTTGTACCGCAAAGCCGGTCTGGTTCATGTCTCGCTCGGCACCGAGGCGGTCTCGCAGTTGAACCTCGATACCTTCCGCAAGCAGACCACGGTCGAGCAGAACAAGTTGGCGGTCAAGCTCCTGCAGCAGGCCGGAATCGTCGCCGAGGTCCAGTTCATCATGGGTCTCGAGAACGAGACGCCCGAGACCATCGAGGAGACCTACAAGCTCGCCCAGGACTGGAAGCCCGATATGGCGAACTGGAACATGTACACGCCGTGGCCCTTCGCGGAGCTGTTCGAGGAGTTGGGCGACAGGGTGGAGGTTCGCGACTACTCCAAGTACAATTTCGTCACGCCGATCATGAAGCCCGAGGCGATGACGCGCGAGCAGGTGCTCAAGGGCGTCCTGAAGAATTATGCGCGCTTCTACATGCGCAAGAGCTTCTTGGAGTATCCTTGGATCAAGGACAAGTTTCGTAGACGTTACATGCTCGGCTGCCTCAAGGCCTTTGCCAAGACCACGGCCTCGAAGAAATTCTACGACCTCGAGCGGCTCAAGATGAAGGGGATGTCGGCCGAGGTGGATCTGGGCTTCGATGCGTCCAAGGTTCTGACCGCCGATGAGATCGCTCAGTTGAAGCGAGATCGTCCCGAGCTGTCCGCGGACATGAACTTCAAAGGGACGCCGGTCAAGATCGTGGCATGCGGTGCCCCGGATGATCTGCAGGTTTCGGAATCGGATCTGCCGATCAAATCCGCCGTCTCCAAGCCCAAGATGACAGCAGTCCAACCTGACTAACCGGGTTCAAGACATGGCGCCTCCACTCCCTTCAAGCCTACCGGTCGAGCTTCTCGAGCGGTTCGGACATTTGCCTCCGGGGTGCGTCTTGGCAACCTCGCAAATGGGCGGTGACGCGGCCTTCTCGGACTCGAACTACAAAGAAGCGCTCATGGGGCTGCGCGACAGCCCCGACGAGCAGGTTTCGGTCTACGTGCACGTGCCCTTCTGTCACGTGCGCTGTCTCTACTGTGCGTGCAACACGACGATCACCCACAGCGAAGAGAAGGTCGACCAGTACCTCGATACCCTCGACCGGGAGATGGGGCTCGTCACCGACATCATCGGCCGCGGCCGGGTCACCGATCAGCTCCACGTCGGAGGCGGCACGCCGAATCATCTCAACGAGCCTCAACTGGCTCGACTGATCGAGATCGTCGAGCGCCACTTTCGAATTGCCGGGCAAGCCTGTACCTCGATCGAATGCAACCCGCGCCGGACCTCGGCAGGGCAGCTCGATCTTCTCTACGGGCTCGGGTTCAAGCGCATCAGTTTCGGCGTGCAGGACCTCAACTCGGACGTGCAGCGCGCGATCGGCCGCGTCCAGTCACTCGACATGGTGCGCGACGTCTTTCTGACGGCGCGCGACACCGGATTCGAGAGCATCAATCTCGATCTGATTTACGGCTTGCCCTTCCAGACGCCGGAGGGGTTCCAGGCGACACTCGACCAAATCGTCGCGCTCGGGCCCGACCGGATCGCTTGTTTCAGCTACGCCCATGACCCCGTGAGCAGGCCCCATCAGCACGCCATCAGTGCGGATCATCTGCCCTCGGTGGCCGAGAAGCTGGCCTTGTTCCATCAGGCCGTTCAGTCCTTCACGGCAGCCGGTTATCGCTGGGTCGGCCTGGACGTCTTCGCGCGCGAGGCCGACGAGCTGACGAGTGCTCAGGACGAGCGTCGACTCTATCGCAACGCGATCGGCTACACCCCGATGCCGGCCAAGCAGGTGCTCGCCTTCGGGCCGAGCGGGATCGGCGAGGTCGGCGGCGCGCTGGTTCAGAACGCGCCGGACCTCAAGACCTGGCAGCATTGCGTGTCTTCCGGGCTGCTTCCCGTGTCCTGGGGACGTCGGCTGAGCGATCAGGATCGGCGCCGTCGGGAGGCCATCCTGTATCTCATGTGCAACCTCGAGCTCCCCGCGTCATCCGCGCACGGCTTGGAGCGCGAATACGAGAGCCTCTGTCGCGACGGCGGACGCGGCTTGCTCGAGGTGACGGACGACGGGATTCGGGTCACCGAGGAAGGCCGTTATCTGCTGCACGGACTCTGCGTCGAGCAGGACGCGTCCGTCGACTGGGGAAGCACCCAGTGGCGCGCGACGGCCGGGCTATGAACGCGCCGAGCGATTTCGGTGCAACCGCACGGGTCGGACCCAATGCCGTGATCCGCGTCGCCGAGGCATTGGAGTCGGCTCGCGGCCACGATGCCGTTACCCGAGTGTTTCGAGCCGCCGATCTCGAGCGCTATCTGAAGGCGCTCCCGAGCGAGATGGTCGACGAGCGCGAGGTGACCCGGCTCCAAGCCGCGCTGCGCGATGAATTGGGCCTCGAGGTTGCCCGACCGGTGTCGCACGATGCGGGATTGCGTACGGGCGATTATCTCCTCGCCAATCGCATCCCGCGTCCGGTCCAGCGCCTCCTCACGATCCTGCCGGCACGTTTGGCGAGCCGCGTTCTGATCTCGGCCGTTCGCCGCAACGCTTGGACTTTTGTCGGCAGCGGCGTCTTCGACGGCACGCCCGGTCGTCCGACCAGGCTATCGGTGACGGATGGTCCGATTTGCCGGGGCGCTATGGCCAACGAGCCTCTTTGTGATTTCTATGCCGGGAGCTTCGAGCGCCTGTTCTCCCGCCTTGTGCATCCGAACGCGCGTGTCACCGAGATTGCCTGCCAGGCCAACGGTGCTGAATCCTGCGTCTTCGAGGTCCGCTGGTAGTCTCGATTGCGTCGGCTGCTGACTCCGCCTCTCTCGATTCGGTCGCAATCGATCCAGTTCGTCACACCCCTTGTCTGATTCATTCGGTATTCACGGCGGCATCCTTCTGGATCGTGCCCGACGAGATCGTGTCGGGCGCGACGCGCCTGTTGGCGAGACTGTTGCCGCGCTGACGCATCAGGGGCTTCGGCCGGGACAGGTCGTCCTCTGTCCGGATACCCCCGCGATCGAGTCGGTGACGATGACCTTGGCGCTCATGCGGGTCGGGGCGGCATTGCTGCCGTATCGCACCGGTCTAACCCCGAACGAGCTCCTGGAGCTGGCGACGTCGACCGGGGCGGAGTGGCGTTGGTGTCCCGAGTCCAGGACCCTGGTCCCGATCAAGCATGCGGTCGGGCCCGTATCTGCGCGCCCCTGGTCCTCGGATTCGGAGCTCGCCCTGCTCGTGAAGACCAGCGGCAGCAGCGGCGGATCCAAGGTCGTGATGTTGACCCGCGAGAATCTCCTCGTCTCGGCTGCGGCTGTGAATCGGCGCCTCGGTTTCGGGTCCGATGATGTCTGGCTCGGTTGTTTGCGTCTGAGCCATATCGGCGGTCTGGCGATCATTCATCGCTGGGCGCTCGCCCGCGGGGGGCTGATCCTGCATGAGGGATTCGATGCGCAGGCCGTTGCCGAGGATCTGCAGCGTTGTCCAGTGACGCATATTTCTCTGGTGCCGCCGATGTTGGGTCGCCTGCTCGAGACGGGCGTCGCGCCGCCGCCGTCGCTGCGTGTCGTTCTGGTGGGTGGGCAAGCCCTGAGTCCGGTGCTGGCCGAGCGCGCACTTGATGCCGGATGGCCGCTCTTCCTCACCTACGGCATGACCGAGACCACGTCTCAGATCGCGACCTCGGCGCATGCGCTGGAGCGCGTCCCCTCCGACGGCCGCGTGGGTCCCTTGCTTCCGGGTGTGGAGATCGATCGGCGCGACGGACTCGAAGGCCCGAACCGACTGCGGGTCCGCGGACCCATGGTGATGGCCGGCTACGCCAACCCCGCACGCCTTCCCGGTCAGGGGCTCGAGGCGGGTTGGTTCGAGACCTCGGACCTGGGCGGCATCGACGCGGCCGGCGAGCTCTGCGTTGTCGGCCGCGCCGACGACGTCCTGGTCATCGGCGGCAACAACATCTCGCTGACCCGTGTGGATGGGCTGCTCCGCGCGGCCCCCGGCGTCGCGGATCTGGCTGTCGTCGCACTCGATGACGCGGTCTGGGGGCATCGCTTGGTGGTGGTCTACAGCGGCGATCTCGACGAGCCGGCGTTCGAACGCTGGTGCTGCGGTGCCCTCTCGGGTGCCGAGCGGCCTCGCACATTCAAGCGGGTTCCGGCGCTCCCGCTTCTGGATTCGGGCAAGTACGATCGGATCTCGATCCGGGCCCTGGCGGTTTAATCCGCAAGCCGTCTGTCGACGCGTCCCGGCGGTGTTTCAACTCCCGATCCGCGGCATTCGAAACGGCAGCATCAACTGGACAATGCGCGAGGCAAAGCGATCGAGCGAGAGGCTCTCGTGCACGCAGGTCGCGGTCTCGCCGGCCAGGCGTGTCTCCACGAGCGAGCGCGCGTAGAAGGGCGTGTCTTCCAGCGTCGCCACGACACGCGCGTCATGTCCCGGCTCGCACTGGGTCCCGCGCTTGATGCGCCAGATCCCGGTCGTGGGCAGGCGCACCCGCGGCGGTGGCGTGAATTCATCCACCTCGCCCGAGGCATTGAAGCGCAGCGCTAAGCCGGCGCCGGTCCCGTGACGCGCGGTCACGTCGTAGAGCATGGTGGTGCCCGACGGCGTATTGGCGCGCGACCAGTCCCAACACTGGAAGGCGTCTTCGAGCGGCTCCTCTCCGCGATTGGAGTCGAGATAGGCGTGTCCGCTCCAGCGCAACGCCGGTTTTTCCAGATCGACCTCGACGCGCGAGATGGGCGCGATCGGCCACCAGACATGACGTCCCGCCGGATCGAGCGTGAACTCGCGCGTGTTGACGGCGGCCGGGATCACCCGAATCCGTCCGCGCACCCGCGAGGGGATGGGTGCGGTGATCTCGTTGACCTCGATGGTCAGCGCCGTACCGTCCCAGGTCAGGTGGCTCGGGCCGATGTCGAGTCGCCCCGGCGACTGGCGCAGTGCCTTGCGCCCGCGCTCTGTCATGGTCCAGCGTTTTCCGGCCTTCCCGTAGAGCGCAACATTGAGCGCGCAGTGATCGAGCGGGTCCGGATTGCCGCGCCGCCGCGCCCACGCGTAGTAGGGTGAGAAGACGCTGCCGAGCATGGCGATGATGGTCAGACCATGGTCGCCGTCGTCGCTCAACGCATCCAG
This sequence comes from Thiocapsa sp. UBA6158, assembly GCF_002423035.1. GTDB lineage: Bacteria > Pseudomonadota > Gammaproteobacteria > Chromatiales > Chromatiaceae > Thiocapsa. The sequence goes on from NZ_DIUM01000008.1 coordinate 31,699, forward strand.
ATACCACCAGAGATAGCCGCCCGGCGTGATCCTCAGGTCGAAGCAAGGTCCGCGAGCAGCGTCGCTGCCGCCAGGCGTCCCGACATCGCCGCCATCGGCACCCCGGCTCCCGGATGCGCGCTCCCCCCCGCCAGATAGAGCCCCGGCACCTTGCTGCGCGACGGCGGACGCGTGAATGAGGCCCTCCATCCGTGTGACGCTTGGCCGTAGAGTGCCCCGCCCGTCGCCGGGAAGAGCTGGTTGAAGCCGGCCGGCGTCGTCACGACGCTCGTCTCGGGTATCCGATGAACCTGGAGCCCACAGCGCTCCAGGAGTGAGAATGCCCGCTGCTCGCATTGCTCGATCTCCGCGGTGTCGAATGGGTGCCGATCGCCCTTTGCCGGGGCGTTGAGAAGGCAGAGTAGGCGCTCGGGCCCCTGCGGTGCGGCGTCGTCGTGGGCGCCGCGATCCTGAGCGCAGATGTAAACGGTGCCCTCGCGCGGGACCTGGCCGCGGCCGAAGATGTCCTCGAACTCGGCCGGGTAGTCCCGACAGAAGAAGACGCTGTGGCGCAACAGCGGGAAGCCCTCGGTGCGTGCGACCAGGTTCCAGGTGATGGCGGAGAGCGAGCGCTCGGACGGTGCAGTCTTGGCCACGGCCTGTCCGACACCTGACCCCAAGTTCCCGGCGGCGAGCGCGGCGGCGTCGCCGTTGAAGACGACGGCGTCGGCTCGGAGCGACTCGCCCGAGCCGAGTCGAACCCCGCGCGCGCGTCCGCGCTCGACCAAGATCTCGGCCACGTCGGCCCCGTAAGTGATGCTTGCGCCGAGCGATTCGGCCAGCCGCGCCAGGGCGACGGCCGTTTGGTGCATGCCGCCCTCGACCGACCAGACGCCTTGGCGCTCCACATGGGCGATCAGCATCAGGGTTGCGGGTGCGAGGAAGGGCGAGGAGCCGCAATAGGTCGAATAGCGCCCGAAGAGTTGGCGCAGACGCTGATCCTTGAAGTGCTCGCCGAGTGACTGCCAGAGGCTGTCGAATGGCTTGATGCGACGCAGGCCCGGAAAGCCGCTGATCCCGCAGCGACTGACCAGACTGAGGGGGTTCGGACGCGAGGAGCGGATGAAGGGGCCGTCGAGCGTCTCGAAGATGGTGCGCGCGTGCTCGCAAAAGCCGCGGTAGCGTTTCGCCTCGGCCGCGCCGGCGAAATCGCCGATCGCCTCGATGGTGCGCTCCTCGTCGGCATAGAGGTCGAAGCGCTCATGCTCGCTCCAAGCGTGGCGTGCTAAGATCTCGAACGGTTCGAGCGTCAGATAGTCCGTCAGGGATGCGCCCGCCTCGGCGAAGATCTCCTCGAAGATCCAGCGCATCGTGAAGACCGTCGGTCCTGCGTCGATGTGTCGATCGCCGACCACGACCTCCCGCATCTTTCCGCCGGGGGCCGCAGCCCGTTCGAGGACACGCACCTCAAGGCCGCGCGAGGCCAGTTGAACCGCGGTGACGAGTCCGCCGATGCCGGCGCCGACGACGATCACTTTCTTTGTGGGCATCCGATGATGGCCTCTCTTTCGATTTGTATTTGACGCCGTTGGCGTCCGTGTCTATTGTACATGACACTTGTCAGTGTCAACTAATATTTACAGATCGGCGGCGACCGGGGGAGCGGCGATGGACCCAACCATGCGAATCGAGCAGGCATTGGCAGCGGCCTTGGAGTCGGTCACGACGGCGGCCTGTCCGCCACGGCTTGCAGAGGCGGTTCGCCATGCTGTCTTTCCGGGCGGTGCGCGCGTGCGACCGAGGCTCTGTTTGGCGGTCGCTGCGGCCTGTGGAAGCCGGGATGTCGAGGCGGCGGATGCCGCGGGCGTCTCCATCGAGCTGCTGCACTGCGCATCCCTGGTCCATGACGACCTTCCCTGTTTCGACGATTCCCCGTTGCGCCGGGGTTTGCCCTCGGTCCATCGGGCCTACGGCGAGCCGTTGGCCGTACTGGCCGGCGATGCCTTGATCGTCCTCGCCTTCGAGCATCTTGCCCGCGTCTTGGGCAACAGCCCCGAGCGTTTGGCGCCGCTGCTGATGACCGTCAGCCGAGCTGTCGGGATGCCGTCCGGCATCGTCGCCGGTCAGGCCTGGGAGTGCGAACCCAAGGTCTCGGTTGCAGATTATCACCGTGCGAAGACGGGCGCGCTCTTTGCCGCCGCCACCGCCGCCGGCGCTCAAGTGGCCGGCGCCGATGCCGACGCTTGGCGTGTGGTCGGCGACAAGATCGGCGAAGCCTACCAGGTCGCGGACGATCTGCGCGACGTCGCCGCCAGTGCGCAAGAGGTCGGCAAGCCGGTCGGTCGCGATGCCGTGCTGAACCGCCCGAGCGCCGCAGGGGAGCTCGGCGTGGACGGCGCGGTCGCGCTGCTTCGCGGTCTGGTGAAGGGTGCCATCGATGCGATCCCGCCTTGTCCGGGGTCCGCGCAGCTCGCCGAGGTCCTGATGTCCGAGGCGCGCCACATCATGCCCAAGGGTCTCGCCGATCGCGCTTGAGTCGCGCCGTGTCCAGCGGTCGTGAAATCTGCCGGGGCCGATCCCATCCGAAAACATCGCATACCGCACCGGGCGCGGTTTAGCCTTTGGCCTTCTCATTCATACATCGAGGTTGTTGACGTGTCGATCTTCGATTCCTGGTTGGCTGTGCGCAACCGTTTGCTGGCAAGCAGCTCTTTTCAGCGGTGGGCCTCGGCCTTTCCCTTGACCCGCCCGATCGCACAGAGACGCGCGCGCGAGCTGTTCGACATCGTCGCCGGGTTCGTCTACTCGCAGATCTTGTTCGCGTGTGTGCGCCTGAAGCTGTTCGAGATCCTTGCGGAGGGTCCGCAGAGCGCGGACGCGCTGGCGAAGCGGATGGCGCTTCCGCCCGAAGGTGCGATTCGCCTGCTGCGCGCAGCGGTGAGTCTGCGTCTGGTCGCCTTGTGCGAGGACAAGCGCTACGCCCTGGGCGAGCTGGGCGCGGCCATGATCGGAAACCCCGGGATCGCCGCCATGGTCGAGCATCATGCGATGGTCTATTCGGATCTCGCCGATCCGGTCGCCCTGCTGCGTGGCGAGGTGGAGCGCACGGCCTTGTCGAGCTATTGGTCTTACGCGGCCAACACCGACGCAGCGAGCGTGGATGAGCAGTCGATCGACGGCTATACGGCGCTCATGTCCGACAGCCAGTCCCTGATCGCCGGCGATGTGCTGGATGCCTACTCGTTGAAGGGCCACCAATGTCTCCTGGACGTCGGCGGCGGCGACGGCACCTTTCTGGTGACGGCCGCCAAGCGTTGGCCGCACCTGAAGGTCATCCTGTTCGATCTGCCTGCGGTTGCCGAGCGTGCGCGTGCCCGTTTCGAGCGCGAAGGGCTCGCGGATCGGGCGACCGCGGTCGGCGGCGACGTGATGCGCGATCCCTTGCCGGAGGGTGCGGATGTCGTCTCTCTCGTGCGGGTGCTGCATGATCACGACGATGAAGAGGCGCTCGCGATCATCAAGGCCGCGCGGCGCGTCCTGCCGAGCGGCGGAACCCTTCTGGTTGCCGAGCCGATGTCCGGTACGCCCGGCGCCGAGCCGATCGGCGACGCCTATTTCGGTTTCTATCTCCTCGCCATGGGCAGCGGGCGACCGCGCACCCCGGTGGAGATCGAAAACATGCTGCGGCTCAACGTCTTCGATCCGGTGCGTCTGGTGCCGACCGTGCGACCAATCCTAACGCGATTGTTGGCCGCGACACGGATGGCGTGAGCTCGGTCCGATGGAAAAGTCCGGCAGCTTCTGCCGGACGTGCTTGAGTTGGGTTAAACTCCAAAGTCTTTGACTGTCACTATCAGGGTCGAACATTGAACCTCGATACCCTCGCCGTCGTTCTCGATCAGCCTGAATCCCTTGCCCTCAAACCGCTGACGCTCACCGCGCCGGGCGACGCGGACGTCATGGTCGCGATCGAATGGAGCGGCATCAGCACGGGTACCGAGCGTCTGCTCTGGTCCGGGCGCATGCCGAGCTTTCCCGGCATGGGCTATCCGTTGGTGCCCGGCTACGAGTCGGTCGGTCGCGTGACCTGGGCCGGCGATCGGTCGGGGCTCGAGGTCGGTCAGCGCGTCTTCGTGCCCGGAGCGCGCTGCTACAACGAGGCGCGCGGTCTGTTCGGCGGAGCGGCCTCGCGCATCGTGCTCCCCGGCGAGCGTGCCGTGCCGGTCGGCGATGCGCTCGGGGAGGATGCCGTGCTGCTCGCATTGGCGGCAACGGCCTATCACGCCATCGGCGGTCTGAGTGCCGGCCCTGTCGACCTCGTCATCGGTCACGGCGTGCTGGGTCGACTGGTGGCGCGGATCGCGGCCTTGGCCGAGGGCGCTCGCCCGACGGTCTGGGAGACGAACCCGGAGCGCGCGCACGGCGCCGAAGGCCACGGCTACCAAGTCGTCGCGCCGGATCAGGATCATCGCACGGACTATCGGCGCATCTGCGACGTCAGCGGCGACTCGGGGATCCTCGATACCTTGATCGCACGCATGGCACCGGGCGGGGAGGTCATCCTCGCCGGTTTCTACAGCCAACCTCTGTCCTTCTCGTTCCCGCCGGCCTTCATGCGCGAGACGCGCATCCAAGTCGCCGCCGAATGGCGTCCGCCGGATATCGTCGCGGTCAAGGAACTGGTCGATTCGGGACGCCTTTCACTCGACGGGCTCATCACCCATCGCGAGCCCGCGACCCATGCCGATGCGGCCTATCGCACCGCGTTCGGTGACCCCAACTGTCTGAAAATGATCTTGGATTGGAGATCGATCTCGTGAGTGTATCCGTCAAGAGTCCCGCATTGGCGCCCGCGCGCCAATCGGCCAAGGATCCGGTCGGCGCACCCTCGATCGCCACGCCCTCCATCAAGGAGACCCAGATCATCGCGATCTACGGCAAGGGCGGCATCGGTAAGAGCTTCACCCTGGCAAACCTGTCCTACATGATGGCGCAGCAGGGCAAGAAGGTCCTGTTGATCGGCTGCGACCCCAAGAGCGACACCACGACACTACTGTTCGGCGGGCGTGCCTGTCCGACCATCCTGGGGACCTCGGGCGAGAAGAAACGCGCCGGCGACAAGGTCAGCATCGGCGACGTCTGCTTCAAGCGCGACGGTGTCTTCGCGATGGAGCTGGGCGGTCCGGACGTGGGGCGTGGATGCGGCGGTCGCGGCATCATCCACGGCTTCGAGCTGCTCGAAGGCCTGGGTTTTCACGAGTGGGACTTCGACTATGTCCTGCTCGACTTCTTGGGCGACGTGGTCTGCGGCGGCTTCGGTCTGCCGATCGCGCGCGATCTCTGTCAGAAGGTGATCGTGGTCGGATCGAACGACCTGCAATCGCTCTATGTCGCCAACAACGTCTGCTCGGCGGTCGAGTATTTCCGAGGGTTGGGCGGCAACGTCGGTGTGGCCGGCATGGTGATCAACAAGGACGACGGCACCGGGGAGGCGCAAGCCTTTGCCAAGGCGGTGGAGATCCCGATCCTTGCAACCATACCGGCCCACGACGAGATCCGGCGCAAGAGCGCGAACTACGAGATCATCGGCCGACCGGGCGATCGCTGGGGTCCGCTGTTCGAAGAGTTGGCGACCAACGTGGGCCTGGCGCCGCCGATCCATCCCAAACCGCTGGATCAGGACGGCCTGCTGGGGCTCTTCACGGGCGACGTGGTCGGTCGTCATGTCGTGCTCGAGCCGGCGACACCCGAAGACATGTGCAGCGCCGCGACCTTCAAGAAACCCTCGCTCGAGGTGATCTACGACGATGTCTAAGCCATCCGAGGCCGAAGGTCCGATCAGTGATCGCGCGGCCGACGCGGGGCAGGGCGGTGGCTGTCACGGCGGCGTCGAGACCTTGCACGCCGCCGCGGCCGCAGCGGGAAACCGCGAGTTGCTGGAGCGCTACGCGCGGGACTATCCGAAGGGACCGCACGATCAACCCCAGACCATGTGTCCGGCGTTCGGCGCCTTGCGGGTCGGGCTGCGCATGCGGCGCACGGCCATGGTACTCGCAGGCTCCGGCTGTTGTGTCTACGGTTTGACCTTTACCTCCCATTTCTACGGCGCACGTCGCTCGGTCGGTTATGTGCCCTTCGACTCGGAGACCCTGGTCTCGGGTGCGCTCTTCGAGGACGTGCGCGAGGCGGTACTCAAGCTCGCCGATCCGGATCACTACGATACCGTCGTGGTGATCAACCTCTGCGTGCCGACCGCCTCCGGCGTACCCTTGCGTCTCTTGCCCAAAGAGCTCAACGGCGTGCGTATTCTCGGCATCGACGTGCCCGGATTCGGGGTGCCGACCCATGCCGAGGCGAAGGACGTGCTCGCCGGCGCCATGCTTCAGTATGCGCGCACCGAGGCCGAGCAAGGCCCGGTGCAGGCACCGCGCGGCGGTCGCAGCGAGCGGCCGACCGTGACCCTGCTCGGTGAGATGTTCCCGGCCGACCCGGTCGGGATCGGGATGATGCTCGAGCCCATGGGGCTGGCGCCCGGTCCGGTCGTGCCGACCCGCGAATGGCGCGAGCTGTACGGCGCGCTCGATTGTCGGGTTGCCGCGGCGATTCATCCTCAATACACCGCGAGCGCGCGCGAGTTTGCCCTGGCGGGTCGCCCCATCGTCGGCTCGGCACCGGTCGGGTGCGAGGGCACCGCGAGCTGGCTCGACGCGATTGGAGCGGCCTGCGGGATCGCACAGGCCAAGGTCGATCTGGCCAAGAACAAGATCCTGCCGGCCATCGCCGGCGCCCTGTCGGGCAGCCCGATCAAGGGCCGGGTCACGGTCTCCGGTTACGAGGGTTCCGAGCTGCTGGTCGCGCGTCTGCTGATCGAGTCCGGTGCGGATGTTCCCTATGTCGGCACCGCCTGCGGGCGCACACCCTGGTCCGAAGCGGATCTGGCTTGGCTCGAGTCGCGCGGGGTGCCGGTTCAGTTCCGTGCGTCTCTGGAGCAGGACATCGCGGCAGTGAAGGCGCTGGAGCCGGATCTCGCGATCGGGACCACGCCGGTCGTGCAAGCGGCCAAGGAGATGAGCATCCCGGCGCTCTATTTCACCAATCTCATCTCGGCGCGTCCGCTGATGGGTCCCGCGGGTGCCGGTTCTCTGGCCCAGGTCATTAATACCGCGCTGGCCAATCGGCATCGATTCACCGCCATGCGCAGCTTCTTCGATGGCGTGGGTGCGGGCGAGACCTGCGGGATCTGGGATCAGTCGCCCGTGTCGGTCGCCGCGCCTGCCCTCTCCCCAGTCGTCAAGCCACTTTGAGTCCGGTCACGAGGACGTTTTACTCATGTTGATCAACGACCTCGACCGCGCCGGCGGTTATTGGGGCTCCGTCTACGTGTTTGCGGCCGTCAAGGGCCTGCAGGTCATCATCGACGGACCGGTCGGCTGCGAGAACCTCCCGGTGACCGCCGTACTGCACTACACGGACGGGTTGCCGCCGCATGAGCTGCCGGTGGTCGTCACCGGTCTGGGCGAGGAGGAGCTGGGCCAGAAGGGGACCGAGGAGGCGATGCGTCGCGCCTATGCCACCCTGGACCCCGAGCGCCCCGCCGTGGTGGTCACCGGCTCGATTGCCGAGATGATCGGCGGCGGTGTCACGCCCGAAGGGACCAATATCCATCGCTTCCTGCCGCGCACCATCGACGAGGATCAGTGGCAGAGTGCCAATCGTGCCATGTACTGGCTGTGGAGTCAGTACGGCCTGAAGAAGGGCGGGATGCCCAAGGCCAAGCCGCGCAAGCCGGGCGAGCCCCCGCGCGTGAACATCATCGGACCCATGTACGGAACCTTCAACACCCCGTCCGATCTCGCCGAGATCCGGCGTCTGGTGGAAGGGATCGGAGCGACGGTCAATCAGGTCTTCCCGCTGGGGAGCCATCTGGATCGAGTGCCCGAGTTGGTCAATGCAGAGGTCAACATCTGCATGTACCGCGAGTTCGGGCGCAGCCTCTGCGAGGCGCTCGAGCGGCCCTTTATCCAGGCCCCGATCGGTCTGCACAGCACGACCAAGTTTCTGCGCACGCTCGGCGAGCTGCTCGAGCTGGACCCCGAGCCCTTCATCGAGCGCGAAAAGCACACGACCATCAAGCCGATCTGGGATCTCTGGCGGTCGGTCACGCAGGACTTCTTCGGCACGGCCAGTTTCGGTGTCGTGGCCACCGATACTTATGCGCGGGGCCTGCGTCATTTCCTCGAAGACGAGCTGGGTTTGCCGTGCAATTTCGCCTTCTCGCGCAGGGCAGGCGTGAAGCCGGACAACGATGCCGTACGCGAGGCGGTGCACAAGAAGACGCCGCTGATCGTCTTCGGCAGCTACAACGAGCGCATGTACCTGTCCGAGATCGGCGCCCGTGCGACCTACATCCCGGCGTCGTTCCCGGGCACCGTGATCCGACGTCACACCGGCACGCCCTTCATGGGCTACTCGGGTGCGACCTACCTCGTCCAGGAGGTCTGCAACGCCCTCTTCGATGCCCTCTTCAACATCATTCCGCTCGGCACCGATCTCGACAAGGTCGACGCCACCCCGGCCCGACTCCATCGCGAGCTGCCCTGGGGCGAGGACGCACTCTCGGCATTTGACCGCATCGTCGATTCCCAGCCCGTATTGGTGCGCATCTCGGCCGCCAAGCGCCTGCGCGATGCCGCCGAGCGCGCCTCGCGCAATGCAGGGGATGAGCGGGTGAGTCTCGATCGCGTCCTCGAGGCCCGGCGCTCGCTCTAGCTGTCGCCTCTACTGTTCGGCGCAAGCCGCTGCCCCGCGCGCAACAGCGCGCAGCGCTCGTGGTGGTGCGTATCCCCGATCCAACCCCGCCGGGTCTGCCGGCTCCGTCTCGTCGCCTGCCGTGCGACACGGCCGCGCCGCGCTGCTGCTCTGTGCCGGCGCCGCCGGCTCGACTGGCTCGCCGCGACACCCTCCGTAGCTGTTTTCGCAGCCATTTCTCCGGCAAGCTCACGCCCTCGGGGCGCGGGTGGCGCCTGTTGATTGTCCGGGCGCAGCTGCGGCGCAAATGGGTGTAAATGTAGATTGACATCTACGTCAGTCAAGCTAGACTGACACGTAATCCAGTCACCCTGCAAAGCTTTCGTACCGGACCCGTGAGACCCGACCTGAACAATCCGAGATTCGACGTTCCGAGCCTCTCGCCGGTTGCGTCGCGCAAAACTCCCGCGGAGGTCGAGGTTCACGGGCGAGGTATTTCGCCGGGTGCTGGCGAGTTTCACTTGTCGAACGGAGCGCATGCCCCGCGCGACATCAGTTGCCCGTCTCTTTATTCGGGACGATGGAGTCGAGTGGCTGGTCGGGCGTTTCGAGCAGCTTCTCCGTCGCGGTCCGTTGGTCCGCGACGAAACCCCCGCCGCACGGGGTCGGTGCGGCGTTACTTAGGTTCATCTCCTACTGGAGGATCGATCAATGGCTGAAAACACCAGCATGTCCGGCATGACCGAAGAAGAAGCGAAAGAGTTCCACGGGATCTTCGTGCAGAGCATGACCACCTTCTTCGGAATCGTCATCGTTGCACACATCCTGGCGTGGCTGTGGCGCCCTTGGCTGTAGAAAAAACCAATTCAGCGCTGGCGCCCGAGGGTGCCGGTCGCACGGTCATCTAACTCGTCCTGATTCCAGGAGAAATGAATATGTTCTCGACCGAAAGCTTGTGGAAAATCTGGCTGATCATGGATCCGCGTCGCATCCTGGTCGCTCTTTTTGCGTTCCTGATCGTCCTTGGTCTGGCCATTCACATGGTTCTGCTCAGCACTGCAGATTTCAACTGGCTCGAAGACGGCATCCCCGCCAAGTCCGCGGTCAGTCAGATGCAAGTGACGCCCGTTGTGCCGCAAAGGCAATAGCGTCCTTTACGGGGGTGGCAGGGGAGGCTGGACCCATTCGCCAGGCCCCACCTACCGCCGACAGTGCTAAGAGGAGGCAGCCGAATCGGATGCCTCCCCAGCAGAGGATTTTACGATGGCCATGCTCAGTTTTGAGAAAAAATACCGCGTCCGTGGCGGGACGCTGATAGGGGGAGACCTATTCGACTTCTGGGTGGGGCCGTTCTATGTCGGCTTCTTCGGAGTCTCGGCGTTCTTCTTCGCATTGTTAGGTACGCTCTTGATCGTCTGGGGCGCCACCCTCGGTCCGACGCCTGAGCTGCAGACATTCAATATCTGGCAGATCAACATCGCTCCCCCGGATCTCAGCTACGGCCTAGGAATGGCTCCACTCGACCAGGGCGGTCTTTGGCAGTTCATTACACTCTGCGCGATCGGGGCATTCGTCTCCTGGGCGCTGAGGCAGGTCGAGATTTCCCGCAAGCTCGGAATCGGTTTCCACGTCCCCTTCGCCTTCAGTTTCGCGATCGGTGCCTTTGTGACGCTCGTAGTGATTCGTCCCATCTTGATGGGTGCGTGGGGTCATGGCTTCCCGTACGGAATCATGAGCCACTTAGACTGGGTTTCGAATGTAGGTTACCAATACCTGCATTTCCATTACAACCCGGCCCACATGCTCGCGATCACTTTCTTCTTCACCACAACTTTAGCGCTGGCGATGCACGGCTCTTTGATCCTGTCGGTGACCAATCCCAAGAAGGGTGAACCGGTCAAGACCGGCGAGCACGAGAATACCTTCTTCCGGGATTTGATCGGCTACTCCGTCGGCGCACTTGGTATCCATCGTCTAGGTCTCTTCCTGGCGCTGAGCGCGGTTTTTTGGAGCGCCGTCTGTATCGTGATCAGCGGACCCTTCTGGACGCGCGGTTGGCCGGAATGGTGGAACTGGTGGCTTGAGCTTCCGCTCTGGTAGGGTCTAGGAGACAACAATGGCTGAATATCAGAACATTTTTACAAGCGTGCAGGTGCGCTCTCCGGCTTATCCCGGAACGCCTATGCCGAAAGGCAATCTGCCGCGTATCGGCAAGCCGATCTTCTCCTATTGGGCAGGTAAGCTCGGTGATGCTCAGATCGGCCCCATCTATCTTGGATTCACCGGTGTTGCATCCTTGCTCTTCGGCTTCATCGCCATCGAGATCATCGGCTTCAACATGGCGGCTTCCGTAAATTGGAGCCCGATAGAGTTTGTGAAGAACTTCTTCTGGCTGGCACTTGAGCCGCCACCACCGTCCTACGGCCTCAGCATCCCTCCTTTGGGTGACGGCGGCTGGTGGTTGATCGCCGGGTTCTTCCTGACTACCTCCATTATCCTTTGGTGGATCCGGACCTACAAGCGGGCAGCGGATCTGGGTTTGAGTCAGTGGCTGTCGTGGGCGTTTGCAGCGGCGATCTTCTTCTATCTGAGCCTGGGTTTTATTCGCCCGGTGTTGATGGGAAGTTGGGCGGAGGCGGTGCCTTTCGGTATCTTCCCTCACCTGGACTGGACCGCAGCCTTCTCGATTCGGTACGGGAACCTGTATTACAACCCGTTCCATATGCTCTCGATTGCCTTCCTGTATGGCTCGGCCCTGCTGTTTGCCATGCATGGCGCGACGATCCTCGCCGTCAGCCGGTTCGGTGGCGATCGCGAGATCGACCAGATCACGCATCGCGGCACGGCAGCCGAGCGCGCAGCACTCTTCTGGCGCTGGACGATGGGCTTCAATGCCACGATGGAATCGATTCATCGCTGGGCGTGGTGGTTCGCAGTCTTGACAGTCATCACCGCAGGCATCGGGATTCTCCTGACCGGCACGGTGGTCGACAACTGGTATCTGTGGGCCGTGAAGCATGGTGTCGCTCCCGTCTATCCGCTTGACGGCGCTGTGGATCCGACGCTGTTGCAGGGGGTTTCGCAATGAAGATGTCCACTTACACGTCGATTCCACTCGCGGCTGTCGTTGCTTCTGTGTTTGTTGCGGGCTGTGAAGCTCCGCCCCCCGAGACGGTGCAATTGGGTTATCGCGGTCTTGCGATGGAGCATGTCCAGAACCCCGGCGATCTGGCTCGAAGCTATAAAGCAAACCAGCCTCCCGAGGTTATTCCGGCGGCGCCGCCGGGTGGGCCGAAGGTCTCCGCGGTCTATGAAAATGTTCAGGTCCTGAGTGATCTCACCGTTGCGGATTTCACCCGCCTGATGGTAGCCGTCACGACTTGGGTCGCTCCCGAGCAGGGCTGCAACTACTGCCATGTGCCCGGCAACTGGGCGTCGGATGACATCTATACGAAGGTCGTATCGCGCAAGATGTTCGAGATGACGCAGCAGGCCAATTCGGCATGGAAGGACCATGTCGCCGATACGGGCGTCACTTGCTATACCTGTCACCGGGGCAAGCCGGTACCCGAGTACGTCTGGACCACTGATCCGGGTCCGAATCTGCCATCCGGTGTGGCTCCGACAGGCCAGAACATTGCTTCATCGACGGTTGCCTACGCGTCCTTGCCGTTCGACCCCTTCACGCCGTTCCTCGATCAGGCGAACGAGATCCGCGTAATCGGCGATTCGGCCCTACCGAGCGGCAACTTGGCTTCGACCAAGCAAGCAGAGTGGACCTACGGCTTGATGATGCATATGTCCGACGCACTCGGCGTCAACTGCACCTTCTGCCACAACAGTCGGTCTTTCTTCGCTTGGGATCAGAGCACCCCGCAGCGCACCACCGCTTGGTATGCGATCCGGCATGTGCGTGAGATGAACCAAGAATACATCTGGCCGTTGAACGAGATGTTGCCCGAAACGCGGAAGGGTCCGTTAGGCGACCCCTACCGTGTGAGCTGCGCGACCTGCCATCAGGGCGCTTATAAGCCACTTTACGGCGCTCAGATGCTCAAGGACTACCCCGCACTTGCAGGTCCGACCCTGACCGCGGCGCCCGAGGAAGCGCCTCCGGTCGAGCCCGCGGCAGACGCAGCGCCCGCGGCCCAGCCGAAGCCGTTGTAGCGCGTCGGCCGGCTTGGCTGGCTGACGAAGGCACGGAGGCCACAAGCAGCGCCGGATTCCGGTCCGGCGCACGTCGGGTGAGATGGTTCAGCAGGCCGTGCCCTTCCTTGGTTCTGGCCGAGCAGCGGGGCAACGATTGAAGGCCCGCCGGGCGTTTGCTGATACAGCAGCACCCATCTGATAGTCACTGGAGTACACAGATGCACAAAATTTGGCAGATCTTCGATCCGCGCAGAACACTCGCAGGCTTGTTCGCATTCTTGCTCGTCCTGGCTTTGTTGATCCATTTTATCCTGCTCAGCAGTCCGGGCTTCAACTGGCTCGGGGGCGTTTAGTCCGGTGTTCGCATCGGGAGCGTCCGAGTCGCCGCAAAGGGCGCACGGGCGGTCCGCTCCACTGTGGTCCCCGCCGCGGGGAAGTTCGCGGTAACGGCCAACTGGCCAAAACATGACAAGTGAGGGTAATTCCATGGCTGAAGTGAAAAGCACGTCCGGTCTGACCGAAGAAGAGGCGAAGGAATTTCACGGTATCTTCGTGCAGAGCATGACCGGCTTCTTCGGCGTCGTCATTGTCGCTCACATCCTTGCGTGGCTCTGGCGCCCCTGGCTGTAGTCGAGCGCCTTAGACTCGCGATGGATTCCGACGGGAGGAGCGCAGCGATCTGCACCGTCCCGCTTTATGTCTTCAGGAGATAAACTCATGCACAAAATTTGGCAGATCTTTGATCCGCGCAGAACGCTGGTGGCTTTGTTCGGTTTCCTCTTGGTGCTCGGACTGTTGATCCACTTCATCCTGCTCAGCACGGCCGACTTCAATTGGCTGTCCGACGGCGCGCCTGCCTCCGGTAAGGCTGCTGCCGTGACGCCTGCCGCACAGATGGCTCCCCTGCCTGCCGGCCGTTAAATCAGGCCGGGAGTTGCGGTCTCGGGCGGGCGGCATGCAATGTCGGCGCCGCCCCTGATCGCAACGCTCCAATCACTCCGCCCGAAGCGTTCCGCATGTTCTTCCCCTGCGAATCGATTCTCCTGAGCACGGCCGCACCGATCGAAATCATCGATATAACGGCGATTGTACGAACAGCCTTTCAAAACAGCGGTGTCATGCAGGGTCAAGTGACCCTCTTCTCACCCCACACGACCGCATTCGTCTGCTTGAACGAAAAAGAGCAGATGTTGCAGCGCGATATGCTCGATTTCCTCCACCGCCTCGTTCCCGCCGAGACGGATTTCCGTCATAATCGTGACCCGGTCGACGGCCGACTCAACGCGCATTCCCACCTGCTCGGACTCTTCATGAACGCCTCTGAAACCATCCCGATTGCCGATGGATGTTTGCTCCTCGGTGGATGGCAATCGATCTTTTTCATTGAATTGGATGGCCCGCGCGACGAGCGTCGGCTTCTGATGCAGATCAGCGGAGAGCAATAGCGGATGACGGCAGCCGATCTCGAAGGGTTTTTCGCGGATGCGGATACCCTGGATCCCGACGCCTATCTAGGTCTCGACTATTACATGGAGTGTCGGGGAGACCCGCGCGTTGCAGTCGCACATTTCTGCTCGGAGCAGTCGACCGCCCAGTGGCGCCGGGTCGGCTCGGCGGAGGACTTGCGCGCGGAATTCGGTGCAAAGGTCGTCCAACTCGCCGTCGATGCGACCCTGCAGGACTTCAGCTACGGGTTGAATGCGCCTGGCGAAGGCAAGATTCATGCGTGTCGTGTCCGCATCGCCCATCCCCACCGCAACTTCGGTCCTCGTATTCCGAACCTCCTGAGTGCGGTCTGCGGCGAAGGCACCTTCTTCTCGCCGGGTGCCCCTGTCGTGAAGTTGCTCGACATTCATTTCCCGGATGCCTATTTGAGGCGTTTCGACGGGCCACGCTACGGTGTCGAAGGTTTTCGCGACTTGCTCGGGGTCTACGACCGCCCGATCTTCTTCGGGGTGATCAAGCCCAATATCGGATTGGCGCCGGAGGATATGGCCGAGCTTGCCCTCCAGGGATGGCTGGGCGGACTGGATGTCGCCAAAGACGACGAGATGCTTTGCGATACCGACTGGTGTAGCCTTGAACGACGCTCCGCACTGTTGGGTGCCGCCCGGCGGCGCGCGGAAGCGCAGACGGGCACGCCGAAGGGCTACCTGGCCAACGTCACAGACGAGGTGGATCGATTGAGCGATCTGCACGACGCGGCTGTCGGCAACGGTGCCAATGCCCTGCTCGTAAACGCTCTTCCGGTGGGCTTGAGTGCCGTTCGGATGCTGGCGCAACACACACGAGTGCCCTTGGTGGCGCATTTCCCGATGCTTGCGGCGCTGAGTCGCTTGGAACATTTCGGCATCAGCTCCCTGGTCATGACCAAGCTGCAGCGACTGGCCGGATTCGATGTCATCATTATGCCGGGCTTCGGCGGGCGAATGTTCATGTCGGACGCCGAGGTGTGTCGCAACGCCGCCGCCTGCCTCGAGCCGATGGGCCATCTGCGCCCGAGTCTGCCGGTGCCCGGCGGGAGCGATTGGGCCGGCACGCTGAAGCGGGTTCATGACACGCTCGGAACGCGTGATTTCGGCTTCGTGCCGGGACGCGGGGTCTTCGGGCACCCGATGGGGCCTCGCGGCGGTGCCGCCAGCCTCCGTCAGGCGTGGGATGCCATCACTGCCGGCATCTCGATCGAGGATCATGCCCGGCATCATGCCGAGCTGCGTGCCGCGATCGACACCTTCGGTTGCAGTACCTGAGTCGCATGACGGCGACGTCCCGATGAGATGTTTCGTTGGAGGTTATCCTTGAGTGCCCGATTCGTACCGCCGCTTGCCGCCGACGCCCTGGAGCGCGCAGCGCAGCGTGACGCCTGCGAGCAGGTGATCTTGGTCGATGACCGGGATCTGACCCTCGGTAGCGCCGGCAAGATCGCCGTGCATCGCGACGGTCAATTGCACCGAGCCTTCTCGATCCTGGTCTTCGATGCGGCCGACCGGCTCCTGCTGCAGCGACGCGCCGATGCCAAGTATCACTTCGCGACGTGTTGGTCCAATACCTGTTGCGGCCATCCCAGGCCGGATGAGCCGACGATGCAGGCTGCGGGCCGTCGCCTGAAGGAAGAGTTCGGAATCCGGGTGCCGCTCGTCGAGCGCACCCAGCTCGTCTACCGTGCCGAGGACCAAGCATCGGGTCTGATCGAGCATGAGTATCTCCATGTCTTCTTCGGCGTTTACGCCGGGGATCTCCGGCCTGATCCGTCCGAGATCGGGGCTTGGCGCTGGATGTCCGTCCCGGCTATCCAGCGCGCTCTGGCGCGTCGCCCCGAGTGGTTTACGCCCTGGTTCGGCCTGCTGATGAATCGTCTGTTCCCCCGCTGAATCGGCTGCCGACGGGCCGGTTCGGCGAAGCGGACGCGCGGACAGGCGAGCTTGACCGAGACCGACCTGGTGATCGGCCGAGCAACCCCCAACCCGTCACCCGATCGCGGCCAATGACCATCGGTCGCGCTGCGCTCCGATCGGCTCCGGCGCACGATCGACAGCCGCGCGCGACAGCACCCCGCAGACGTTTTGTCCGCCCGCCGGGCATGCGTATCATGTCGCTTGTTCTCTTGAGCTTTCCCGAGATCAGCCATGCCTCCCGAACAATCGCTCCACGCCCCTTCGCGAACGACCCCCGAAACCCACCAGCGCGGACACGACAAGGTCTCGCGTATCCCGGTGAAGATCGAGCCCGCAACCGAGATCCTTCGCAAACCCGCGTGGATCCGGGCCAAGGCGCCCGTCGGGGCAGGGGTCAGCCGGATCAAGAGTCTGCTGCGCAAGGGCAAGCTGGCGACCGTCTGCGAAGAGGCGATGTGCCCGAACCTGGGCGAGTGCTTCAATCACGGCACCGCGACCTTCATGATCCTGGGCGATATCTGCACGCGGCGCTGCCCCTTCTGCGACGTGGCCCACGGGCGTCCGCAGCCTGTCGATCCGGACGAGCCGCGACACCTGGCCGAGTCGATCGCGGCCATGGGCCTTCGTTATGTCGTGATTACATCGGTGGATCGCGACGATCTTCGCGACGGCGGAGCCGCGCATTTCGCGGCTTGTCTGGCTGCGGTTCGGGAGCGCGGTCCGGCAATCAAGCTCGAGGTCCTGGTGCCTGATTTCCGCGGGCGCGAGGCGCTAGCGCTTGCGCAATTCGTGGGAGCCGGGGTGCCGGATGTCTTCAACCACAATCTCGAGACGGTTCCGCGGCTCTATCGAGAGGCGCGCCCGGGCGCGGACTACGCGGGTTCGTTGCGGTTGCTCGCCGCCTTCAAGGCGGCTCATCCCGGCGTGCCGACCAAGTCGGGGTTGATGCTCGGTCTCGGGGAGACATGCGAGGAGGTGGAGATGACCCTGCGGGATTTGCGCACCCACGGTTGTGACATGCTCACCTTGGGCCAGTATCTTCAGCCCAGTCGCGACCACCTGCCCGTGAAGCGCTATTGGACCCCGGACGAGTTCAAAGACCTCGGACGCTTCGCCGAGTCGATCGGGTTCTCCGGCGTCGCGAGCGCGCCCATGGTGCGCTCCTCTTACCATGCCGATCGTCAGGCGAGCGACGTCCTCGACAGTGCGACGTCGGCGGAGGGTTGACGGCGGGCCGCGGCGACAGCGCCCCGGCGCGGCAGCGCCGAGTGCCGCAGGTTGTGCCGGGCCGTGCGAGGCACGAGCAACCGTTCGCGCGAGTTGTGCTTCCTGTCGTCAGCACAAACTGGCATGGAAGGTTCCTGAAATCGCCTCAGTCTTGGGTCGGTAGATGGTCGCTGTAGCGTTCCATCAAATAACCGAGACAATCCTGGCGGATGACGACCTGGTTGCTCGTCAGCATCGAGGGCATCACGGGTTGTCGTAGACGCAGCTCATGGTCTTCGACGTGGAAATAGCGCTCGCCGACATCCCTGCCGTGCTCGTCGCGCACGTCCAGACCGATCCCCAAGCCCGGCGCGATGCGACCGAAGGCCATGCCTCGGGGCAGCTCGCAGAAGTTGAGATGCTCCAAGGCCGGATTGAGCTGAAGGTCGGCCTCCTCCGGAGAGAATCCGAACCCGACATCCTCTCGGATCTTCACCTGGGCAACCGTGTGGAAGAGATCGATATCCTGCGGGGCGACCGGATGGGGCGAGATGCGAGCGAGATGCAACGCGGCTTCGATGAAGCCGCGGGCGTGCTCGATCCCCTGCTGCTCCCCGACCTTGCCGCATTCCACCGTGACGGACGGACACAGCTCGGCCATGGCAAGCGACTGTACCCCGACCGGTCGGGTGAAATAGACGACGATGCGCCCGAACAGATTGGCGAGGTTCAGAAACCGGTTGTCGATTCGATTCACGCAAGCGTAATGCGGATTCGAGCCTGTGTTGTTGTGGATGTCCAGACTGGCGAAGAGTCCGCGTTCGGCCATGATGCGCACGACCTCCGCCATGAGATCCTGCTCGGGGGTGTGAGCGCGATCGGTGCCGGGCCAGACTCGGTTGTAGTCCGGTTGTCCGGGCAGACGCCGCACCCCCGATGCCGCCGCGCTCACATTGCCGATGAAGATGCTCAGAGCGCGCGGCAAGCGCAGCTCGCCGAAGCGTTCGAGCCGTTCGCGCAGCAGAGCGCGGATCGCCTCCCACCCGACCGTCTCGTTGCCGTGCATGAGTACCGATACGAAGAGTGCGGGCTCGCGGGCGCCGGGCAGATGGATCAAGGTCGGCGCGCCGAGCAGCCGATCCAGCTCATGGCTTTTGGCCTCGAGGATGCCTTCGGGAAGATGATCGAACTCTTGGAGCATGGCGTCTTGGTCGTCGATTCGCGAGTTGGTGTGGGTATCCGTCGAGCCTGTCGTGGTCGATGCGAGTGATCCGTGGCTTCGGCGCGATGCGATCAGCCGAGCAAGGCCCACTCGTGTACCGGCCGCCCCGAGCCCTGCTGCTCCAGGTAGGCGCCGGTCAGGCCGGCCATGTCGGGGCCATGACGCGCGACCCAGGCGCGTTGCCAACGCGCGCCGCTTCGGCCCGTTTCGAGCCGCCGCTCGAGGATGCCGAGCCAATGCGCGATCTCCAGCGGGTCGATGCCTGCAGCCTGAAGCCCGCGCCGCGCTCGGGGCAAGAGATCCTCTCGGAGGATGCCTGTGACCGGCAGGATCGCGCCGTCGAGCCACTGAATCTCGGCATCCAGTCCTTCGCGTGCACAGGCATAAAAGGCCGCGCGGGTGTGCAGGAAGGGGATCCGCGATTCAGGCGGCTCGGGTTGATCGGCCAGATCGCGCACGGCACCGAGATACAAGGCCGCATTGGCGATCATGTCCGACACCGTCGGACCGGCCGGAACCACACGGTGCTCGATGCGCAGATGCGCTCGCCGTGCCGCATCGAAGCCGATCAGCGGGCGGTTCCAACGCCAAATGGTACCATTGTGAAGACGCAGATGGGCCAACGCCTGCGGTTCCTCCGCCATGAGGTGCGGGAGCAGGACCGGATAGCGGTCCAGGTTCGCGCGAAAGGTCTCCATGATGGAACGCTCGGCATACCGGAAGCCGAAGCTCACGCGTTCCTGCAGGATGGGGCCGCCCGGGGAGACCGCCTGCTCGAACAGCGGGATCCGGGTCTCGTCCCAGAGGTCATGTCCGAAGAGGTAGGGCGAATTGGCCGTGATGGCGACCATGGGTCCGCTGATGAGCTTCGAGGCGTTGTAGACGCGCGCCGCTTCCCCCGGTGTCACCTTGAGGTGGATCTGAAACGAGGTCGCGGCTGCCTCCAACATGACATCGTGCCACTCCAGCGCGAGACGGTCGCGACCCGCGATCTCGAGCCTCAGGGGGCGGTCGTGGCGCAAGGCGAAGATCTGTTCGTTGAGGGCGCGGTAACGCCGTCGGGGTGTCATCGCGCAGAGGCCCAGATGCTGAGGGCGCACGGTCGGCAGGATGCCGATCGCCAGAAGACGCGTCCCCAGCGTCTGCGCGACGCGGTCGCAGCGTTGCAGCGTCTCGCTCAGCTCGGTCGCGAGTCGAGACAGACAGTCACCCGTCAGCGGCATCGGCGAGCCGTTGATCTCCGCGTTGAAGGTCGCGAGCTCCGCGACGACTAAGGGGTCGTTCAGGACTGCGAGCAGCGACTCCACCCGCGGTGCCGGCTCCATCTGCGGATCGACGAGGCAAGCCTCGAGCTCGAATCCCGCGGTCGGCTCGGATGTCTCGAACCGATCGCAGTCGAGCCAGTCCTCCAAGAGCGCCGTCTCCTCGCGCAGCCGGGCGGCGAACTCGACGAAGTCCTGGTGGGTGAAATGCGTCCCCGCAATCTCCTGGCCCATCCCTCGTCCCCCGTGACGGTTGACTTAGGCTTCATTATGGTCGGATCTCGGGCCACTCGATAGGCGTCGAGGGGGTATGCCGAGCGCTCTGCGATCACTCTCGAAGGAGTCGATCCAGATCGGCGAGCCGCTCGGGCGTGCCGATGTCGAGCCAGTATCCGCGGTGATGCTCTCCGCCGACACGGCCCTGCGCCATTGCGTCTCGAAGCAGCGGTGCCAGCGCAAAGGCCCCCGGGCGACACCCTGCGAACAGGCTCGGGCTGTAGACGCCGACCCCGCTGAAGGTCAGACGCCTCTCCCTCTCTCGCTCGTCTTGGTCGCCCTCGACTCGGACCCGGCCGCCCGTCAAGATGAAATCACCGCTCGGGTGGTGAGGTGGATTGTCGACCAGCACCAGGTGAGCGAGGTCGGTTCCTGCGAGGTGCAGGCCGATCGGATCGATATCGGACCAGATGTCGCCGTTGATCACCAGGAAGGGGTCCGGGCCAAGGAGCGGTAGGGCTTTGAAGATGCCTCCGCCGGTCTCCAGGGCCGTTTGCTCGGGTGAGTAACGGATGTGGACGCCGAATCGACTGCCGTCACCCAGTGCTGCCTCGATCTGCTCGCCGAGATGGGCGTGGTTGATCACGACGTCGCGGATGTCGGCCGCAGCCAGACGTTCCAAGTGATATTGAATCAAGGGGCGACCGCCGGCTTCGAGTAGAGGCTTGGGTACTTGGTCGGTCAGGGGACGCATTCGATTGCCGCGGCCGGCAGCGAGGATCATCGCCTTCATAAGAGCGGGTCGGCTGTTGTGGGAGTCTCCAAGATACACCAGCCGGAGTCGTCGACTCGATCGGGATCCTGCAGCTCGAACGCAGCGGACGACCGGTTTGGATGACCGCCGTCGCCGTGGTAGC
Source organism: Thiocapsa sp. UBA6158 (assembly GCF_002423035.1). Taxonomy (GTDB): domain Bacteria; phylum Pseudomonadota; class Gammaproteobacteria; order Chromatiales; family Chromatiaceae; genus Thiocapsa. Next base: position 52,793 of record NZ_DIUM01000008.1, read on the forward strand.
CTTTTCGCGCAATGTCGGCCAACGAGGTGAGCGAGCGTCTTCGTCGTGTTCAAGATTATCTCCTTTAATATCAATGGAATTCGTGCGCGACCTCATCAGCTCGAAGCGATCAAGGCTGCCCATGATCCGGATGTCCTTGGTCTGCAGGAGTGCAAGGTTGCCGACGACGCCTTTCCGGTCGATCTCGTGCGGGGGCTTGGGTTTGCGACGCACTTCTACGGTCAAAAGTCGCACTACGGTGTCGCGCTCTTGAGCAAGGTCGAGCCGCTTGCAGTCATCAGAGGCTTTCCGGGGGACGCCGAGGACGCGCAGCGTCGCGCCATCATCGGGCGCTACCCCTTGCCCGACGGGGGCGACATCACGGTCATCAACGGCTACTTTCCGCAGGGCGAGAGCCGTGACCATCCGATCAAGTTCCCGAACAAGCGCAAGTTCTATGCGGATCTCACCGCCTATCTGCGCGACTTCTGCACGCCCGATCAGAACCTCGTGGTGCTGGGCGATATGAATGTCGCACCGCTCGACCTGGATATCGGCATCGGGGCGGACAACGCCAAGCGCTGGCTGCGCACCGGCAAATGCAGCTTCCTCCCGGAGGAGCGCGAATGGCTCGAGACCTTGACCGATTGGGGTCTGGTTGACGCCTATCGCACGGTGCACCCCGAGGTCGGCGACCGCTTCAGCTGGTTTGATTATCGCTCGCGCGGCTTCGAGCGTGACCCCAAGCATGGTCTGCGCATCGATCATCTGTTGGTGACCGCGCCCCTGCGCGAGCGCCTGTTGGATGCCGATATCGACTATGCCATTCGCGGCATGGACAAGCCCTCGGATCATTGTCCGGTCTGGGCGCGGTTCGATCTGTGAGTCCGCCTTCGAACTCGAACGGCGATGCGGAGCCGGGCTAAACCCTGTCCGGCGCGGTATGCGTCATGTGTCGGAGTGGCTTGACCGCGCCAGCTCCGACGACTATCGGAGCTGGCGCGGTTTAAACTCTTTTTTAATCAACACGGCGATCCTGATGCCTCACATCATGTCCCGAAAACAGGCTTCGGCAAGAGCACTCACGCGATGACGTCGCATCAGCCCATCGGCGTCTTCGACTCGGGTGTCGGCGGTCTCTCGGTCCTGCGCGAGATCCGTCGCGCGCTGCCGCACGAAGATCTGCTCTATGTCGCCGACTCCGCCTATGCACCCTACGGCGATCAGTCTGCCGAGGCGATCGAACTGCGCGCCGTTGCCGTCACCGAGCGTCTGCTCGCACGCGGGGCGAAGGCGATCGTCGTGGCCTGCAATACCGCGACGGGCGCAGCGGCCCGGGTGCTTCGGACCCGGTATCCGGTGCCGGTGATCGCCATGGAACCCGCGGTCAAGCCGGCCATCGAGCAGACCCGCTCGGGCGTGGTCGGTGTTCTGGCGACGCGACAGACCCTGGGAAGCCACACCTTCAAGCAGCTGCTCGCGCGCATGGGGGAGGGACCGGAGATCCTCCTCCAGGCCTGTCCGGGTCTGGTCGAGCGGGTCGAGGCCGGTGACCTGGAGGGCGAACGCACGCGAACCCTGTTGGCGGCCTACCTCGAGCCGCTTTTGGCGCAGGGTGCCGATACCCTGGTCTTGGGCTGCACCCACTATCCCCACCTGGGCAAGCTGATCGGCGAGATCGCCGGACCCCGGACGACCGTGCTGGACTCCGGCGCTGCCGTTGCGCGGCAGGTTCATCGTCGTTTGGGCGAGGCCGGATTGCTGGCGCCGCCCGGCCGTGTCGGGACCGAGCGCTTCTGGACGAGCGGCGAGCCGACCAAGGTCGCCGCGGTGATGGAGCGGCTCTGGGGAGCGCCTCTGGCGCTACATCCGTTGACTCGCGAGGCGGCGACGCCGCTTGTCGGAGAAGGCGCGGCACTCATCGCTCAAGGTGCCGGGTGCAGCCGATGATGGCCCGCGCCTCTCAAGATTGCTTCGGAGACATCATGTGCAGAACAACGGGAATCCGAATCGCCGCGATAATCACCCTTCTCATCGCTGCGTTTGCCTCGTCAGGTGTCTTCGCCAACGAGCCGTGCCTCAAGATGGTATTCGGGCGTTACTGTTTGGGCGGAGATGTCGGGCCGCTGCTGCAGAGCGTCCCGCCTCCGCTCGTGCGCCAGGAGCAGGACGCGAGTTTGGCCCTGGTGTTCGTGGATGGTCCGGACCGCCTTTATGTGCTTGCCTTCAACCGCAAGATCTACAAGGTCGTGCGCGCCTTCGGTGTCTCCACACAACTGCGTTACGAGGAGACCTATGCCGCCTTGCGCGACATCTATGGTCTCGGCGAAGACCGCAGCCGCTTCTCCCCCGATGCGACCACGCCCGGGCGCCGTCTGGTCGCGATCCGTCGCGGTGAAGGCGTCGCCATGCATGTCTGGACGCCGTCGTCGGCCTGGCGCATCGAGCTGTCCTGGACGCGCGAGATGGGCCTCGCGCTTGCCTATGTCGCTACCGAGCTCAATGCGGCTCGTGCGCAGCAGATCGATCGGGGCCTCTGAGTCCGGTCTCGGGTGTTTCGGTCAGGTCGGCTTGTTCACCGCTGCGTCGGCCGTCCGGCCAGCGCGCGTCCGTCCAATCCGGAAAGCCCGACCTTGACGAGTTGATTGCCTTCGATCGCAGTGCCGTGCGTCGTGATCTGCACCGGCAGGTAGTTGGGGGTGTAGCCGAATCGGGTCTCCCGCCGCTCGCCGTCGGGGTTGCCCTCGCAGAGGATCTCGACGGTCTTGCCGATCTGCTCGCGCAGGACCCCGTCGCGCATGCGCAGCTCAAGCTCCTTCAGCGCGTCCAAGCGTCGACGTTTGGTTTGGCTATCGACCCGTCCCGGCATCTCGGCCGCCTGCGTGCCGGTCCGTGGCGAGTAGGCAAAGGCATGAATATGACCGAATCGCATCGACTCGGCGAAGGCGAGCGTCTCGTCCCAGTCCTCTGAACCCTCGCCGGGGAAGCCGACGATGATGTCGGTCGTGATGTTGAGGTCCGGCACGCGCGCACGACCCTGCTCGACCAGGCTCGCGAACTGCGCCGTCTTGCAGCGCCGCGCCATGCGTCGCAGGACGCGGTCAGAGCCGCTTTGCAGCGGCAGGTGCAGATGCGGCATGAGGCGCGGATCCTCGAAGCATCGCCAGAAGGCATCGCCGAGATCCCAAGGTTCCAACGAGCCGAGGCGCAGACGGGGGACCCCGGTCTCGCCGAGGATGCGCGCGATCAGCTCGGAGAGCGTGCTGCCCGAGTCGCTGCCGTATCCGCCGAGATGCACGCCGGTCAGGACCACCTCGCGGATGCCCTGCTCGACCAGCCGTTGGATGGCGCCGATGATCTCGGCCTGGGTCCGGCTGCGCTCCGCGCCCCGCGCGACGGTGGTGATGCAGAAGGTACAGCTGTAGCGACAGCCATCCTGGATCTTGATGAAGGCACGCTGACGGCCGCGCGCGAAGAGTGCTCCGGCGGCGTCGGTTGCGGCCGTCTCGGGCATGGCCGGAAGGCTCAGGGTGGCGAGCGCGATCTCGACCAAGCGGTCCTTGTCGCGATTGGCGACGATCAGATCGACCCCGGTCTCGGCCGAAATGGCCCCGTCCCCGAGCGTGGCGAGACAGCCGCTGACGATCAGTCGCGCCCCCGGGTTGGCGCGTTGGCTGCGCCGCAGGACCCCGCGCGATTTACGCACCGCCTCCTGTGTGACGGCGCAGGTGTTGACGACCACCAGGTCGGCTGGGGCGTTCGCATCGACCACGCGAAAACCCGCGTCGCGAAAACGCTCGGCCCACTCTTCGGATTCGGCCTCGTTGAGCCGACAGCCGAGCGTTGCGATATGGACGCGCCGATCGAGGCGTACGGCGAGCCCATCGTGATCGGGTCCGATCTCAAGCCCCCGGTGCATTCGGCGCCTGCGGCGTCGGCGAGTTCTGGTGGATCAGCAGGCGCCAGCCATCGGCCCCTTTCCTGAAGACGTTGGTGCCATAGATCGCGGGGCCCGGCTGACCCGGTGCCCCGCTCTGCATCCGTTCTTCGATCAGGTGGATTGCGGTCTCTCCGGCCTCGATCCAGGCGAGGTGACGCACCTGGATGTCGAAGGCCCCGGCTTGCTCGAAGATGGATCGCCACAGCTGCAGTACCTCGCGCCCCATCACCAGCGGCGTCATCGGCAGGAGACAGGCGATGCCCTCAGAGTCCTCCCAAACCTCGGCCATGGCCGCAGGGTCGCCCGCCTCGAGCGCATCGTAGAAGGCATCCTCGGCATCCTGAGGTGTATCGAACGGCATCGGCGTTTCCTGATTGATGGGTTGATCGTTGGCGGTAAGTGAAGTGCCGGGCAGGGGGCGAGGGTTAGGGGCAACTTGAGTCGCCCCGGGTTGGTCGATGCTCCCCGAAAACCACCTCGGCTATAGCCGATGGGATGACTGCTCACTCCGGTGCAGCTGCGTCCTGGCCTGATTTCGCGTTACGCTCGGGCACCGATGGGCCAAGCCAAGGCGCCGATCGGCGCAGATCCATACGCGGGATGCGCAGCTGGATCCGGTCCGAGGTCACCTCGCGCGACATGGCCGCGACGTCGGCGTCCGGCGGCAAGGTCAGACGCTGACTCGCCGACCCGCTCACGACACTGTAGCCCCGGCCGTCACCCGCGCCGAAGCCGTTTTCCCGATACTCTTCGGCCCGTGTCCGATAGGCAATCCTCAATCCGCGCCCTCTTGAACTGATTTGAACCTGCGCGGGATCGATGTTCGCAAGCCTGATCTCGACGAGGTAGGCGTCGGGGGTTGCTCGCCGCGCGATCGACAGATGTCTCGCCTGCCGGCTCGAGGCCGCGGGCTGCGCGGAAGGCGCGTTCGATTGTGCTGCGAAGGGGTTGCTCCACGGCGCAGGCAACGCAGGCGTGCCCATGAATGGCGCCGGTCCGAAGGGCTCCCACCCGTAGGGCATATTCGGATCCCCGAAGGGACCGGGGCCGCCCCATCCGCCGGACGATGGGGCCGGAAGGTAGGCCGCTCCGGGCGGTGGCGGTCCGTACGGACCCCATGCGAAGGTCGGGGCGGAAGCGACGATGATCAAAACCGCGACGGTCAGGTGAGCGATACGCATCGGTGACTCCTACATCAGCGGGGATCCGATCTCTCAAGTATAGGACGGCGGAGGACATTGGCGCACCCGCCACGTCGGGCGATCCGCCGAATCGACGAGGCCATGCGCCAGGAGCCAGAGTCGTGCATCCTCGGCATCCTGCTCGAACCAACGCTTGGTCGAACCCAGCCGAAAGCTGTAACCCCAGGCATCCATGTCGGCGAAGAGGCGCTCGCGCCCGAGACCAGGGACGGCGTCCGCCAGCAGCACTTGGAGATAACAGACTGCATTCTCTTCCGGGTCGTCGCCGCCGGCATCCGTATGCAGGCGCTCGCGCCGATCCGGGTCCATGCAGATCCAATGCCCTGCCTCGTGCAGAACCGAGTGCAGAGGCGTCTCGGGTGTAGCATGCAGGACGTCGCCGACCAGACCGGCTTCCGATTCACCCCAATAGGAGCCGGGAATCGGCCGGCCTGCGTCATGAAGGCGGAACCCCAGCCCGAAACGCCCGAGCAAGGACACGACCTGCGTGATCTGCGCACCCATGGTGCCGAGCGTCTGGACGGGTAGGGGGCTTGCGGGGGGCGCGTGATCGTTCGACATGCTGTCGCCGCTGGCTTTCGGGAGTCGGTCGCCGGATCTCGGTCTGCGGTGGGCTGATGAGCGAGAGATCAAACATACGGCGGGTTTCTTGGGCAGGCGGCCTACCATGCCTCGTCGTCGAACACCGTATCCCAAGCACACTGTCGCCGCAATGCGCGTCTCGGCACGGGGCGTCTGCGCCATTAACCGCCCATGGAGATGCCGGCCCGACCGAAGGAGCGCTTCGGGGGCACGGTGACCTGTGCTGACCATGGGTCCACCGAAGACCGCCGAGGGCTTCGTCGAGTGTGTGGAGCAGGGCGCGGATCGGGCGATCCTGCTCTGCGACTGCCGGCTCGGGGCGCTTGATCAATCTCAGGCATCGACTGCTGGGCTTGCCGATGGGGGTGCTTTATTGGGATGCGCCGTGCGGTGGGGCGGGGCAGGGGGAGAGGACTCGGGGGGAAAAAGGGGCCAGGCTCACTTTCTGCTATGCTTGCGCCCCATGCCCCGCCGCACACGCATCCATATCGACGGCTTGCCGCTGCACATCGTGCAGCGCGGCCACAACCGCGCGGCGTGCTTCTTCGACGACCAAGACCGGCGTGCCTACCTCGGTTGGCTGCACGAGGCACTGATGCGCGAGCGCTGCCGGCTGCACGCCTACGTGCTGATGACCAACCATGTCCATCTGCTGCTGACGCCGGAAGAGGCCAAGCGCGTGCCGCAGGTGCTGATCTCGGTCGGCCGTCGCTACGTGCAGTACGTCAACCACACCTACGGGCGGACCGGCACCCTCTGGGACGGCCGCTACAAATCCTCCCTGGTCCAGGCCGACACCTATCTGCTGCTCTGCCAGCGCTACATCGAGCTGAACCCCGTGCGCGCAGGCCTAGTGGCGGGCCCCGCCCTTTACCGCTGGTCCAGCTACCGGGCCAACGCGCTCGGCGAGGCGGACGCGTTGCTGACGCCGCATGCGCTCTACCTCGGACTCGGCAATGGCGAGGAAACGCGTCGTGCCGCCTATCGGGAGCTGTTCGGCGGAGCGCTCGAGGACCAACCGCTCGGCGATCTGCGGCTGGCCATCAACCAAGATCAACCCATCGGCAACGATCGCTTCTACCGGGAGATTGAAGCGATGACCGGCCAGCGCCGTGAATTGCGTAAGCGGGGCAGGCCGCGCAAGCAGGACGAGCCGCCATCGGCCGATGCTGCGGGGCAGGGCGAGTTGCTATTTTGAATGAATTGAGCCTGGCCCCTTTTTCCCTCGACCCGCATGACAGACCGAATCGAATCACCCACGCTCGACACGATGCAGACCATCCTAAAGGCATGGCTCCCGCCAGAGGAGCCGGCGCAGCAACAGGCGGCAGGATCAAAGGCAAGGCGTGGCGACGGCTCAGAGAGGCGCTCACGAAGGCACGGGTCCCGTTGAGGAGGTCAACGAGCCGGGTTTTGCGCGTGCGCTGGTAGGCTAGAGCAAAAAATTCTCAGCGTTTCTTGAAAATCGCACCGAGGGCATCGTCATGACCGAGCCGGTCGACATCAACAGCGGACTGACCGAGGTGCAGATCGAGGCGGCGCGACAGCTCGCGTGCGGCTGCAAGGCGTGCGACGTGGCCGATGAAGTCGGCGTCGACGAATCGACCATCAGCAGGTGGAGAAGGAAACCGGCATTCGCGGCGCTGGTGCAGCGGATCACCGCCGACGCGCACAGCGAGGTCATCGGTCGCATGGGCGAAATGCTTCACCTTGCACTCGACGTGATCGAGGAGAGTCTTCGTTACCCTGACCCGACGATCCGGCTCCGAGGCGCGGTCGCGGTCCTCAACGCCAGCGGCATCACCCGCATGATGAAGGCGTCGGCGCAGACCACAGACGTCGACGTGAACGAGGGCACGGGGTAAGACTCGGGTCCCTCCGAGCGACTCTCGCAACCGGGGAGGAGTTCGACCTCGGCGCGCTCTCGTTTTCCCGTTTTTACATGGGTTGTTGTTGCACCGACGGTTCGAAAGAGGGTCAATCCAGGCCGAAAACCGGTCAAGCAAATGCAGAAAGGTGGACTCAGAGGTGGACTGGATCAGGCAGAGATTTTCAAGGCGCTGAATCTAAAGGCTGTTTTTTTCTGAATGGCGGAGAGGGTGGGATTCGAACCCACGGAAGGCTTGCGCCTTCTCTTGATTTCGAGTCAAGCCCGTTCGGCCACTCCGGCACCTCTCCAGGATTGTCGGTCGTGCGAGTTCCTCGCTTTCGACAAGCTGTTAAGTGTAAGTCGATGAACCTGACTTGTCTATCGTCTGTCGTCGGCGCCTGGATTGGAAGAAGCTACGCAGCGTCTCGCCGCACGCCTCGGCGAGGATGCCTCCGCGGCATCCGGTGCGGTGATTGAATCGCCCGTCCGACGGCAGGATGTCGAAGAGGCTCCCGCAGGCGCCTGCCTTCGGATCCGATGCGCCGAAGACCACCTCGCCGACGCGTGCATGGATGATGGCGCCGGCGCACATGACGCAGGGCTCGAGGGTGACGTAGAGGGTCGTGCCGGGGAGGCGGTAGTTCCCGAGGCGTTGCCCAGCGTCGCGAAGGGCCTGGATCTCGGCATGGGCGGTTGCATCGTGGGTCCCGATCGGCCGGTTCCAGCCCTCGCCGATGACCGCGTCGTTCAGGACCAAGACCGCGCCGACCGGGACCTCGCCCTCCGCCGCGGCGCGGTCGGCGAGGGTCAGGGCCAATTGCATCCAGTGCTCGTCGGTGTCGTTTGAAGGGTCCATCAATTAAGCTGAGCCGCGCGGCTTCCGAAGTATTCGGCCGTGCTCCCGCGCTCCGCTGACGAGGCACGCGCCTCGGCGGAGGTTTGCGCTCGATCCATGACATTGCGATCGCAGATCTGGTTTGGGAATGCGGCCGAATCGGCAGGTGGCGCGGAGCTCCTAGGGCATGCGTGACACCACGGAGCGGGTGTCACGAGTCCCCAAAGTAGCCGGTCTAAGGAGCGACGCGCTACCTGGGCCGATCTTGTTCGGCTACGGCCTTCTATGCTGCGCGGTCACTCCCACTCGATCGTCCCCGGCGGTTTGCCGGTGATGTCGTAGACGACGCGGGAGACGCCGGGCACCTCGTTGACGATGCGCCGGCACACCAAGTCCAGGAGCTCGTAGGGGAGGTGCGCCCAACGCGCGGTCATGAAATCGAGTGTTTCCACAGCACGCAACGCGATGACATGCGCGTATTGGCGCTTGTCGCCGACGACGCCGACGGAGCGTACCGGCAGGAAAACGGCAAAGGCTTGAGAGACCTGATCGTAGAGGCCGGCGCGGCGCAGCTCGTCGATGAAGATGTGGTCGGCCTTGCGCAGGGTGACGGCGTCGTCCTTGTGGACCTCGCCCAGGATGCGCACGCCGAGGCCGGGCCCGGGGAAGGGATGGCGATAGACCATCTCGGAGGGCAGGCCGAGCTCGATGCCGATCTTGCGGACCTCGTCCTTGAAGAGCTCGCGTAGTGGCTCGACGAGCTTGAGGTTCATCTCTTCCGGCAGTCCGCCCACGTTGTGGTGTGACTTGATGACGGTGGCCTTGCCGGATTTGGCCCCGGCGGATTCGATCACGTCCGGGTAGATGGTGCCCTGGGCAAGCCATTGCACGTTTGCGAGCTTGCTCGCCTCGTCGTCGAACACCTCGATAAAGGTGTTGCCGATGATCTTGCGCTTCTGCTCCGGGTCGGTCACGCCCTTGAGACGGCCGAGGAAGCGGTCCTCGGCGTCGACTCGGATCACCCGCACGCCCATATGGCGTGCGAAGGTGCTCATGACCTGATCGCCCTCGCCGAGCCGCAGCAGGCCGTTGTCGACGAAGACGCAGGTCAGCTGGCTGCCGATGGCGCGGTGGAGCAGGGCGGCGACGACGCTGGAGTCCACGCCGCCCGAAAGCCCGAGCAGGACGGCGTCGCTGCCGACCTGATCGCGCACCTTGGCGATGCTGTCCTCGATGATGTTGCCCGGCGTCCAGAGACGTCCGCAGCCGCAGATCTCACGAATAAAGCGTTCGATGATCCGCTGGCCTTGGCGGGTGTGGGTCACCTCCGGATGGAACTGCACGCCGTAGAAGCGGCGCTCCTCGTCGGCAATGCCGGCCAAGGGCGCGTTGGTGGTCTCGGCGATGACCTGAAAGCCCGCGGGGAGGGCTTCGACCCGATCGCCGTGGCTCATCCAGACGTCCAGCAGGCCGTAGCCCTCCGGGCTGGTGTGATCTTCGATATCGCGCAGCAGGCGCGAGTGCCCGCGTGCTCGCACCTGGGCATAGCCGTATTCGCGATGGGTCGCAGGCGCGACGCTGCCGCCGAGTTGGGCTGCCATTGTCTGCATGCCGTAACAGATGCCCAGCACGGGCACGCCTAGCTCGAACACCAGAGGATCCGCGCGCGGTGTCTCCTCTTGATGGACGGACTGGTGACCACCGGAGAGGATGACGCCGCTCGGTGCGAAATCACGGATCGCCGACGCACCCATGTCATGCGGGTGCAGCTCGCAGTAAACCCCTGCCTCGCGCACACGGCGCGCGATCAGTTGAGTGTACTGCGACCCGAAGTCGAGGATCAGAATGCGATCGGCGTGGATATTGGTCATGGCGTGGAGAGGGTTCCGCAAGGGGGCGACGATGATCGGTCGCAACGGCATCTTTAAGGTGATTTACGGAAATCAGCGTCCCGTCTGCGCATGCCCGAATGAACTGAAGGGCTGTGCGTGCGAATAAATTCGCACCGATACGCCAGCCGATCCATTCCCGGAAATCACCTTAGGGTATGCCAGGATCATAAAAAAGCATCTTGATGGCATGCGCCGGATTGCGCCCCGAGCGCAATCCGGAACATGACGTCAACTGTCGATGCGATAGTTGGGCGCTTCTTTCGTGATCTGCACGTCATGGACATGCGACTCGCGCATCCCCGCCGTGCTGACGCGCACGAACTGGGGCTTGGTGCGCATCTCCTCGATCGTCGCGCATCCGGTGTAGCCCATGCTCGAGCCAAGACCACCGACGAGCTGATGGATGACGTTCAGCACGCTGCCCTTGTAAGGCACGCGACCCTCGATGCCCTCCGGGACCAGCTTTTCCTTCTCGGTATTTTCCTGGAAGTAGCGATCGCTGGAGCCTTCCGAAGAGCCCATGGCACCGAGCGAGCCCATCCCGCGATAGGACTTGTAGGAGCGTCCTTGATAGATCTCGACCTCGCCCGGTGCCTCGTCGGTGCCGGCGAAGAGTCCGCCGATCATGACGCTGTTGGCTCCGGCAGCGATGACCTTGGCGACATCGCCGGAGAAGCGCAGACCGCCGTCGGCGATCAGGGGGACGCCCGTGCCCTCCAGCGCCTCGGTGACGTTGGCGACCGCCGTGATCTGCGGGACGCCGACACCGGCGACGATACGGGTGGTGCAGATGGAGCCGGGCCCGATGCCGACCTTCACCGCATCGGCACCTGCGTCGACCAGCGCACGGGCAGCATCCGCCGTCGCGATGTTGCCGCCGATGACCTGAACCTCCGGGTAGCGGACCTTGACCCACTCGACCCGATCCAGCACACCCTGGGAGTGTCCGTGTGCCGTATCGACCACGATCACGTCCACCCCGGCCTCGACCAGGGCGGCGACGCGCTCGTCTGTTCCCTTGCCGACGCTCACGGCCGCCCCGCAGCGCAACCGCTCCTGGGCGTCGCGCGAGGCCTTCGGGAAGTCCTTCGCCTTCTGGATGTCCTTGACCGTGATGAGGCCGCGCAGCTCGAAGCGGTCGTTGATCACCAGGACCTTCTCGATACGGTGTTCGTGAAGCAGCCGTACCACATCCTCGCGACTTGCCCCTTCACGCACCGTCACCAGGCGTTCCTGCGGGGTCATGATGGTCGAGACCGGCTCGGCCATGCGGGTCTCGAAGCGCAGATCCCGCCCCGTGACGATGCCGACCAGCAGGCCGTTCTCCGTGACCGGCACGCCCGAGATGTTGTGCGCGTGGGTGAGCTTCATCACCTCGCCGATGCTGGTTCCGGGGCCGACCGTGATGGGGTTGCGGATGATCCCGCTCTCGTAGCGTTTGACCGCCATGACCTCGCGGGCCTGGCGCTCGGCGTTCATGTTTTTGTGGATGATCCCGATGCCGCCCTCCAGCGCCATTGCGATCGCCAGGCGCGCCTCCGTGACGGTATCCATCGCGGCCGAGACAAGGGGAATCTTGAGCGAAATTCCGCGGGTCAGCTTGGTCTGGAAATCGACCTCGTTCGGGAGCACCCGCGAGTGCGCCGGAACAAGGAGGACGTCGTCGAAGGTGAGTGCTTCCTGGATCAGGCGCATGGGGGAGGCTCCGCAATCAGTGACCAGAACAGGAAAATAACCCGAAAGTATAGAATTTCAACGGGCGCAGGTAAACTCCGTCCGACGTCGATCTCATCGAAGCCTTTGATTGCGAATCCTGCCCATGCCGCTCGAACGATCTGCCCGTGCCCTCGACGATCACCGCGATATCTACAGCGTGGCCCGTTTGGCGAGCGAGGTGCGGGCGGTGCTCGACGGGAGCTTCCCCGTGCTTTGGGTCCAAGGCGAGCTGTCGAATCTGGCCCAGCCGGCTTCGGGCCACATCTATTTCACGCTCAAGGATGCAGCGGCTCAGGTTCGGTGTGCCATGTTTCGGCCCAAGCGGATGCTCCTGAACTTCCGCCCGACGAACGGTCAAGAGGTGTTGGTGCGCGGCCGGGTGACGCTCTTCGAGCCGCGCGGCGATTTTCAATTGGTCATCGACTACATGGAGCCGGGTGGCGAGGGTGCGCTCAGGCTCGAGTTCGAGCGCTTGAAGCGCAAGCTGGCCGCGGAAGGTCTCTTCGACGAGGTCGCCAAACAGCCGATTCCTGCCTTCCCGCGACAGGTCGGTCTGATCACCTCGCCCACCGGGGCCGCGGTGCGCGATCTGCTCGCCGTCTTGAAGCGCCGGTTCGCGGCCTTGCCCGTGGTCATCTATCCGGCTCAGGTGCAGGGCGAGGCCGCCCCGGCGTCGCTGCTCGCCGCGTTGGCGGCGGCCAATGGCCGCGCCGAGTGTGACGTGCTCATCCTGGCCCGCGGCGGTGGCTCTCTCGAAGACCTCAACGCCTTCAACGACGAGGCCCTCGCGCGTGCGATTCGCGCCTCCGCCATCCCGGTCGTCACCGGGGTCGGGCACGAGAGCGACATCAGCATCGCCGATCTGGTCGCCGACCGACGTGCGGCCACGCCCTCGGCAGCGGCCGAGCTGGTGGCGCCCTCGGGCGAGCATTTGCGTCACCGCCTGGTCGCCTTGAGTCGGCGTCTGGACGCGGCCCATGCGCGTCATCGCCTCGCCGCCCGCCAGCGGCTGAACGCCGTCGTGCGTCACTTGGCGTTGCTCCACCCGGCCGCGCGCCTGCAGCAGCGTGCGCAGCGTCTGGACCAGCTCGAGCAGCGCTTGGTCTCGCTCCTATCGAATCGGCTGGCGCGGGCGAAGTCTCGATTGCGCCCGGCGGCGGCGCGTCTGATGTTCGTCTCGCCGGGACGACGTCTGGAGGGGCTCGGAATCGCCGTCGATGCGCTCGCCGAGCGCCTGGCCCGCGCCCGCACGCGTCTCGCCGAGACACGGCTCGAGCGGTTGATGCGTGCCGTCGCCGGCTTGGAGGCCCGCAGCCCTCTGGCGACAATCGCCCGCGGTTACGCCATCGTCACCCGCCTGCCGGACGGCGAGATCGTGCGAGCACCCGAGGAAGCTCCGCCCGGCACACTCATCGAGGCACGCCTCGCGAAGGGCCGCATCAGGGCAATCGTCGAGCCCGAAAACGGCAATTGAAGGTAGGTTGGGCGAAGCGCAGCGTGCCCAAGTGTGACCGGCATGCTAGTCGGCTAGTTGGTGCAAGTCCAACCGTGGCCCTTGGGAGAGGGGAACACGTAGGCGAAGGCAAGGGTGCCCGAAGAAACTCCCCCTGCCCCTTACGGAGGAGGGTGATGGCAAGGCCGCTACCGGAGGGGAGCCAATGAGGGATCTGAAGGAAGCCGGAGTCCAAACTCGCCACCTAAGCGAGAGCGAACCTTTGATGAGGCGTACAGGGTTGGGCGAGGTGCCTTGGACCACCGAAGCCCGATCATCTCCTCGTAATCCCTGTGCGTAGAGAAGGTCGGTGGGCGGGAACAGAGGCGACTAGCTTACCCGGTGAAGGGCCGTCGATTCCGGGTCGGTGTAACTCCGACACCTTAAGCCCTAAGCGACGCGGAGACGCGTGCGTGATGGGACGGGGGCCTGCAGACGAAGCCGTAGTCATCGTAAAGTCCGGTGCCGATGAGGTTGCGGTGACGCCGCCGAGGGTAAAACACCGGGTCAGCGACAGGGACGTCGGAGGTGAAGGGCTGAACACGTAAGCGGTCGATGAAGCTTGTTACAGACTGTGGGTCCGAGACCAGCCCAAGTGGGGCCGGCGAGTGTCCGAGACGTAGACATCGGGTGAATCGTCGGCGTGGTTGCTGACAGGCCCATGCAAAGAGATGAGTGAAATGAGCGGAAGAGACCTATTGACTGACGAGCGCAGACTCTTCGAGGACCTGTGTGCCGGGGCATACCTGGCGGCGGGATTCCGGAACGTGAGGAAGAACAAAGGAGCCCCCGGCATTGATGGGGTGACGATTGCCGAGTTCGAGTGACGTCTGGACGAAGAGCTAAGCCGGCTGACCGCGGAGTTGGAAAGCTGGACTTACAAACCCTCACCGGTGCGACGGGTGGAGATCCCCAAGCCCGGTGGCCACGGCATCCGCCTGTTGGGGGTGCCGACGGTGCGTGATCGGGTGGTTCAGGCCACTCTGAAATTGCTGTTGGAGCCGATCTTCGAGCCGCTGTTCTCCGCGCACAGCTACGGTTTTCGCCCCGGGCGGAGCCAAGGCCAGGCGCTTGAGTCGGCTCGGCGGATCGTGGCCGGGGGTAAGCCCTATGTGGTGGATTTGGATCTGTCGAAATTCTTCGACCGAATTCACCATGATCGGCTGATCGCCCGCCTGGGTCAGACGATTCCCGACACGCGCATCCTGCGCCTGGTCGGGCTGATCCTGCGCAGCGGCATCATGGCCAACGGCCTGGTGACCCCCTCCACGGAAGGGGCCGTTCAAGGCAGTCCGCTCAGTCCCCTGCTCAGCAACATCGTCCTGGACGAGCTGGATAAGGAGCTGGAACGACGCGGCCTTGAATTTTGCCGGTTCGCCGACGACTGCAACATCTTCGTGAAGACGCCCAAGGCGGCCGAGCGGGTGATGGCGAGTATCGGCGGATACATCGAGAAGAGATTGAAACTGGTGGTGAACCGCGACAAAAGCCAAGTGGCCCGTTCGGATCGGGTCAAGTTTCCGGGGCTAACCATTGTGGGGGATACCATTGCAATTTCCCGCAAGGCCCTGCAAGCGGCAATGGACAAGGTCAAGGAACTGACCCCGCGGGGTACCCACCTGGCTCTGGAGACGAGCATCGAGCGGATCAACAGCTGGTACGTGGGCTGGTCGAGCTATTTTGCGATGACCTACTACCCCGCCCAGCTCAAGAAGATCGAAGCCCATATTCGGCGACGATTGCGGTCCCGCCTGGTGGATCAACAAAAGAGCCGGCGCAATCTCTTCCGCAAACTGGTCAAGCGTGGCGTACCACGCCGCCAGGCGGCCGGCGCAGTGTTCTCCAACAAGGGCCGCTGGGCGCTCTCAAACACCTTCGCGGTGACACGGGCCTACCCGGTCGGCTGGTTCATTGGGGAGTTGGGACAAGCCATTCGTTCGGACAAGCAGTTACCGCACTGGTTTGATGTGAGTCAGTGGATACGCCTTGCGTGAGGAGCCGTGTACGGACCCGTACGCACGGTTCTGTGGGCAGACGGGGGCCTCTGGTCCCCTCTGACCCGATCCCGCGCCAGAATGGCAGGGAGCCGTTGGGCACGCTGCGCTTTGCCCAACCTACGAGGCGACATTTGGTTGTGCCTCGCACGGCTCGGCAAAATCTCCGGCCCGCATCCCCCGAAATCAAATCATAAACCGCGTCACAGCCGACGTCGCCCGCACCCGGGATCCCGCGTGCCCACTCGCTCCTCACATGTCATGCCGGATGCGGTTTATTCAGAGGTTGTCCGGCCGTTGCGCATATCCCGTCATCTCCAAATATCCGCGTCCGATCTCACGCTCATCGTCGTAAACTCTGACCGCACCTTCCCAATAGACGACGCCGGTCGAGCGTCGACCGTCGAGCTCCTGGTCGTCCATCAAAGGTTCCAGGCGGAGGGTCCGCCCCTCGATCTCCAGGGTCCACTCGACGGGATACTCGGCGCCCGTGCGCGGCGACTGCCAGCGGCGCCGAGGGAGAAGGCGCACCTGCTCGGGTACGAGGATCCGCGCCGGCGCGGTGCCCTCCTGCAGCGTCGCGGCCGCCCAGAGCGGCGAGCCGTCGTCCGTGCGCATCCGGAAGGCCATCAGCGAGCCGCCGTCGTGCAGGTTGATGCCGATCCAGTCCCAGCCTCGCGCCTCTGCGGGCATGATCTCGCTCGACCACTCATGATCGAGCCAGGCATGTCCGCTGACCTTCAGGTCCGCCCTCTCGATGCGGATGCGCCCGTCGACGGCGAGTTGCGGACGGCTGTAGTAGTAGCTCGCATTGCTCGGATCCGGCGTCTTCTGGCTGAAGCCCTCGCGGCCGTTGAGAAGGGGCGGGCCGGGCGGCGCCAGCGCGAGGTCAAGATCGAAGGCGTCGGACCTGATGCGGGTCCGATACTGCGTGCCCTCCTCCTCCAGCACCAGCTCCCAATCGCCGATCCAGGCGCGGGTCCGCCCGACGGCTGCACCGGCCACGGGATCGAGCGCACGCTCGATGCGCTCGGCATGGATCAAGGCCCCGGCGGCCGGATCGGCGATTGCCGCATGGGCCAGGATGAGCTGGCGCGGTGCGAAGCGGCTCGGATTGTCCGCGCCGATGCCGGTCCCGACCCGAAAGAAGGTGACCTGGAATCCACGCTCGCTGCCGGTCTCGTCGGTCAGCCAGCCGGTGATGTACCACCATTCGGTGCGGAAATCCGGATGCGCGCCCGTGTCCGCGGGAAAGGCCAAGGAACGCCCCTCGACGACCGTGGCAAAGTCGCTCGCCGCGACGGACGAGATCGGCCAGCCCAGCATCAGGACCAGCGCAAGCCAGGCGCGCATCACCAATCCTCCCGAACCGCGAGTACCGCGTCCTGCCGCATCGCCTGCCGACCCGCGAGTCTGGCGGCGAGCGCGGCGAGTAGGATCATCGCCGAGCCGAAAACCAGCAGCAGGCCGAACGGAAGCTGCATGTCCATGCTCCAGTGAAAACTCTGTGGGTTGATGACCTCGATCAGGATCAGCGCGATCGCTCCGCCGGCGACCAGGCCGACGCCGACGCCGACCGCGGCGGTCAGTGCCGCCTCCAAGGCCAGGAGTGCACCGATCCGGCATCGCGGCAGACCCAGATGACGCAGGATCCCGAACTCCTTGCGACGACTGCTCGCAAGCGCGGCGAAGGTGGTCCCGATGCCGAAGAGCCCGATCGTCACCGCGACAGCCAGCATCAGATAAGTCGCCAGAAAGGTGCGATCGAAGACCTGGAGGATCATGCCGCGCAGCTCTCCGGGCAAAATCATCTCGCTGACCCGATCGCCGAGTGTTGCACGGATGGCGGTCATCACCTGGACGGGATCGGCCTTGGGCGCCAGTGTCAGACCCAGATCATTGGTACGCCGATCGCCGGTCAAGGCGCGGAAGGTCGCAAGCTCGATCACCGCCGCTCCTTGCTGGCGTGCGTAATCCCGCCAGATGCCGACGACGCGAAAGATTTGCAGCTGCTCGCCGATGGGCAGGGCGAGTGGATCCCCGACCCCGAGGTCCAGCCGATCGGCCAGGGCCTCCGAGATCCAGGTCGGCGGATCCGTACCCGGCCCGTCGGGTGGATCGAGCGTACCGGCGACGAGCGGAAGACCCGAGGTGTCCTGAACCGGTCGGGCGATCAGCGCGATCGCCTCGCGTACCTCGCCGATGCGCAGGCTCTCGAAGCGCACCGGGCGTACCGCCGCCACGCCCGGCAGCGCGGCTACGCGCGCGACGGCGTCCGGATCCAGATAGCCGCTCGCGCCCGAGTCGGATGCGCGTAGATAGAGATCCGCGGGGAGCATCCGGGTCAGCCAGTCGTCGAGCGAGTCACGGAACGAGTCGACCATGATCGCCATCGACACCGCCAGTGCGACGCTGGCGACAACCCCGACACCCGCCACGACCGCCTGACCCGGGGCCGCGGCGAGGCGCGCCCGTGCCAACCGGGTGACGAGCGAGCCCCGCGCCGGCAAGAGCCGCATCGCCCCGACCGTGGCCCCCGGAATCGCGAGAACGGCGCCGACCAGGATGAGTGCGACGGCGAGATAACCCGACACCGGAACACCGCCGACCGGTGGCAGCAGACAGAGCAAGGCGGCCAGGATCAGGGCGATCAGTGCCGCACCCCAGCGCGGACGTGCCTGATAGACCTCGGCCTCGTCGCCCGCCCGCAGGCCGCGGGCGGGCACCATCTGCGCGGCCTCGCGAGCCGGCAACCAGGTGCCGGCCACGCCCGCCAGCACGCCGAGCGCGAGATAGGCCAGGGTCAGCAACGGCTCGACGCGCATCTGCGGGGCGACGCCTCGGAAGAAACCCGCGCCTAGATCGCCGCCGATCAGGCTGAAGGCCAGCGCGGTCAGCAGATAGGCCAGGATCACGCCGATCACGCCGCCGACCACCCCCAGCAAGGCGCCCTCCGCCAGCAACCCGCGCCGCAGGCTCCCGCGGTCGAGCCCGAGCGCGCGCAGGAAGGCGAATTCGCGGCGTCTGCGCACGACCGCGAGCCACTGTGTCGAGAAGACCAGGAAGCCGCCGGTCAGGAGCGCGATGGCGGCAAGCATGGTCAGATTGACCCGATAGGCGCGCGACACGCCCGTGACCTCGGAGGCCGTCTCCTCCGGTGTCAGGAGTGTGACGCCCGGCGGCAGCAGGGTACGCAATTGCTTCGGCACCGACCCGCGCTCGATCCCCGGTGCGAGTCTCAGATCGATCCGGGTGAGGCGACCGATCCGATCGAAGGTCTCCTGGGCACCTGCGATGTCCATCACGGCCAGCACCTGCCCGACCCCCGCGCCGGGCACGGATCCGGCGACCCGCAGACGCGCCTCGCCGAGCCCGACCTGGACCGCGACCTCATCCCCGGCATCCAGCCCGAGTCGCGTGGCCGCGGCAGGGCTCAAAAAGACGGCATCGGGCTGGAGTGCAGCGAGTCGATCGGGTCGATCCGCGTCGGAGCTTTCGGGGGCATCGTCCGTCTTCGTCTCTGCTGTCTCGGCCACGGGCAGCAACGAAGGGGTGACCTGCGCGACGCGGAAGAGATCGATCCCGAACACCCGCAACGTCTCGTCGCGACCCGGCAGCCGTGCCTGAATCTCCAGGAGCGGACTCGCCGCAGCCACCGCCGGATGCAGGGCGATCCGCGCATAGAGCGCGTCGTCGAAGCCGCTGCGCGGACCGACCACCTGAAGATCGGCCTCGCCGCTCAACAAGCGCATCCCGCGATCGAGCTCGTCGAGCGCGGCGGTATGGATGAGCTGCACCGCCAGCCCGAGCGCCACGCCGAGCGCGATTGCGAGCAGAGACAGCGCGGTTGCCAAACGGCGCCGCCGAAGACTGGCGAGAAAGACATGCCGCAGGGCAGCACTGTTGTCGGATCCGAGGAGGCCCATCGTCCTATCCCGCATCCTCGACCAGTCCGCTCGCGGTCAGCCGCAGGATGCGATCGGCATGGGCGGCCGCCGCGCGCGAATGCGTGACCAGGATCCCGATTGCACCGGCGTTATGAATGCCCTCGAAGAGCAACTCGAGCACGCCCTGTGCGCGATCCGGGTCCAGGTTCCCGGTCGGCTCGTCGCAAAGCACGACCGCCGGCGTATGCACCAATGCGCGGGCGATGGCGACACGCTGCAGCTCGCCGCCCGAGAGATGACGTGGCCAGTCGTCGCCGCGCCGACCCAGTCCGACCCGCTCGAGCATGGCGCGGGCGCGACGGTCGGCGAGGGCCTCCTTCTCGTCGAGCAGCCACAGCGGCAGAGCGACGTTCTGGGCCAAGGTCAGGTGCGGCAGGACATGGAACGCCTGGAACACGAATCCCAGCTCGCGCCGACGCAGCCGCGAGCAGGCATCCTCGTCGAGTGCGGTCACCTCGGTGTCGCGCAACCGGATGCGGCCGCCGTCGACCGGCTCGAGACCCGCGATGCAGTTCAGCAGGGTCGACTTGCCCACGCCGGACTCGCCCATCACGGCGACCGATTCGCCCGGGGAGAGGCTCAAAGAGACCTGCTCGAAGAGGGGGTGATCCAGTGAGGTGTCGAAACGCTTCGAGAGGTTTTCGATGGACAGCATCGGTGATCTACATCCTGTCATGGGCGGGCGCCATTCTATCCGCAACCGGGTCGCGACCGGCACCGAAAACCCTTTGCGTCATTCGCGCCTTTGCGTTTCAAATGAACCCGCGCGCGCCGGCCGCACACATCGAGGCGGGCCGCCGCCGACATGACCATCCGCCAAAGAGGCCATCGATGAGGGTTCAGGTTCTGCAACACGTCCCGTTCGAGGGCATCGGCTCGATGGCGCCTTGGTTGGCGGCGCGCGGCGTGACCCCGGACTACACGCGCTTCTACGACGACGGCCTGCTCCCGCCGGTGGATGGCCTCGACCTGGTCATCGTCATGGGCGGTCCGATGAGCGTCAACGACGAGGCACAGCTGTCTTGGCTGTGTGCCGAGAAGCAGTTTCTGCGCGAGGCGATCGCACACGGGGTCCGGGTGCTCGGGGTTTGTCTGGGCGCACAACTGATCGCAAACGCACTCGGTGCCCGCGTCTATCCCAATGCGGAGAAGGAGATCGGCTGGTTTCCGATTCAAGGGGTTTCCGAGGATGCGGTCCCGGGTGACGCTTGTTGTCGGTTTCCGGCCGAAAGCCTGGTCTTCCACTGGCACGGCGAGACCTTCGATCTGCCGCCCGGCGCGGTGCGACTGGCGCGCAGCGCGGCCTGCGAGAACCAGGCGTTCCGCTTCGGCGGGCAGGTGGTCGGGCTCCAGTTCCACCTGGAAGCCACGCCGGAGAGCGCCGCGGCGATCCTCGGTCACTGCGGGGATGAGCTGGTGCCCGCGGCTTGGATCCAGACCGAGGCGGCGATTCGCCGGGTCGATGCGGCCGTCTACGCCGAGGCCAATCGTCTGATGGGGCGAATCCTGGAGGATCTCGTCGGAGCGGCGAGCCCCTGATCCGCCCGAGTGGCCCCGAGTCCTCGCGATCCGCCCGTATCGAGGCCGCATCCCGGGCTTCAACCATACACGCAGAGGTGACACGCCGATGGAGATCCCGAGCTTCCTCGTGCAGTGGCCGTTGCAGGCCGTGCTCGCGATCGTGGCGGGCCTGATCATCCTGATCGTTCCGCGCGTCCTCAACTACGCCGTTGCGATCTACCTGCTCGCGGTCGGGACGCTCGGGCTCCTGCTGGTCTATCAGGGGCAGGCGGTGAAGGCGCAGCCCATCATCGCGCTGGTTGCCGGTGTGCTCATCCTGGTCAAGCCCAACATCCTCAACTACGTCATCGGGATCTACCTGATCCTCGTGGGTTTGCTCGAGGCCGGTGTCATTCGCATCTAAACCCCGTCAGCAGCGGTATGCGTCGTTTTCGGAATGGAGCTGCTTCGGCCAGATCCTCGAACGTCCGAGCTGACGCGCTTTAGTCGCTCATCCGGTGCGGGTCGATCGCCCGGGTGCGCGCATCCCGCAGCCTTGCGCATTGTTGCGCTCCATGCCGGCAACCCGAAGATCGTCGATGGCGGCTTGAACTCGCAGGACGGCAATGCCAGACTCCCGCAGCTTCCAACGACGATCCTGTGGTTATGGACCTGAACTTTCTCGACTTCGAACAGCCCATCGCAGAGCTCGAGGCCAAGATCGAAGAGCTGCGGCTCGTCCGCTTCGACAACGAGCTGAACATCCAAGAAGAGATCGAGCGGCTTCATATCAAGTGTGTCGCGCTGACCGACTCCATCTTCTCCGCGCTCACTCCTTGGCAGATCTCGCAGCTCTCGCGGCATCCGCAGCGCCCCTATCTGCTGGACTACGTGCGGCGGATCTTCGACGAGTTCCACGAGCTGCACGGGGATCGGGCCTTTGCGGACGACCCCGCCATCGTCGGCGGGTTGGCCCGGATCGAAGGTCGGCCTGTGATGGTGATCGGTCATCAGAAGGGCCGCGACACCAAGGAGAAGATCCTGCGCAACTTCGGGATGCCGCGTCCCGAAGGCTATCGCAAGGCGTTGCGTCTGATGGAGATGGCGGAGCGCTTCAGTCTGCCGATCCTGACCTTCATCGATACGCCGGGCGCCTATCCGGGTGTCGGTGCCGAGGAGCGCGGCCAGAGCGAGGCGATCGCGCGCAACCTGCGCGAGATGTCCAGGCTGCGCACGCCGATCCTCTGCACGGTCGTCGGCGAGGGCGGCTCGGGCGGCGCGCTGGCCATCGGCGTCGGCGACTGGTTGGGTATGTTGCAGTTCAGTACCTATTCCGTGATCTCGCCCGAGGGCTGTGCCTCCATCCTCTGGAAGAGCGCCGAGAAGGCCCAGCTCGCCGCCGAGGCGATGGCCATCACCTCGGACAAGCTCCTCGAGCAGGGTCTGATCGATCAGATCATCAAGGAGCCGCTCGGCGGCGCACACCGCAACCCGGAGGCGACCGCCGCCTCGATCAAAGCAGCGCTCCTGACCCGTCTCGACGAGCTGTGCGGGACCGATCCGGATGTGCTGATCGCCGCGCGCTACAAGCGCCTGATGGGCTACGGCAAGTTCAAGGACGAACGTCCGGCGCCGCGGTGAGGCCATGACCGGGCGCGTCCCGGAGCACGTGGCCGAGGCGCTGCGCCGACTCGGCCCGTGCGGCGACGGCTGGGTCGCCTTCAGCGGCGGAACCGATTCGACTGCTTTGCTTCACGCGGCCGCCACCCGAGCTGATCACCCGCCCGGCACACTGCGGGCCATTCACATCGACCACGGTCTTCACCCCGACTCTCTTGGTTGGGCCGAACACTGTCGGCGCATCTGCGACGCCCTCGGCGTCCCTCTCGTGGTGCGCCGTCTGAATCTCAAACCCATCCACGGAGCGAGTCTCGAGGCGACGGCGCGCGAGGCACGCTATTGCGCCCTCGCCGACGTGCTGCGACCGGGCGATCTCATGCTGACGGCACACAATCAGGACGATCAGGCCGAGACGCTGCTGCTCGCACTCTTGCGCGGGAGCGGGGTTCACGGGTTGGCGGCGATGCCGCGGGAGGCGGGTCTCGGGCGAGGCCGTCTGGTGCGGCCCCTGCTGGATGTCCCGAGGGCGGTGTTGGAGCAGTATGTCCGCTCCTTCGGGCTGTCGTGGATCGAGGATCCGAGCAACGCATCGCTGCTGATGGACCGCAATTATCTGCGCAACAGCGTCCTCCCCTTGCTGCGCTTGCGCTGGCCGGGACTCTCCGTGACCCTCGCGCGCAGTGCGGGGCATTGTGCCGAGGCGGCGCAACTGGTCGATGGTGTGGCGGCAGAGCTCCTGGAGGCGTGCGCCGGCGGGCATCCGGGTACGCTCGGCATCCGGGCGCTCGGGTCGCTGGAACTCCCGCACCGCAAGGCCATATTGCGACTGTGGCTGCGTCGACGCGGATTCGTGCTGCCCGACACGCGTCATCTCGCGCGCATCCTCGACGAGGTCCTTCCGGCCCGTGCGGATGCCGATCCGCTGGTCGCCTGGTCGGGCTGCGAGGTGCGTCGCTATCGTGACGACCTCTTCGCCCTTGCTCCCTTGCCGCCGCCGCCCGGTGCATCGAGGATCCCTCGTGCGCCGGGCGGGATGCCTCCAGTGCTCGAGCTTCCGGCCGGGCTCGGATGGCTGCAATGGGAGGATGTCAGCGACGGCTCGGAGCCGGCTCCGACGGTGCGTTTCGGCGCGACCGGCCAGAGCTGCCGACCGAGCCTGATGTCCCGCCGGCGCACCCTCAAGAACCTCTTTCAGGAAGCCGGCATCCCGCGCTGGTTGCGTCCCTACGTCCCCTTGGTGTTTTCGGGAGACATCCTGATTGCCGTCGCCGGCGTGTGCGGATGCCGCGACGCGTCCCGGGGCCCGGCCACGTCTGATGTACCGCAATGGCGCGGCCATCCTTGGGAAGACCTCGCTCTATTTCGAAATCGAGCCGAATGACCCCGCGACCGACGCCACTGAAGGTGATGTCGCAGAATGGGCATCACGATTTCACATGTCTGGAAGACCTGCGGTGATGTGGAATCGAATTCATTCGCCCCTACACGCCGGCGGATCCTTTCTCGAAAATCATCTAAAAATCCGGAGTCGCGTCGCTCAAAGGCCATTGTCGCGCGCAAGGCCGAAAGCACCTCGGACCCGAGAGGATCGCTCGAGACGCGACTCAGTAAAGCGCATTCATCATCTTGGCGCGATACCCGGCGACCAGGTCGCCGCCGCCGAGCAGATCGAAGACCGCCAGCATCCCTTTGCGTGCGGCGTCTTCCTGAAAGGCGCGGTCGCGTTTCATGAGGGTCAGAAGATTCTCCAGCGCCGACGCATAATCACCGCGCATGACCTGGTGTGCGGCAAGCTGGTAGCGGGCCAGGCTGTCCTTGGGGTCATCCGAGAGTTGCGCGATCAGGTCCGATTCCGATGGAGCGTCTTCGAGTGCCGTCGCGAACCGCAGCTGTCCACGCAGCGCCAAGACCTCGGGCTCGCCTGCAAGCTCGATCGGGAGCTTGTCGAGCGCCGCCTGCGCCTCGGCAAGCTCGCCCCGAGCCGCCAAGAGTTGAAGCTCGGCGAGCGCCAGGCGGGCGTTCTCCGGATCCGCCTCTCGTGCCCGATCGATCAGGGTCCGGGCGCCGTCGAGATCGCCCGCGACCAGCAGCCCCTGCGCCTGTGCCAAAAGCCCGTCGGAGGCACGCGGGATGTGT
The DNA here is from genome assembly GCF_002423035.1 of Thiocapsa sp. UBA6158. Taxonomy (GTDB): domain Bacteria; phylum Pseudomonadota; class Gammaproteobacteria; order Chromatiales; family Chromatiaceae; genus Thiocapsa. The sequence goes on from NZ_DIUM01000008.1 coordinate 77,498, forward strand.
TGGTCGATGAATTCGCGGATCTGACCCTCGGGAAGGGCGCCCATGAACTGATCCACGGGTCGCCCGGACTTGAACAACTGCACCGTCGGGAGGCTGCGGATACCGAACTCGGCGGCCAACGCCTGTTGCTCTTCGGTGTTGACCTTAGCCAGAATGAAGCGCCCGCGGTACTCGGCGGCCAGATTGGCGAGGATGGGCATCAGCATGCGGCAGGGCGCACACCAGTCGGCCCAGAAATCGACGAGGACGGGACGCTCGAACGAGCCCTCCACGACGACCGCCTGAAAATTCTCCGCCGTGACGGTCACAATGTACGGTGAATCGGCCATGATCGGGACACTCCATAAAGACGGATCGGATGGCGTGGATCTAACCGTCGAACATAGCTGTCGGATGAGGTCGATTCAAGCCGATCGAGCCGGGTCTCCGGAAACAACCGCAAGGAGTCATCGCTATGTCCGAATCACTTCACGTTGTCTGCCCCGCCTGCGACGCGGTCAATCGGGTCCCTCGGGAGCGTCTCGGTGCCGCCGCGAAATGCGGCAAGTGTCACGGTCCGCTGTTTCTCGGCCAGCCGCTCGCGCTGGACGAGTTGCGCTTTGCGCGTCATCTCTCGCGCAGCGATCTGCCGCTTTTGGTGGATTTCTGGGCACCCTGGTGCGGACCCTGCCGGATGATGGCGCCGGCCTTCGAGGCCGCCGCTGCTCGGCTCGAGCCGAACCTGCGTCTGGTGAAGGTCAACACCGAGGAGGCGCAGGCGCTAGGTGCGCGTTACGGCATCCGCAGCATCCCGACACTGGCGCTGTTTCGTGGGGGTGCGGAGGTTGCGCGCACGGCCGGCGCGATGGACATGAACGGGATCATCGCTTGGGCACGGCAGGCGCTCTAAACCGCGTCCGAGACGCAGGTCTCGCTTCGGGCTTGGCTGCCGGCAGAACTTCGGGTTTCGCCCCGACTCCGCGGTGTCCCGCCCTTCCATAAAGTCACCGGCGATCGTCACGGTGCACATGGACACTCGAGCGCGGCTTCTTTAGAATTCCGGCGGGTCAGGGCGGTGCCCGTGTGCCCGCCCAAGCGTCATTGCGCCGTCGCCCTCGTTTGCGTCTCGGCCCTTGCACGCCCCCGCCCGGACCGGAGAAACCCTTGATAAAACCCGCGGTACTCGTGCTGGAGGACGGCTCCGTCTTCCGGGGAACGTCGATCGGCGCCGATGGATCGAGCGTCGGCGAGGTGGTGTTCAACACCGCCATGTCCGGATATCAGGAGATCCTCACCGATCCCTCGTATCTGCGCCAGCTCGTCACCCTGACCTACCCCCACATCGGCAATGTCGGGACCAACCCGGAGGACGAGGAGTCCGACCGCGTTCAGGCCGCCGGCCTCATCATCCGCGACCTGCCGATCCTGCCCAGCAACTTCCGCATGACCGAGCGTCTCGACGCCTATCTGCGGCGCCAGGGCATCGTCGGCATCGCCGATATCGATACCCGACGGTTAACCCGTCTGCTGCGCGAGAAGGGCGCCCAGAACGGCTGTCTTCAGGCCGGCGACGGGATCGACGAGGCGGTGGCTCTGCGCGCCGCACAGGGTTTTCCGGGCCTTAAGGGCATGGATCTGGCGAAAGAGGTCTCGACGTCCGAGACCTACCCCTGGACCCAGGGCGTCTGGGAACTGGGCGAGGGCCATCCCGAGTCCATTCATCCGGTCGGCGATCGTCTGCCCTTGCATGTCGTCGCCTACGACTACGGCATCAAGCGCAACATCCTGCGGATGCTGGCCGCGCGCGGCTGTCATGTCACGGTCGTCCCTGCGCACATGCCCGCGATGACGGTACTGGGTCTGAAGCCGGACGGGGTGTTTCTCTCCAACGGTCCGGGCGATCCGGAGCCCTGTGATTATGCGATCGAGGCGATCCGCGAGCTGCTCGACACCGACATGCCGCTCTTCGGCATCTGTCTCGGCCACCAGCTGCTGGGTCTCGCCTGCGGCGCGCGCACGCTGAAGATGAAGTTCGGCCATCACGGCGCCAATCATCCGGTGCAGGATCTCGCCACGGGCGAGGTCATGATCAGCAGCCAGAACCACGGCTTCGCGGTCGACGAGGAGAGTCTGCCCCCGACGGTCGAGGCCACCCATCGCTCCTTGTTCGACGGCAGTCTGCAGGGCATCCGGCATCGGGATCGCCCCGCATTCGGATTTCAGGGTCATCCCGAGGCCAGTCCGGGGCCCCATGATCTCGCACCGCTCTTCGATCGTTTCATCGAGCTCATGCGCGCCCGCAAGGCCTAAACCGCGCCCGGAGCGAGATGCTGATTCTCGAGTGTGTTCGACGCTTGGCGCATCCACGGCCGTTAGCGGGGACGCGGTCTAAAATGATCTGTTTTCTAATCGTTTAAACCGCGCCGGCTCCAGCGCTCGTCAAGTCTGCCGGAGCCGACCCCATCCAAAAACATCGCATACCGCGCTCGGCGCGGTTTAACCGGCGAATGAATCCCCATGCCTAAGCGTACCGACATCTCCAGCATCCTGATCATCGGCTCCGGGCCGATCGTGATCGGTCAGGCGTGCGAGTTTGACTACTCCGGCGCGCAAGCCTGCAAGGCGCTGCGCGAGGAGGGTTACCGGGTCATCCTGGTGAACTCCAATCCCGCCACCATCATGACCGACCCCGAAATGGCGGATGCCACTTATATTGAGCCGGTCACTTGGCGCGCGGTCTCGGCCATCATCGAGCGCGAGCGCCCGGATGCGCTGCTGCCGACCATGGGCGGCCAGACGGCGCTGAACTGCGCACTCGACTTGGTGCGCGAGGGCGTGCTCGAGCGCTTTGGTGTGGAGCTGATCGGCGCCTCGCGCGAGGCGATCGACAAGGCCGAGGACCGCGATCTCTTTCGCAAGGCGATGCGCAAGATCGGGCTGGACATGCCCCGCTCGGCGATTGCCCACAGTCTGGAAGAGGCGATCCAGGTTCAGGCCTCGATCGGCTTCCCGACGATCATTCGGCCCTCCTTTACCATGGGCGGCAGCGGCGGCGGTATCGCCTACAACCAGGAAGAGTTCGAGGAGATCTGTCGGCGCGGTCTGGATCTCTCCCCGACCAAGGAGCTCCTGATCGAGGAGTCGGCGCTGGGCTGGAAGGAGTTCGAGATGGAGGTGGTCCGCGATCGCGCGGACAACTGCATCATCATCTNNGATCATGCGCGATGCCTCGATCGCGGTGTTGCGCGAGATCGGGGTGGATACGGGCGGGTCGAACGTGCAGTTCGCGATCAACCCGGCCGACGGTCGGATGATCATCATCGAGATGAACCCGCGGGTGTCGCGCTCCTCGGCGCTCGCCTCCAAGGCGACCGGGTTTCCGATCGCCAAGGTCGCGGCCAAGC
>NZ_DIUM01000008.1:80960-81386 GCF_002423035.1 Thiocapsa sp. UBA6158
CCTTCCAGGAGTCGCTGCAGAAGGCGGTTCGCGGGCTGGAGATCGATCGCTACGGTCTCGAGGAGATCGTCGATGCGCGTGAGCCGGACGCGGCCAAGCGTGTCCGCCATGAGCTGCGCCAGACCGGCGCCGAGCGGCTTTTCTATCTCGCCGACGCCTTCCGCCTCGGCATGAGCCTGGAGGAGATCCACGATCTATCCAAGATCGACCCCTGGTTCCTGGCTCAGGTGGAGGATCTGGTCCATACCGAGGCCCATGTGCGCACCGCCGGTCACGAAGCACTCGGCCGCGAGTCTCTACGCCTGCTTAAGCGCAAGGGGTTCTCGGACCGACGGATCGGGCAACTGGTCGGCACCACTGAACACGAGATCCGCGCGCTGCGCCGCGGGCAGGGTCTGCGGCCGGTCTACAAGCGCGTGGATACCT
>NZ_DIUM01000065.1 GCF_002423035.1 Thiocapsa sp. UBA6158
TACCTTAAACTGATAGGTGGCAAGAACATGACGAAGGAACCAGACATGCCGACATCCGAAGCCGACGCGTCCGGGGTAACGGCGGCGCCCCGTACCGCCGGGCGCGGTCGACCGCCGGACCCGGCCAAGCACGCGGCCATCCTCGCGGCTGCTCGGAGGCTCTTCTTCTCGGGTTCGATCCAGGCACTCAATATGGAGGCCGTCGCCCGCGCCTCCGGGGTTTCGAAGGTCACGGTCTACAGCCATTTCGGTGATCTACAGGGTCTGATTCGCGCGGTCGTGCTGCTGCAGCGCAGCGAGATGACGGCGGCGCTCGACGATCTGCCCTCGGGCCAGCACCTGCTGAGACAAGCCCTGATCGACCTGGGATGCGCGCTGATGGACTTCCTGAGCAGCGACGACTATGTCGCCCTGCTACGGATGTTGGCGACCCTGGCCGGGAAGGAGACCTGGCTCGGCACACTTGTCTATCGCGACGGCGCGGAGGCGACACGCGATCGCCTCGCCGCCCGCCTGGCCGAGGCGTCGGCGCGCGGCGACCTGCGCGCGCACGACAGCCGCATGGCCGCCGAGCAGCTGCTCGGCATGTGGCAGGGCATCCAGACCACGGGACTCTTGAGCGGCGGCTGTCCGCGACCCGACGCCGAGCAGCTGCGCCGTCGGGTCGAGTGCGGGGTGGATGTACTGTTGCGAGCCTATGCACCCGAGGGCATCGATCGCAAGACCGACCGGTCGGGTTGAAACGCGATTCAGCCGCGCAGACGCTTTTGGTAGTTGGGGATCAGGTGAGCATGGATACCTTTGCGCACGAGCGCCCAGAGCTCATCCGTGAGGCTCGCCGTGAGCATGCCCTCCACCGCCGTGCGTCCGAGTTCCCCGAGCGCGTGGGTGAATGCCCTCTGCGTCGGGCCTTCAAGCCTGATCTCGCTGAGACAATGGGCATAGGCATTGGCCAGCAGACTGACCGTCGGCAGGAGCGGGACCGGGTCTTCGATATCGACATAGCGAAAGATCCGGTCGGGAAACGCCTGCTCGAAGGCTTTGGCCGCGACGGCGTTGCCGATCATCGGCGCGCCGAAGGTGATGACCTCGTGCACCCCGATGAAGGCGCGCTGAAAACGCCAGGCCGCGAGCAAGGCAAGTGCCCCGCCGAGACTGTGTCCGGTCAGCCAGAGCGGTCGCTCGGACGCGTCCATCGCCTCCTGGACGGCCTGTACGAGCGGCGCCCAGATCTCGTCCAACGCCTGCATGAATCCGCGATGGAATCGGGCCCCTACGCCCGCGGCGGCAAAATCGGTGCCGATGCGCCCCTCGGGGACGACCAACAGGTTGTTCGCATTGGTCAGCAGCCAGTCCTTGACGCCGTCGAGACTGGTCGGCGATTGCGAGCCGCGAAAAGCGACCACCAGCGCGCCGGGGTCACTCGCAACATAGACCTGCGTGTTGTCGACACCGATGAGGCGCGCATCCAGACCAAGCTCGGCCCGAAAGCCGGTCGGACCGTCAGGCTCGTCCAGGTAAGCCAGCTCGCAGGCCTTGGCCAGGAATCGGACGTTGGGCAGATGACCCGGAACGGACGCGTCGAGTGTCATGGTCTCTTCACCTCGCAGGACGGAACGCGGGCGCGACCTCAGCGCAAGGCCCGGCGCCCGGGCTTGGCCTTGCGCCATTCGGAGAGGGTCTCGGCCGAGACGGATGTGCCGCGCAGATCCAGCTCGAGCAGAGCCGGATGAGGCATAAGGAATGCGCGAAAGCCGGCATCGGTAATGCCCGTGTTTGCCAGACGCAGCCGCTCCAAACGCGTCGATTCGGCAAGCCGCGCAAGCCCCGCGTCCGTCACGGCGCTATCGTTCAGATCCAACTCGCGAAGCCGATCCATCCCGGCGAGCAGCTCCAATGTCTCGTCCGTTACATCCGGGTTGGCCATCTGCAGCACGATCACGTCCGCCGCCCCGTCCAACACTCGATAGTCGTGCCGGTCCCAGCCGGTCAGGGTGATATGGCGCTCGCCGTCGACCAGCACATCCCGCGGGCCAAGATCGACAGGCAACAGACGGTTGACGACCGGCGGACCGGCAGCGAGCAGCAATCCAGCCAATCCCAGGACAAGCGGACCGCGCGCGGCGTGAAAACGGCCGACCGCGAAGAGCAGCCCGGCCGGCGGAAAGAGCGCGACCGCGACACCCCAAGGACGGCTGCGCCGCCAAGCGACCACGGCAAACCAGATCCAACTGACCGCCAGCAGGCCGAAGCCTGTCAAAGTCGCCATGAAGAGGTGGCTTTCGTTCATTGCAGGTCACCATGTGAGTAGAGTCGTCTTCCCTGATCATTTCGGCCGAGCTCCCATAACGGTCAGGAATAACTCTTGTAGAACGCCTCGGCGGTAAACTTGACAAACTCTTCAGTCTTCTCGGAACTGCGCGCGATAACCTGCCAAGGTTCCAGTCGGGAAATCTCCGTCTGAAGATCCTTCGCCGTCTTGCTGCTGCAACCAAGAATGTCCTGTACCGATCCGGCGGCCACGCCGTCGCATTGGAAGATGTAGGCGAATTCAAGCAGCTCCTGGAAGTTGAAGAACTTTTGTTGATAATCGTTTGGCGACTGGCTAGCGAAGAAGACCACGACACCCTTCGAGCGCCCTTCGCGAATGATCCGCTGCAGGAAAATGTTCCTCTGGCCGAGGTAGTTATGCGCCTCGTCGATCACCAGGATGGACCGAATGGTCCGTCGACCCTCGGTTACCGGACTATCGGGCAGGGTCGTCATCTCCTTGTAAAGCCGCTCGATGACGAGATAGCCGACCAACTCCTTCAGTACCGGCATGGCATGCAGATCGATCAACATCGTGCGGTTCGACACCCGGTCCATCGGTGCGCCCTCGCTGCCGTGACGCCAGAACAGCTCGAAATCGGATAGATCGCGCAAGACCTCGATGAGGCTATCGTCTTTCTTGCCGTCTGCCTCATAGGCGAGTGCCGCCAGTTCGAGCACATCGGGAAAGTCCGGATAGGGTGCGGCCGATGCGGCGCGTTTGGCATAAGCCGCCCGGATGGCCTCCGTCAGTGCACCCTTCTGCACCACGCCGAGCTTGCTGTTGATTGACGCGAAGCTTTCGGCCTTCTCGCGTGCCGAGACATTGATCGTCTGCTCGTCATAGGCCGGCAGGATGAAGGGATTGATGGGAAGGCTCTGCCCGCCCTGCAACAACCGGAAGGGTTGCACACGCGCCAGTTCCAGAAACCGCACGTTGTCGACCACGTCGCCCTTGTAGTCGAAATAGATGAAATTTGTCTGGTAGTTGGACTGGATACGAATGTCCGTCAGCAGTTTCAGCAGGAACTGCGTCTTGCCGACGCCGGGTTTTCCCATGATGGCCAAGTGCGAGTTGGCGTGCTTGGCCGTGTTGTTGAGCTCCATGACCAGCTCGTTGCGCTGCAACAGGGTGCGGCCAATGAAGATGTCGAGGCCACTGCCGAGTTGCTCGCGCCGACCGGCGAATTCCACCTCGTCGACAAGCCCTCGAATCAGCCCCTCGCCACTGCGACCGCTCTCCTGGAACATCCGCGCCAAGAGCGCGGCACCGCTGTCGATATGATTCTTGATGACGGAGCGATTGGAGAAAAACTCAACGGTGTCCGGTCTCCTTCATAGGTAGGCCATCAACAGTGGCTTCAGCTCGCGCTCATAGAGCGCTGGCGAGGCCGGTTTGAGAAAACAGTGTTTGAAGAACCGCAAGACTTGGCGGCTGACCTTGGCGGTGTAGCGAAACAGGGGCGCGGTCCAATCGGGGCGGTCGGTG
>NZ_DIUM01000136.1 GCF_002423035.1 Thiocapsa sp. UBA6158
GCGCCGCATGATCTCGTTGGTGCCGTGGCCGTGGGCCGTCGCCAGCACGATCTCGGCACGCCATACGGCCTTCGCCGAGCTGTTGCGATCCTTGATGATCGCTTCGAGCCGCGACCGGCTGGCCGGGCTCACATAAAGGCAGATGTCATCCCGTCTCATTCCCGCATACTGCCTGATTTGCAGCGACATGGGAATCATCCGTCAGGCGGGGAACACTAGCAAGCTCGTGGGAGGCTGTGGGGATCATGTCGTGGCTCGGCATCATTGTTATTGGCATCATTTTTCTGGTGCTAGTCGTGGTCTTTCCCAGAACCATCCTTAGCGTGATCGGCATCATCTTGGCCGGAGGCGGTGCCCTATATCTTGGCGAGGTCACCGCGGCTCGCAAAAGTGCCGAGCGGCAAGCTTCCATCGAAATGACCGCCAATTTCAACGAGGCTGACTGCACGGCCGACACGCCACTCAAGATCATCATCGCTAACCGAAGTCGAAACAGCGCCGACGTGGTCGCGAAGGTTGATTGGAACGTGGCCGTCTACCGCCCCGGCTACAGCTCGAATATTGTCGACTACAGCTTCAAGAGTTTCAGCGATGGCCGTATAAAAACCACTTCCGAATGGGCGACCCCCTACTCCTCCGACAAAATTCTCGCGGCGGGGGAGGTCGTCGAGTGGTGTTTCCCGCTTCCAGCCCTTGCCGTCAGCGCTCCACCTGCTTCGCTCAAATACGAAGTGACGCACAAGCAAGTGATGTTCCGATAAGGCAGTTAACCACGGATCTGTTCACGGCGGCCCAGCCCACGACCCCATCCGCCGAGCACGATTTGCGCTATGGGGTGCACCCAACTCAGGCAGCTGACCGTGCCTCACCCCTTCGGCGGCGGGCCAAAGGGACGTAGACGCGGACCGTTCCGTTTGGAACAGTGGCTCCTCCACGAACAAACGGGGGGTCCATATCTGGCTCGGCTGACGTTGCTTCGATCCTATTCATCACCGTTTTCATCTGCGGGTTCTTCCTCCCAGGCGTGAACTGTGTGCTCGGCGCCGTGACGGGATGGCACTGGTTCCCGATGCTCATTCTGTCGTTCGAGTTCAAGAAGCCGCTGAGCTTCGAGATGATCAGCTGGCTTCCACACATCGGCGCCGGCCTCGGTTTCGTCATTCCACTTCTCATCATGGGAGCTATTTTCAACGCACTCGAAAGCTAAGCCGCCCGCCTCACACGCGGGGCGGCTTAGCTACGCGGCTGAGGGTCAAAGGGCGCTTGTATTCGGCCATAAACCGTCTGATGGCGTCATCAACGACGGTGCAGCTCTTTTCGCGGAATGTGAGCCTCTCGGCCTAGGGGGATTATCTCGAAGCGCCGCGACACTCGTGGGCAAGGTCGAGCAGCTCGACGTCGAGCTGGCCGATGAAGGCGTCGAGATTGGCGCGCATGTCTTGAAGGGCGCGCTGCATGGATCGCACGTCGATCGCGGTGGCCGGCATGGGGTACTCCGAACAGACCCGCTTAGCGATCTTGGAGCGTTAGAGTTCCCTCCGCGACTGCCCCAACTTGCATGCGCACCTTGTGGAGACGCCTCTTGACGACGAAAGACCGATTACATATCTAATCGGACACAAATTCCTCCCAGCATCCACCCGCATAGGTAGTGTCATGACGAAGACTGCAATCGTACTTCCGGGCACTGCCCCCGCAGCCACCCGCGCCACAACCGATGACCAGATCATCGCGAGTTGGCTGGCGAACCTCGGCAGCGCCTTATCGCGTGCCAAGTTCGGCGCCACCGCCGAGCGGCTGGTCGCCGAGCTGGCCCGCCGCGGACTGACGCTCAGGACTGCGACCGTCGAGGACGTCCGCGATATCGTCGCGGTGCTCGGCGAGGGCAAGGCACCGGCCACCGCTCGGCAGTATGCACAGCGCGTCAAGTCGCTGCTCAGCTACGCGCACCGGCTTGGGTATCTGCAATTCAACGCTGGGGCCGCCGTGCGCACGAGATCGGGGGGCTCGGACCTGGCAAAGCGGATCGCCAGCGAGACGGAGATCGCCCTCCTCATCCGGGCTGCCCCGACGAAGCGCGACCGCCTGTTGATCGAGGTCGGCTATGCCGGCGGCCTTCGCGTCTCTGAGCTGGTGGCTGTGACGTGGGGCGATGTCATTCCGCGCGCCGACGGCAGCGCGCAGATCTCGGTGCTCGGCAAGGGCGACAAACTGCGCCAGGTGGTTCTGCCCGGCATCGTCAGCCGCTCGTTGCTGGCCAGCCGCGGAGATGCTCCGGCATCCGCTCCGCTGTTCCCCTCAAGAAAGGGTGGTGCCCCTCTGCTGGCGCGAGCGGTAAATCGGATGCTGAAGATTGCTGCCGCGAAAGCGGGCGTGAACTCTGACATCTCAGCTCATTGGCTCAGGCACGCTCACGCGAGCCACGCCCTTGATCGCGGGGCGACCATTGCCGAAGTGAAAGACACGCTCGGCCACGCGAACATTTCAACGACGTCTGCATATCTCCACGCGCGTCCTGGCTCGAGCAGCGGGAGAGTGCTCGACTCAGGGGTGTTTCTTCGATGACACTGACGACGGGTGAGCACCAAATTGGTTCGTCCGGGATTCAATCCCACCGACTACCGCGCCGTCGCCCTCAACGGCGGCCCCATTTGACGAAGGGTGGTACTCTGCCAAACGCACGCCAGTGAACAGAGATCGCCTTTGCAGACTCGCGATCTTTTCAATCCACGCACGCCTACGAGCGTGCGACGCAAGTATATCGCGAACAACTCTACCCCGACCTGTTTCAATCCACGCACGCCTACGAGCGTGCGACGACGTGGTAGCCGAGCCGGCGGGCGATGTCGGTGTTTCAATCCACGCACGCCTACGAGCGTGCGACGCCGGGTGCGGAATTGGCGGCGTTGATGATCTGGTTTCAATCCACGCACGCCTACGAGCGTGCGACACGCCGATCGTAAGCCAGAACTGCCCATTGGGCGTGTTTCAATCCACGCACGCCTACGAGCGTGCGACCGGACGTTGCGGAACACGCTGGGGCCTCTGGTGCTGTTTCAATCCACGCACGCCTACGAGCGTGCGACACGACGCGCTTCTGTCTGCGCGCATCAAACTCGTTTCAATCCACGCACGCCTACGAGCGTGCGACAGGCTGCCGAGGCGCTTGGCGAATACGTGCACCAGTTTCAATCCACGCACGCCTACGAGCGTGCGACCTGACGGCCTTCCGCCACCAACGCGCGCTCGTTCTGTTTCAATCCACGCACGCCTACGAGCGTGCGACGGGCGGTCCTTGGCGTACTCCGTGCACTTACCGGAGTTTCAATCCACGCACGCCTACGAGCGTGCGACCTGGCCTGGGCGGGTGGAGCGGTTCCATCCGATGATGTTTCAATCCACGCACGCCTACGAGCGTGCGACTCGTTGAGCAGGCCAACGAGCTGACGCGCCAAATTGTTTCAATCCACGCACGCCTACGAGCGTGCGACGAGGACGCCGAGGAGGCGACCGAGACCGCGCGCAAGTTTCAATCCACGCACGCCTACGAGCGTGCGACTTGAGAAGATCAGCCGTACTGTTGAAGAATGACCCGTTTCAATCCACGCACGCCTACGAGCGTGCGACCAGTCGAAGCAACCACGCACTGAGGGCCGCCATGTTTCAATCCACGCACGCCTACGAGCGTGCGACGGCGGCCCGGCAAGCCATTGATTTCACGCGCCGCCGGACCATCGGCGCGCGAACCTGCCTCCCAGATTGTCAAAGAGCGGACATCTGATCGGTTACCAGAGGCCGGAGCCCCGGGCAAATCAACAGCTTACGCCGCGTGCGAAACCCCCAGCGTTTCTGCGGACGCTCCCGGTTCGCGCAGATCCCACAGCAGCTTGTGCGTGGCCACTCCCGCAGGAGCGGTGCCCAGGCTAGCGACATAGTCCTCGATGCAGACTGGGCGCTTGACCCCAGCCCTGCGCTCGACCTGCAGCAGCTTGTGCAGCTCTGACGCCCGCGCGTTACCGAGTGCGGACCCGTGCTCCCAGGCAACGAGCGCCCGGCAATGCATCACGCCCCGCGCGGCAGACTTGTCGTGATCCCAGCAATCGGCGAGGGCGCGCCACAGCAGCGCGAGATCGTCAGCTTCGAAGCCAGCCTTGTCTGCCAGCGGCCCCGAGATCGAGCCGTGCGCGCGGTAGAGGGCATACGGCACCGTCCACTTGCCGCCCATGGTCTTGTTGGCCTTGCCTGCTTCCTCCTCCGTTGCCGCACAGCGCGTCAGGGTGTGCCGCTGGGTGGTGATCGGATCGATCGAGCGCGCGAAGCTGAGCTGCACCGGCCCAGTCACGGAGTCGTTGCCGCGCGAATTGGCCAGTACGCTACCAAAGGTCCGAACATCGAAGTAACTTGCCTGCATCGTACGGCGGGCCTCAGCCAGCAACGCCGCAGGCTGCAGCGTCGACTTGCGGCCCTTGTCCTTGCCTTTGCCTACACCGTTGTCGGCGGCCTTGTCGGCTTCGGCCACGGCGCCAGCGGCATCGAGCGCCGCGTTGTGAGCGTCGTTGAGCACCGCCCCAGCCGTAATGTGCACGCCGAGCTGAGCGCGGCGCGCATCGTCCACACCGCCGTGCTCGCGCATCAGGTCGACGAAGTTCCGCACCTTGCGCTTGATGCAGACATCGGACACGAGCCCGTGCTCGCTGCCCTGCTCGCGGCGGGGCTCGTTATCTGCATCCGGGTCGCCGTTCGGGTTGCCGTTGGTGACGTCGAAGAGCAGAGCGAAGTCGTAGCGGTTCATGGCGGTGTTCCTTTTCTTGTTTGGCGTGTGAGGTGTTGTGTTAATCAAGCGGCTGCCTCGGCCTCGGCAGGCTTGCGGTTGCGTTGTGCGTAGTAGCCGAGCGCCATCTGCGCGCGGTCGGTATCGGCCATCTCGTCCGGCACCTCGATGTCGTCGAGCAGCTCGGCGATCTGCTGGTCGAACCACTCCGCAAGGCCGCCGTTGCCACTGCGGCGCATCGATGCCTTGTAGATCCCGACGTTGCCTAGCAGGCGGCCGAGCACGCTCGAAGGGCGCGCGCTGAGCGTGGCCCAGTACCGGTCGCGAACGGTCAGGGCGATCTTGGGATTGTCGCGGAGCTGCATCTCCTCAACGATCCGCAGCAGGCGGCCGAGGCGGTAGGGCGTGCTCTCTGTCATCTGATCCTCTGCGAGGTTGTGGTTACGGGCCAGCCAACCCCTAAGGACCGCGATGCGCATCCGAAGGGTCGCGTTGGCCGATTTGTCTGACGCAGGTACGGGAGCGCACACGCGGAGCCTGTCGAGTGCGCCGAGGGCGAGCTGGTCGGGGTAGCGGGAGCCGGTCAGGATCGCCTGGGCCAGCGACACCGCGAGCGCCGGTGTGATCTGCTCTTCGCGGGCGACGCAGGCGCTGAGCATCCACCACAGCTTCGGTGGGCGGCGCAGGTCAAGATCGCGGGCGTGCCGATGCAGAGCTGCGACATACTCGCCGAGCGTGGACTGCATCACCCAGCGTACTGCGTGGCGGCCTTTCCCGGGTGAGATCGCGAGCAGGTGGTACGGCGTCTCTGGCAGACCTCCAGCCGGGATCTGACCATTGCGCAGCGCCTCGACCGCCTCTGCCAGGAGCTTGTCCTCGCTCTCTGCCGCCGCATCGGCACCCTCGCCGAAGATGGCCTGCAACTCGGCTTCAAGCGCCCGCGTGGCCAGCCCCTCGGCATCGCTCCAGTAGTAGACGAGCAACCCAGCGAGGCGGACGTATTGGCGGCGCTGATGCAGAGCCCGCAGTGCCGAGCTGTAGGCGTGCGTGGCACGGCGACCCATCGGGCTATTGTCGAGCCCGTCGTAACCCCAGCGCGCGAGTGAGGTGCTGTCCCCGTCGATCGAGATCAGCTTGCCCATCTCACCCAGCGGCAGCGTCGGGTGATGCTGCACGAGCGGGCCGTGCTCACCCGTGACCAAGCAGAGGCCGACGGGCGCGCCCTCCGGGACCTGAGCACGCTCCCAGATTGCGCGCGCCTCGGGGATCTCGTGCGCCCAGACCTCGCTGTCCTCGGTATCGTTGAGCACCTTGATTGCGACCCCAGAAGCCTTGGCAGCATCCCGCATCCGCTCGACCTGCTTCGCGTCGGCCGGATCAGCAGGCCTGTCGCCGTCCTGCTCCCAGAGAGCGACGCCGGCCTCGGCGCTCCAGCTCGCCAGCCAAATCCGTAAGGCGATCAGCCTCGGGTCTGTCGCGTTGGCCAGCAGCTCGCCGTTGTAGGCGGCCCACCGGCCGACCTTGGTTGCGCCCTTGTCGTCACCGTAGCCGAGCACGTACGGCATCGGGTCGGTGAGCCAGCTCGGGATGATCCCAGATGTGCGGTTGGCAGGCCAGGATGGAGTCACCAGACGGATCGGATCGCCATCGACGCGCAGATCTTCGAGTCGCACGACGTTGCCCGACAGATCGAGCACAACGGCCCAGTGATAGCTCCGTCGCTCGTAGCCCTCAGGCGTCACGTCCGGATCGCGCTCGGCAAGGCGGAGAAGCGATTGCAGGATCATGCGACGGCCCTCCGCTCGATGATCAGCTCGGGCGATCCGAGCTGCGGCACCTCGATCACCCCGTTGTGCATCACGGCGTGCCAGACGGCCCGGCTTCCGGTGTCCCGGTTGATCGAGTGCAGCATGATCCCGAGATCGCGCTCACCGGTGAGCGCCGAAAGCGGAGCGGCCTCGATCAACTGGACATCGGCAGGCCACTCGCGACAACCGAGCACCGGCTGCTTGAAGTGCTGGCCGCGCTCCAGGCGCCGCTGCAGGATCGACAGATGCTTACCGACCACGTCGACACCGGCGGCAGCGTCCTCGCTGCTCTCCTTGCCCGTGGCGACCGCATGGAAGTCGATCACGTAGGCGACATCGCGCAGCACTGTGCTGCGGCGCTGCATCCTGACGCCTTTCCGCGAGATGTCGACCGATCGAAGGTTCGCCGGGGCGGCGATCGCCAGCTCATTGCGCCGGATCTGCGCATAGCGGATCGGGTTGAGGACCGTGATCTGGTCGATCACCCAGGCCACCGCTGGCTTCCAATAGACGGACTCGATCAGCCCCACGGCCGCCGACGGCGTGATCGCGTCGTAGGTGTAGCGCTCGACACTCAGCTCGGGGCGCGTGAAGCACGCATAGGCCCCCGTTACCAAAATCCGCATACGGCAGTTCCCCTCTTGGCCAGTTGCCGATAATAGCCTTATTTGAACAATTGCCCCTCAGGCTCAGATGACATCCAGGCCGACGTCGGAGCGGTAGAGCGACAGATCCCGAAGCACCCCCGGCGAGGCCTCGTCGCCGGTCAGGCGCTCGATGGCTCCAGACTGAGCGAGGGCCTCGACGGCCTTACGGGGGGCCTGGACGGTGTAGGCCTGCAGCACGCGGTATGCCCGCCTCAGCTCGGGGCGGCTCAGTCGGTCTCCTCTTTGGAGGTGGGCCAGCGCCTCGACCACGTCGGGCGCAGCCGGGATCACCACTCCCTCGCCTGCGTCCTCGTCGATCAGCTTCACCAGATTGGCGATCGTCGCGAACGGATACCGGTGCCCTATGTGCGTCCCAGCGAGCAGCGCCATGATGCCCTCGGCATCGAGGCCGCCCTCGGACAGATCGCGGCGGCCGTAGTAGCTTCGGAAGTAGGCCCGGATCGCCTGGGGCGAGAGCAAGTCCTCTGCATGCCACTGGAGCACCGCGCGGGTGGCGTTGGCAGCCACGCGGAAGTGCTTCGGGATCGCCTGCGGGTCGGCAGGCTCGAAGATCGTCACAAGGCTGTCGGCCAGTGCCCGGCGGCCCTCGCGGTTACAGCGACCGGCTGCCTGGGCGATGTTGTCGAGCCCGGCCATCGCGCGCCAGACGCGTCCGAAGTCGACATCCACGCCCGCCTCGATCACCGTCGTCGCTACGAGCCGGACGGGAGCCCCATCGCGAAGGCGCTGGCGGATCTCGGCGAGGCGCGTCGAGCGGTGCGTGGGATGCATCAGCGCCGAAAGGTGCGTCGCCCCCGGCATCTCGACGCAGAGCCGATAGAGGTCGCGGGCGTGCCGGCGCGTGTTTACGATCACGAGGCCCTGTTCGGCACCGGCGAGCGCCTGAGCGACGTCGCGATCGGTCATCGTCCCACCATGCTGCACGCTAACCCGGCGCAGGCGCTCATGCAGGCGCAACGTCTCTGGAGGGATCAGCTCGCGAACTTCGGCATGGACCAGGCCGCCGGAGAGCGAGCGGTCGTCGCCAGCGTGCTCGGTCACAGCGGGTTGCGTCGCGGTGCAGAGCAGAATCGAGCATCCATAGTTTCGGGCCAGCTCGTCGATCATGGCGAGGCAGGGCCGGAGTAGCTGGGGCGGCAGTGTCTGCGCCTCATCGAGGATCACGACCGAGCGCGCAATGTTGTGCAGCTTCCGAGCGCGCGCGGGCTTGTTCGAGAATAAGCTCTCGAAGAACTGCACCGCCGTGGTGATCACGAGCGGCATGTCCCAGTTCTCGGCTGCGCGCGCGATACGCCGCTCGGCATCCTCGTCGCCGCTGTCCGGTGTCGCGCTGTGATGCTCCAGCACGGCCTCGCCGAGCGGGCCGAGCGCGTTCCTGACGTTCGCAGCCGTCTGCTCGATGATGGAGGTATAGGGCGCGACGTAAATCACCCGGTCGCGGCCCCAGACGCGGGCATGGTTGAGAGCCCAGACCAGGGAGGCCAAAGTCTTCCCGCCGCCGGTAGGCACCGTGAGCGTGAACAGGCCGGCGGGAAGGTGAGTGCGGCCACGGACGGCCGCGAGGATCTCGGCGCGGATGCGGTTTACCTCAGAGGTCGGCGCAAACCCGGCCATGTGGCGATCAAGCCGGCGGGCGATCGCGTGCAGCGTGTGCGGCGAGCCGCGCCCGGCGTCGCCCTGCTCGGCATCGAGCCGATCGGCATCGACCAGCGCCGAGAACAGCATGCGCACGAGCACATGCATTGCAAACCCGGCGCGGGTCGCGTCTGTACCCGGCCGCGACCGGAGCGGCACCGGCGGCAGCTCGGCCGGAAGCATGATCTCATCGGCCCATGCGGCGTGCGGATGCACGGCCTTGCCAAGCCGTTGGTCAAGCGTGCCCTCGTCGTTCCCCGAGCCGTCCGGCATGCCGCCGTGGTGCCCGGCAACAGCGTAGGCGAGCAGCCTGCCGAGATCGGCGCGGCTATAGGTGCGTGTGGCGATCTGCGCACCGGCCGTCGAATGGTCGACACGCGCGCCGAGCCCGGCGATGCGGGCCTGGGCGGCATCGGAGTACTTGCCCACATCGTGCAAAAGACCCAGCGCCCGACCCCACTCTGACGCGCCCCACTTCGCAGCGAAAGTAGAGGCACTAGCGCCTGTGCTCTCGAGATGGTCGCAGAGCCGGCGCCAGCTCTCGCGAGGCTGATCGGGGCGACTGTGAGAATAGTGGGACATATCGACCCTCTGTCGCGAGCAGAATCTAACATCGCCCCGTCAGCTGACAGTCGACCGTTGCGACGCGGAAAACAACTCTACAGACCCGAAGCTGGGCCTTCCGAAAGCTGCCTCTCAAACCTCAACTGGCAGCTTAGCCATCAGCTTCAAAGAGGGGCAAGTGAGACGGCAAGCACGTCAGCGCGTTGTTGCGCGTACCCGCTGATCGAGGTGGCGAGCCACTTCACTTGCGCGCCAACGGCGGGATTTCGGTCCGAGAACGAGTGGCTTCGGGAGCGCGCCGTCCCGGACGATCTCTTTAAACTTCGCCCGGCCGACACGGATTACCCCAGAGGAAGTCGACGCCATTCGACGCCATCAAGACATCGAGCGGTCACCCCTCGCCCTCGCCGGTCCCCACGGCGATGATGAAGCTGTTGATCGCAAAGGGTTACCCGGTGTTCCGCCCGTGCCGGCCGATGATCGACCCGCACCTGTAGGATTGATCCAACATGGCTGAGACTGAGCGCGACCGGCGCAGCGAGCCTGCTGCGCCGGTCGCAGCCATTTCTCTGGGTGCTGGGGCTGGACCGACCGGCAATCTCGGATTGTTCCAGGACTGGCAGCTCTTCCCCCAGAAAGATGAGTGTAGGCAATCACAGCGACATTCAGCCTCGGGCCACAAGCGACCGCTCGCAAAGGAGGCAACGCATGTCTGCCTTAACTGGCAGCGGACTCAGATAGCTGGAAAATCGGCACGAAGCGCGTGCCATCCCGAATACACTTCCAGATCTACCAACAAAGAACAACGCCCCCGCCACGCAATGTTCGCCTCAAGCCGAGGCCGTTAGTTCAGAAACGAGCGATGCAGCCTGTCGCCGAGCCACACTTTCCTCGCGGCCGAGTATTTATCGGCTTGTCGCTCGGTACGAAGGAACTCAAAGAAGGAACGGCTCCACTGCCTGTAATCGACGCTCGTAGACGGGTGGTACGAAATGAAATGAGGCACTTCGTACACGGCTCCTCTCGTTCCTTCCCGAGTGGTCGGCAACAATCTTGCCATCGCGTCCCACAGCCTGAAGCCGCAGACATAGACAACATCTGGAGCAATCGCGGCTAGTGTCTCCCGGTACTGCGGGGCCCAACGCTTGAACAAGTCGGTAGATGGCGCCTCGCGAGCCTTGGCCGCGGCAATCTCACCGATGAAGTTGGTGTAGGCAATGTCGTCCCAAAAAATGTCCCGTTGGGACGGGGCGATTTCACCGGCGGCGACAAGCTTGGCGACTTTCGTCAAGAATCGGATGTTCTTCCTTGAGAGATGTATTTGAACAAGATCGGTAGTGAAGTTCAGATGCTGGTCCTGATCGACGCCGTAATGGGACTCTCCCAAAATCAAGATTTTGATCTTCGAGTCACGAAATTTCTTACCCAACCAAGGATGTTGCGGCACCAAAGGCATGGCTCACCTCCAACTCAACAACACTCATTGCGACATTCGACGTCCCGCCAAAATCCTGGCAGCAAACTCCCGCTTCTCTCGCGTTACGAGTTCGGTTTGCAGTAGCACCTCTGCGAGTTCATCCGGCACGTTGAACCATGTCGGGTAGCCGTGGCTTACTGGATTGCCCTTCTCGCCCTTCTTCCCGTTCCACCTGAGCGCCAAACAAGGCTGCCAGTGCGTGGGGTTCTTCCAGCGACCGATGGCCATAGAAAAATTCTCGCCCTCATAGAGCACCTCAAGAAGGACCCACCTGTCGCGCGGCGAGATCACTTCCCTAGGATCAAGGCCCTCGTTCCTGGGCTTTGTCATATGTGTGCCTCGATGTGTCGTGATAGCTGTCGTCACATATGGAGGCGCATATGGCGGCTTTCAATGCCTGACTTGCGCGGGATGTCGACCACACCTCATCTAAGGATGCGGATCATGAACACGAACGAGGAGGCAAAGGGTGCAGGCGCCGCTGCCGGTGATGGCCGTCACCACGAGGCGCACGACTTGAAAACCGGCCTCGCATTCCGCCACCTGCGCGACGTTCTTTGGCGTCCGTGAGGGTGGCACATGGAAATAGCCAGTGTCGGATGATTGGGAGGTCAGCGGACGTATGGTCAAAGAGTGAACCTGACGCTATGGGTCACGATCGACGACTACAACGCTGCCACCGACCGGAAGCTGGGCCTCCGAAAGCCGCCACTCCGATCGCGACGGGAAACTTGCCCTTCACCTTCAAGCATCGGCCACAGTCGCTGCGTTGACCTGGTGGCCGATGGGCTGCGATGCTTATGGGGCACGTTCAGCCGATCGCAGGCCTGGAGGATGCATGTCGAACCACATGACGGAACGTGTCGACCTCGATCCCGAGCGCATCGCCCACTGGCTCACAGTCGCTGAGGGCCTGGGCGCGGCTGCCGGTGGGCTCATTGGCGAGCTGTATAGCCTCCGCCGTGATCCAAGCAAGCACAGGCTCGAGAGAGCAGCGAAGGCTACACGGGCGGCTGAGGCACGGTTGACCGGCAACGCGCAGATGGTCGCGAACGCCCTCGCCGCGCAACTAGAGGACGCGGCCTCGTGAGCGGCTGGGATCGCATGCGGACCGCTACGCGCATGTCCCAGGGTTTGTTTGCCTAATTTCGTCTGCAGAGCCGCCCGGTCGAGCAGTCGAGCTACCAGGGCTGACTTTCCAGACGGATTATCGGGGCCTGGTTGGTGGAGTGGAGCCGCCGGTGGGACCACCGCCCGCGGCTCCACGGGCGTCAGTGACTCGAGGCGAGCATCCGCTGCTCGAGATGTCGGGCGACTTCGCTCGCGCGCCACCGGCGGCTCTTGGGGCCGAGCGGCAGAGGCGGCGGCAGCGTGCCGTTGGCGAGCAGCTCGCGGAATTTCTCGCGGCCGATGCGGAGCATCGTGCGCAGCTCGCCGGCGGTCAACAACTGATCGCGCTCAACGTGCAGCATAGACATAGGGCCATCCCAAACGAAAACGCCCGCAGGCTTGGCAGCCGCGAGCGCATAGAAGTTCATCTTGGGTATAATGATGCCTGCGCCGCGCACTTAGCGCAATACTCTCCGCATGCGCCGGAGTGTCGCAGGCTACTGACGATCGACCGACCCGAAGGCGCGGATCAGATGCGCGACAGCTCGCTCCTGGATAGGTGCCGTCGGCGAGAGCCCGACGAGCTCGCCGCTTTCGTCCAGGTCAGGCCCAGCGCGCCGGCAACGATGGCGAGCGCCTGGACATCGTCGAGAGAGTAGCTCTCGCGCGCCCATAGATCACTGGCGAACTGCTCGAGACCGCGAGCCGCTTCCGCGTAGGCTACTTCAGCCTCGGCCTCTCCTTGCTCCTTATCCGCGGCTTCAGCCAGTGCCCGGGCTGCTAATAGATCGCGGTCTACCAAATCTTGTGCCTTCGTACTCATCGCAGACATGTACGCTTCCTGTCCTACTTCTTTGGCTTCTTCCGACGCGCTTCGACTGCCTCGGCTAGCAGCGTGCGGATCAGAGTCGACTTGTCCATGCCGTCGAGCCGGCCGGCGATCATGGCCTCGATCTCTTCCAGCAGTTCAACCGGTAGCCTGATCGCGATTTGCCGCATGTTCTGCTCGCCCTGTGGTCGTCGTCCGCGTCGTTTGTCTTCTGGCATATTTGCGTATCCCAATGCAACCCGTCAAATCACGCAATTGTGATGCAATGGGATGCTACCACAGGTCCGGGCCGTCTTGATTTACGTATCCCAATGCATTACATTATGGGGAGTGACGCTGATCTGGCCCCGACGAGAGTTGAGCAATGCGAATGCGCGCCGAAGAGGTTGAGGTGGTACAAGCCACCCGAAATGCAGGCGATCGGAACGGGACATCCGGACGGCCGATGAAGTCGCGATAGCGGCAACGGCGAAGCCGTGCCCAGCGCCATCGGATCGAGAAGACAGCGTCAGCAAGGGCCGGGTTCACCCCCGGCCCTTTCATTTGGCGAAACCGCGTCGACACGCGGTCGCGTCGGAGATGGTCGGCCGGCGCCTGATGTGCCTGACCCAGTGGAGTTCTCCCCCATGTCCTTCAACGCCATCGTTGCGCTCGCCAACATCGCCAACGTGCTCTTGCATCTCAACAATGCACGCTCGGCGATGAAGATCGGGATGAGCCCCGCAAGCTCTTTCCGGTGGGCCGCCTTCTCGAGCGGCCTCACGGCTTACTTCGGCCTGATCGCGTGACACGACACTGAAGGCGAAACCGGCCGGCATCGTGATGTGCTGGCCGGTCGCCGGGGAATTGAGCAGCCCCGGCCCGACGAGCGCGCAAGCGCCTTTGGCCTGCTCAATCGAAAAGCCCCGCCGCGGGTGGATCCGCGACGGGGCTTTATTCCTGCAACCCTCTGGCTCGAGGTTCGCAATGCTGTTTCTTACCATATGCCTCCGCGTGTCGGCAATGCTCGCCGGCATCGCGCTGATCGTCGCCCAAGTGCTCCAGAACCTGGAGTTCCTGGGCTGGCCCTCTCCATCCACCGGGTTGGGGCTCGCCGCGATCGTCGTGCCTGTTGCGATGGCGATCACGGTTTCAGTAATGGAGCTCGCCAGAGACGAGCGCCGATACGGTTTCGTCGCCGTGGCGTTCTTCGTGCTCCTCTGTGGTCTAGGCCACACCTTCGTGGTCGCGTTCGAGCGGAGCGCCCATGCACGTGACGTGCAGGCCGCAGCGAAGTCTGGCAACAATGCGCCTTACAATCTAGCTTCGAAGGCTTGGAAAGACGCCGACGCTCGCGTCACCAAGCTGGAGGACGAGTTGCGCACGGCCCGCAGTACTGGATGCGGGTCCACATGCAAGTCGTTGCAGGCAGACGTCGCCACCGCCAAGACCGAAGCGGATGGAGCACGACGCGAGCTTGCCAAGTTGGGCGCACCCGTCGAGACCGCGAGCATGGCCCAGCGATATGGCACGCTGGCCGCGATCATCGATACGTGGCACCCGGTGCTTCAACCTCTGGCGATAGAGGTTGGCGCGCTGTGCCTCATCGGAATGGCGCTACCGCGTGTGCGCCGCTCCCAATCCTCCGATGGTCAGTTGCAGCGTCCTGCGACGAAAGTGGAGGAGGCCGAGGTCGCCATCCGAGCTCTCCGTGAGGAGACCGGTGGCGATCTCGGTACGGTGCGCGAGGTGGCGAGCCGGATAGGACACGCGCCGACCACCGTACATCGCGCGCTCAAGCGCGTATCCTGATCAACCTGAAGCCCGGCCGGGGAGACCCTGCCGGGCTTTTTTTGTGCCTGCGTTCCGGCGATCGGATCTGTGTCACGGTTGCAGCAACAGCCCAGCGAAAAGCCCATGTTTCATGGGCGGAACACGCACTATCGCAACCACTCACGGCGGGCGGAGTGCCGAACGCTGTCACGGATGAGCTTCTCGATGCCCTGGGCCTCGTAGCCCTGGGCGATCGTGATCGAGGTCACCTCTTCGCCGGTCGCCGACGCGCGGGCCACCACACGGCGGTTGACGATGATCTCGATGGTCGAGGGGGTCGTCTGGCGCATGGTCGCATAGGTGTGGCCGTCGCCGAGCACGATTCGTGCGCGGGTGCGGTCGTTGAGGGTGACGAGGGAGGTGGGGTTAAGGCGCCCCCGGTACGGATTTGACAGCATCCTTGGTGTCTCGAGGTCCATCGCCTGGCGTCGCCCATCAGGATGGACGGCAATGAAACTTAGATTGCAGTGGCAATCGGACTCGATAGCCAGCGGCGCACCGAGGCTCGTGTCCCCTGGCCCCTTGAGGCTGAAGCCCTCGAATTTGAAAGCCTGATCCACCGGCACCTCGACGCCATCGAGCGCCGCGTGCTTCATGCAGATCACCCCGTCGTTCAGAGCGCTCCAGCGCTGGTAGATGCGAACCTGCGCTTTGTCCTGCTCGACGAACACGAACTGACTATTTTCGGCACTGCAGTTTCGTCGCCAGGGCGTAATGATCGCCGAAGCCCAACTGAGCAGGTGTGTAGCGCGTCAATCTGGGTG
>NZ_DIUM01000035.1 GCF_002423035.1 Thiocapsa sp. UBA6158
ACACAAGTCGGACAGGCTCCTAGAGCAGTTGAACGTCTTTCTCGGGGCGGTCGTCGCGCTGCTGGTGCTCTGGCACATGGACGTTCAGGTGCAGGCCGGGTTGTCGTTTCACCTGCTCGGCGTGACGGCCATCACCCTGATGTTCGGCTGGTCGTTGGCTGTGATCGGGTCGGCGTTGGCCCTGCTCGGGGTGGTCATGAACGCGGGAATGGGCTGGGACGGGTTCGCGCTCAACGCCCTTCTCACCGGGGTCGTGCCGGCGAGCTTGACCCAGGTCGCCCTGATCCTGATCCGGTGGTATCTGCCCAAGCAGTTCTTCGTCTATGTGCTGGTGAACGGATTTCTGACCGCCGGCCTGGTGGGCGTGCTGACGGGTTATCTGGCGGCCTGGTTGCTGGTGGCGAGCGGTGCTTACAGCTTCGCGGATCTCAGCGAAACGGTGCTACCCTTCTTTCCTTTGATGTTCATGCCGGAGGCCTTCCTGAATGGTTGGATCTTGGCCGTGCTGGTCGCGTTCAAGCCGCAGTGGGTCTACTCCTTCAGCGATGAACAGTATCTGAAAGGTAAATAAGGGAGTTTTCGACATGGGTTGGGTCGGCACAGCCGTCGGCGGCGCCATCGGTCTGGTCGTGGGAGGTCCGGTCGGGGCGGTGTTCGGTGCGGCCTTGGGTCAGGGCGTGGATCGGGGCTGGATCGGCGGCCCGCGACGCCCGGCCTTCACGGGTGCGCAACGGGCGCGGGTCCAAGCGCGTTTCTTCGAGACGACCTTCTTGGTGATGGGTCATGTCGCCAAGGCCGACGGGCGTGTCAGCGAGGCCGAGGTCGCCCTGGCGCGCTCCGTGATGGATCGGATGTCTTTGGGCGCCGACCAGCGACGCGTGGCGATCGATCTCTTCAACAAAGGCAAGTCGCCCGACTTCGATCTGGCGGGCGCCATCGCGGCGCTGAAGGCCGTCTGTACGAGTCAGCGGACCTTGATTCACCTGTTCCTCGAGGTACAGCTCCTGACCGCCTACGTAGACGGCGCTCCGACGCCGGACCAGCGGCGCGCGCTCGAGACCATTCGGCGCGGGCTCAATGTCTCGGTCTTCGCCTATCGGCAGCTCGAAAACCTCCTGGTGCTTCAGCAACGCATGTATGCCGGTGCGACCGGGCAGGCCGGACGCGGCAAGTCCTCGACGGCAACGAGACCGGCGCCGCTCGCCAGCGCCTACGCGACCCTTGGGGTCGGCTCCAAGGCGAGCGATGCGGAGATCAAGAAGGCGTATCGGCGTCTGATGAGCCAGCATCATCCGGACAAACTGATGGCGAAGGGGCTGCCGGAGGAGGCGATGCGGATGGCCTCGCAGAAGACGCAGGAGATCCGGCGTGCCTACGAGACCATCACGGAGGCCCGGGCGGCCTAGCGCGTGCGGCCGCGCGCCGAGTGAAAATCCGGCCCGCTTCGGTTAGAGTTCCGTACTTTCAACATCACAACGGATCCGGGCCGAGGCGCGTGTGCCGCGGTGAGCGAGATCTTAGGGGACAACAGCATGACGCCTGATCTGATCGCACCGTCCATCCTCTCGGCGGATTTCGCCCGGCTCGGCGAGGAGGTCGACAATGTGCTCGCCGCCGGCGCGGACATCGTCCATTTCGACGTGATGGACAACCATTACGTGCCCAACCTCACCNNGACGTGATGGACAACCATTACGTGCCGAACCTGACCATCGGCCCGCTGGTCTGCGAGGCCTTGCGCAAGCACGGCGTGACCGCACCGATCGACGTGCATTTGATGGTCAAGCCGGTCGATCGGATCATCCCGGACTTCGCCGCCGCGGGTGCGACCTACATCACCTTCCATCCGGAGGCGAGCGAGCATATCGACCGCACGCTCCAGTTGATCCGCAACGAGGGCTGCAAGGCCGGTCTGGTGTTTAACCCGGCCACCTCGCTGAGTTATCTCGACTATGTGATGGACAAGATCGACATGATCCTGCTGATGTCGGTCAACCCCGGCTTCGGCGGGCAGAGCTTCATCCCGGCGACCATGGAGAAGCTGCGCGCGGCGCGCAAGATGATCGACGCCTCCGGGTTCGACATTCGACTCGAGATCGACGGCGGCGTGAAGGCGGACAACATCGGCGCGATCAAGGCGGCGGGCGCGGACACCTTCGTCTCCGGCTCCGGGATCTTCGGCAAGGGCCGTGACAGCGATCCGCATCGCTACGACAGCATTATTCGCGAGATGCGCGAGCAGATGGCGCGCTAAACCGCGTTCGAGGCTCGGGTCGGAGTGGGAGTTTGGTCGATGCGACCGAGTCTCCCTCCGATCTTTGAGTCGACGCGGTTCAGGCACTGAAGGGCCTGAATGGCTTGTCCGATTGTGTTGTTGACCTTGGAGCCGTGAGCGCATGCTGCGACCGAAGATGATCCTGATCGATGTGGACGGCACGCTGGTGGACAGCGTCCCGGATCTGGCCTTTTGTGTCGACGCCATGATGGAGCGGCTCGGCCGTCCGCCGCATGGCGAGGCGGCCGTGCGCAATTGGGTCGGAAATGGGGTCGAGCGTCTGGTGCGTCGGGCGCTGATCGGGCAACTGGACGGCGAGCCGGACGAGGCGGATTTCGAGGCCGCGCTCCCGATCTTTCTGGAGTTCTATGCGGAGAACACCTCCAAGCGCTCGGTGCTCTATCCGGGCGTGATCGAGGGCATCGCCTTCATGAAGGGTGCGGGTTACCAGCTCGGCTGCGTGACCAACAAGGCCGCTCAGTTCACCGAGCCGTTGCTGCGTGATCTGGGGATCCGCGAGCATTTCGGCCTGGTGGTGAGCGGTGATACGCTACCGAAAAAGAAGCCGGACCCCATGCCGTTGCTGCATGCGGCACAACACTTTGGTGTCGAGCCCGCCGAGGCGCTCATGATCGGCGATTCGGTGAGCGACGTGAAGGCCGCGCGTGCCGCGGGCTTCGGGATCATCTGCATGAGCTACGGCTACAATCACGGACAAGACATCCGCGAGGCCAAGCCGGACGCGGTAATCGACTCCATGGTCGAGCTGACGGGTCTTCTGGCCGCGTAATCCGTTGGTCTCGGAGGGTGGCGAAAGCGAAACCCATCCTCTAAACCGCGTCCAGAGCGACATGCGTTATTCTCATGTTGTGTCGGACTCAAGGATTTTTCCGGCCTTTTTGGAGGCGCGGTTTAGACCGCTCTAGTGCAGCACGGCAGATGTGTCGAGACTGTTCATTGTCGTTGTCGACCATCGATACAACAACGAAAATGATTTTGTACGCTCTCGGAATCTCTGCACTGCACCACTCACCATTCACCACTTAATGAGAACCGGGACGATGCGAGCGATGAACGGGTGGCGATGGCGAGGTTGAGACCATCCCATTATACACAACTTTG
>NZ_DIUM01000126.1 GCF_002423035.1 Thiocapsa sp. UBA6158
GCGCATCAGTTTCGGTCGCACCCGGAACGAATCATGACTTGACGCCGGGCCTATTTTCGATTAAAGAGCGGCGCATATTCCCTTACGATTGTGTGACCCGAGGTAGCGGAAATGATGGACAACGAGAGCAGTTACGGCGAGGACGCCAACGAACGTGTCCCGTCGATGACCGGCCCGGATTCGCGCGCCCCCGCGGCGAATCTGGCGGTGCGTCGTCGGATCGAGCATATGCGTGAAATCAAACGGCTTCGCGAGCTTCTCGACGACCCCGAGTTCGACGAGCTGGCCTAAGCCCGATCGCCCGCCGGTGATGCGGGCTTACCCTTTCAACGCACCGTCGAGCGCGGCCCTTTCCGCCGACCGGATCCTTTCGGGAACCCGCTCCAATCCTGACCCGCCTTGCGAGGTCGACCCCGCCGCCTGAAACGCGTCGCGAGCGGCGGGATCCAGGCGAATATCCAAGGGCGCGCGCAGCGACAGATGGACGTCGCGTTGCGGGAACGCCATGCCGATCCCCTCCTCTTTGAAGCGATCGTAGATCGCTTGATGCAGCTCGGTGGCGACGCCGACCCGTCCGTCGAGGGAGCTCAGATAACACCGCAGGACGATGGTCAATGAGTTGTCGCCGAACCCCTCGAAGCTGATCAAGGGGGCGGGATCATCGAGGACCCGCTCATGCTCCTCGGCAACTTGAGCGAGGATGCTCAGTGCCTTGCGCGTGTCGCTTCCGTATTCGATCCCGATCGGGATCGTGATGCGGTTTTGCTGATCGGTCAGGCTCCAGTTCAACAAGCGTCCGGTGATGAACTCCTTGTTCGGTACCAGGAGCTCTTGCCTGTCCCAGTTGCGGATGGTGGTGGCGCGGATCTGGATGTTGGTGACCACGCCGGTCGTATCGCCGATGGTGACGATGTCGCCGACCCGCACCGGGCGCTCGAACAGGATGATGATGCCGCTGATGAAGTTCGCCACGATCTCCTGAAGGCCGAAGCCGATACCCACGCCGAGTGCTGCCACCAGCCATTGCACCTGCCCCCAGTTCAGCCCGAGTGTGCTGAAGGCAACCAGGAAGGCGGCGACCGTGATGGCATAGCTCACCAGGGTCTTGATCGCATAACGCCCGCCCGCCGAGACGGATTCGGTCTGCAGCAGCAGGATCTCGAGCAGGGCCGGGAGGTTCTTGGCGGCAGCGGTCGCAACGAAGAGGATCACCAGCACCAGGCCAAGGTTGGCCGCCGTCACCGGGACTGCCTGGGCCACGCCGTCGACCATCCCGTCGTAATACCACAGCGGGATGCGCTCAAGCATGGACAGGGCCGGCAAGACATCCGACCAGGTCAGCCACACCCCCAGCAATGCGGTGAAGAAGACAGAGGCATTGATCAGGCTTCGGGTCTGCTCGTCGAGAGCGGCGAGATCCGGCTCGGGCTCGTCGACCTGAAGCTCCGAGGCGGCCGGGGCGCTCTCTTGACGTTCGGCCTCGGCCTGCGCACGTCGCGTGCTCGCACGATCGACCGCCGCCGCCAGCGCCAAGCGCCGCCGCGTGACGATCAGCCACCGTACGATCACCTGATGCAGCACGATCAAGGCAAGCGCGAGCCAGGTCTGCTGCACCAGCGACTCGAACAAGACCCCGGCCGTGTAGACGTAGCCGAGCACGGCGAGTACCGCGAGCCCCAGGGGCGCGCCGACGATCACCGAAAACCAGATATGACGCAAGCGGTTGAACCAACCCTTCGGGTTTGCCGCGAGAGCCTCTTTCACAACACCTTTCGCGGGGTTCAAGAGGCGCGCGAAGAAGACGGAGAACCCCACCATGGTCGCGATCATCGCCAGGCGTCCGAGACTCCCGCTGAAGGCCGGGTCGCTGTCGTTGTAGAGCACCATGGCCGTTAAGGCGATCGGGACAATGAAGACGCTGAACCAATCAAACTCGCGTCTGAGCCGCTGCAGGGTTCCCTGGCTCCAGCGAAAATGTCGGTCGGCGACCCCTCCGGTCATGCAGAGTGTTCGGAATGCACGCAGATAGTACAGACTGAGCGAGGTGACGATGAGGGCCGACCCCAGCGCACGCGTGAAGCCGGTGGCCTCGATGGATGTCGACAGCTGCAGTCCGATCAGCCACAACAGGAGCGGGATGGGGAGTGCGGCCACGAGGCTCAAGCCGATGGCCTTGGCGGTGTGGCTCAGGCGATCGGTGCGAATCCTGCGCAGCGGCTCGGCGGTAGCGCGGATCGCGGATCGCAGCGCCGAGAGCTTCCAGAAGAGGGCGACGATGATGAGCGATACGCCCCAGGCCAGGGGCGAGCGCGTTCCCGCGTGCGCAAGCACCCGTACGACCTCGATCCAATGCTCGTGCGCGATGAGCCAGCCGACGGCCGAGGGAAGCGTGACGAGGGTCTCGAGGCCGACCGGGAGCGTGCTGCGCACCCAAAGCAGCCGTTCGGCGAGATAGCTGTCGTAGCCCTTGGCCGTATGAATCAGCTGGTCGGCGGCGTAGTTGAGCTCGCCGAGCTGGCGGATGTAGTCGTTCTCGACGACGAGCGCCTGTGTGATCAGTCGAAGTCTTTGGTCGAGTGTCGCCGTGAGCTGCTCGCGGATCTCCGGTGCCTGCGCGCTCGGATCGCGTGTGGTGAGCTCGTCGAGATAGGCGTCGAGATCGCCGAGTCGGCGTTGCTCCTCGCGATAGAGGATCTGTCTGAGCGTGGCGTCGGCGATTTCGTCCTCGCGCTCCTCGATCGCCCCGCGCAGCCGGCGCAGGTCGGGGATCTCGTCGCGCCGCTCCACCAGAACCTGACCGAGCGCCTTGCTGAGCCCGGCGGCCTCGATGCGTTGCCGTGCCGCCTTGAAATCCTGCTCCACCCGCTTGCGTTCGGCCTCGAGGTCCTCGATCTCCAAGTCGAGGTTCTCGAGGCGTTGCGCTAGATCGCCCATGGATGTGGTGATCTCGGCGTTCTCACGCGTCGCCTCCTGCACCAGGGCATGCTTGTCGGCGGCCTCGATCCGTGCGCGCTCGGATTCACGCTGCGCGGCCTCCGCCTCGTCGCGGCGCCGCTGATTCTGCAGCTCCTCGAGCTGACGCTGCCGGGCTCGCAGGCCCTCCCACTTCAAGGTCGCCTCCTCGCGCTGTGCGCGTTGCAGCGCGTCGCGCACCGACAGGCTCAGCAGCTCCTGCTCGAGCATCCGACCTTCGGCCCAGAGCGATGCCCGACGGGTCTCGAGCGCCCAGCGGCGCGCTTCGCTCGCTGCGGCTTCCGCGTCTTCGCTCTTGGGTTGGCTCAGATCGGTTTCGATCTCGCCAAGCGCGGTTTTGACCTCGGACAAGCGTGCGCGAATCGCGGCCGGGCGGCCCGTGCCGCGCTCGATGGCCTTGTCGAGTTCGCCGATGCGCGTTTCTTCCACGGCGGCATCGGCGAGAACGATACTCAGGCGCTGCGTGATCTCCTCGCTCGGCAGATCGGTCGGGATCTGGACGACATCGGCTCCCGGCTCGCCTTGCGCCAGTCGTTGCCGGATTGCCGCGGTCTCCGCGGGTGCCGTGGTCAGCGTTTCGGCAAGCTCTTTGGTCTGTGCGTCGAAGGTCCGCGTCGCCTCGAGGTTCGTCAGAGCCTTCCGATACAGCTCGGTCAAGGCCGCCTTGCCGGCCTCGTCGAGTGCCGTATCGGCCGCAACGTCGGCGATCTTGGCCTCCACCTGGTCGACCGAGGGAAGACCGTTGCTGCTGCTCGCCGGCGCGGCCGGGCTCGCGCCGGCAGCTGTGGGCTCGGTCGCGAGCGCGCTGCTCGCAAGAACCATCGAGAAAACCAGGAGGAACGGAATCAATCCAAACGGCTTCGAAGACCGCCGTTGCTCCGAATGGCCGGAGATTCCTGCCGTTGTGTTAATCATCGGAATCGACATCGTCATAATCGGGTCGCAAAAGAACAGCTCGGCTATCGCCTGATCAGACGACGGCTCTGCTGTTGGAGTCAAAAAATTTATTATTTCAGGATCTTAAATCGCGTCCGCTCAAGCTTATCCAGACGCGCTCGACGCTGAGCCGGTATCGAATCCGCGCATGAGGCCGTGGACGCGATTTAAAGCGCCTTGATGTAGACCTGCGAGTTACGCTGGAAGTTGTACAGGGCTTGTCGCTCCATCGGCAAGGCGCCGAGCGATGCCGGCTCGAATCCGCGCTCCCGAAACCAGTGCGCGGTTTGGGTGGTGAGGACGAACAGGCGCTCGATGCCGGCGGCGCGGGCGATGTCTTGCATGTGGGCGAGCAGTCGATCGCCGCGTCCGGTCGCGCGATAGTCCTGGTGTACAGCAACGCAGGCCAACTCCGCCATCCCCGCGCTCGGGTAGGGGTAAAGGGCCGCGCAGGCCGTGATCAAGCCGTCGCGCTCGGTCAGGATGAAGCGGTCGATCTCGGTCTCCAGGCGCTCGCGCGAACGTCGCACCAGCACACCGCGATCCTCGAGCGGGCGCAGCAGCTCGAGGATGCCCGTCACGTCGTCGATACGTGCCGGTCGCAGCTCCTCGTAAGGCTCGGCGGAGATCAGGGTGCCGCTCCCGTCGGGTGTGAGGAGCTCGCGCAGCAGTGCACCCCCGCGGCGGCGCTGCACCAGGTGCACGCGCCGGATCCCGTTGCGGCACGCCTCGGCACCGGCGCGCAGGCACTGGGCGACATCCTCGGGTATCCCGCTCGCGGCGGCGAGCAGGGCGTCGATGTCGCGGGCCAGGAGGTTGGACCCCAGCAGATCCTGGGGCAGGTTGCGGGTCTCGCTGTCTGCGGAGTCAGCCCCGATGGGATCCTTGGCGACGAGATCCTCGGTCAGAAAGATCAGCTTGTCGGCACCGAGCGCGACCGCCGCGCCGCGCGCCACGTCGGCTGCGCTGAGATTGAAGACCTCCCCGGTCGGCGAATATCCCAGCGGCGGCATCAAGGCGACCGCGCCCTGATCGAGGACCGCCCGCAGGGTCTGACGGTCGATCCGCCGCACCGCCCCGGTGTGGGCGTAGTCGACCCCGTCGATCACGCCGAGGGGGCGCGCCGTGACGAAGTTGCCCGAGACCACCGGGATGCGCACGCCGGCCATCGGCGAGTTGGCGAGCCCGAGCGAGAGCAGGGCCTCGATCTCGACCCGGACCACCCCGGCGGCCTCCTTCACGCAGGCGAGCGCCGTCTGATCCGTGATGCGCAAGCCGTTGACATAGCCTAGCTGCGCACCGCGACCGGCGAGCCGAGCCTCGATTTGGGGGCGCGCGCCGTGGACCAGCACGAGCCGGATCCCGAGCCCGTGCAGCAGTGCGATATCGTGAACGAGATCCGGGAAGCGCGGATCCGCGACCGCCTCGCCGCCGAAGACGATCACGAAGGTGCGTCCGCGGTGGGCATGGATGTAGGGTGTGGCCTGGCGCACCCAGTCGACGAAGGGATCGCGGGGTGGCGCGGGGTCGTTCAGGTCGGGGTTGGATGATGTCATATTCGGTTGGCTCGCGGCAGGCGGTCGGCTATTCGATGCCCAGCTTGGCGAGACGATAACGCAGCGATCGCAGGGTCATCCCCAGTTTCTTTGCCGCGGCGGTACGGTTCCAACGCGTCTCGTCGAGTGCATCGAGGATGGCCTTCTTCTCGATCTCGCCGAGATAGTCCTCCAGCGGAACAGTGTCGTCGATCTGTGCCCGGGCGGCGAGCGCCGGGCCTTCGGCCTGCGGGAGATAGAGATCCCCGACCTCGATGAGCGGTCCTTCGCAGAGCGCGGTCGCGCGCTCGAGGATGTTTTCGAGCTCGCGCACGTTGCCCGGAAAGCCATAGTCCATCAACGCCTCGAGGGCGTCCGCCGAGAGGGTCATGGCCGGCTGGCCCTTCTGATGGCGGGCGATGCGCTGCAGTATCCGTTCCGCCAGAGCGGGGATGTCGCGGGGGCGCTCGCGCAGCGCGGGCATGCGCAGCTCGATGACGTTGATGCGATAGAAGAGATCCTGCCTGAAGTGGCCCTTATCGACCTCAAGGTTGAGGTCGCGATGACTGGCGCTGATGATCCGCGCATCCACGGCGACCTCATGCTGGGCGCCGACCGGACGCACGCTCTTTTCCTGGACAGCCCGCAGGAGTTTCACTTGAGCCGGCAGCGGGAGATCGGCGACCTCATCGAGAAACAGGGTGCCGCCCGAGGCGGCCTGGAAGAGCCCCTCCTTGTCGCCCACCGCTCCGGTGAAGCTGCCCTTCCTGTGACCGAACAGCTCGCTTTCGACCAAGTCCTGCGGAATGGCCCCGCAGTTCACCGCGACGAAGGGTCCCGTGCCACGCGGACCTTGGCCGTGGATGAGTCGGGCGGCCAGCTCCTTGCCTGTCCCGCTCTCGCCGGTGATGAAGACCGGGGCCTGGTTGCGCGCGAGCTTGCCGATCATCTGGCGGATTTGCTCCATCGCGCGCGACTCACCGATCAGGCTTGCCCCGGCGGCGCTGTGGCTGTCCTGTCCGGCCGCCGTGCTCTCGCGCAGTCGCAGCGCCGAGCCGACGAGCTGGCGCAGGAGCTGCAGATCCACCGGTTTGGGGACAAAGTCGAAGGCCCCGGCCTTCATGGCGGCGACGGCCGATTCCATGTTGCCGTGGGCGGTGATCATGGCGACCGGCAAGTGCGGATAGTGTTCGGCGATATGATGGATCAGGTCGATCCCGTTGCCGTCCGGAAGGCTCATGTCGGTCAGGCAGAGGTCGAAGCGGTTGCGTTCGAGCTGATGCTTGGCATCGCTGAGCGTCATGGCGGTGAGTGCCCGAATATCCATTCGGCCGAGGGTGATCTTCAGCAGGTCGAGGATATCGGACTCGTCGTCGACGACCAGTGCTTGGGCCTTCGTCATTGGGCCAGCTCCCTCGGTGGGGTCCAGGTGGTTGGGTTCGGGGCTCTCTACCAGGATGCGTTCCGTGCGCGTTTACGACATCGTTATCCCGTCTGTTCTTATCGTTATGTTTGCTCCGCAAGCATAGCGTGTGGATTGATCGGACAGAAGCCGGTTAGCCCCTCGAGGCGAGCCGCGGCGCCCGTCACCGGGCGAAATGGAGTCTGAATCGACTGCCGTGCGGCTCGGCGGGCTCGTAGGTGAGATGAATGCCGTTGGTCTGCGCCAATTCTCGGGCGATATAGAGACCGAGCCCCGTACCGCTGGTCTTCGTGGTGAAAAATGGATTGAAGATATCGCGCGCGGTCTTGACGTCGATTCCGGGCCCCTCGTCGGCGATCTCGATCAGGGGTGGACCGGCGCCCTCGGCGGTCGGGACGAGACGGATCTTGATCCGCGGCGGCTCGTTGTCGTATCCGCCGTGAATCAGCGCGTTCTCGCACAGGTTGGAGAGGATCTGATGCAGATGACGCGGATCCACCTCGACCGAATCGGACGAAGAGGTGATCTCGAGCATGAGACGTTCGGGCGCGAGTCGGTGGGTCTCGCGAAACTCCCCGGCAAACTCCTCGAGCCAGCGTGCCGTATCGAGCGTGACCGGATCCATCCGATCGCGGCGCGAGAGCTGGAGCACGCTGCGCACCGTCTCGTCGATGCGTGCACTGTTGCGTCGGATGATGTCGAGCAGATGGTGGTCGTCTTCCGGCAGGTCCTTGCCTTCGGCGAAGAGTTGACTCGCGTGGGTAATGGCGCTCAAGGGGTTGCGGATGTTGTGGGCGATGCTGGCGGTGAGGGTGCCAAGTGCGGCAAGCTTGATCTGTTGTGCCTCGCGGGTGAGCTCTTGGTTGTCGTGCAGATAGATCAAAGCGCCGGAGGTCCGATCATCGCCGAGCAGCTTGAGGGTCGCACGCAGCTCGCGGCCGCCGACGTGCATACGGGTGCCCTCGGGCGCCGGGTTTTGGACCTGGGTCTCAAGCCACTCGCCGACCTCCGGGGCGAAATCGCCGAGCGAGCTCCCGGGGTTGACCGCATCGACGTCGAGAAGCTCCAAGGCGGCCTTGTTCTGCAGGCGTAGATGACCTTCGCCGTCGACCGCGAGGATGCCCGTCTCGAGGTTGGCGATGATGAAGGCGTTCAGCTTGGTCAGATTGGCGATATCGACCCTGCGTCGCGCCGCCGTGGCTTCGGCCTCGCGCACCCTTCGATAGAGCACATGCGCGAGCAGTGCCATGGCGAAGAAGATACCTCCGAGTAGACCGGCCTGGGTATAGCTCGAGGTCGCGACGCCCCCGTAAAGGTCCGAGTAGATCTGCTCCGTGAGCACGGCTAGGGCGGCAAAGGACGCGAAGAGAAGCGCCAGCCGCCCTTCCATCAGGAGCGCTCCGGCCGCAACGGCAACGCCGATCAGGATCCCGATACCGCTTGCGGCGCCGCCCGCGGCATGCATCAAGAAGGTGAAGGCGATGATGTCGATATAGGTGGCGAGGTGGACCTGGTTGCCGCGCCCGGGCCAACGCGCGTAGAGGGTCAGGCCGCTCAGCAGCACCAGGATGGCGTAGAGGATGAGGACGTTCCAGGCCAACGCGGCATTGGCGGACGTGATGAGCGGGTCCAGTGAAGAGGGCGAGAAGAGCAGGATGAGTCCGATCAGCACGACGAGCCGAAACAGAAACAGCCAGCGCAGCGCTGTCCAGGTCGGATGGGGATGAGCGGTCTGCGCCGGGTGCTTTTTGCTCTCGGGACGCCTTGCCGGGCTCGGGTGGCCCGCCCTGCGGTCGGGATGATTCGTCATTGCGGGTCTCGTGCTCGGACACGCCCTCGGGCGGGGATGAATGCGCCTTTGCCAATCTGCCGCGGATTAGACCAGAATGGCGGGGGCGCG
Organism: Thiocapsa sp. UBA6158; assembly: GCF_002423035.1. Classification (GTDB taxonomy): domain Bacteria; phylum Pseudomonadota; class Gammaproteobacteria; order Chromatiales; family Chromatiaceae; genus Thiocapsa. Next base: position 8,768 of record NZ_DIUM01000126.1, read on the forward strand.
GCCATGTGGTCGCGGCGCTTCGGGATTCGGCACACCGCGACGGCGAGCACACCATGAATCTACACGAATACCAGGCGAAACGGCTGTTTGACGAGTACCGGATCCCCATCCCGGACGGCGTGACGGCGAGCAGCATCGAGCAGGCCGCGGCGGCCTGCGGTGTGCTCGGCGGAGAGCGCTGGGTCGTGAAGGCGCAGGTCCATGCGGGCGGACGCGGCAAGGCCGGGGGCGTGATCATGGCCGAGAGTCCCTCGGAGGTCGAGGGTGCCGCACGGCGTCTGCTCGGCACGCGACTGGTAACGGGCCAGAGCGCGCCGGACGGCTTGCCGGTCGACAGGCTCCTGATCGAGCGACCGATGGCGATCGCACGCGAGCTGTATCTCGGGCTGCTCCTGGAGCGCGAGACCGAGCGTGTCCTCTTCGTTGCCTCGGAGGCCGGCGGGATGGACATCGAGCGCGTCGCGGCCGAGACGCCGGAGCGTTTGCTGCGGGTGCGGATCCATCCGGCGGTCGGGCTCCAACCCTACCAAGTGCGTCGCTTGGGTTTCGGGCTGGGCCTGGAGGCCGCTCAGATCAAGTCGCTCGGGCTGCTCATGGACGGACTCTATCGGCTCTTCGTCGAGAAGGATGCGACTCTGGTGGAGGTCAATCCGCTGGTGGTCGACGATCGCGGCGAGCTGATCGCCTTGGACGCCAAGATCAACCTGGACGACAACGCGCTCTATCGCCATCCGGGTCTGGAGGCGCTGCGCGACCCGGGTCAAGAGGATCCGCGCGAGCTGGCGGCGAAGCGCCATGAGCTGAGCTACATCAGTCTCAGCGGCAATATCGGATGCATGGTGAACGGGGCCGGGCTCGCCATGGCGACCATGGACCTGGTGCAGCTGCACGGCGGCGCGCCGGCAAACTTTCTCGATGTCGGGGGCGGCGCCACCGCGGCGCGCGTCGCCGAGGCCTTCAAGCTGATCCTCTCCGACACCAACGTCCGCGCTGTGCTGGTGAACATCTTCGGCGGCATCGTGCGCTGCGACCTGATCGCGGAGGGCATCATCGAGGCGGTGCGTGAGGTTCAGGTCTCTGTTCCGGTGGTGGTGCGCCTTGCAGGGACCAATGCCGCGCAGGGCCTGGAGATGCTCGCGCGCAGCGGGTTGGCGGTCGAGACGATGGCGGGTCTCGGCGAGGCGGCCCGGCGGGTCGTGGATGCGGCTGCCGGTCGACCGGACGCCACCGGAGGGGTCTGACATGAGCGTTCTGGTCGATAGCAGCACACGGGTCATCTGTCAGGGCTTCACGGGCAAGCAGGGCACCTTCCACGGCGAGCAGGCGATCGCCTACGGCACCAACCTGGTCGGCGGCGTGACACCCGGCAAGGGCGGGCAACGACATCTCGATCGGCCGCTCTTCGATACCGTGCATCATGCGGTCCGCGACACGGGCGCGGATGCGACCATGATCTACGTGCCTGCCGCCTATGCCGCGGATGCGATCCTGGAGGCCGCGGATGCGGGGATTCGCGTCATCGTCTGCATTACCGAGGGGATCCCGGTCTTGGATATGGTGCGGGTCAAAGCCGCGCTCGCGGGTAGCCCGGCGGTCCTGATCGGCCCCAACTGCCCCGGCATCATCACGCCGGGTGCCTGCAAGATCGGCATCATGCCGGGGAACATCCACGCGCCCGGCCGGGTCGGCATCGTGTCCCGCTCCGGGACCCTGACCTACGAGGCGGTCTGGCAGACGACCCAAGCGGGTCTGGGTCAGAGCACCTGCATCGGGATCGGCGGGGATCCGATTCAGGGTCTCGATTTCGTCGCCTGTCTGGATCTCTTCGAGCAGGACCCGCAGACCGAAGCGATCATCATGGTCGGCGAGATCGGCGGCAGCGGCGAGGAGGAGGCCGCCCGGGTCATCCGCGAGCGGATCTCCAAACCGCTGGTCGCCTACATCGCCGGGGTGACGGCGCCTGCCGGCAAACGCATGGGGCATGCCGGTGCGATCGTCACCGGCGGACGCGGGACGGCCGAAGGCAAGTACGCAGCTCTCGAGCAGGCCGGCGCCGTCACCGTGCGCTCGCCCGCGCAGATGGGGAGTCGACTGGCGGAGCTGCTCGGCGGGTGATGATGGCCGCCAGCCGCCAGCCGCCAGCCGCCAGCCACCGGCCACCGGCCACCGGCCACCGGCCACCGGCTATCAGCCTTCGCCTCTCGCCTTTGGCCTTCTGTCGTGCCGGCTCGGGGAGAGGGACGAGGGGTGCGGTCCGGTTGGCCTGGTGGCGATGCGTCGGGTCGGTGAGGCGGTCGAGTAGAGATGACGGTCGGCGGTAGCGCACCACACTAAGCTTCGTATCACATCAAGAGGATCCCGCCGTGGGATGTCGTATCCGGGTCGCGCAGTTGAATCTCGTCGTCGGGGATGTCCCGGGCAACGCCGATCGAGTGATTTCCGAGGCGGCCTCCGCGCGCGCGGACGGGGTCGATCTGTTGGTCTTTCCCGAGCTGACCCTCACCGGCTATCCGCCGGAGGATCTCTTGCTGCGCCCCGAGCTGCTGCAGCGCGTCGAGCATGCCTTGGAGCGGATCCGTGCCGAGTGTCGAGGGATCACCCTGGTGCTGGGCTATCCGCTTCGGGCCATCGGCGGTCTGTTCAATGTGGCCGGTGTGATCCGCGACGGCGAGTTGATCGGCGAGTACGCGAAGCAGCATTTACCCAACTACAGCGTCTTCGACGAGAAGCGCTATTTCCAGGCCGGCGCGACCCCCTTGGTGCTCGATCATCTGGGTTTGAAGATCGGTTTGAGCGTTTGCGAGGACATCTGGCAGGAAGATCCGACACGGCAGGCGGTCGAGGCCGGGGCGCGGATCCTGATCAATATCAATGCCTCGCCCTTTCATCTCGGCAAGCGGGCTGAGCGCGAGACACTGGTCGCGCGTCGGGCGAGCGAGCACGGCATTCCGATCGTCTATGCGAACCTCGTCGGGGGGCAGGATGAATTGGTTTTCGACGGTGCCTCGTTTGTCGCAGACGGCGCGGGTCGAATCCTTCATCGCGCGGCGGTCTTCGAGGAGGATCCGTTGACGTTCGACCTCGATGACGAGGGACGCCCGATGGACTCGCCCGAGCCCGGCACCTCGGCGTTCGACGAGGATGCGATGGAGGAGGAGGCGAGTGTCTACGGCGCCCTGGTATTGGGTGTGCGCGATTATGTCCGCAAGAACGGTTTCAGCGGTGCGGTGCTCGGTCTCTCGGGCGGTGTCGACTCCGCGCTGACGCTTGCCATCGCCGTGGATGCGCTGGGTGCCGACGCGGTGGAGGGCGTCTTGATGCCGTCGCGCTATACCTCGCAGATGAGCAATGCGGATGCCTTCGAGGAGGCCGAGTCACTCGGGGTGAAGACCCGGCTGATCTCGATCGAGCCGGCCTTTCGGTCGTTCCTGTCGATGCTCGAGCCGGCCTTCGAGGGTCTGGCCGCGGACGTCACCGAGGAGAACATTCAGGCGCGCTGCCGCGGTATCGTCCTGATGGCGATCAGCAACAAGACCGGACGCATCCTGCTGACCACCGGAAACAAGAGCGAGATGGCGGTAGGTTACGCCACACTCTACGGCGACATGGCCGGCGGTTTCGCGCCCATCAAGGACGTGCCGAAGCTCTTGGTGTATCGACTCGCGCGCTATCGCAACCGTTGCTCGCCGGTGATTCCCGAGCGTGTGCTGACGCGTCCGCCCTCCGCGGAGCTACGTCCCGATCAGACCGATCAGGACAGCCTTCCTCCCTACGAGGTTTTGGATCCGATCCTGCGGCTCTATATCGAAGAGGACGAAGGTGTCGATGCGATCGTCGCGCGCGGTTATCCCGCCGAGATCGTGCGTCGGATCACCCGGTTGGTCGAGCGCAACGAATACAAGCGCCGGCAGGCCCCGCCCGGCGTACGAATCTCGACACGGGCGTTCGGTCGCGATCGACGCTATCCGATCACGAGCGGGTTCTAAACCGGGTCTCGGGCGGTCTGGATCGGTCTCGAGTCTGTCTCGCATCGACCTGTCATGGGGTGTCGTCGTCGCCGCGGCTTAACCCCGTTCGCTGTTCAAGGCCATGCCCGGAACTTATACTCAACGGCTTCGGTAGCCGGATCCCACAATGGAGAGCGTCATGAAGAAGGTTGAAGCCATCATTAAGCCATTTAAGCTGGACGACGTCCGCGAGGCGCTCTCCGCTGCGGGCATCACCGGCATGACCGCGATCGAGGTGAAGGGCTTCGGGCGCCAGAAGGGTCACACCGAGCTGTATCGGGGTGCCGAGTACGTCGTGGATTTCCTGCCCAAGGTCAAGATCGAGCTGGTGCTCACCGATGATCTGCTGGAGACCTGCATCAGCGCCATCACGACCGCCGCTCGGACCGGCAAGATCGGCGACGGCAAGATCTTCGTCTCCGATGTCACGCATGTAGTGCGTATCCGCACCGGGGAAGAGAACGAGGCCGCAATCTGATCCGGCGTCGCGTCGTCGAGGTTGCGATTGAGGCGTTGCCGCCTCGTTCAAACGCTCGTAGATGGACCCGGCGCCGCGTCGTATCGCCGCGCCGGGTTGGCCCGTGAAGACTGCGGTCAATTCTCGTCGAGACTCAGATAGTCCCAGAGTTTACGTGCGAGGCTGACGTCTCCGGGTTCGGGCTCGTCGGAGACGAATCTGCCCGCCTCCCTGTTCAAGTCGAGAACGCGTTTCGCGTCTGCCGCCAGCTCGCGTTTACCGAGCGCCGTGTAGGCGTCGATCAACACCTCGAGCGCGCTCTCCACGGCGCTTGTGCGCTGAAAGCGTTCGATCACGTAGTTCGCGCGGTTTGCTGCAGCAAGGTAGGCACCGCGGCGCATGTAGTAGCGCGCCACGTTGACCTCGTGCTTGGCGAGATTGTTGCGCAGATACAGCATGCGCTGGCGCGCATCTTCGGTGTAGCGGCTGTCGGGGAAGCGCTCGACCAAGGCCGAGAAATCCACGAAGGCATCGAGGGCCGAGCCCGGATCGCGTTGCGACGCATCGGTCGGGATATAGCGATCCAAAAAACCCACGCTGCGGTTGTAGTTGACCAGCCCTTTGAGATAGTAGGCGTAGTCGACATAGGGGTTTTGGGGGTAGAGCTTGATGAAGCGATCCGCCGCGGCGATCGCGGCCTCGGGCTCGTCGGCGCGGTAGTGCGCGTAGGCGACGTCGAGCTGCGACTGCATCGCATAACGCCCGAACGGATAACGCGCCTCGAGCTTCTCGTAATACTCGACCGCCTTGGCATAGTTGCCCGAGTCCAGCTCGGAGGATCCCTCGGCGTAGAGCTTGGCTGCGCTCCAGTTCTCGGTGAGATCGATCTCTTTGCCGAAGACGCCGCAGCCGGCGAGTGCGACGGCGAGCACGAGCGCCGGCAGTCGTGTTAACGTTCTTCGCATGAATCAGAGATACCTGTTGTTTTCTTCGCCCAGTATACCCGAAGGCATCGGTCCTCGCGCGCGAGGATACACCCGCATCGAATCGGTGAATCGGTCATGACGCAAGCCGTGCCGGACATCCCGCCGCGTGCCGATTCGGGCCTGATGCGCATTCGACGCGAGATCCGTGTCGAGCCGCAGCACGCGGCCCGCCGGCTCGATCAGGTGCTGGCGGCCCTCATCCCCGAGCTCTCGCGCAGCCGGCTGCAGCTTTGGATCGAGTCCGGACAGGTTCGGGTGGACGGGGTTGCCCGACGCTCGCGCGACAAGGTCTGGGGCGGCGAGCTCATCGAGCTGGACGCGCCGATCGAGCCGGTCGGCGATTGTCTCGCCCAAGCGATTTCGCTGAATCCGGTCTTCGAGGACGAGCAGATCCTCGTGCTCGACAAACCGGCCGGTTTGGTGGTGCATCCTGCGGCGGGGCATCGCGACGGCACCTTGCAGAACGCCCTGCTGAACCACGATCCGGCGCTGGCAAACGTGCCGCGGGCCGGCATCGTGCATCGCTTGGACAAGGATACGACCGGGCTGCTCGTGGTGGCGAAGACGCTTGAGGCGCACCGTTGTTTGGTCGAGCAGCTGCAAGCGCGGCAGGTCCACCGCGAGTATCGTGCCTTGGTCATCGGCGAGGTGGTCGCCGGCGGCCGGATCGAGGCACCGATCGGACGTCATCCGACACAGCGCACGCGCATGGCCGTGGTTGCCAACGGTCGGCCTGCGATCACCCGGTTTCGGGTCTTGGAGCGATTCGCCGGCCACAGCCTGCTTGCCGTCGAGCTCGAGACCGGCCGGACACACCAGATTCGCGTGCACATGGCCCACACCCAGCACCCGCTGGTCGGCGATCGCGCCTACGGCGGTCGTCCGCGACCGCCCAAGGGGGCGTCCGCCGGTCTGGTCGATGCGCTCCAGGGCTTTCCGCGTCAGGCGCTGCACGCCTTGCGTCTCGGCCTGGAGCATCCGACACTCGGGACGGCGATGAGTTGGGAAATCCCGTTGCCGGCGGATCTCGCGGGGTTGCTGGAGCAGTTTCGGGGGGAGACCGCCGCGTGAACCCGATCGTGCCTGACCTGTCCGAACCCGAGATGATCACGCCTGAGATGATCGAGCCGGATTGGCCCGCACCGGCCCGGGTGCGGGCCTACTCGACCACCCGCGACGGCGGTGTCGGCACCGGCGTCTATGCAAGCCTCAACCTGGGGGATCATGTCGGGGACGCGCCCGAACGGGTTGCCCGGAATCGCGCCATCCTGCGCGAGCGCCTGAAACTGCCGAGCGAGCCGCTGTGGCTCCGGCAGGTGCATGGCTGCAGGCTCGCGGGCGAGGATTCGGCGATCCCGAGCGATGCGAGGATGTTCGGCCTCTGCGAGGCCGACGGGGCCGTCACCGGCGAGGCCGGCGTGGTCTGCGTCGTCATGACGGCGGATTGTCTGCCGGTGCTCATGTGCGACGATCGGGGGACCCGGGTGGCGGCGGTGCATGCCGGCTGGCGCGGTTTGGCCTCCGGCATCCTGGAGCGGGCGATCACGGCCATGGGGGCCTCGGGCGGGCGGATTCCGTCCGAGCCGATGGCGTCCAAGCATGTCCTCGTCTGGCTCGGCCCGGCGATCGGTCCGGATGCCTTCGAGGTCGGACCCGAGGTGCGCGAGCGCTTCCTCGCGGCGGATCCGGAGTCGATCGATGCATTCCGTGCGTCGCGCGACGGGCGTTTCCTGGCCGACCTCGCGGCTCTGGCGCGCTGCCGTCTCGCCAGGCTCGGGGTGACAGAGGTCTATGGAGGCGGTTACTGTACCCATTCGGATCCACGACGTTTTTTTTCGTATCGGCGCGACGGCGTCACCGGGCGGATGGCGAGTCTGATCTGGCTCGACGGCGACGGCGAGGCTGCAACGGGAGGGGCACATCATGCCTGATTGGAACATGCTGACCCTGGTCGGTGCCGACCGCCCGGGGATCGTCTCGCGCGTGACGCGAGCGCTCTACACCTGTGGATGCAACCTCGGCGAGGCGTCCATGATCCGTCTCGGCGGCAACTTCACCATCATGCTGATGGTGAGCGGCGAGCGCCACTGCGACGAGCTGATGGCCGCCGTGCGCCCGGTCGCCGAGGAGCTCGGTCTGCGGATCCATCTGGACCCGGTGCCGGGCGGCTTGCACCGTCACCTGGTCCCGAATCTCCAGGTCCGGGTCTTCGGGGCCGACCGTGCCGGCATCGTTGCCGATGTGACCGAGATCCTTGCCGAGCACGGGTTCAATATCCTCGAGCTCGAGTCCGATGTCGCGGGCGATGCACAACACCCGGTCTATATCATGAACATTCAGGGCTACTGCGAGCGAACCATCGAAGAGGTTCAAGCCGCGCTGTCGGCACTGAGCACCCAAGGCGTCTCCGTGGATGTCGCCCCCGTCGATATCCTGATCGGCTGAGTCATGGCGATACTCGATATCCTCAAGCTTCCGGACCCGCGTTTGAAGCAGGTTTCAGCGCCGGTCGAGCGTTTCGACGATGACTTGCGCGGTTTCGTGGCGGACCTGGAAGAAACCCGTCTGGCCGGTCCGGCCGCCGTCGGCATCGCGGCCCCGCAGGTCGGACGTTTTCAGCGCATCGTGATCGTCGATGTTTCGGGTCGTCCGAAAACCCCCAATCACGGCCACCTGATCCTGGTGAATCCCGAGATCGTCCATTGGGAAGGTTACGCAATCGGCCGCGAGGGCTGTCTTTCGGTGCCGGACTACACGGGCAATGTCATCCGTGCGACCGGTATACGCTTGAAGGCGCAAGACCTCGACGGCCGTGAAACCGAGTATGCGATGGAGGGATACGAGGCGCGCGCGGTCCAGCACGAGATGGATCATCTCGACGGTCTGCTCTTCGTCGATCGGGTCGTGAGTCGTCGCACCGATCTGTACCGGCGCAAGGTCTACCAGACCTGATTGCGGATAACGGTAGGCCCATGAAGAGCTGTCGCGGCGGCCCCATCTGTCTATTTACCGCGGGCAATGCTCCGCACGGCGTTGGATCGAGGTCTTTGCGGTTTGGGCCAGAAACCCCGTCCAACCAACGTTGTCTCTCTGCAAAGAGATTGATTGCGAGAACCGCCTATGAGATCGCGCCTGTCCCGCCTTGTCTTCGCCGTCGCTGCCTTCCTGGCGACGACGCTCGTCTTTGCAGCCCCTCGCCAGGTTCCGCTCTCGGAGCTGTTTCCGAGCCCTGCCCAGACCAAATCGGCGGTTGTCATCAACAAGGTTCTCGAGCGCTTTCACTATAGGAAGGTCGAGCTCGACCACGACTTTGCACAAGACGTGCTCGACAGTTACCTCAAGGCACTGGACCCGAGCCGTTCCTTCTTCCTGGCCCGCGATGTCGAGCGCTTCAAGGGCGGCGCGAAACGCTTGGACGAAGGGTTGCGTCGCGGCGAGCTCGACCTCGCCTTCGACGTCTTTCGGGTGTACCGAATGCGTGTCGACGAGCGGGTCATCTATGCCGAGAGTCTTCTGAGGGGGCCGTTCGATTTCGATCGCGACGAGACCTACAGGCTCGACTCCCCGGACGTGGCGTGGGCCAAGGACAGCGCCGAGCTGGACGACATCTGGCGCAGGCGCGTGAAGAACGATTTCCTGACCCTGCGCTTGGCCGACAAGACGGACGAGGAGATTCGCGAACGGCTCGGCGAGCGCTACCAAGGGTTGGTGCGTCGCACCCATCAGTTCGACGGCAACGACGTCTTCCAGACGTTCATGAACGCCTATACCCAGACGCTCGAGCCGCATACGAGCTATATGTCGCCCAGCACCTCCGAGAACTTCGACATCAGCATGAAGCTGTCGCTGGAGGGGATCGGGGCCGTCCTGCGCGCGGACAACGAATACACGGTGATTCAGAGCACGGTCCCGGGCGGTCCGGCCCGCGAGTCCGGTCAGGTCCAGACGGGCGATCGAATCGTCGGAGTTGCTCAGGGGCTCGACGGCGCGATCGAGGATGTCGTGGGTTGGAGGCTCCAAGACGTCGTCGACAAGATTCGCGGACCCAAGGGATCGGTCGTGAGGTTGCAGCTGCTGCCCAAATCCGCTGCGACCAACGGCGGTGTGCGCGAGGTCGCGATCGTACGCAACGAGATCAAGCTCGAGGATCAGGCCGCGAAAGGCTTGGTGCTGGATACGTTGGAGAACGCGCCGGGACTGCGGATCGGCGTGATCGAGATCCCGGCCTTTTATCGGGACTTCCAAGCCGAAGGCTCGGGCGATCAGAACTTCCGCAGCACGACCCGGGACGTACGCCAGCTGATCGACGACCTGGTCTTGAAGGGCGTTGACGGCATCGTGATCGATCTGCGCGGCAACGGCGGTGGCTCCTTGGCCGAGGCGACCTCGCTCACCGGTCTTTTCATCGACACGGGTCCGGTCGTGCAGGTGAAGGACGCCTTCGGCAAGATCGAGGTCGAGACGGATCCCGAGCCCGGCCTTGCCTACCGTGGCCCCTTGGCCGTGTTGGTGGATCGCGACAGTGCCTCTGCCTCCGAGATCTTTGCCGGTGCCATACAGGACTACGGGCGCGGACTGGTGATCGGCGAGCCGACCTTCGGGAAGGGGACCGTGCAGACCCTGATCGATCTCAACCGCTACGTCCCGGGGGAGCAGAACAATCTTGGCCGCCTGCGTCTGACGATGGCCGAGTTCTTCCGCGTCAGCGGCGGGAGCACGCAGCTGCGCGGTGTCGAGCCCGATATCCGCTTCCCGACCGCCGATCTCGTGTCCGAGCACGGCGAGCGATCCCTCGACAATGCCTTGCCTTGGACTCGGATTCGACCGGCCGAATACAAGAAGGTCGGCTCCGTCAGCGTCGAACTCCTGGCGCTGCAGTCCGCGGAGCGCGTCTCCAGAGATTCCGGCTTCACGATGCTGGTGGAGCGCAGCAAGCTGATGCGCGATGTCGAGGCCCAAACCCATGTCTCGCTCCAGGAGCGTGCGCGCCGCGAGGAAGACGAGCGTCGCGGGAGCGTCTTCAAGGAGCAGCAGAACAGTTATCTCCGTGCGCGTGGAATTGCTCCGGTGGACGAGGATTCCGAGGAGCAGGTCGACGAGGATCTGCTCGATGCACAGCGCGAGGCCATTGCGCGCATTCAGGTCGAAGAGGCTGCCCGCATCCTTGCCGATGCCGTCTTGCTCGAGCGCACCGAACGGCCGCGTGCAGTGATGCGTGACTGAATCGCGTCCACCAATGACATGCGCCGTCTTCACCTTGAATCGACGTCACATGGATTCACGGGCGTAGGAGCCGACGCGATTCAGGGTTTCGAATCGAATATGTTCGCCCGGATGGCGCGCGTGAACTCTGCGGCATCCTTTCGCCGAGGTTTAGCCGGCTTTCGGCCGTCGCCCGGGTCGAGCGCGCCACACTGCCGATCTTAAGGTTAAGGGTTAGTCATTGAATCAGTCTCGAAAGGATCTTGAAACGCGGCTCGAGCGACTGCGTTCGGCGGGCGCGTCCGAGCGGCTCCGCGGCAATCGCATCGGTCTGGAAAAGGAGGGTCTGCGCGCGTCGGCGGCTGGCCATCTCGCCATGTCGCCGCATCCGCGAGCACTCGGCTCCGCCTTGACGCATCCCTACATCACGACCGATTTCTCCGAGGCGCTGCTCGAGCTCATCACCCCCCCGACGTCGCGGGTCGAGGAGGTGCTGGCATTCCTCGCGGATCTCCATGCCTATGTCTATCGCTGTCTCGGCGACGAGCTGATCTGGGGAACCAGCATGCCCTGCGTGCTCGAGGGCGGCGCGAGCATCCCGCTTGCGCACTACGGCACCTCGAACGCCGGGACGATGAAGACCATCTATCGGCGTGGCTTGGGCAACCGCTACGGTCGAACCATGCAGGTGATCGCCGGTCTGCATTTCAATTTCTCGTTTGCGGACGAGTTCTTGGATGCATACGAGGCGATTCAAGGCGTGGAGGGCGATGTCGTGGCCTTTCGCTCCGATGTGCAGATGGGGATGATCCGCAACCTGCAGCGTGTCGGCTGGATCGTGCCCTATCTCTTCGGTGCATCCCCCGCGGTCTGTTCAAGCTTTGTCCAGGGTCGCGAGACCGATCTGCAGGTCTTCGACCCTCATACGCTCTATTACCCTTATGCGACCTCGCTGCGCATGGGCGATATCGGGTATCAGAACCAACAGGAACAAGGCACCGGGATGAAGGCGAGCTACGACAGCCTCGATTCCTATGTGCGCAGTCTGACCTGGGCGATCGAGACCCCCTGTCCGCAGTACGAAAAGATCGGCGTGAAGGTCGGCGATCGTTACGAGCAGCTCAACGCCAACGTGCTCCAGATCGAGAACGAGTATTACAGCACGGTGCGCCCCAAGCAGATCACCGAGTGGATGGAGCGCCCGACGCTGGCCCTGCGGCGCCGCGGCATTCGCTATGTCGAGCTGCGCTCGCCCGACATCAATATCTTCGAGCCCGTCGGTATTGCGGCCGAGCAGATTCACTTCTTCGAAACCCTGATGCTCTATTGCCTGATCCTGGACAGTCCGCGCATCGGCGCGAGCGAGCGGCGCGAGATCGACGAGAATCAGGTCTTGACCGCCCATCGCGGACGCGAGCCCGGACTTGCGCTAACCCGCCTTCGCGAGGCTGTTGCCTTGCGTGTCTGGGCGAGCGAGATCCTCGATGACATGATCAGGGTCGCCGAGCTCCTCGACGGGGCGGCTGATGGTCCTCATGTGCAGAGTGTCGAGCGACAACGTGAGAAGGTTGCGGATCCGGATGCGACCCCTTCGGCTCGCATCCTTGCGATGATGCGTGAGCGACACGAGGGCTTTTTCGCCTTCGCTCGGCGTCTGACCGAGGCCCACCGTGAGACCCTCAGGCGCCATCGGATCGATCCCGAGCGCGAAGCATTGCTCGAGCGCCTTGCCCGCGAATCGATCACGCAGCAAGAGGCCATCGAGGCCGCCGACGATCGCAGCTTCGATGATTTTCTTGCCGATTATTTCAACCAGGGCCGAGCCACCGACATTGGCAGGGATCCGGCAGTCGACCGCTTCGAGCTTCAGGCAAGTTGAAATGAACCCGGCGCGATGCCGTTCGGGTCATCACCCGAACAAGGCCGTCGAAACGACGAAGACCCCGTTGCCGGGGTCTTCGGGTCATGCGCGAGCCGACTCTTCGAACTGATCGCCTCGGCGTGCCGGATCCCTACTGCGCAGTCGCGGCAGGTGCCGGCGCAGCGGCCTGTTGCTCGGGGGCCTGGACCTTGGGCGCGCAGTCATGGCTCGGCATCATCGCCGGGTGCATGTGCGGTGCATAACCGGCCATGTGGGTACGCTCCATCGCACGCGGATGTTGCGCGCGACGCTGTTCGCTCTCCGCCTTGAAGGCGGCGCGACGCTCCTGAATCCCCTGCTGAACCTTGGCGCGCTGGGCATCCATCTCATCCATGCGCGTCTTTACCAATTCGGGCATCGCCGGGCGCTCCGGGATCTGACCGAATTCAGGCATGGCGGGCATCTCGGGCATGGCCGGGATCTGACCGAGCTCAGGCATGGCCGGCATCTCGGGCATTCCGGGGTACTGAGCGAATTCCGGTATCGGCGGCATCTCGGGGAAACCGGAGTCGATGCCGGCAGGCATCCGAGCGAAATCGGCGGCGCGCTGCTCCATCATCTGCCGGTGCGCCTCCATCGCCTGCTCGATGGCCTTGTGCTGCTGCTCGGCCATCGCCTCGTGCCGCGCGGAGATGGCCTGCATCTGCTGCTCGGCCATCTCGGGCGTCATGATCGGCGCGACGGGGGCGTTGTACCAGGCACCGGCTGAGGACGCGGCGGCGGCAAGGGCGATGATCGAGGCTGCTTGGACAAGCTTGGACATGGAACACACCTTTAAGATTTGAAAATGATGGGTCTCGGTCGTCTTGCGAGCCCTCCCCGTCGATCGGGGAGCCACTGCCGCTCGACGCATCGGTCGAGCGGGACTCGAGGATCTTCATCAGGGACGGATACAGGCAACATCGTCGGGGTCGCGCCATCCATGGGCGTCATGGCTTCCGGGGACCCGCGCCATGAAGCGGGCGTCGGCAGCAAGCTGATTATTGTCGTTGCCCTTCGATCGCGTCCTGATTGGGGCATCAGTATATAATGATTCTCTAACATATCAACCCAAAGTTAATCCTGCGACGCAATACACCCGCCGTCGCAACTTAAATTATTGATTCTATTATTATCCTAAACCGCGCCCCCGCTAAGGACCGTGGCTGCACCAAACATCGAGTCCACCCGAAAGCGAGCATCTCGCTCTGGGCGCGGTTTAGAAGAGCCGATTCAGGCCGTTGAGCGCCGCGACCCGATAGGCTTCCGCCATCGTGGGATAGTTGAAGGTGGTCTCGGTGAAATAACGGATGCTGTTTGCCTCGCCGTGCTGGGACATGATCGCCTGGCCGATATGCACGATCTCGGCGGCCTGCTCGCCGAAGCAGTGAATCCCCAAGATCTCCAAGGTCTCGCGGTGAAAGAGGAGCTTGAGCATGCCGACCGTGTGCCCGGTGATCTGGGCACGGGCGATACTCTTGAAGTCCGCCTGGGCGACCTCGTAGGGGATCTGCAGTGCGGTGAGCTCACGTTCTGTGCGCCCCACGGAGCTGATCTCCGGGACCGTATAGATCCCGGTCGGGAATTCCTCGATCAGCGACCAGTCGCAGGCGCCGTCGGCGATATGTGCGCCGACGAATCGCCCCTGGTCGTAGCCGGCACTGGCCAACGCGGGCTGACCGACCACGTCGCCGACGGCATAGATGTGCGGCAAGGCGGTCTGGTAGCTCTTGTTGACCTCGAGCTGTCCACGCTGATTGGGTGTCAGTCCGATGGTTTCGAGTCCCAAGTCGTGGGTGTTGCCGGTTCGTCCGTTGGCCCAGAGCAGGATGTCCGTCTTGAACTTCTTGCCTGATTTGCAGTGCAGTACCACGCCGTCGTCGCCGGCCTCGACACGCTCGTAGGTTTCGTTGTGTCGGATCACCACGCCCTGCTGGCGTAGGTGATAGCCGAGCGCGTCGGTGATCTCGTCGTCGAGAAAGGACAGGAGTCGGTCGCGTGAATCGACCAGGTTCACCTTCACATCGAGCGCGCTCATGATCGAGGCGTACTCGCAGCCGATGACACCTGCACCATAGATGGTCATGGATCGCGGCGTGTGCTTCAGTCCGAGCACGGTATCGCTGTCGCGGATGCGCGGGTGGGTGAAATCCACATCCGGCGGCCGATAGGGGCGCGAGCCCGTGGCGATGACGATGTGCCGGGCGCGCAGCTCTTCGGTGACGCTACCCGGGCGTTGGACCTCGATCCGATCCTCGCCCAGGAAGCGCGCACGCCCGAACACGACCTCGACCCGATTGCGCTGATAATAGCGATACCGGGTGCGGACCTGATCGTTGATCACGCCGTCCGCGGCTCGCAGCAGATCCGGGAACGCCACCTCGATTTGATGTTGGGTGTGTTGGAACAGCGGGTTGCGCCGATAGTCCGCAAGCATCTGGATCGAGTGGCGCAGCGCCTTGCTGGGGATGGTGCCCCAATGGGTGCAGCCCCCGCCCACGGCAGTGTGTGCCTCGACGACGGCGATCCGATGCCCGGCCTTGGCGAGCTTCATCGCCGCGCCTTCCCCGGCGGGTCCGGTTCCGATGACGATGCTGTCGAATTCTCTGGTGGTCATCGCGACGGGCTCCGGTTGGGGTTCAAAAGTGCACCCGGAAATCTTAAGCACGGAACGGGCCATCTCGATGCAGGAATGGCCGCGCCCTGGCCGATCGCCCCTGTCGACGACAAGGCACTTGCGTTCCTCGCCGCAGCCTATCGATCCCGGTCGAGACGGTTTTCCAGTGCACCTGACAGGAGGAGTCCGGCAAGAACGAAGCCGAGGAAGAGATAGAAGCCTGGCTCCAAGGAAGTGCCGTTGGTGGTCAAGACGGCGACCGCGTCGCTCGCGCCCCGAAGGCTGCCGAGCTGGTTGCCGACCAAGGCATCAAAGCCGATATAGGCCATGAAGATGGCGACGACCATGACGTCTGCCATCGACCATTTACCTGACTTGAGCGCGAAGAATCGTACCGTCGCCGATTCGCGCGACCCGCCGGCATCATAGTAATAGGCATAGGTCGCCAAGAGCTTGAGGGCGGGAAAGACGACGCTGAAGAGGGTCAGGAGCACGGCGACCAAGAGCATGTCGGCCTGACCGGACTCGAACAGGATCCGCATCACGTCGAAGATGCTCTTGGTCTGGAAATAGAGCACCTGGTCGGTAAAGACGACCGGCTCGCCGAGGAGCCGGAAGGCCAGCTCGCCGATGCGTGCATCGACCTCGATCATGGGTGTGGCAAGCCCGCCGACGAGCAGGAGGAAGGTCGCGCCGACGCGTGCGAAGAGCAGGACCGGAGCGGGCCGATCGGTCGCCCTGCCCGAGGCTTGCCCCCGCGGGCCACCGCCGATGAGCGAGACCATGAAGACCAAGGCCGTCAGCCCGATCACGGCCCCGAGCTGTTGTTGGATCCGCGGCTGAAGCGCGCCGATTTCGGTTGCGATCAGGCGTGAGCAGGCATCGACATCCGCACAGCCATAACCCACCAAGACGGCCTCCAACGGGCGTCGATCGGTACCCGCACCGCTCGAGGCCACGGCATCGCGAAGCAGCACCCGCAACCGGGCCTTGATCTGCTCCTTCACGCCGGGCACGGAGAGTTGCTCGACAAAGGCATCGGCGTACTCGGGCACCCGGTCGCGCAGACGCGCCACGTCCAGCAGCAGATCCTGCAAACCTTGCTGCAGTGCGCCTTGGAGCTGGTCCAGCCAGCTTCCGCCCGGGTCGGGGCGCCGTTGACTGAGATTGCGCTCGATCTCGCGGATCAGTGTATCCAGCAACTGGGTCACGGCCGCGGTCACCTGCTCCCGGCTGGCCTCGGTGAGATCCAGTTCGTCGACGCGCTTCTCCAGGATCTGCCCGATCCGCGCGACCCAGACGTCGGCGTCCAGCAGCCCATAACGGATATGGTGGATCTCGGCGAGATCCGTCTTCAGGGCCTTCACGCGGTTCAGATCGCCGATCAGGCCGACCATCAACCAGCCGGCCCCGATCAGCAGGGTGACGGCGAGGATTTGTCGAACGAGACGTCCGGTCTGCATCAGCCTACCGCCGCCAGACGCGGACGTTGCGTCTCGGTCTGCGCTACCGGCAACGGCGAGCGTTCGTAGACGACGCTGACCGCGTCGCCCCCGAGGAGCTGTCGCAGACGTTTCAGCAGTGCATCGGTCGGCTCGACACGCCAGGCGTCGCCGAGTACCAGCTCGCCTGCCGCACCGGGACGGCAATAGCGCAGGCGGACCGGAAGATCCCCGTCGCGAAAGGCGGCGAGTGCGGTACGCAGGGCATCGAGCCGGACAAGGCCATCGGCGTGGGCAGCGGGGTCCGAGAGATCCAGGATCAGCCGCAGATGATCGGCCATGCTCGCCCGCGCCTGCTCGAAGGTCCGCACGTCGTCGGCACGCAAGGACCAGCTGTCTCGGTACTCGTCGAAAGTGAGCGCTCCGGAAACCTGCAGGATCTGATCCGGCACCAGCAGATGACGCAACTGCTCGTAGAGCTCGGAGAAGACGGTGATCTCGATGCGTCCCGTGCGATCGTCGAGTATCACCGAGCCCATGCGCCCGCGCGGTGTCTTGCCGTGACGCACCGAGACCACCAGGCCGGCGACGCTGCGCTTTTCGCGATCGCGCCGGTCGCGCCGACCTAGCTCGCGATCCGTCTCCAGGAGCTTGGCGATGCGGCTGACCGCCATCGCTTGGAGCTCGGACTCGTAGCGATCGATCGGATGTCCGGTCAGGTAGAGTCCGAGTGTCTCCTTCTCGCCTGCCAGACGCTGCTCGTCTTCCCAGTCGGCCCGGACCTCGGTCGCGAGTTGGGGATCGGGCTCGGGCGAGGCCACCGGCTCCAGTGCACCGAAGAGATCCGCCTGGCCCGCCGCCCGGGTCGCATGGTGCTGCTCGGCGAGCTTCAGCGCCAAGGGCAGCTCGGCCATCAGGGTCGCGCGGTTCGGACCCAGCTCATCGAGTGCGCCGGCGCGCACCAGGGCTTCCAGAACGCGTCGGTTGGCCTTGTGCAGATCGATCCGCCGACAGAAGTCCCACAGATCGCGGAAGGGACCCTCGGACGTGCGCGCCGCGATGATCGTCTCGATCGCACCCTCGCCGACACCCTTGATGGCGCCCATGCCGTAGATGACGGTGCGCGGATCGGCAACGGTGAAGCGATAGGCCGAGCGATTGACCGCCGGCGGCTCGACCCGCAGACGCAGCGCGCGACACTCCTCGATCAAGGTCACCACCTTGTCGGTGTTGTCCATGTCCGCGCTCAGCACCGCTGCCATGAAGGCCGCCGTGTAGTGCGTCTTCAGCCAGAGGGTCTGATAGCTGACCAGGGCGTAGGCGGCCGAGTGAGACTTGTTGAAGCCGTAACCGGCAAATTTATCCATCAGATCGAAGATATAGGTCGCGATTGCTCGGTCGACCCCGCGCGCAACCGCCCCTTCCTCGAAGATGGCGCGCTGCTTATCCATCTCCGACTGTTTCTTCTTGCCCATCGCCCGGCGCAGCAGGTCGGCGCCGCCGAGCGAATAGCCGGCGAGCACCTGGGCGATCTGCATCACCTGCTCTTGATAGAGGATGATGCCGTAGGTCGGTTTGAGGATAGGCTCCAGATCCGGGTGCGGATAGGCGACCTCGGCACGTCCGTGCTTGCGATTGATGAAGTCGTCGACCATGCCCGATTGCAGCGGGCCGGGACGAAAGAGCGCCACCAGCGCGGTGATGTCTCCGAAGCTGTCGGGCTGGAGCTTCTTGATCAGCTCCTTCATGCCGCGCGACTCCAGCTGGAAGACCGCGGTGGTCTCGCAGCGTTTGAGGAGCGCGAAGGCCTCGGCATCCTGCGGCTCGATCCGCTCGATGTCGATCGGCGCCTCGCCGGCCTCGCGACGCAGCGCGTTCACGGTCTTGAGCGCCCAATCGATGATGGTCAGGGTGCGCAGACCCAGGAAGTCGAACTTGACCAGTCCGACCTGCTCCACGTCGTCCTTGTCGAACTGGGTGACCAGGTTTTCCCCGCCCTGCTCGCAGTAGAGCGGGGCGAAGTCGGTCAGCTTGGTCGGCGCGATCACCACGCCGCCGGCATGCTTGCCGGCATTGCGCGTCAGACCTTCGAGCTTGCGGGCCATGTCGATCAGGGTCCGGATCTCTTCGTCGTCCTCGTAGGCGGCCTTCAGATCGTCGCTCTCGGCGAGCGCCTTCTCCAGGGTCATCCCCAGCTCGAAGGGCACCATCTTGGCGACCCGGTCGACGAACCCGTAGGGATGCCCCATGACGCGCCCGACATCGCGCACCACCGCCTTGGCCGCCATGGTGCCGAAGGTGATGATCTGGGAGACCGCCTCGCGACCGTACTTCCCGGCGACATAATCGATGACCCGGTCGCGGCCTTCCATACAGAAGTCGACGTCGAAGTCGGGCATGGAGACGCGCTCGGGATTCAGGAAGCGCTCGAACAGCAGATCATGCTCGATCGGGTCCAGATCCGTGATCTTCAGCGCATAGGCGACCAGCGAGCCCGCGCCCGAGCCGCGTCCCGGTCCGACCGGGATACCTTGCGCCTTGGCCCACTGGATGAAGTCCGCGACGATCAGGAAGTAGCCGGTGAAGCCCATCTGGATGATGACGGACAGCTCCAGATCGAGCCGCTCGGCGTAGGGCCGGCGCTGCTCGGCGAGGTCTGGCGACTCCGGGTCCAGAATCCGCTGCAGGCGCTCCTCGAGCCCGACCCGGGAGGCCTCGGCGAAATAGCTGTCCATCGTCATCCCGGCCGGGACCGGGAAATCCGGCAGGAAGTTCTTCCCGAGGGTGAGCTCGAGGTTGCAGCGCTTGGCGATCTCGACCGAGTTCTCCAGCGCCTCGGGCAGATCGGCGAAGAGTTCGGCCATCTCCGCGGGGCTGCGCAGCGACTGCTCGGCGCTGTAGCGACGCGGACGACGCGGGTCGTCCAGGGTGCGCCCCTCGTGGATACAGACCCGCACCTCGTGCGCCTCGAAGTCCTCGGGATGGAGGAAGCGCACGTCGTTGGTCGCCACTACCGGCACACCCGAGCGGATGGCCAGATCGACGCTGGCCTCCACCAGCGCCTCCTCCTGCTCGCGCCCGGTGCGCACCAGCTCCAGGTAATAGCGGTCGCCGAACACCGCGAGCCACTGCGCGAGACGCCGCTCGGCGGCCTCGCGATGCCCGTTCAGGAGCAGTTGAGCGACATCGCCTTGCGACCCGCCCGAGAGCGCGATCAGACCCTCGGCGGCGGAGGCGATCCAGTCGCGCGCCACGTGCGCCACCCCGAGGTGCTGGCCCTCGACATAGGCGCGCGAGATGAGCCGCGTGAGATTGCGGTAGCCGATCGCATCCTGGACGAGGAGCACCAGACGGTGGGGCTTGTTCGCGTCCTCCGGGTTGCGCACCAGCAGGTCGGCCCCCGCGATCGGCTTGAGTCCGGCCGCGACCGCGGCCTTGTAGAAGCGCACCAGGGCGAAGAAGTTGCACTGATCCGTGATGGCGACCGCCGGCATCCCGAGCGCGGCGACACGCTTGACCAACGGCTTGATCCGCACCAGTCCGTCGACCAGTGAATACTCGGAATGCAGATGCAGATGGACGAAGCTGGGATCCACGGGTGTCCTGATCGGGGTTCGACGATGGCGGCAGGGGATGCCGGCCGGATAGTCTACCGGTCTGCCGGCGTCACGCCGATTCGGAAAAACAGATCGGATTCGGGATCCGGGTCGGGATCCTCGACAGGGGCGAGCGGCCCGGCGGCGGGGCGTTCCCCGCTCGGTCGGGCACGAGAGCAACAACGCGCCTAGCGCCGGTTTGATTGTGCAGACTTTTCCGGAAGGCGCGGTTCCGGACATTGGAGAACGTCCGCTGACCATCCGTCGACCCGCACCTGCTCTTGCAGGCTCCACACGGCCGCCGGCTGCGCCGAACCCTTTCTGTGTATCGGCATCAGCGGCGTGATGCACCGACGGGTCGGCTCCTCGATCGGATACTCGGCATCGGGATCTTCCCGGGGGTG
Source organism: Thiocapsa sp. UBA6158 (assembly GCF_002423035.1). Taxonomy (GTDB): domain Bacteria; phylum Pseudomonadota; class Gammaproteobacteria; order Chromatiales; family Chromatiaceae; genus Thiocapsa. The sequence goes on from NZ_DIUM01000126.1 coordinate 29,379, forward strand.
TGACCGAAACTGATGCGT
>NZ_DIUM01000122.1 GCF_002423035.1 Thiocapsa sp. UBA6158
CGCCTGAACCGCCGCTTCGATCTGCCCTCGCTGGTCGGGCGACTCCTCCATGCCAGCGTCCGCACCCCGCCCAGCCCCGAGAAATGGCTGCGCCAGGGCGCCGTCCGCACGGCGTGAAATGACCTGGCTGAGGAACGACGCTAATCACCTTCTAGTATTCTAAACCGCACCGACTCCAACGGTCGTTAAGTCTGCCGGGGCCGATCCCATCCAAGAACACCGCATGGCGCGCCGGGCGCGGTTTAGAGAATCGGCCCCAGCATGGCGATGCTGTTGTTCAGGAGTCGCCGTCCCGGCCCCCAAGCCGCGACCGTCTTGGCGTCGACGGGGCGGGATCGGGCGATATAGCTGTCCTGGCGCTCGCGCATGGTCGCCGTGAGCGTCGGATCGTAGACCAGGATGTTGTTCTCGAAGTTCAGCTCGAAGCTGCGCCGGTCCATGTTGGCCGAGCCGATCAGGGTGATCGCCCCGTCCAGCGTCAATGACTTGGTGTGCAGGAGTCCGCCTTCGAACTCGAAGATCCGTACCCCGGCGGCGAGCAGATCGGCGTAATAGCTCCGGCTGGTCGCGCCCACGACGAACGAATCGTTGCGGGCCGGAAAGACGATGCTGGTCTTCACACCCCGATAGGCCGCCCCGCAAAGTGCGCTCTGCATGGCTTCGTCGGGGACATAGTAAGGTGTCGAAATCACCAGCTCCTTGCGTGCGCTGTAGATCAAGGACGCGAAGAGCTCGGGCATCGCCGAGGCGCGCACCGTCGGCCCGGTGCCGATCACCTGCGCCGCGAATCCCTCGCTCCCCGCCTGCACGGGACGGCGCAGCAGTGCGTCGATCCCGTCGTCCACATGCGCCAGCCAATCGCTCGCGAACAGGATCTGATTCTGGCGTGCGATCGGTCCCTCGAAGCGCATCATGGCGTCGACCCAGGGGGCATATTTGGCCTTGATGCGGAACTCGGGATCGGCGCAGTTCTGGCTGCCGCAATAGGTGATGCTGTCGTCGATCACCAGGATCTTGCGGTGGTTGCGCAGGTCGATGCGGCCTCCGAGCGGGCGCAGCAAGGGGTTGATGATCGGCAGCGCGCGCGCCAGGTGAACGCCCGCGTCGGCCATCCGCTTCCAATGGATCGAACGGATCAGCCGGCGCGAGCCCAGATCGTCCGCCATGGCGCGACAGGTGACGCCGCGCTCGGCCGCACGCTCCAAGGCCGCGACCATCGACAGCCCGTTGTTGTCGGGTAGCCAGATATAGAAGTTCAGGTGGACGTGATCGGTTGCGGCGTCGATGTCCGCGACCATGGCGTCGATCGCGGCGTTGGAGTCCGCCATCAGGGTCGCCCGGTTTCCGCCGACCGGGGCAAAGCCGCTGATGGATGCCCCGAGTCGAAAGAGGTGGCGATAGGTGTCCGGGATCTCGGGCGGCGCGAGCTTGCGGTCGAAATCATTCGCAAACTCGGGAACCTGCGAAAAGATACGGCGCATGCGCTCGCCGCGATGTCGCCCGAGATTGACCTCTCCGAGCAGGAGATAAGCGACTGCCCCGACCACAGGAACCGCCAGGATGACCACCACCCAAGCGATCCGGGACGCCGGCTGCCGATTCGGCCGCAACAGCACACGCACGACCAGTCCGACTTGGATGAACAGATGCAGGAGGAGGATGATCATGGATTCGGCCTTGTCGGAAGACTCGGGCATCGTGATTTCATCAAGGTGCAGGGTACGCGAAGAGCGCCCCGGGGCTCCAGCCTGAAAAGCACGTCGCAACGCTCTGGTTGCCATGAAGACCCGCCGTCGGCGAGCCTGCGCGTCCCCTCAGCTCGGCGGCTCGCGAAACAGAGGGCGTGTATCGATCCGGCCGTCGATCAGGGTGATCATGCGCCGATAGGCGGTACTCTGCGCCTCGCCGAAGTCGGCTTTGAAGTTACGCTCGGAGAGGCCCTCGGGTAGGCCATCGATCGGCGGCATGAAATCGTTCTCGCTCATACCGCGACGGGCGAACATCCGCAGCGCGCGGGCGTCCGTCGGATTGCCCGTGGCGAGTTGGGCAAAACGCACGCCCGCGCGATTGGCGGCGAGGTCCGCGAAGCTGTAGCCGCTGCCGCGCTTGGCGTCGCTGGCCTCCTTGAGGAGACCCACCAGATTCGACAGCATCCCGCCGCCCTTCGCGGCCAGGGCGGCCGACGTCATGAAATGCTGTGCGAGATCGCGGCGCCCCTGCAGCAGTACCGCATCTCGACGAGGTCGGTTTGCCGGTGCGCCCGTGACGCCTCGGTCGGGCAGGCCCTTGCCGTTCACATAGGCGGCGAGCACCAGGATGACGGCGCGATTGCGCGCGATCGGGTCGGCATCGGGCTGCGTGGCCGGGGTCATGGCGGGTTCCACGCTCAGCAGGTGCGAGAGCAGATCGGCGAGCTCGATCGGTCGACGGGCTGGTCGGGTCTCGATATAGGCGGCCAGGGCCGCCTGGTAGCCGAGCATGCGATCGAGCTCGATCCGCGGGACCAGACCGCTGCCGATATCCTCCAGGATGCCGTCTCGCCAGGCATAGCTGACCTGGATGCGGTCGGCCTCCAAACGCACCTGCTCCACGACATCCGCGTGATCGAGTGCCGTGACGAAGCGCCCGACGAGCGACTGAAACAGCCCGACCGGGAGCGGGAGACCGGCAAGACGCGCCTGCTCCACACGCGGCAGAGGCGCGTCTTGCACCAAGGCCAGCTCAAGGTTGACGAAGCTGTGCTGCGGATCCCAGGGCAGTGCGAGGGAGGCCGAGAGTCGCGCGCGACCGTCCTCCAGTGCGACGTGCGCGCGCCCTTCGCCGAGGAGATCGACCAGATGGTTTGCGAGCAGGTTGGCCTCTGTCTGCGAGAGCGTCAGTACGGCTTGCTCGCCTTCGCGCAGACCCCGCGGCCGATTGGCGGCGAGCCAGCCTCTGGCCCAGGTGCGCTGCGTCTCGGTCAAGGTCGTATCTTGGGGCACGCGCGGAGCGCGATCGAAGACCAAGACGGCGCCGAGACCGATCGCCGCGATCAGGAGCAGACCGATGCTCCAGCGGAGGAGTCCGATCATCCGAGGATCAACCCGAGCCTGCCGACGGGACCCGGGTGCAGTGCGGCGGAGGTGTCGCCGAAGGTTTCGGTCCAGAGCCCGATTCCCATCACCAGGAAGGCCACGGCCAAGGCGATACAGGCGAGTGCCGCGATCAGGGTCGCGATCTCGGCGCCTTGGCTGCGGCGGTGCTTGAAGCCCCAAAAGGCGCCGGCGGCGGTGATCAGAAAACCGAACTCGCCGATGAAGAGTCGGGTGAGCAAGGGCATCCCGCGGCCCGGGCCTTCGCCCAACCCAAGCACGAGCGCGAGGACCAAGCCGAGGCCCGCCGCAGCCCAGGTGAAAGGGAATCGTTTGCTCATGCGCGTCCTCGCCTCTGCGTCTTCCGAGACGCCTATTGTGCATGATCCCGGGCGCAGGTGGGCTTTCGCCTCCGACCGGGTATGCACTGTCGTCTTGGCGGTCTGGATTGAACCATTGCTGCGCACCGCCATCTTATGTTGCAGTGCACAAAAAGCGGCTCGGATGTCCGGTATCGGTCGCGAAGATCGGCCGGGAGGCCCGGCCGGGTCGGTGCGTCGAGAATCCGGAGAACCTGGCCATGAGTTTCAGTATCGAATGTGCCCGCAGACGAGCCTCGCCCGGCGGGGAGGCCGTGCGTCTGAAGGACGGTACCTATTGTCGGATTCGTCCGATCGACGGAGACGATCCTGCGATCGTCACCGCCTGTTTCGAGGGTCTTTCGGATGCGTCGCGCCGATTACGGTTTTTCGGTGCGAAGCGCGTCTTGACCGAAGCGGATCTGGCGTATTTGACAGGTGCGGACGGGCGCGACCATCTCGCCTTCGCGGCGGTCCGCCGGTCTGTATCGGGAGAGAACGCCGATGTACTCGGCATGGCTCGGTGCATCCGCACCACGCCCGCATCGGAGACGGCGGAGCTGGCGATGGCCGTCGTGGATCGGGTCCAAGGCAACGGCGTGGGGGCCGCTTTGCTGGAGCATTTGATCGCCGAGGCGCGGGAGCAGGGGATTCGCCGTTTCCGCTGCGAGGTCCTCGCCGACAACGAAGGGATGCGCGCTCTGGCCAAACGGCTCGGGGGGCATGCGGTTTGGTTGGACGACGGCACGCTCGAGTATCACTGCGGGCTTCCCGAGGCCGTGCCGATCCACGGGGATTCGGAGCTGTCTCGGTCCCGGGAGCCGGGTGCCCGGTCCACCCCGGAACACCTTCCCCGGCCGAGCGCGCGTCCGGTGCCGGGTGCATGGGTCAGCTCATGGGAGCGCGCGGCCAATGTCTCGATCGCCTTCTTCGAGACCGCGGCCCTGGCCTGGTTCGATCATCCCAGATCCGGCAGTTGAACGGCCTTCACCCAACCGGTGAGCCCTCGGAGGAGCGCGATCGTCAAGACCGTCGAGACCGTGCATGCAGCACGAAGCGGCCAACTGCCGGATCTGGGATCATGTCATACCGAGTCGAATCCAAAGCCGATAGCCATGATGCACATCCGTTCGTTCGAAGAGAAGCATCCGATGATCGATGCGACCGCTTGGGTCGACGAGACCGCGGTCGTGATCGGCGAGGTGACGCTCGGCGCGGGTGCGTCCGTCTGGCCCGGATGCGTGATCCGCGGGGACATCCATCGCATCGAGATCGGCGCACGGACCAACATTCAGGACGGGAGCGTTCTGCATGTCTCGCACGACAGCCGCTTCATGCCCGGAGGGGCGCCGCTGATCGTTCACGAGGATGTCACCGTCGGTCATCAGGTGGTCCTGCACGGGTGCGAGATCCGGCATCACTGTCTGATCGGAATCGGTGCTCGGGTGCTCGATCGTGCGGTGCTCGAGCCCTTCACGTTGCTCGGTGCCGGATCTTTGGTGACGCCGGGTCAGGTCCTGGAGGGCGGCTGGCTTTGGCTCGGTGCGCCGGCGCGTCGGGTGCGGGCGCTGACGGATCGCGAGCGCGCGTATCTCGAGTATGCGGCGGAGAATTATGTGCGGCTGGCTGCCCGGTATCGGGCTGAATCGACCGCCGCGTCGACGAAATAGGCCGGCAGCGGACAGGCGGAATTCATCCACTCTGCGACTGGGACGACGGAGCCGATGCCGGAGGCTGGGGGCTGGCGGTCGGTGGCTCCTCGACATCGGATGCCTCGCTGCCCTCAGGCGGCACGCGATTCACATCCACAGCCACCCGCAGCTCGTGGGATCCCCCGCCGTAGAAGATCCCGCGCAACGGCGTGACGTCCTGAAAATCGCGACCGACGGCGGTCGTGATGTGCTGCTCGCCGGGGATCTGATCGTTGGTGGGGTCGAAATCGATCCAGCCCAGATTGGGAATGAGCACCGAAAACCAGGCATGCGAGGCGTCGGCGCCTTGGAGCTTGACCTGGCCCGGCGGCGGGAGTGTTTCCAGATAGCCGCTGACATAGCGGGTCGCGAGTCCGAGTCCGCGCAGACCGGCGATCGCGACGTGTGCAAAATCCTGACAGACACCCTTGCGCTGCTCCATCACCTCGGCAAGCGGTGTGGCGATGGTCGTGGAGGTCGGGTCGTAGACGAAGTCGCGATAGATGCGTCCCATCAGCTCGATCGTCGCCTCCAGGATCGGGCGCCCCGGTGCGAAGGATTCGGCGGCGTAGGCGCGCGCGTCGGCATCCGGCGGCACGAGCGGCGAGGGGAGGGTAAAGATCCGCAGGTTGGTCATGGGCTCGTCGTAGCGATCGTGCAAGCGATCGACGATCCGCTCCCAAGGCTGCGTCGCCTCGGGCTTCGGCAAGGTCGGGGCGAGTACTTCGACCTCGCTCTGGGCGCGCACCTCGAGTGCATCGTGGGCCTGCTGGATCGAAAAATAACTCACCCGGTTGCCGAAGAAATCCTCGTGCTCGCGATGAACGGCAGGCCAGGGATCGACCCGGATATGACTGGACAGACAGCGCTGGCGCGCCGTCTGGGGTGGCTTCAGATGCGCGATGCTGTGGCACAGCGAGACCGGCTCGGCATATTCGTAGCGGGTGACGTGATTGATCCGAAGTCTCACGAGTCGCTCCGCGCTGCGGCTCGGCGCAAGAGGCTGTGCGGCTGCTCTTCGTGCCTGAAATACTGGGCCGTGATGGCGTCCGAGATGGCGGCGCTTTGTCGATCCAGATCGGCCAGCATGGCGGCGAGCGCGGCGCGGCGTGCGCCTGCCTTGTCCGGTTGGACCAGGGTGTCGATTTCGGCAAGGCGGATGCCGGTGAGACCCTTGAGGACGTGCTTCTCGACCGCCGTTCGCCCGACGGTCATGTCGGCGCGCGGCAGCTCGGAGATCAGACGTTCGAGCTGCACGAGCTGATAGGCGAGGGCGCGCGGGTTGCCCTCGTCCTGAAAGACCAGGTCCAGGAGTGCGCCGATCCGGGTGCCGGCGCGATAGCGTCGGCGGTAGGTGATGAGGCTGTCGGTCACGCCCAGAACCGCCTCGATGACCATGTTTTCGTCCTGCTCGCCGGCGATCGGAACCAACATCGACCGCAGGAGGCTCGCGGTGGAGGAAGCGCGCTCGAGACGGCGTCCGATCTCGAGGAAGTGCCAGCCTTCGTTGTGGGTCATGTTCTCCTGGGTCAGTGCCGAGAAGGCCACCAACGAGGTGATCAGGGGATCCAGCTCGTCGAGCGCGAGCGAGAGCTGACCGGGTGGTTCATGGGTGAGATTGCCGAGATGCGCCTCGATGTCGCTCACGATGCGCCAGGTGTCGGCGGAGAGACGGTCGCGGACCGAGTAGGCGGCTTGCCCCAGGGCCTGGAGCGTTTGCGGGAGACCGCCCAGGCGTGCCGGATCGGAGATGAGCGAGAGCATTTCGGGCACGGGATTGCGCAGACGCTCGGCCGCGCCGGCCCCGATGAAGCCGGGGAACGACTGGGTCTGATTGGTCAGCGCCTCCATGAGCGAGCGCAGACAGCAGGAGTCGCCCGTCGAGGCGGCATAATCGCTGCGCTCGGAGAGCTTGAAGATGGTGATCCGCAGCAGCCGCACCAGCCCCTCGGCACGCTCGGCATAGCGACCGATCCAGAAGAGATTGTCGGCGACCCGACTGGAGACCTCGCTCTCCTGCGTGACCGCGGGCGTGTGCATCTCGGTCGTAACCAGCAGGCTTTCCTGGCGCTCGGGCTCGGAGGCGACGACCCAGACGTCCTTCGCCAGCCCGCCGAGCTGGTTGGAGTTCAGCGCGGCATCGCTGGTCGGGGTGACCCGCCCGAGTCCGCCGGGCATGACCGCGTAGCCCTCCTCCTCGGCGGTCAAAAAGGTCCGCAGCACGCTGGGCCTGGGTTCGAGGTGCCGGCCGATCAGCGCAGGCGCGCTCGATGGATTCACCCGTTCCTGCGCGATGTAGCTGTCGGGGCGTTCCCGGATGGCCTGGAGCAGCGCTGCGCGGGCGGGCGCATCCATGGTGTCGGGGAAGAGGCAACGCTGACCGCGGCCTTTGTTCAGGGGCTTGATGACGAGCTGATCGAGACGGTCCGAAACCTGGACCAGCGACTCCGGATCGCCGCACCACCAGGTCGGAATATCCGGGATCTGCAGCTCCTCGCCGAGCAGCTCTCGGCACAGACTCGGCAGAAAGGTCGGGAGCGCCGGGTGCTCGAGGATGCCGCTTCCCAACGCGTTGGCGATCACCAGGTTGCCGGCACGCACGGCCTGGACCAAACCCGGCACGCCGAGGAAGGAGTCTTCGCGCAGTTCCAGCGGGTCGCACCAGCTGTCGTCGACGCGCCGCAGGACGGCATCGATGCGCTCGAGCCGGCCGAGTGTCCTCAGCCAGAGCGCCCCGTCGCGCACCGAGAGATCCCCGCCCTGCACGAGCGTGAAACCGAGATAGTTGGCCAGATAGGCGTGCTCGAAATAGGCCTCGTTCTCCGGCCCCGGGGTGAGGACGACCACGCGCGCATGCTCGGCACGTCGGGGAGCCAGGCGCGTCAAGGTGCGCCGGATCGAGCGGAAGAACCCGGCGAGGCGATGCACATGCGAGTCGCGGAACATGCTGGGCAGCACGCGCGAGAGGACGACGCGGTTCTCGAGCGCATAGCCGAACCCGAGCGGACTCTGTGTGCGGTCGCCAATGATCCGCCAGTGACCGTCCGGCGTGCGGGTCAGATCGGCCGCATACTGGATCAAGGGGCGATGGCCTGCGACCTCCACACCGTGACAGGGGAGCAGAAACTTGGGGCTGGCGTCGAACAGATCAGCCGGCAAGAGACCGCTGCGGATCAGCTTGCGGGGCCCGTAGAGGTCGAGCAGGATCTGATTGAGCAGGTCGGCACGCTGAATCAATCCACGCTCGAGCTCGGCCCATTCCTCGCTGCGAATGAGCAGCGGCAGCAGATCCAACTCCCAGGGGCGGGACATGCCCCGCGGCTCGGCGTTGAGATTGTAGGTGACGCCGTTGTCGCGGACCATGCGGGTCGCCTCGCGCCAACGTGCCTCGATGCCGCTCGGCCCGAGCGTGCGCAAGGCATCGAGAACGTATTGCCAGTGCGGGCGCACCTCGCCCTCGGCCGTGCGCATCTCGTCGTAGCGCTCGGGTAAGGGCGTATAGGCATCGACCAAACCCGACTGCTCGAGTAAGGGTGCCAGGTCGGGGACAGACATGGGCCTGGGCTCTTTCCGGGACATTGGGTCTGGATTAGACACGTCATGCCCGGGTGTCGCAAGGTGCGATTAGACCGTCACCCGAGGGTGAGGCGAGGCTCCACGGGTGCGTCGTGCGGGGGGGGCGAGACTTGGAGCAGACAGCTCTCGTAACGGGGCGTCGTCAGCGGCGGGGCGAAAAGGTCGCCCTGCGCCTCCAGACAGCCGATGTTGAGCAGGATGAAACGCTGGCGGTCGTCGCGCACCCCGTCTGCGGTGACGTCGATGTCCAGTGCTTGGGCCATGGCGATCAGGGACTGGACAACAGCCAGATCGTCCGGCGAGTCCGTCATGGCGTCCACGAGGCTGCGATGAATCGTAAGCCTGCGGATTGGAAGCCGCCGCAGAACCGACGGCGCAAGCCAGCTCGTGCCGACCTCGTTTAGGGTCACGCCCACGCCGAGTCGGTGCAATCCGTCCAGGACCTCGCGGGCCTGCTCCGGGTGCTTGAACAGGAGTGACTCGGTGAAGCTCAGCTCGAGGCGCGCGGGGTCGATTGCGTTGGTGCTGAGCAGCCGCTCGAGTGACCCGACCAGATCGAAACGCGTCAGCTGGGTCTCCGAGATGCTCACGGCAAGGATCCCGATCGGCGTTCCTCCGAGGCTCCAGTCCCGCAACTGACGGCATGCCTCGGCGAGGATCCACTGACCCAGGTCGACTGTCATGCCGCCGGATTCGGCCAACGCCAAGAGCCGTTCGTGCCCGACCAGCCCCAACTCGGGTTGGTGCCAGCGCACCCGAACCTCGGGGCCCGGCCAACGCCCCGTCTCCAGATGCACGCGCGGCTGAAAGAGCAGGTCGAATTCGCCTGTCTCGAGCCCGACACGCAGCATGTCGGTCAGGCGCTGACGCGCTGTCGATGCGTCGGCCGGCGGTTTGGAATAGATCCGGAAGCCGTCGCGTCCGCCTTGCTTGACGTTGCCGAGCGCCGTTGCAGCATGCTCGAGCATGACCTCGCTGTCGTTGCCCGCGCAGGCTTCCAAGGCGATCCCCATGCTCATGGTGACGAAGACTTGATGTCCGCGCACCGTCATCGGGGCCCGCAGGGCCGAGCGCACGCGTTGCGCGATCTCCTGCGCCTCCGTGGGGGTTTGAATCCCCTCGAAGAGAAGCCCGAACTGGTTTCCGCTCAGGCGTGCCAGGGTATCGGCGGGGCGAATGGTCTCGCGCAGGCGCAGCGCGACGGCACGCAGCAGCTCGTCGCCGATCTGGTGACCGAGACTCGCGTTGATGTTCGCGAAACGATCGAGGTCGAGCAAGAAGAGCGCAACCGGCGTGTGATTGCGCCGCGCCGGGTCCATCGCGTAAGCCAGGCGCGAGTCGAACAACAGGCGGTTGGGCAGTTTGGTCAAGGGGTCGTAGTGGGCAAGAAACTCGACGTGCTTCGGGCCGTTGGCGGCGGCGAGGCGCTCGGCGAAGACGCCGACGAAATTGGTCACCTTGCCGCGGCCATCCAGGACGCGGCGGATATGCAGTTTCTGCAGATAGATCTCCCCGTCCTTGCGGCGGTTCCAGATGTCGCCCTCCCAGACTCCTTGCTTGATCAGCCGACGCCACATGCGGGTGAAGAAGCTCTTGGTGTGCCAATGGGAGTTGAGCAGGCTGGGCTTGCGCCCGAGGACCTCGGCTTCCGCATAGCCCGTGATCCGGCTGAAGGCTGCGTTGACGGCGACGATCCGCCCGGCGGCGTCGGTCATCAGGACGCCGTCCGAGGTGGCGGCGTAGACGACCGCGGATTGCAGCAGACGCCGCTCGTAGTCCCGCACGCTGGTCACGTCGCGGAGGTTGACGACGATACCCGTCACCTTGTCCCGATCGTCGCGATGGGGAAAGAGTCTGACCTCGGACTCGCGCACCTGACCGTCCGGGCCGATCTCGCGGATGTCGTCGACGACCGGGTGTCCCCCGTCGAGACAGCGCCCGAGGTTGCGATACACGAGATCGCTGAGCGGACCCTGACCCTCGACCTCCTGCAAAGGACGCCCGACGGCACTCTCCCGGGTTCGTTCGATCGCCGTCAGGAAGGCCGCGTTCGCGGCGAGCAGGCAGCAGCCGCGGTCGAGGAAGGCGATGCGATCGGGAGATGCGGAGACGATGTCGTAGTAGCGTGCCAGTGCCTCCTCGGCGGCACGGCGTTGGGTGATGTCCAGGACGACGCCGGAGAGCTTGGCTGCGCCGTCCGAGCCCGCGGGCTCGAGGCGGCCGGCGCTCTCCGCCCAACGCAGCGTCCCGTCGGGGCGGATGATGCGATGGCGAAAGCGGAAGGGGTCGGCGGTCTCGATGGCCTGACGCACGCTGGCTCTTGCCCGTTCGCGCTCGTCGGGATGGATCTGCAGCAGTACCGCATCCAGGGTGATGTCCGTGTCGGGCGCGAAGCCCCAGATGTCGTACCAGGTGCGCGAGGCCAGGATGCGACCCGTCGCGAGGTCGATCTCCCAGTCGGCGACCCCCGCGAAGGCCTGCGCCTCGTCTCCGGGGCGCTCCGACTGAACCGTGCTGCTCGCGACGGCCCGCTGCTCGATGACGATGCCCAGCACGTACGCAGCGGGCGCCTCGCCGGGAGCGAGGCGCGAGAAGTGTATGAGTGTACCGATGCGGTGACCCTCGCGGGTCCGCAGATGCACGGTTTGGGTCGTCTCGGCCTCGCCCGTGGCCAGAAAGTCGCCGACTCGGGATGCGTCTGCCTCTTCGAGCAGATCTCCGAACGCGAGATCCGTCGGCAAGCCCTGAGGGTAATCCAAGAGGGCCGAGAAGACTCGGGTCGCTGCCGCGACGCGTTGATTTGCGTCGAGCACGACGGCACCGCAGGGCAGTGCATCGAGCAGTCTACCGAGATCGACGGCACCTTGCGGCGTGGAGTCGACACGCGTGGTGTGCTCCTCGGTCGGTTGAAATCTGTGCATGCGCGGTGACGGCTCGAAATGCGATGGCGGTGATTCTGCAATGATAAGCGCGAAACGAGGTAGGGTCATCGTCGCCCTTCACCTTCTCGGAGCGCTCGCCGGCGGCTTATGCTCGCGTGGTTGTCCTGTAAGGCTTAAGATCCAAACTGCGTCCAGAGCGAGATGCTCACGTTCGAGTGAGTTCGACCTTTGGTGCATCCGCGGCCCTTAGCGGGAACGCGGGTCAAGATAATTTATTTTTTAATCGCTTAAACCGCGCCGTCTCCAGCGGTCGTCAACACTGCCGGGGCCGATCCCATCCAAAAACAGCGCATCCCGCACTGTGCGCGGTTTAAGGCTTTCGAGGATCCGGAATCGTCCATGAGGCTACCGACGCAGGACGACGAGCGCGCCGAGCGACTGAAATCGATCCTGTTGGCCTTTGCGCGCGAGTCTCGCGTACCCGACCTGCCGCACGGGATCGATCTGGATACACGGCTGGAGGCAGACCTTGGGTTCGATAGCCTGAGTCGCTCCGAGCTGATCGCGCGGGTCGAGAAGGGTCTCGGGGTGAGACTCGCGGAACAGGCGCTCTTGGCGCCGACTGCCCGAGACTTTTTGGCCTTGCTGCTCGGGGTGTCGGAGAGCGGTCCCGTTGCCGGGTTCACTGTCGCTCCCGAGCGGACAGACGAGGGTCATCCGGTCTCTGCCGCGACCCTTTTGGATGTCCTGGATCGCCACCTGCAAGATCACCCGGACCGTGTCCACATCCTCTACGAAGGGTCGGAGGCGGGGGCGCAGCCGATCAGTTATCGGTCGCTCGCCGAGGGTGCCGCACGGGTGGCCGCGCGTCTGCAGGCCGCCGGATTGCGCCCCGGCGCGACCGTGGCCCTGATGCTTCCGACAGGGCCGGACTACTTCTACAGTTTCTTCGGCGTCCTCATGGCCGGCGGCGTCCCGGTGCCCATCTACCCGCCGAGCCGACCTCAGCAGATCGAGGAGCACCTGCGTCGCCACGCCCGGATCCTCGACAACGCCGGTGCGGCCTTTCTGATCACGGTCCCCGAGGCGCGGGCCATCGGCCGTGTCCTGCGGGTTCAGGTCCGCTCGCTGCGCGGCATCGTGACGCTCGAGGGTCTGGAGCAGGAGACCCCGAGCGAGACGCGGACCCGTCCCGCGACCGATGACATCGCCTTTCTCCAATACACCTCCGGCAGTACCGGTGACCCCAAGGGTGTTGTCCTCACGCATGCGGATCTGCTCGCGAACATCCGCGCCATGGGCGAGGTCGTGCAGGTTGCGCCGGACGACGTCTTCGTGAGCTGGCTCCCGCTCTATCACGATATGGGGCTGATCGGTGCGTGGCTCGGCAGTCTCTACTACGGCATACCCCTGATCTCGATGTCGCCGCTGTCCTTCCTGGCACGTCCGGTGCGCTGGCTGGAGGCAATCCATCGCCATGGCGGGACCCTCTCGGCGGCTCCCAACTTTGCCTACGAGCTTTGTCTGACGCGAATTACCGAGGCCCAGATCGCGGGTCTGGATCTGAGCCGCTGGCGTTGGGCGCTCAACGGCGCCGAGCCCGTGAGTCCTGAAACCTTGCGTCGCTTCGCCGCGCGCTTTGCCCTCGCCGGTCTGCGTGCCGAGGCGCTTGCGCCTGTCTACGGCCTGGCGGAGGCGGCGGTCGGGTTGGCCTTTCCTCCGGCCGGGCGCGGGCCTCGGATCGACTGTATCGATCGCGATCGCTTTGCCCGCGCGGGCTATGCCTTGGCGGTCGATTGCGAGGATCCGCAGGCGATGGAGGTGGTGGCCTGCGGTCGCGCGCTTCCCGGCTATCGGGTGCGCGTGGTCGACGACGCGGGCCACGAGCGGCCGGAGCGGCACGAGGGTCTGCTCGAGTTTCAGGGGCCGTCGGCGACCCGGGGCTACTATCGAAATCCGGCGGCCACGCTGGCGCTGATCCACGACGGCTGGCACGCGACGGGGGATCGCGCCTATCTGGCGGGCGGCGACATCCATCTGACTGGACGTGTGAAAGATCTCATCATCCGCGGCGGGCGCAATCTCTATCCCTACGAGGTCGAGCAAGCGCTCGGCGAGGTCGCCGGCGTGCGCAAGGGCTGCGTGGTCGCCTTCGCGGCGCAAGACCCGGAGCTGGGCAGCGAGCGGCTGGTGATCCTGGCCGAGAGCAAGGAGCGTGATCCGGCGCGGCGTGCCGAGCTGGCCCGGCAGCTGCGCGAGCGCGCGACCGATGTGCTCGGACTGCCGCCGGACGAGCTGCTGCTGGTCCCGCCGCGCGCGGTGCTCAAGACCTCGAGCGGCAAGCTGCGACGCGCCGCCACGCGGGATCGCTATCTCGCCGGCCAACTGTCCGAGCAGGTGCGTCGTCCGGTTTGGCAGTTGATGCGGGCCGCGGGGTCCGGGCTTCGCGCACGGATCCTGATCCTGCCGGGGCAACTCTATGCGGCGTACGCCTGGGCGGTGTTCTACCTGATCGCGCCCTGGTTCTGGATCGGCATCATGGCGAGTCCGAGTCCACGTCTGCGATGGTCGATGGCACGGGTCGGCATCCGGCTCCTGCGCCGGCTGACCTTTGTACGACTCGTCGTCACGGGACGGGAGCATCTACCGCCCGCCGGACACCCCTTTGTTCTGGTCGCCAATCATCAGAGCTATCTCGACGGTCTCGCCTTGGCGGAGGCGCTGGGGCGTCCGATCGGCTTTGTCGCCAAGAGCGAGCTACTCGCGCGGCCGATCGTGGCGGCCTTCATGCGGCGGATGGGCGCGAAATTCGTCGACCGCTTCGATCCGCACGCGGGGAGTGCCGAGTCCGCCCGTATCAACGAGGTGCTGGCCCGCGGCGAGACCCTGGCATTCTTCCCCGAAGGCACCTTCCGCGAGCAACCGGGGCTCTTGCCCTTTCGAATGGGCGCCTTCGCCGCCGCCGCTCAAGCCGGCGTGCCCCTCGTTCCCGTGGTCCTGCGGGGGACGCGCGAGCTGATGCCGGGCGACAGATTCTCGCCCCGTCCCGGGCATGCCGAGGTGCTGATCGGCCCGCCTATCCAGCCCGACGGAGACGATTGGGAAGCCGCGATCGGGCTGCGTGACCGCGCGCGTGCCTGGATTGCGGAGCGTTTGACGGGCTGATTCTCAGAGAAGCTCGACCAGAGCGGCGATCGCGGCGAGCTGGGCGAACATCAGCGGGAGGAGCCACTGGAGTCGATCGACCTTGGAACGCACGATCTCTCCTCGAACCTGCTCGATCTCCTTTTGGAGTCGCAGCTCGGTTTCGCGCAGATGGCCCCGGGTGACCATATCCGGGAGATGTGGATAGCGTTCATCGAGGCGCTCGAAGGCCTCGACGATGACGCGCGCGGGTGCGGTCGTCGGTGGCCGTGGTCAGGGCTGCGTCGAGTGCGACGCTGGACGTCATCGGGCGACTCTGGAGTGCAATCCGGACGGACACAAGTCCGAACGTCGGCGCGCCGGATCGATCCGTGTATCAGCGCCCGATCGCCACCGGACAGCCCAGGGTCTCCAGACTGGTCCAGAGCGAGGCGCGCGTCAGGAGCGGATTGGTCTCGTCGAGGACGAGCAGATCCATGCCGAGGTTCCGGAGCGTCGCTGCGAGACCCGCGGCATCGCTTGCCTCCAGCGACACCAAGCGGGTCTGCTCGCGGACGGGTCCGAGCTGCTCGAGGGCGCGGTTGCGCAGCGTGGCCGCATCCGCGTGGGTCGCGGGCTGCAGGATGACGACGAGACTTGCAGCATGGCGGATCCCCAGCTCCAAGGCGATCGAGAGGACGCGCTTCGACCCCTCGCTCCCGGTGTAGAGCACGCCGACGACGAGACCGCCGAACGTCGTTCTCGGCGCGGTCGGTCGCGGGCGTCGTCGCAGCGGGGCGAAGCGTCCGATGCGCCCCAGTGCAAAGAGCTCCGCATCGAGCCCGGCACCCAGGATCTCGGCCTCGAGATCGCCTCGCCAGACCCGGAACGACGAGACCACACCCAGCTCGCTCGCGGTGCGTTCGAGCCGCTCGCGCACGCCGCGTGCGGCGGCGCGCAGCTCGCGTTCGAGCCTTTCGGCGTCCAGGGCACTCTCGCACAGGGTCGCGATCCGCAGCTCGCGCAGAAAGGGAAGCCGGGCAAGACGCAGCAGCTCGGTGTCTTCGACGAATACGCCCTCCAGCTCGGCATTCAAGGCGGCGGCGATTCCGGCGGCCAACGCCAAGCCCTGCAGGCTGTGCGGGGAGGCGTCCAGTGCGACCGCGATGCGTCGGATCCGTCCGGGCGGATCTGAAGCGCTCATGGCTCGGCGCTCTCCGCCGCTCGGGTCTGGCCGTCCTGCGCATGCAGGGCGCGTAGGCGCTCGGAAAAACCGATGAGGCGCGCCTCGACGCGCGTGTTGACGCTCCCCTCCGGGAAGCCCCCGTCTGAGGCGCGCTCGCCGGCCGGCGTCCCGGTCAGGATCTCGATCCCTTCGTCGATGCTCGCGATCGGGTAGACCGCGAACCGGCCCTGAGCGACCGCCTCGCGCACATCGGCGCGCAGCATCAGATGCTTGACGTTAGAGACCGGGATCAAAACACCCTGACCCTCGACCGGTCCGCGCGCCGCGCAGGTATCGAAGAAGCCCTCGATCTTCTCGTTGACCCCGCCGATCGCCTGGACCTCGCCGAGCTGATTGACCGATCCCGTCACCGCAAGCGACTGGCGGATCGGCAGATCGGCAAGCGCGGAGAGCAGGGCGTAGAGCTCGGCCGAGGAGGCGCTGTCGCCCTCGATGCCGCCGTAGGACTGCTCGAAGACCAGGCTCGCCGAGAGCGACAGCGGATGGTCCAGGGCATAGCGCCCGGCGATGAAGCCTTGGAGGATGAGCACGCCCTTGGAATGGATGGGGCCGCCGAGCTTCACCTCGCGCTCGATGTCGATCAGCTCGCCCTTGCCGAGCCGCACCCGCGCGGTGATCCGGCTGGGGTGTCCGAACGCGAAGCCTCCGAGGCTCATGACCGCGAGCCCGTTGACCTGACCGACCCGTGCCCCGTCGGTTTCGATCAGGATGGTCCCGCGGGTCGTCTCTTCGCGCAGCCGTCGGCTGATGCGGTCGGCGCGCGCGATCTTGGCGTCGATGGCCTGTTGAACATGCGCCGCGGCGACCGTCTCGCAGCCGTCCGCTCCGGCCCAGTAATCGCTCTCGCGCACCAGGTCGCCGATGGAGCGCATGTGACTGGTGAGCCGCTCGTTGTCGTCGGCCAGGCGCGCGCTGTGCTCGATCACCCGAGCGACCGCGCCGCGATCGAAGTGATGCAGCCCGGCCCGTCGCACCTCCGAGGCGATGAAGCGTGCGTAGACCAAATGACTCTCCGGGCCGCGTACGAGCTGGTCTTCGAAATCGACTGCGACCTTGAAGAGCTCGCTGAACTCCGGATCCAGCTCGCAGAGCAGATAATAGACGTGACGCTCGCCGAGCATCACGACCTTCACATCCAGCGGGATCGGCTCGGGCTCGAGCGATAGTGTGCTGATGAGACTGGTGATCTGGGCGAGCGATTCGATGCGGATCTCGGCGGCCTGCAGGAGACGCTTCAAGGTCTCCCAGGCGAAGGGCTGCATCAGCAGCTTGAGTGCATCGACGATCAGATAACCGCCGTTGGCTTGGTGCAGCGCGCCGGCGCGGATCATGGTGAAGTCAGTCTCCAACGCGCCGAGATGGGCGCGGTGCTCGATACGACCGACCAACTGATGATGCGCCGGCAGATCGGCATAGACGACCGGGGCGCCGCCGTTCTTGTCGTGCCCCAAGAGCACGTTGATCCGGTAGCGTTGATGCCAGGGCGGGCCGTCGGGGTTCGGCGGGATCCAGATGCCGAGCATCGGGTGCTGTTTGTCGCTTTCAGGCAGAAACTGGCGAAAGTTTTCGACCACGTCCGCCTGCACCTGTCGCAGATAGGCGACCACGGCGGGAAGTGCGTCGTAGGTCTCGCAGAGGGCCTCGACCAGGCTTTGAGTGGCGGCAGCGGCCATCTCGCGATTGAGCGCTTCGATATGCTCGTCGGAGCGCTTCTTCCAGAGCGGCATCTGGTGCAGGGCCTTGCGCATCTCCGCTTGCAGGCTGTTGATGTCCTCCTCGATCCTGGCGCGGTCCTCGTCGGAGAGGGCGTGAAACTCGTTCGGGCCGAGCGGTTTGCCGTCGCGCACCGGTGCGAGGGTAAAGCCGGTCGGGGTCTGCAGGAGGATGACGTCCTTCTCCTTGGCTAACTCGCGGATCTGGCTCATCGCCTGCTCTTGGCGCTCTTCCAACTCTTCTTCGAGCGCCTGGGTGCGGGTGCGGTACTCGTCGCTTTCGAAAACACCCTGGATCGCGCGGTGCAGATCCTCCACCAACTGGTCCATGTCGCGCTTGAGCTCCGTCCCCTTGCCGGGTGGCAGACGCAGTGCGCGCGGGCGATGCGCGTCTTCGAAATTAAAGACATAGCACCAATCGGGGGGCACGGCCTCATGCTTGGCACGCTCTTGGAGTGCGCTGCGGATCAGTGCGTATTTACCCGTCCCGGACGGCCCCAGCGCGAAGAGGTTGTAGCCCTCGTGACGGATGCCGATACCGAAACGCACGGCCTGAATCGCCCGATCCTGGGCGATCAGGCCGTCGCGGACATCCAGATCGGCGGTGGTCTCGAGTGCGAGCTGCGCAGGGTCGCAATGCCGATAGAGTGCCGAGGATTCGAGTGGTGCAACGCTCATCCGCTGAAGGTCTCCGCGATCGGGGCGCCGAAGGATTCCGTGGTGTAGCGCGAGACCGCGAGGGTCTCGGACCAATACCGCGAGGGCAGACCCGCCTTGTGGCGCAGTTGCTCGAAGAAGTCCGCGGGGTCCGGCAACTGCTCCCAGACCGACGGCAGGAAGGTTCCGCGCCGGCCTTGGTCTTCCAGAATCAGCCCGTCGATGCCGGGCCGGATCTGTCCGAGGAGATCGGACTCCGACCGGAAATGCATCGGCTCGGACGGACTCAGCACCGAGAGATGGATGTCGAGCCTCGACAGCTCCGCACGGGTCAGCGGCGGGAACCGCGGGTCCTCGAAGGCTGCGGCAAAGGCGTTGCGGGCGACGTCGAGGACCAGCGGTCGAGCTGCCTCCAGCACACCGACGCAGCCGCGCAGCACGCCCTGGATCTCCAGCGTCACGAAGGTTGCACGCTCGGCTTGGAGCGCGGCCGGATAGTCGTGCGGATCCGGCTCCAGCGGGTGGCCCTGGTTCAACCCGTGCTCGATCGACTGGGCCGCGACGGCCAACAGCATCCGCCGCTCCTCGGCCCGATAGATGTCATGCGTTTCAGTGGAAGACATAGGCACCGTACCCCACCACCTGGTCGCGCGAGCCGGCGGTGTCGCCCGAGTTGCGCAGGTCCAGCGTGCGGGCCTGCATCCCGCGGCGCCGGGCCACCGCGAGCAGCCCGTTGACCGGGATCCGCCCGCATGCCTGCTCGTATCCGATGTCCTGCGGTCGGAGCGCCTCGATCGCCGCCGAGGTGGCCGTGTCCAACGCTCGGGCGACCGCATCGGCGTGATAGTGGCTGAGGTCCGAGCTGATGACGATCAGGGTCTCGGGACCGCCCCAGAGCAGATCCAGCACCTCCGCGACCTCCTCCGGGTCGGCCTCGCCCACCACGAAGGGGACCAGGCTGAACTGCTCCAAGACCTCCTGCAGGAAGGGCAGTTGGACCTCGAGGCTGTGTTCTTGGGCATGCGCCGCATCCATCAGTCTGACCTGCGGCAGGGTCAGCGCCAGGTCGATCGCGTCACGGTCCAGCTCCACCGGGCCGAGCGGCGTGAGGAAGCGATCCGCGCTGCTCGCGGCAAGACCGCGCAGGGGTACGCGATGCGCCGGACCCAGCAGGACGACCCGGTGCACGCTCGCGCGGACACGGGCCAGGGTGGCATAGGCCGTGGCGGCGATGGGGCCGGAGTAGACATAGCCGGCGTGCGGGACGATCAGTGCTTTGGGGGGCTCGCCGTGCGGACTCGCCTCGGCGAGATAGTCGTCTACCGTCCGCTTGAGCACGCGCGGGTCGTCCGGATAGAAGAGACCGGCCACTGCCGGGCTGCGAGAGAGTGACATCGCTGTTGCCTCCTGACGGATGAGGATCGGCTCGGGACAGGATTCGGGGGAGCGCCGCCTCATACGCAAAGTATAGTCGGCACGGATGACGCGTCCTGCGAAGCGGGCAACCTTTCCCGAGACCCCGAACTCATCCGGGGTTGCAATCGGCCCGGCGTCTTCCACACTGTAAGGTACACCGAGCAGGAGGTTGCGATGAACGGCGAGCTGATCGATCGCGTCGTCCCGACGCGTTACTGGCATGCCTTGGATGACGGTCGCGTCCAGTGTGACCTCTGTCCGCGTTTCTGCCGCATCAAGGAAGGGCAGCGCGGCATGTGCTTCGTGCGGGCCTGCCAAGGCGGGGAGATCGTCCTGACGACCTACGGACGATCATCCGGGTTTTGTATCGATCCCATCGAGAAGAAACCGTTGAACCACTTCCTTCCGGGCACCCCCGTGCTCTCGTTCGGGACCGCCGGCTGCAATTTGACCTGCAAGTTCTGCCAGAACTGGGACATGAGCAAGTCACGCGAGATGGATACGCTCGCCGATGCGGCCGAGCCCGAGACGATCGCACTGGCGGCCGCGTCGCTGGGCTGTCGCAGCGTCGCCTACACCTACAATGACCCGGTGATCTTCCACGAATATGCCATCGACGTGGCCGCGGCGTGCCGCGAGCGCGGGATCAAGTCGGTTGCCGTGACCGCCGGCTACATCTGCCCGGAGCCACGGGTCGAGTTCTTCAAGTGGATGGATGCCGCCAATGTCGACCTCAAAGGCTTCACGGAGGAGTTTTATCACAAGCTCTGCAGCGGTCACCTGCAGCCGGTTTTGGATACGCTGGAATATCTGGTGCGCGAGACCCGGGTCTGGGTCGAGCTGACGACCCTGCTCATTCCCGGGGAGAACGACTCGGATGCCGAGCTGGAGTCCATGATCCAATG
This sequence comes from Thiocapsa sp. UBA6158, assembly GCF_002423035.1. GTDB lineage: Bacteria > Pseudomonadota > Gammaproteobacteria > Chromatiales > Chromatiaceae > Thiocapsa. The sequence continues at coordinate 20,639 of NZ_DIUM01000122.1, forward strand.
GGTGGTCGAGCATCTCGGTCCCGATGTCCCGATGCATTTCACCGCCTTCCATCCCGACTACAAGATGCTCGAGTATCCGTCGACCCCGCTCTCGACCCTGACCCGCGCACGTGCGATCGCGATCAAGAACGGCGTCCGTTACGCCTATACCGGCAACGTCCATGACGAGGACGGCGAGAGCACCTACTGCTACGGCTGCGGGCAGAAGCTCATCGGCCGCAACCGGTATCGGCTGTCGGACTGGAATCTGACCGCGGACGGTCGTTGCAACCGCTGCGGGACGGTTTGCGCCGGCGTCTTCGAGCCGATGCCGGGTCGCTGGGGCGATCGGCGCCGGCCGGTTCGTCTGCGCGATTTCGTCGCCTGAGCGACGGTCGGGCAGAAAGGAGCCCTAGGAGCCTGTCCGACTTGT
>NZ_DIUM01000125.1 GCF_002423035.1 Thiocapsa sp. UBA6158
GCGCATCAGTTTCGGTCGCACCCTGCTGCGCCGCCGCAATTGAGTTTGACTGCCCCGGCGTTTATGCTTTGCGATTCGTTTTTGTTTCGAGGCCGGAGCCATGGGTGCCAAGACCCTCTACGCTAAACTTTGGGACGAGCATGTCGTCCGTCTCGACGAGAACGGCACGGCCCTGCTCTATATCGACCGCCAGCTCGTTCATGAGGTGACCTCGCCGCAGGCCTTCGAGGGGCTGCGTCTGGCCGGTCGGCGTCCGTGGCGGGTTGCGGCGAATCTGGCCGTGCCGGATCACAATGTCCCGACGCGCGATCTCGCGGCCGGCATCACGGATCCGGTCTCCAAGATCCAGGTCGAGACGCTCGACAGCAACTGTGCCGAGTTCGGGATCACCGAGTTTCGGATGTCCGATCCGCGCCAGGGCGTCGTGCACGTGATCGGCCCGGAGCAGGGCTTTACCCTGCCGGGCACGACCGTCGTCTGCGGCGACTCCCACACTTCGACCCACGGCGCCTTCGGTGCGCTCGCGTTCGGAATCGGCACCTCCGAGGTCGAGCATGTCCTCGCGACCCAGTGCCTGATCCAACGCAAGTCCAAGACGCTCCTGATCAGCATCGACGGGCAGGTCGGACCGGGGGTCACCGCCAAGGACATGGTGCTCGCCATCATCGGCGAGATCGGCACGGCCGGCGGAACGGGCTCGGTGATCGAGTTCGCCGGCGACGCCATCCGTGCACTCTCGATGGAAGGGCGCATGACGGTCTGCAACATGGCCATCGAGGCCGGCGCGCGGGCGGGACTGATCGGTGTCGACGAGAAGACGATCGCCTACCTGCGCGGCCGTCCCTATGCCCCGAGCGGTGAGCTCTTCGAGCAGGGAGCCGCCCGTTGGCGCACCCTGGTCAGCGATCCGGACGCGCACTTCGATCGCGTGGTCCGGATGGATGCCGCGGCCATCCAGCCGCAGGTCACCTGGGGGACCTCGCCCGAGATGGTGGTCCCGATCGGCGGCGCCGTCCCGGATCCGCGCGACGAGCAGGATCCGGTGCGGGCCGAGGGCATCCGCCGTGCACTCGATTACATGGGTCTCGAGCCCGGCACGGCGATTCGGGACATCCGCCCGGACAAGATCTTTATCGGCTCCTGCACCAATTCGCGGATCGAGGACTTGCGTGCGGCTGCCGAGGTCGTGAAAGGCCGAAAGGTCGCCGAGAGCATCCAATTGGCGCTGGTCGTGCCCGGCTCCGGTCTGGTGAAGGCGCAGGCCGAGGCCGAGGGCCTGGACCGCATCTTCACCGAGGCCGGTTTCGAGTGGCGCGAGCCGGGCTGCTCCATGTGTCTGGCGATGAACGCCGATCGGCTCGAGCCAGGCGAGCGCTGTGCCTCCACATCCAACCGCAACTTCGAGGGCCGGCAGGGTCAAGGGGGTCGGACCCATCTGGTGAGCCCCGCGATGGCCGCCGCCGCGGCGGTGACCGGTCACTTCGTCGACGTGAGGGAGCTCTGATGGAACCCTTCCAGAATTTCACCGGCATCGTCGCACCGCTCGATCGCTCGAACGTCGACACCGACGCCATCATCCCGAAGCAGTTTCTGAAGAGCATTGCGCGCACCGGCTTCGGGCCTTATCTCTTCGACGAGCTGCGCTATCTGGATCGCGGCGAGCCCGGGATGGACTGCACGAATCGCCCGCTGAACCCGACCTTCGTTCTGAACGACCCGAGATACGCGGGTGCGCAGATCCTGCTGGCCCGCGAGAACTTCGGCTGCGGCTCCTCGCGCGAGCATGCGCCCTGGGCGATCGCCGACTTCGGTATCCGTGTCATCATTGCCCCGAGCTTTGCCGACATCTTCCACAATAACTGCTTTAAGAACGGCCTTCTGCCGATCGTTTTGGTATCCAAGATCGTCGACGACCTCTTTGCCCGGGCGAGCGGGCCCCAAGCACTGCGGATCAGCGTCGATCTTCCCGAGCAGGTGCTCGTGCTGGATGACGGCACCCGCATCGCGTTCGAGCTCGACGCAGGCAACAAAGAACGGCTGCTCAAGGGCCTCGACGACATCGGCGTGACCCTGGAGCAGGCCGATGCCATCCGCGCCTACGAGGAGCGACGTCGGCGCGAGGCGCCCTGGCTCTTTTCCGCGCCGCGACCTGGAATCGACGTTTGAGCTCGATCTCGGTGAGACGCGGTTTGAAGTTTCATATTGTTTAAACCGCGTCCAGAGCGACATGCGTCGTTTTCATTGTTCACTTAGCTTCGGAGATCTCCTTGATCCCAGTGAGTCGCGGTTTAGAATTTAAGATTTTCAATACTTTAAACCGCGCCGGCTCCGACAGTCGTCGGAGCCGGCGCGGCCAAGCCATCCACCACATGACGCATACCGCACCGGGCGCGGTTTAAGCGCGGCACACCACAAGACTTGATTGAGCGAGAAACCATTGAGCAAGAAGATTCTGGTGCTGGCGGGTGACGGGATCGGCACGGAGATCGTGGCCGAGGCCGTCAAGATCCTGAACGTCCTGCAAGCGGAAGGGGCCATCGATGTCTCTCTGCAGGATGGACTGGTCGGCGGTGCGGCCTACGATGCCGCGGGCGATCCGCTGCCCGAAGAGACGCTGGAGGCCGCGCGTGCATCCGATGCCGTGCTGCTCGGCGCGGTGGGTGGACCCAAATGGGAGCCGCTGCACATCTCCAAGCGTCCCGAGAAGGGTCTGCTCGGTCTGCGTGCGGGTCTCGGGCTCTTCGCCAACCTACGCCCGGCGATCCTCTATCCGCAGTTGGCCGATGCCTCCACGCTCAAGCCCGAGGTGGTTTCCGGGCTCGACATCATGATCGTGCGCGAACTCACCGGCGACATCTACTTCGGCCAGCCGCGCGGGGTCGAGACCTTGCCGTCGGGCGAGCGTCGCGGTTTCAATACCATGGTCTACACCGAGTCCGAGGTCGAGCGCATCTGTCGCGTCGCCTTCGACATCGCCATGAAGCGCGGCAAGAAGGTCTGCTCGGTGGATAAGGCAAACGTGCTCGAATGCACCGAGATGTGGCGCGAGGTCGCGATCCGGACCGCACGCGACTATCCCGAAATCGCGCTCTCTCATATGTATGTCGATAATGCCGCCATGCAGCTGGTGCGCGCGCCCAAGCAGTTCGACGTCATGGTCACCGGCAACATCTTCGGCGACATCCTCTCGGACTGCGCGGCCATGCTGACCGGTTCCATCGGCATGCTGCCCTCGGCCTCCCTGAACGAGAAAGGTCAGGGTATGTACGAGCCGATCCACGGCTCCGCGCCGGACATCGCCGGGAAGGGTGTGGCCAATCCGCTTGCCACCATCCTCTCGGTCGCCATGATGCTGCGCTATTCGCTCGACGCCGTGCCCGCCGCCGAGCGCATCGAGACCGCCGTCTCCAAGGTGCTTGATCAGGGCCTGCGCACCGCGGACATCATGTCGAGCGGCATGCGCCAGGTCGGCACCGCCGAGATGGGCGACGCGGTGGCGGCGGCGCTTTAGGAGCCTCCGGCCTCCAGCCTCCAGCCATCAGCCATCAGCTTCGGTTTGATAGGAGGCAGGAGGCAGGAGGCAGGAGGCAGGAGGCAGGAAGCCGAACGATAGACACACCAATCCACGATTGCGGAGTACCTGAATGATGCGTGTCGGATTCATCGGCTGGCGTGGCATGGTCGGCTCGGTCTTGATGGACCGCATGCGGGCGGAGGGGGATTTCGACCTGATCCCCGAGGCGGTCTTCTTCACCACCTCGCAGGTCGGTCAGCCGGGTCCGGACGTCGGACAGGGCGCACGCCCGCTGCAGGATGCCGAGTCCATCGATGCACTGCGCGAGATGGATCTCATCCTGACCTGTCAGGGCGGGGACTATACCAAGGCGATCTACCCCAAACTGCGCGCCACCGGCTGGGACGGCTATTGGATCGACGCGGCCTCCGCGCTGCGCATGGATCCGAACGCGACCATCATCCTGGATCCGGTCAATCAGCCGGTGATCGATGCCGCACTGGATCAGGGCAAGCGCGATTTCATCGGCGGCAACTGCACCGTGAGCCTCATGCTGATGGCGATCGGCGGGTTGTTCCGCGAGGGTCTGGTCGAATGGGTCAGCGCCATGACCTATCAGGCCGCCTCCGGTGCGGGTGCCAAGAACATGCGCGAGCTGCTGTCCCAGATGGGCGCGCTGCACGGCGCCGTCTCCGCGCTCCTGGATGATCCTGCCTCCGCTATCCTGGAGATCGATCGGCGCGTCACCGAGACGATGCGCGGCACAGCGTTTCCGAGCGAGAACTTCGGGGCCCCTCTGGCCGGCAGTCTGATCCCCTGGATCGACACCGCCTTGCCGAACGGCCAGAGCCGCGAGGAATGGAAAGGCATGGCCGAGACCAACAAGATCCTCGGCCGCGAGGGCGATCCGTTGCCGATCGACGGACTCTGCGTGCGCGTCGGTGCCATGCGCTGCCACAGTCAGGGCCTCACCATCAAGCTGACGCGCGACATCTCGGTCGCCGAGGTCGAGTCTATTGTCGCGAGCGCCAACGACTGGGTGCGCCTCATCCCCAACGATCGGCAGGAGACGGTGCGTGGTCTGTCGCCCGCGGCGGTCACCGGGACCCTGACCGTCCCGATCGGGCGGATCCGCAAGATGAACCTGGGCGAGCGCTATCTTACGGCCTTCACGGTCGGCGATCAGTTGCTCTGGGGCGCAGCCGAGCCCCTGCGACGCATGCTGCGCATCCTGCTCGCGCGCTGATCCGCTCGCGTTCGAGGTCCGAAGCACAAGCCGTGCTTGGTGTGCACGGATGCGTTCGGATATAGTCCAGTCGCTTCAGGGGGAATTCGGGCTGGACGAGCCATTGGCCGCCGGCTCTTTCGATTCCGGCGGTCCGATGCCGCCAGCGCACGAGGGAGGCGGATGTCTCGTCAGGCCATTCAAGCGTCGATCATTGTCTTGGCCCTGATGGGCGCCGACGCTTTTGCCCTCGGCCTCGGAGGATTAAGGACCGAGTCCGCCCTCAACCAACCCTTCATCGGCGAGATCGATCTCTTCGACGTCAAGTCCGACGAGCTCGACACCATCAGAGCGTCGCTCGCCACCGCGGATGCCTTCGCGAAATCCGGCATCGAGCGCTATCACTTTCTGACGCAGCTCGCCTTTCAACCTCAGATGTCCGGGCGCGGGGATGCGGTGATCCGTATCACGAGTCGCGAGCCGATCCGCGAGCCCTTCATGGACTTTCTCGTCGAGGTCGTCTGGCCGACCGGTCAACTGGTCAAGGAATTCACGGTTCTCCTGGATCCTCCCTCGATGTCCGAGCGTCCCGCACCTGCGGTTCGCCCGCCGGCCATTGCGGATCGTCGACCGGCGACGCCCCCTGCGCCACCTCGATCGGCTGCGCGCGCCGACCCTGCACCGCCGCGCAGCGATGCTGTCGATCGGCCCCCGTCGCAGCCGGTCCCGCGGATCCCGAGCGGGGCGGATGGGTTCCCCGCCTATTTTGGTCCCGTGCGTTCCGGGACGGGTCTGTTGCGGCTGACGCGCGGGGCTCAACCCGCAGGCGCGACGACGGCCCAGACCGCTCTGGCGCTTTATCGCAATAATCAGGACGCCTTCATCAACGGCGACATCGAACGTCTGATCGCCGGCAAGACACTCGTCATCCCCACGCGCGCAGAATTGTTTGCCCTCGACGAGGCGGCGGCGGCGACCGAGCTTCAGGCGGCGCTGCAGGGTGGTACGGTGCGTCGTTCGCCCATCACCGAGGTTGCGCGGATCGAGGACGCCGCAGCGGCGCAGAGCGCCCGTCTGCGCATCGCGGGCGCGGCTGCCGGTGCGGCGCCCGGAACCGTCCCCGGCACCGTCGAGCCGGCGCCGGTACAAGCAGCCGATGACGCCGACCGGGACTCCGAGAGCACGCCGTCGCCGGGGACCGATCTGGAGCAGGAGCTGCTGTTGGTGATCGAGGCGAGCGAATCGGCCCGTCAGGAGACCGAGGAGCTTCGCGAACGGGTCCGCGAGCTGGAGACGCAGCTCGCCGACATCCAAACCCTGCTGCAACTGCGAAACGCCGAGATGGCGCGCCTTCAGGGAGGTACGTCTGGCGAATCGGTCGCGATCGAGGTCGCTTCGGAGTCTTCCGCGGAAGCTCCCGGTCGGGTTGTGGAGGAGACCGAGATTGCCGCAACCGATGGCGCTCAGTCCATCTCCGAGGAGATCGAAACGGCCCCGGACGAGGAGGCAACGGTCGTCGATGCGGGCGTCGACCCGCGCGTTGCCGAGGTCGAAACCGAAACATCCCCGGTGGTCCCGGCGTCGGCGAAGAGCGAGGAGACCGCGGGGCCGGTAGAGACCGACCCCGTGTCCACCTCCGCCTGGCACGACTATCTGCTCCCGCTGGCTGGTTTCGCCGGGATGACCGCTTTCGGCGTCCTCGCATTCTCGTTGCTGTCGGCACGTCGTCGTCGCCGCGAGCAGGAGGAGAACGAAGAGGAATGGAGTATCGACTCTGCCGTCCTCGACTTTCCCGAGCACGAGCCGCAGCCTGAGTCGGCTGCTCCCGAGCCGGATGCTTCCAAGCGTGGGCGGGCCGATGTCGCTGCCCGGTTGCAGGCCGATGCCGGACTCGCGCCGCTGCGCGAGCCGGAGCCTCCTACACCCGAGCCGACGGCCCAAGCGCCGCAGATCGACTCCGGGTTGTTGACGCCGTCTTCCCAGCTGACTACTTTCGGGCACTTCGAGACAGAGGCCGACGAGGCCGATGCGCTCTCCGAGGCCGATATCTACATCGCCTACGGTCGTTACAAGGAGGCCGAGGAGCTGCTCAAGCACGAGCTGAAGCGCTCGCCGGAACGCCTCGACGTGCGCTTCAAACTCGCGGAGGTCTATGCCGGATCCGAGAATCCGGATGCGTTGCGCACGCTCATGCAGCATCTGAAGGCCACCGGTGCGGACACCGCCGAGCCGGCGCGCTGGCAACGCCTGAGCGCGATTGCCGCGGTGGTCGAGCAAGGCGGCACCTGGGATCCGGGAGCCGCCATGGCGATAAGCGAGGCGACCGGCGCCCCCGCAACCGAGACGGGCGACCAACGACGTCATTCGGACGCTGCTGCCGATTCGTGGTTCGGCGAGGCGCGCGAGGACGACAACGACTTCTTCAGGCTTGATCTCGACGAGATCGACTCCAAGCCTCCTCTCGGACCGACTCCCGGCTCGACTTCCCGGCCGGCGGCAGAAGTGCCGTCCCTCCCGACGCAGGACGAGGATCTTCCGCTCTTGTTCCGGGATTCCGCCTTGGACAGCCCTGCGGATCTCTCCGAGCTTTCGGGTCTGTTGGATCTGCCCGAACCGGCGGACCCCGACGCGCGTGATCGGCAGGCGGACCTCTCCGTCGAAGACGACTTGATCCTGACGCTGGACGATCTTCGCGACTCGCGTGATTTGGATCTCGACGCCTTCTTCGAGGCAGGGTTGCCGCCGTCTACCTCCTTTCCTGCTGCGTCGTCGCCGGCTGCCTCGGCGATGTCCGAACCCGAGGCGTCGCTCCCACGGTTGGAGCTTCCGGGGGACGAGGCAGGCCTCTCGCACGCGATACCGGATGAGTCTCGAAGTGCGCCACGACAGAACGTGCTCGAGCCCCCCGACGATCTGCTCTCCGATCAATGGGCAATGGATTCCGGGATTTGGGACGAGAACTCGACCAAGCTCGACCTCGCACGCGCCTACATCGATATGGACGACTTCGCCTCTGCGCGGGAGATCCTCCAGGAAGTCAGTGCGGACGGTCGCGAGGAGCAGCGCCGCGAGGCACAAGACATGCTGAGGACACTCGCCTGAATGCCGAGGTGACCGCGCTGCCGATATGGGCGCCGAGAGCCGCGCCGACATCCGGGCCGAGCCCGGAGTCCACGCCTGAGCCCGATGGATCCGTGCCGGCTACCGCGGCGAGCCAGCAACGGATCGCCATGGGCATCGAGTACGACGGCTCGGCGTTTCGCGGTTGGCAGATCCAGGTTGGAGTTCGCAGCGTCCAGGCGACGCTCGAAGAGGCGATCGGTCGCGTCGCCGATCACCCGATCCGCGTCCAGTGCGCCGGCCGCACCGATGCCGGCGTGCATGCCGACGAGCAGGTGGTGCATTTCGACACCGCCGCGTGTCGCACCGAGCGCGCCTGGGTGCTCGGGACCAACGTCAATCTTCCGCCCGATGTCGCCGTGCGCTGGGCCTGTCCGGTCGATCCACGGTTTCATGCCCGTTTCGAGGCGAAGGCTCGCCATTACCGCTACCTGATCATGGTGCGCGCGACGCGCTCGCCCCTGCAGCGCGACCGCGCCGTTTGGAGCCACCGCCCGTTGGACATCCAGCGTATGCGCGAGGCCGGACAGGCGCTTGTCGGCGTGCACGACTTCTCCAGCTTCCGCGCGGTCGCCTGTCAGGCGAAGAGTCCGATCCGGCATCTGCACTACCTGCAGCTGAGCGAGACGGATGGCCTTATTCAGCTGCGGGTTGGTGCCAACGGGTTTTTGCACCATATGGTTCGCAATATCGCCGGCGTGCTGATGACGATTGGCCGCGGCGAGGCGTCGGTCGAGTGGACGCGCGAGCTACTGGAGCTGCGCGACCGCCGCCTCGGCGGTGTGACCGCCCCACCCCAAGGGCTCTATTTCGTCCGCGCCGACTACCCGGAAGCGTTTCAATTGCCGTCCGGTCCGGCGCCGGCACCATCGACGGATCAGCACAATGTCCCACGCTCTTGCTTGTAATCAGCCGAACCGCGTCGACTCGACGCTCGCATCTTGCCCCGACGCGCGATGCTTCGACCCCCGTTGGTCAGTCGCTCAAGGACGCGGTTCAGCAGGCATTCGCCAATCATGAGAACCCGCGTTAAGATTTGCGGCCTGACGCGTCGGGCCGACGTGGAGGCGGCCGTGGCTGCGGGGGTCGACGCGATCGGCTTCGTCTTCCATCCGTCGAGTCCACGGGCGGTGTCGCCGCAGGATGCCCGAGACCTCTGCGCCGGGTTGCCGCCATTCGTGACGGCAGTCGGGCTCTTCGTCGATGCCTCTCCCGAGCAGATCCGCGCGACCCTGGACCGGGTTCCGCTCGAGCTGCTGCAATTCCACGGCGAGGAGTCTCCGGAACTCTGCGCCTCCTTCGGCCGGCGCTGGATCAAGGCGGTGCGGATGCGCCCCGACATCGATCTCGCGGCCCAGTTGAGGCGCTACGAGCACGCCGCCGGGGTTTTGCTCGACACCTTCGACCCGGCGCGTTCCGGCGGGACGGGGCAGCGCTTCGATTGGGATCGCGTTCCCGCGGCCATCGCGCCGTCGATCGTCCTCGCGGGCGGCCTCGATGCGGAGAATGTCGGTGAGGCGATCCGCCGGGTCCGCCCGTTCGGCGTCGACGTCAGCGGCGGTGTGGAGGCGTCGAAAGGCGTCAAGGACCATGACAAGATTCGTGATTTCATGAAGAGGGTGAACGATGTCGACATCTCCGGATAATTTCGACTGGGACTTTGCCGGTGCCGCGAGTGCGCGGCGCTCGCATCCCGGTGCCTATGACTGGCCGGACGCCGGCGGTCATTTCGGACCCTACGGCGGGATGTTTGTCCCCGAGACCCTGATGCATCCGCTCGAAGAGCTACGCACGGCTTACGAGCGCTACATGGCCGATCCGCAGTTTCAGGCCGAGCTCGATGCCGATCTGCAGGACTATGTCGGCCGGCCCTCGCCCCTCTATCACGCCGAGCGTTGGAGCCGCGAGCTCGGCGGTGCGCAGATCTTCCTCAAGCGCGAGGATCTAAATCACACCGGTGCGCACAAGGTCAACAACACCATCGGTCAGGCCTTGCTTGCGCGCCGCATGGGCAAGACCCGCATCATCGCCGAGACCGGCGCCGGTCAGCACGGGGTGGCGAGCGCGACCGTGGCGGCGCGGCTCGGACTGGAGTGTGTCGTCTACATGGGCGAGGTCGATATCGCCCGCCAAGAGGCGAACGTCTATCGCATGCGCCTGCTCGGGGCGCGCGTGGTCTCGGTCACCTCCGGCTCGCGTACGCTCAAGGATGCGCTGAACGAGGCGATGCGCGACTGGGTGACGAACATCGACAACACCTTCTACATCATCGGCACCGTGGCCGGTCCGCATCCCTATCCGGCGATGGTTCGGGATTTCCAGGCGGTGATCGGTCGCGAGGCCCGCGCGCAGATGCTCGCGCGCAGCGGGCGTCTGCCCGATGCCTTGGTCGCTTGCGTGGGCGGCGGCTCCAACGCCATCGGGCTCTTCTATCCCTTCATCGGGGACGAAGGTGTGGCCATCTACGGCGTGGAGGCCGCGGGCGACGGTCTGCAGACCGGCCGCCATGCCGCGCCGCTCTGTGCAGGGCGTCCCGGCGTGCTGCACGGCAACCGGACCTATTTGATGGAAGACAACCACGGCCAGATCGTCGAGACCCATTCCATCTCGGCCGGGCTCGACTATCCCGGCGTCGGCCCGGAACACGCCTGGCTCAAGGACAGCGGACGTGCCCGCTACGACTCGGTCACCGACGACGAGGCCCTGCGCGCCTTTCATCACCTGACACGCACCGAGGGCATCATCCCCGCGCTCGAGTCCAGTCACGCCCTGGCCTACGTGCACAAGCTTGCCCCGACCATGCGCAAGGATCAGACGATCATCGTCAATCTCTCGGGCCGCGGGGACAAGGACATGCATACGGTCGCCAGTCACGACGGGTTGGTCTTATGAGTCGAATCGCCGCACGTTTCGAGCAGCTTCGCGAGCGCGGTCGCACCGCGCTCATTCCCTTCGTCACCGCCGGTGATCCGTCGCCCGCCGTGACCGTTCCGTTGATGCATGCGATGGTCGCCGCGGGCGTGGATCTCATCGAGCTGGGTGTGCCCTTCTCCGATCCGATCGCCGACGGCCCGGTCATCCAGCGGGCGACCGAGCGGGCCTTGGCCCAAGGCGTCTCGCTCGACGACGTGCTCGACATGGTCCGGCAGTTCCGCGAGCGCGACACCGAGACGCCGGTCATCCTCATGGGTTATCTCAATCCGATCGAGGTGATGGGTTACGAAACCTTCGCGGTCACGGCGCACGCGGCAGGACTGGACGGCGCCCTGATTGTCGACGTGCCGCCCGAGGAGGGGCACGCGCTGGTCGCGATGCTCAAGGCGCAGGGACTGGATCTGGTCTATCTCCTGGCACCCACCTCGACCGAGGCGCGCATCGCGCGGATCGGCGAGGTCGCCTCCGGATTTGTCTATTACGTCTCGGTCAAAGGCGTGACCGGGGCCGGGAACCTGGATACCGCCGCGGTGGCCGAGAAGGTGGGTCTCATCAAGTCGCTGATCCGACTCCCGGTCGGGGTCGGGTTCGGCATCAACAACCCCGAAACCGCAGCTTCGGTCGCACAAGTGGCCGATGCGGTCATCGTCGGCAGCGCCATCGTGAGCCGAATCGAGGCGCTCGCCGCGACCCCGGAGCGCATCCCGGAGGCCGTTGCGGATTTCCTCACCGGTCTACGCCAGGCCATCGACGAGGTGGATGCCCATGTCGCCTAAGCCGCCCAGCCGGGTTCGCCACGCGCTGACGCGTTTGGATAAACCATCGGAACCCGGCGCGAGCCCACCCGGGAAATCCGCGCCCGGCCAATCCACGCAGGACCAATCCGCACTGCGCGGAATTGCAGACGAGCTTAAGGGCGATCGCGCGGCCACCATCAAGCAGGCGATGGACAAGAGTATGAGCTGGTTCGAGAAGCTGATCCCGAGCCGGATCCGCACCGATGCCAGCACCAAGCGAGCGGTGCCCGAGGGCGTCTGGGCGAAATGCCCGGGCTGTCAGGCCATCCTCTACCGCGCGGAGCTCGAGCGGAACCTCGAGGTCTGCCCCAAGTGCAGTCACCACAGCCGCTTGAGCGGGCGCCGCCGGCTCGAGACCTTTCTCGATCCGGAGGGTCGCGAAGAGATCGGGGCCGAGCTGGAGTCTCTGGACCCGCTCAAGTTCAAGGATCTGAAGAAATACAAAGACCGTCTTGTCCAGGCCCAGAAGCAGTCCTCCGAAAAGGAGGCCATGATCGTGATGTGTGGTCGGCTGAAGGGTCAGCCGATCGTGGCCTCGGCCTTCGAGTTCGGCTTCATGGGCGGTTCCATGGGCTCGGTGGTCGGCGAGCGGTTCGTGCGGGGTGTCGAGGCGGCGCTCGAGCAAAACTCGCCCTACGTCTGTTTTTCGGCAAGCGGCGGCGCACGCATGCAGGAGAGCCTCTTCTCCCTGATGCAGATGGCCAAGACCAGCGCGGCCTTGGGACGCATGCGCGAGCATTCGCTTCCCTTCGTCTCCGTCATGACGGATCCGACCATGGGCGGCGTCTCGGCGAGTCTCGCGATGCTCGGTGATGTCAACATCGCCGAGCCCAACGCATTGATCGGTTTCGCCGGTCCGCGCGTGATCGAGCAGACGGTGCATGAGAAGCTGCCCGAGGGTTTCCAGCGCAGCGAGTTCCTGATCGAAAAGGGCGCGCTCGACATGATCATGGATCGGCGCGACCTGCGCGAGCGCATCGCCGATCTGCTGGCGATCTTGACGCATCGGCCGCGGTATGTACGCACTGTCGTACCGGTCTGAATCGCGTCTCGTGCAGTTTGGACGGATTGTATTTGGGGGCCGGGCCGTGTGTGCCCGCGAGTCTTGGCGCGGACGCGATTCAGGCTGTCGAATGCGTGTGAGCTGGTGTGTGTGTCGGGCCTTACAGGCTGCAGGAAGCCGGTCGGCGTGGCTGTGTGATCCGCCATCGGGACTGCCGACATGAGTCGTTTCGACACCCTCGATGCCTGGTTGAGCTGGCAGATGCAGCTGCATCCGAAGGCCATCGCGCTCGGGCTCGAACGGGTGGCTTGCGTTTGGGCGCGGTTGGGGCCGGCGTCCTTGCCGTTTCCGCTCATCACGGTGGGCGGGACCAACGGCAAGGGCTCCTGTGTCGCGATGACGGAGGCGATCTGTCGAGCCGCCGGATATCGCACCGGGGTTTACAGCTCGCCGCATCTGCTGCGTTACAACGAGCGTGTACGGATCGACGGGGAGGATGTCTCCGATGCGCTCCTCTGCGAGTCGTTCGAGCGGATCGACCGGGCGCGCGGGGAGACGGCGCTGACCTATTTCGAGTTCGGCACCCTCGCGGCGCTCGACATCTTCGTGCGCAGCGCCCCCGATGTCGTCATCCTCGAGGTCGGGCTGGGCGGACGTCTCGATGCGGTGAATCTGTGGGACGCGGATGTCTCCGTCGTCACCTCGATCGGGCTGGATCATATGGCCTGGTTGGGCGACTCCTTGGATCAAATCGCCTACGAGAAGGCCGGGATCTTTCGTCCGGGACGTCCGGGCGTCATCGGGCAACGCGATGCCCCGGCACGGCTGCGGGCCGAGGCACAGCTGCGCGGGAGTCTGCCCCTGCAGCTCGGTCGGGAGCTCGACTGGAGCCTCGGCGATGGCGGAGGCTGGATCTGGAGTGCGCCCTCGGGCGAGCGTCTGGCCTTGCCCGAGCCGGCGATGCGCGGCCCGTTCCAGTACGACAACGCCTCGGCGGCGATCGCAGCACTGCGCGCCTTGCATGAGCGCTTGCCGATCTCGGTCAACGCCATCCGGGCCGGGTTGCAACGGGCACGCTTGCCGGGCCGGTTCCAGGTCTTCCCCGGAACCTTGACCTGGATCCTGGACGTTGCGCACAACGGCGAGGCGGCACAGGCACTGGCCGCGAATCTACGTGCCTTCGCCTGTCGGGGTCGGCTGCGCGCCGTCCTTGCAGTCCTTGAGGACAAGTCGCCCGAGTCGATCGTCGGACCGCTCCTGCCGTTTGTCGGCGATTGGTTTCTCGCGCAGAGCACGGATCCGCGCGCGATGCCCGTGGAGGTACTGAGCAAGCGTCTGGACGCGGTCTTGCCTGCACCTGCGGCGGTGTTGCTGTCGGATCTGGATGCCGCGCTCGATGCTGCCGAGGCCGCATCCGAGCCGGGGGACGCCCTCTTGGTCGTCGGCTCATTCACGACCGTCGGGGCGGCGCTGCGCCGGCTCGATCCGGGTCGCGGCGATCGGGGCTGAGCCTCGGGTCGGGGTGTCCGATTCGGCCATCGAGGGTCTCCCGAGCCCTTGCGCGGCTCCGGCCGTGACCTGGAGTTGTGATATTATCCAATTGAAAACAATAGCGATATTTTGGGGCCGCCGGTATGGTTCCGGCTTGTGCATGCTATACTCCCGGTCTTTCGAGGCCGGTCGACAAACATGATCTCAGGGCGTCGGCGATTCGCACGATGCTCGATATTCAGGTGGCGATTTATGCAAGAAGGCGCAAAGAAGCGGTTGGTGGGGGCGATCGTGATCGTCGCGCTGTCGGTTATCTTCGTCCCGATGCTGTTCGAGCAAGAGTCGGTGACGGATCTGCCCGCGCTGCCGGCGGTGATTCCCGAGCAGCCGGTTGTCGACGAGCGCTTTCGCTCGGAGTCCTTTCTGACACCGGCCGACTCGGGCGTCGTCGGGCTTCCCGAAGAGTCCTGGATCGATCCGGCGACCTTGGCGCTCCCCGCTGCCGAGGAGATCGAGCCCGTGTACGAGGGCGGGTTCGACGAGCCGGCGGGAGACTCGGTGGCGGCCCCGCCGGTCGCGGCGCCAAGTACGGCGCCGGTCGCGACCACTCGGGTGCCCGAGGCACCACCGCCGATGGCGCGCGACGACGGGATGCCGTCCTATGTCACTCAAGTCGCGAGTCTGGGGACGTCGGCAAGCGCGCAGGAATTGGCGGCAAAGCTTCAAAGCGAGGGCTATTCCGCCTTCGTCGAGTCGGCCGTGGTCGGAGGACGTACCTATTTTCGCGTCCGTGTCGGACCCGAAGCGGACCGATCGAGCGCTGAAAAGACGGCCGCCAAGCTCCGCCAGAAATACAAGGACCCCTTTGTTCAGCGTTATCCCTGAGTCGGTTCCGGCTCGCGCTGCGTTTCCCTCTAGTCCGGTGCGTCGGAGCTGACGATGAATTGGGTCGATTACGCTATCCTCGGGGTTGTCCTGCTGTCCGCGTTGGTCGGGCTCGGGCGCGGTCTGATCCGCGAGGTCGTGTCCCTGGGGGTCTGGATCGCAGCGATCCTGATCGCTTGGCTGTTCCACCGCGAGGTCGCCGAGCTGCTGGTGCCCTACCTGTCGCAGCCCTCGGTGCGTCTGGCCGCGGCCTTTATCGGCTTGATCCTGGCGACGCTCCTCATCGGCGCACTCTTGGGCGCACTGCTGTCGGCCCTGATCGAAAAGACCGGTCTCGGTGTCGTCGATCGGGTGCTCGGGTTGGTCTTCGGAGCGGGCCGCGGCGTGGTCATCGTGGCGATGGCGGCCTTTCTGGGGGCCCTCACGCCCATGCCGGAGGATTCCTGGTGGCAGGAATCACGGCTCATCGGGCAGTTCCAAGCGGTGGCCGGCTGGCTCATCGGTCTGGTGCCGGAAGAGGTCCAGGCCAGGGTCAAGAGTCTTTGAGGGATTGCGTCGCTTGAGTTTTTACGGCCGCCAGCCTCTGGTGTCCCGCGATTGGTTTGTTTCGATGATGCGCATCGGGAGATGCGACCGGCGCGGGTTGCGCGGCTGAAACCTGGATCGGGCGATCGGGCGTTCGATGTTGTCCCGGGTGAACCTCACGGGGTATAGTCCGCTGTTCACAATCAGCAGCATCCGTCTCGGTCTCCGGGCTGGACGCGGGCGAGGAAGTCATGTGCGGCATCGTCGGCATCGTCGGTAAAAGTCCGGTCAACCAAGCGCTCTACGACTCGCTGCTGGTGCTGCAACACCGGGGACAGGATGCCGCGGGCATCGTGACCTGTCAGGGCGACAAGCTCCATCTGCGCAAGGACAACGGTCTTGCGCGCGATGTCTTCCGTACGCGACACATGATCCAACTGGGCGGCAATATGGGTGTCGGGCATGTCCGCTATCCGACCGCCGGCGCAGCCAGCTCGGCCGAGGCGCAACCCTTCTACGTCAACTCGCCTTACGGGATCGTGCTTGCCCACAACGGCAATCTCACGAATGCCGAGGACCTCAAGCGCGACCTCTTCGTCGAAGATCTTCGCCACCTCAACACCGCGTCGGATTCCGAGATCCTGCTGAACGTCTTCGCCCATGAGCTCCAGCTCCAGGGCAAGCTGCGGATCGACGAGCACGACGTCTTTCGCGCAGTGTCGGGGGTGCATCGACGCTGTCGAGGCGGTTATGCCGCGGTCGCGATGATCCCTGGCTTCGGCGTCTTCGGCTTCCGCGATCCGCACGGGATCAGGCCCTTGGTCTACGGACGTCGCGAGACCGATCTCGGCACCGAGTACATGATCGCCTCCGAGAGCGTGGCGCTCGACACCATCGGCTTCACCCTGATCGCGGATGTCGCGCCGGGCGAGGCAGTTTGCATCACCGTCGACGGTCAGATCAACACGCACCAGTGTGCCGCCCAGCCCATCCTGTCGCCCTGCATCTTCGAGTTCGTCTACTTCGCCCGCCCGGACTCCATCATCGACAACATCTCGGTGCATAAGGCGCGCTCGCGCATGGGCAAAAAGCTCGCCGCCAAGATCAAGCGCGAGTGGTCCACTCACGACATCGATGTCGTGATCCCCATCCCCGACACCAGCCGCACCGCCGCGCTACAACTGGCCAATCAGCTCGGCGTGCCTTATTCGGAAGGATTCATCAAGAACCGCTACATCGGGCGCACCTTCATCATGCCCGGGCAGCAGGTCCGCAAGAAATCGGTGCGGCAGAAGCTCAATGCCATCGAGCTGGAGTTTCGCAAAAAGAACGTCCTGTTGGTCGACGACTCCATCGTGCGCGGAACGACCTCGCAGCAGATCATTCAGATGGCGCGCGATGCCGGGGCGCATCGTGTCTATTTTGCCTCCGCGGCCCCGCCGGTACGCTTCCCCAACGTCTACGGGATCGACATGCCCGCGGCCACCGAGCTCATCGCCCACGGTCGGACCGAGGAGGAAGTCGCGCGCGAGCTGGGTGCGGATCGACTCATTTTTCAAGAGCTCGATGACCTGATCGACGCCGTCCAGAAGAAGGGCAAAAGCCATGTGGACCGCTTCGACACCTCGGTCTTCGACGGCATCTACGTGACCGGGGACGTCACACCCGAATATCTTCAAACGCTCGAAGCGAATCGCAACGACGTTGCCAAGACTGCCTACGGCTCTTTCAGCGAGAACGTCATTGACCTCTACAACTCCGCCTGACCGGCGATCGAGCGCAGACGAGTCGGCTGAAGCGCAGCCTTCGGCCGAACCCGGTTTCGCAACCCGCGCCGTGCGGATCGGCCACCACCGCACCGCGGAAGACGAGCACGGCGAGCCAATCTTCACGACATCGAGCTTCGTCTTCGACAGCGCCGCCCAGGCCGCCGCGCGTTTTTCCGGCGATCAAGCGGGAAACATCTATTCGCGTTTCACAAACCCGACGGTCTCGGCCTTCGAGGAGCGTCTGGCCAGCCTCGAAGGCGGCGAGCGCTGTGTCGCGACCGCCTCCGGGATGTCCGCCATTCTGGCCGTCTGCATGGGCCTGCTGGAGGCCGGGGAGCACATCGTCGCCTCGCGCAGCCTGTTCGGCAGCACCACGCTCCTCTTCAACAAATACCTCTCCCGGTTCGGCATCGCGACCAGCTATGTGACGCTCGCTGACTTGGACGCGTGGGACGCGGCGATTCGCCCCGAGACCCGGCTTCTGTTCTGCGAAACCCCGTCCAATCCATTGACCGAGATGGTCGACATCCGGGGTCTGGCCGAGGTTGCGCATCGCCGGGGCTGTCTTCTGGCGGTCGACAACTGTTTTTGCACCCCGGCCCTGCAACGCCCGCTTGAGCTCGGTGCGGATCTGGTGATCCATTCCGCCACCAAGTACCTCGACGGCCAGGGACGTTGTGTCGGCGGCGCGGTCGTCGGCGATCGCAAGCTGGTGGGCGAGGGGGTCTTCGGCGTGTTGAGAACAGCCGGTCCGACCATGAGCCCCTTCAACGCTTGGGTGTTTCTCAAAGGGCTCGAAACGCTGAAGCTGCGGATGCTTGCCCATGCGCAGTCCGCGGCGACACTCGCACAATGGCTGCTCGCGCAGCCGGGGATCGAGCGCGTCTATTATCCTGGCTTGCCCGATCACCCCCAGCATCATCTTATCGGCTCCCAGCAGCGCACCGGTGGCGGCATCGTCGCCTTCGACGTGCGCGGCGGTCGCGCCGGTGCCTGGCACCTGATTGACTCGACGCGTCTTCTGTCCATCACGGCCAATCTCGGCGATGTGAAGACCACCATCACCCATCCGGCGACCACCACCCACGGTCGGCTTACGCCGGAAGAGCGCGCCGCCGTCGGCATCGGCGAAGGGCTGGTGCGGGTCGCCGTCGGCTTGGAAGAGATCGAGGATATTCAGGGCGATTTGGCGCTGGGTCTGGAGACAGGACGTTCTCGGAGCTAATGTTCTGGGCCTCTGTTACGTTTCCTGTGGGTCGGGGCTTGACTCCGCCCCTGCCGGTTCGCACCCTTTAGAGCACAATTCGTCAATCCTGTTGCTGGGCCTGTGGGCATGTGGGCGCGAGGCCCGAGAGTGTGGGCAACCGGTGGGCCGCGCCGGCTGCGAGTCATCAGTCGGCAGGTCCTCGCTCGGCGCGGTCCAGGGGTTGTCCACACGGCCCGTAGGGCTCGGGCCGGTCCGTAGGACGCGTCCACATGTCCACAGGCCAACCACCGGAGGTCGCTGCCGTGGATTCCACATCCTTGTTCACCGTCGCGTTGGGTCTGCAGACCCCTTGGGAGGTCCGAGACGTGGGCTTCGATCCGCAGGAGGGGCGTATCGATTTCACCGTCGGCTTTACCCGCGGGACCCGCTTTACCTGCCCGCACTGCGGGGCGGAGCACCAGCCGGTGCATGACACGCAGGCGCGGGAATGGCGTCATCTGAACTTCTTCCAGTTCCAGGCGTACATTCAGGCCAAGGTGCCGCGGGTGCGCTGTGGCGCCTGCGGCAAGACCACCCAAGTCGAGGTGCCGTGGGCGCGTCCCGGCACCGGCTTCACCCAGTTGATGGAGGCGCTGATCGTCGCCTTGTGCCGGGCCATGACGGTGCGCCAGGTCGCGCAGCTGCTCGGGGTGAGCGACATGCGCCTGTGGCGGGTGCTGGATCATTATGTCGAGCAGGCGCGTGCGCAGGAGGACTTCTCGCAGGTCACCGCCGTGGGCCTGGACGAGACCGCCGCGCAGCGGGGACACCACTACATCAGCCTCTTTCACGATCTCGAGGCGCCGCGGCTGTTGTTCGCCACCGAGGGGCGCAAGGCCGAGGTGGTCGCGCAGTTCGCCGACGACCTCGAGGCCCACGGCGGCCAGCAGGGCGAGAAGCAGACGGTGGGCGAGACGCATCGCGCAGTTCGCCGACGACCTCGAGGCCCACGGCGGCTGCGCGGAGAACATCCGCGACGTCTGCATCGACATGTCGGGGAGCTACCGCAGCGGGGTCGAAGAACAGCTGCCGTGGGCGAACATCACCTTCGATGAATTCCACGTCATCCAGCTCGCCAATCAGGCTGTGGATGCGGTGCGCCGCGCGGAGGTCAAATCCACGCCCGTGCTCAAGCGCAGCCGCTACCTCTGGCTCAGGGACCAGCAGGACTGGAGCCGCCGGCAGCTGCGCCAGTACGTCGATCTGCGTCGCCTCAACCTCAAGACCCACCGGGCCTACCGCATCAAGGAGAGCCTGCGCGAGATCTTCCGCCTGGCCAACTCCCGCGAGGAGGCCGAGGCGTTGCTCGCACGCTGGTACAGCTGGGCCCGGCGCTGCCGCCTCGAACCGATGAAGGACTTCGCCAAGACCGTCAAAACCCATTGGGACGGCATCCTCAACGCCTTTGATTCCAAGCTCACCAACGGCCGCGTCGAGGCGGCGAACGGGCAGATCCAGGCCGCCAAGGCCAAGGCCCGCGGCTACGGCACCGTGCGCCACCTCATCACCATCGCCTACCTGGTCGCGGGCAAGCTCACGCATCTGCCGGCCTGCCCGTTTGCAAACAAACAGTGTGCAAAGGCGCCGGCATGATCCGGGGAGACCTGGACGGGTTACCCACATCAAACGTAAGAGAGCCTGTTCTGGTAAGCATGTCTCGTAGACATACTTACCTGAAGGGCTTACAGCTTCGAGAGTGTAGCCTGGATTGTTCTTGAACTTACACGTGCAGGTGTAGGTGATCAGCACAGGCTCGGGTTCTGGTTCTGGTTCTGGTTTAGGGGCCGGCTTTTCCGGGTGCCTTGAGCTCGACAGGTATCGACTTGGCGATATAGGTCGTAAGGGTTACTGCCTCGGTGTCTGCCCCTAGTTCTTCCCGACGTGGACTGGTCCACGACGCGATGATGGACACCTCTTTGTACTTCGGATTCGTCTTTGAGGTTACTGTCCAAGATCTCGTGAAAACCGATGTACCGCCAGTTGCAGCTACAACGGTGTCTGTCCCGGACACGACAGCACCATAGTTTCCGTTGCGAAGCTCCTCTAATTTCTCTTGGGCGATATTCACTGCCGCCGTTCGCGTCTTGCTGTCGCCGGTCTCCGTCATGACGCGGGTTTGAATCTGCATCAGTCCAAAGAGCCCGAGCGAAAGCACGACAAGCGCGATCAATGCCTCGATCAGCGTGAAGCCGCTCTGACGTTGTGCTTGCGTTGACATCACCAGTCGTCCCCGTCAATCCCAGTCACGCCAGCTGCCCGGAATACGACTGGCCGAGCGAACCCGATTGAGGTTCGCCCGTTCTCCGTCGCTGCCGGCTCGACTCCAATGATAGAGCCGACTGTTTGCCATCAGTTTCTTCAGAGCGCCGTCGAAGACGACCGAGCCATAGACGGTGGCCCCGCCCCAGCCCTGACTGCGACAGGCGGCCGCGTTCTCGAAATAGACAATGCCGTAGATTGTAGGATTGCCGTTTAGCTTCGGACAATCTGCCGCCGCGCTGAAGACGAGATATACAGGCTCCGTGGCGGAGCCGAGACTCTGGTGCCAATTGCTTGATGAGTTGATCCAGCGGAATTGCGGGTCGCCGGTGTCGGCGATCGCCTTGAACTCGTCCTTACTGATGTCGAAAACCTGATCCCAGGCGCTTCCAGTGAAGGCATCGTCCTCGATGTCGCCTCCGTGCAGATCAAGATGGCCCGAATCCAAACATGCCATCTCCGCCGACGAGGTGATGGCAATCGAGGTGCAGTCTTCGTCCGCGCCTTCGCAGTCGCGAGGGTAGATGTCCGGGTTGCCGGTTACGCCGTCCAAACAGCCGTTGAGAACGAGCGGGGCATGGCCGACGCCGGTTCCAATCTTGAGCAACCGCTGTTGCTGAAAGCACTCTGTAGCAACCGCCTCGATGCTGTCATCCCCGCGGGCAATGGCTCGGGATAGAACACAGATCTCATTGCCGCGTTCGCGTTCAGTCAATACGATGTCGTAAGTGGCGTCGCCGGTGGCAGTGACCGGTGGCGGGGTGTCGATGTTGTCATCCTGGGCGATTCGAGCGAGCGCATAGTCGAGTCCTGCCTGAGCAGCCTGCTGCGCCTCTTTTGCGCGTAATTCGTTGTTCGCGATCCGCTGCTCAATGATGCCGATACGAACGGAGCTGAGCGTGAGAATCGTCGAGCCCATGAGCAGCAATAAGCCCATCATGAGCGTGAGCGCTCCGCGCTGCCGTTCGATCTTTTGCGAGTTCGTTTTCCGCGAAGTCATTGATCTTCCTCATCGGTGGATGCCGATCACTCCTTGACGAAATAGCGATCATTCCGCACGGCGACGGTCGCTTGCAGGCTTTGCCGTACAGCCCGGTCGTCACGAATCTGGCCGGCTATCAGGATCGCGACCTGTCGCGATTCTCGGCAAAGCTCGTTCTTCTCACAGTCGGCGTCTTCCTTTCCGCGGGCCAGATTCGTCTGCGCGGTTGTGATGCTGAAACGCAAGTCCGTAATGCGCACATCGTCGCTGGTGATGCGCTCCCAGCTGCCGCTGCCAATCGTGCATGCAAAGGTCTTGTCGTCGACACTCGAGGGGCCGGTGCGCATCTGAACGGCTTGATCACGCAGGCGAAACCCGAACATCGTCATCGCGGTCGGGTTGCCGTGTTCCAGGTCGTAGCTGTAGAGGATGCAGCTCGCGGCCGGCTCCCCGCCGACCTGTTCCGTGCGAAGCCTGCGATCGATGCCGTCGATCGTGTTCTGAAATGGGTTCTTCGCCGGATCCGGATCTGCGACCACCGACATATCCCAGAAACCTGCGCGACGGATATCCTGCTGCATGATCTCGAGAACGGCGCGCAGCTCTTGGTTCAATCGGGCCTGCTCGGCGTTCTGCGAGGTGGAGCGAGCACCGAGGACATAGGTGGTCGAGATCCCGATGAGGACCAGCGCGCCGACGGTCGTGCCGACCAAGAGATCGGTCAGGGTCACACCGGTCTGTCGCCGGAGCGATCCGTCAGCGATGTTCATCGACGACCCTGATGGGATCAGGCGCACGTGCGGAATCCCGGCACGGACTGATCCGGCGAGCACACCCGGACGCGTCCGGTCATGCTCAGAATGACCCGAAGCTGTCCCCCGTGCGCATTGCTGAAGGTGACGCTCCCGTTGCCGTGCCGCTTCGAGCCTGCCGGCCCCGAACCCATGCGCATCGTGGTGCCGCGTCGTCTCTCGAATCCGGTCACCCCTTGATCGAAGGTCGCCGTTGCGCTCACCCCGGCATAGTTTGCGGCATCGAGGTGTTTGAGCACCTTCGTGTTGTTGAACGACAGGGTGCAGGCCTGCGCGTCATCCGGATCGGTAAGATGACAGTTGCATGTACTCGCCTCGCTGATTCCGTAGCACCACGGAGAACCGGCATCGAAGATCAGATGCAGATCCCGATTTCGCCGAATGGCCTCGCCGCGAACCCATTGCAGGTCTTCTGCAAGCGCCTGGGCTGCGCCCTTCAACCGGTTGCGTTCGAGCATTTCCTGCATCGCCGGAACGCCCAAGGACGCCAGGATAGCGAGCACCGACAACGTGATCATGAGCTCGAGCAGGGTGAAGCCGGCCGGAGCGACTCGTCGCGCGCGGGAGATATTCACTCGTGCGTCCGGAGTTGTTCTGCGGAGGCGTGCAACGCCGACCATTGCAGTGCGTCTCAGCGCCAGCATTCGTGCGGCGTCTTCGCGCCTTCTTGGTCGATCGTCAAGACCTTGCAGTCGAGCCCGCCTGCGCGATCGGCGGCTTGGGCCCTTTGGGCCGTGGCGACGGCGTAGAATCCGGCGGCATCGGCCTTGCCCAAACTCAGCTTGTACCAGCCGTCGGGGCTTTCATCCGCAAACGGCAGGCTGTAAACGGGATCCGCACAGACCATACCGGACTTGGCAGCGTTCAGTTCACCTGCATAGCGGCTACAATTGGCGCGAAAGCGCTCCTGAGCCATCGCGATGCCGACCAAGGCTGTTTGTCCGTCCGTGCGTCGCGCTTTGCGGATTTGGTCCTGATAGGCGGGGAAGGCCACGGTGGCGAGGATGGCGATCACCGCGATGACGATCAGGAGCTCGATGAGCGTGAAGCCGATTCGGTGTCTTATGAGTGTCCTTGCCATTCGCGTGTCAGTGCCGTCGAGCCGGGTGGTGCGAGTGACCGCGCCGATGGGGTCTAGGCGTCGGTCGCCGTATCATCGCGTGTACGGTGGAGTATGAGTACATTTCGTGTAATTTTCCAGTGTCGACGAACACTGTTGGCCAAGCGGCTCGGCAAGCTCTCGGCGTCGCTCGCCACCATATCGACCTCTACCAGGCAACCAACCGGAAACTCATGACTGCGAACACCCTGATCCGATCAGCCATCGTTGGCGGGCTGCTCTTTCTGATCGGTGGTTGCCAAACCCTCGTGCGTGAATCCGTGGAGACCGGTTGGGTGGCGCTCCCTGCGGGCAGCACACTGACGCTGAACCGGCCGGTGTCGATCCCGCCCGGGCGGGCGCGGGTCTTCCTGTCGGATCGGGGCGCGCGAGGTGCGGGCGGCGGGACGAGCTGTGTCCTCGAGGTCCGTCGGATCGATCATGAGGGCATCCAGAGCATCCCGGCCGGCGAGATCCCGATCACCCGTGTGCAGAATTATGTCGCTTTGGTGTCCGGCCGTGTTCCGACGCCGAGTCTGGATCGGAGCCTTCGCTTCCAACTGGCCGGTCACGGCGACAGCGGCGGGTCGCAGATGATTCGTCCGGGCTATCACTTTTGGCTGGACGACAGCCATGACCCGAATCTGATGCGCATGACCTGTTTGGGGCGGCTCGATGATCCGGCTTATACAAGGGCGCCGACGCTTGCCGAGATCCGCGCCGTGTTGGGTGATGTCGCGACCTTGACGGTAGCGCTTGCGACGGTGCCTTGAGCGTCGCCCGGGAATCCCGGTATGCGCGCGTTTGTCCCGGCTGACCTACCGAGCCTTTCCGAGCGGGACTGCCGGGGCGAGCGTAGGGGCGACTTGAGTCGCCCATTCGTCGTGGTCTGCGAACTACTGACGTGGCGACTCAAGTCGCCCCGACCTGTCAGTCGATTCTTTCCCGGGAACGCCCTGTCCTGACTGGCAGGTCGGACACCAGTAGGTGGATCGGGCATGTTGCCCGAGACGGTCCCGCAGCAGGCCCGTCCCGCAGCGAAAGCAGGGCTTTCCGGCGCGGGCGTAGACCCAGAGGATGCCGCGACCGTCGTCGACGGTGCGCGTGATCCGGGGGCCGCCGCCGAGGTTGTTCAGGATCAAGCGTTCCGCCCTCCTGTAGAGGGCGGTGAAGGTCTCTTCCGAGATGTCGCCCAAGCGGGTCCTCGGTGCGCAGCGCTCCAGGAAGAGGACCTCGGATTTGTAGACGTTGCCGATGCCGCTGGCGATGCGCTGATCAAGCAGCAGATCGACGAGCTCGGTCTCGGGGTGCAAGAGATCGCGCGCGCGACGGAGCAGGGACTCGGCGGCCGGTGCATCGCGACTCAGATCCGGCCCGAGGCGGTCTGTTCGGTCGCGTCTACGCAACCCGCGGGTGTCGAGGATCTCGACCTCTTTTGCGTTGAAACAGACGTAATCCTGTCCCGGGATGCTTAAGACGAGGGTTGCCCGATGTGCGGGCTTCTGCCAGGTCTGTCCGATCGGGTAACGATGCCAGGAACCGTACATCCCGAGGTGGACCCGAAGCGAGGCCCCGCCTTCGAAGTCGATGAAGAGATGCTTGCCCTTGCTGGTCACTCGCAGGATCCGATCCTGTACGAGCGCCGGGATGGCGCGACCCTGCAAACGAGCGCCGTCGAGATGCTGATCAACCAAAGCGCCGGACAGGAAGGTCGCGAGCTTGTGGATGGTGTCGCCTTCTGGCATGGGGTGAACCGAGATCGGGCGGACAAAAAAGATGCCCCGCGATCCGGGGCGAGCGAACTAAGGAGAACTCATCGTTGCGTTTCCTTCGAGTCTGAAGGCGTCGAAGGGTTCCCGCCACGCCGGATCGGCAGGTGCGGCCTGGTGTGTTGCCACGTTGCGGCAATCCGCTCTAAACCGCGCCCGGTGCGGCATGCGTAATTTGGTGGATGGTTTGGCCGCGCCGGCTCCGACGACTGTCGGAGCCGGCGCGGTTTAAAGTATTAAAAATCTTAAATTCTAAACCGCGTCTCACTGAGATCGAGGATATCTCAGAAGCTAAACGAACAATGAAAACTGCGCATGTCGCTCTGGACGCGGTTTAATCGCCGCTGAGAAAAAAACCCCGCCGGAGGCGGGGAACACGACAAGGAGTCAGACAGCCTCCGAGGAGGCTCGCGGGTTTCGAGACACACACGGGTGAAAAGTTCGACAGAATCTAGTCGGAAATTCCACGGAGATCGTGTTGATGGTTTGATGCGCCGCCAGCCGCCTGCTTCGGGTCCTTCGGCAACGTCTGAATGCGCCGTCCCGGATTGATGCCGCTCCCCGGAGATCGACCGCACGGGCGCGTCCGACAAGGCCCGTCGCGTCTGCGCCACTCCTGTGCCTTGCTTTTCTGCGCCCGCAACGCCATGATCTCTTCGCGAGCGAAAACGCCGCGTTGTGTCCCCTCCGATTCGGAGTCCTATCCGACACACGTTCTTCCGCACCGCTCGCCCCCACAGACCGACCCCGACCGAACGAGGTAACCTCGGTTGTCCGCTTGGACAGGGTCTTCGGAGATTCGAAGAGTATGCTGATCAAAATCGGCGGGGATACCCTCGCCTTGGACGGGGATATCCGCCGTCACATCGAGACTGAAGTGGCCAAGCTTGCCGCACGCTTCCCGGGAGAAGATCTCGAAGCCCGGGCGACCATCCAAGAGGAGTTCGACCCGCTCCATGGACACCGCGTCCGCTGCGAGCTCTCCGCGAAGATCGCCCACGGGCGCCAAATCGTCGTCCGGGACGCACGCAAGACGGCGAAGGAAGCCATCGACGAGGTCTTCGGACTCGCGCGTCGCAATCTACGCCGGGCGCGCCGTCGAATCAGTATCCCCCGCAAGCCCCCGCACGGCGCCCTGAACACGGGAACGCACGCCATCGGAGGTTGATTCCCGCGCCCTGATCCAAGCGCCGACGTCCTTTGAATCAGGGGGCGTCTCGATGCGGTTGACCTCCTCGTCGAACCGCTTCGGAGTGCGTCAGGTCGATCGCAAGGTGGCCAAACCGGCATCGACTCGGATCACTTGCCCCGTCGTCATACGTGCGTCCTCCAGCAGCCACAGCGCGGCACCCGCGACGTCTTCGGGCTCCCCGATCGTGCGCAAGGGGTGCCGTTCGGCTGCCGCAGTGCGCTTTGACTCGTTTCCGAGCAAACGTTCGGCGAGCGGTGTCGCCGTCAGGGTCGGTGCGACGGCGTTGACCCGGATGCGCGGGGCGAGCTCGGCCGCAAGCGATCGCGTCAGGGCTTCCACCGCGCCCTTCGCACTCGCAATCGAGGCGTGAAACGGCAACCCGGTTCCGACGGCAACCGTGCTGAACAGCACGATGCTGGCGGACTCCGCCGCCTTCAGCGCCTTCATTGCACCCTGCAGCGCCCGCACCGCACCGAGTAGATTGATCTCGAGGTCTTCCGTCCACTCCTTCTCGGCCAGCCGCTCGAAGGGGCGCAGACGGATGGTGCCGGGGCAGTAGACGAGGCCATCGAGTGTCGCCGGCAGGGCATCCGCGGGGAAGTCGTTCGTTCGGACGTCCCAATGCAGACTGGTGACCGCCGGGTGATCCGGCGCCGCTTGCGGATGACGCGAGAGTTGAATCACGCGATGGCCGCGCGCGACGAGCTTCCCGAGCAGCGCGGCGCCGATGCCGGACGTGCCGCCGACGATCAAATAGGTTTTTGACATTTCGAGCCCTTATGAAACCGGTTGAGGTGTACGAGGGCAGGTTCAGGCGCGGCGAAAGTTTTACAAGACCTGGACAGCATGCCTCTTGCCACCTATCAGTTTAAGGTA
>NZ_DIUM01000020.1 GCF_002423035.1 Thiocapsa sp. UBA6158
TTTTCATATCCTAAAGCGCGTCTAGAGCGAGATGCTCACTTTCGAGTGAGGTCGGCGTTTGGTGCGTCCACGGCTCTTGGCGGGGGCGCGGTTTAAAAGTTTATTATTTTTAATCTCTTAAGCCGCGCCGTCTCCAGCGGTCGTCAAATCCGTCGGGGCCGATCCCATCCAAAAACAGCCTATACCGCACTGGGTGCGGTTTAGTCCGGGATGGTCAGCTCCAGGTTTGCCAACAACAGCTCATCCCCGCTCACCAGGCGCGTCTTGTAGCTGCCGCAGTCCCCGCACAACAGTCGATTCGGGGTGGCGTCGGTCTGCGCGCCGCAGTCGTTGCAGGCCACGCGCACCGGGGCCGTCTCGATCACCAGCTCGGCGTTCGCCGCGATGGTCCCGGCCGCGGCCAGGGGATAGGCGTGCAGGAGCAAAGGTCCCTCCACACCCGAGAGCGGGCCGACCCGCAGCAGGATGCGCTCCACGGCGCTGGCTCCGTGCTCGACGGCGATCCGCTCGACCTGATCGAGCAGCGCCTGACAGATGGAAAGCTCGTGCATGGATCAGCTGCCCAGATAGGTGTAGCCGTAGAGCCCGGCCTTGAGCTCGACGAAGAATTGCTCGCGTGTCGCCCGGTCCAGGCCGGCGGCGTCCAGCTTGCGTCGATAGTGTGCGAGCAGGGTGCGCGGCTCGAAATGGACATAGCTCAGAAGCTCGTCGGTGGAGTCGCCGCGCTCGGCATCGAGCAGACGGTAGCCGCCCGGCGCGCTCGCATCCAGCTCGACATTCACGGCATCCGTGTCGCCGAAGAGGTTGTGGATGTCGCCGAGGATCTCCTGATAGGCGCCGACCATGAAGAAGCCTATGAGATAGGGTGACCCCGACCCGGCGCCGGCATGCACCGGCAGACTTGCCTCCACGCCGCCCTCGTCGACATAGTGGTCGATACAGCCGTCGGAGTCGCAGGTCAGATCGTGCACCATCGCCCGTGCCAGCGGCAGCTCGTCGAGACGCTGGATGGGCACGATCGGGAAGATCTGATCGAGCGCCCAGACGTCCGGCATCGACTGAAACAAGGAGAAGTTGCAGAAGAGCTTGTCGGCCAGCAGTGCATTGACCTCGTCCGCCAGCTCGCGGTGGCGTCGGATGGCCGGGTCCAGCCGTCCGGCCAGTCGCCGACAGATGGCGAAGAAGAGCTCCTCCGCGCGCGCCCGCCCGGTCAGGTCGAGTCGATCCGCTGCAAAGCGCTCGCGCGCTGCCCCCATCAGCTCGCGTGCCTCCGAATAGACCTCTTGGGGCGGTGCCTCGTCCGCAGCGCGCAGCTGTTCGGCAAGCGCATCGAGCAGCGGATCCCCTTCCTCGGACTTGGGCTGGACGCCTTGGCCGCCGGCCTCCTCGCGATCGATCACGTTGGTGATGAGCACGGCATGATGCGCGGTGAGCGCGCGACCCGATTCGCTCAGCAGATCCGGCTCGGGCAAGCCCCGTCGCCGACACTCGGCCGCGACGCTTTCGACGATCGCGCTCGCGTAACCGGCGAAGCTGTAGTTGACCGAGCAGTAATTGCGCGTGCGGGTCCCCTCGTAGTCGACACCCAGCCCGCCGCCGACATCCAGAACGGTGATCGGCGCGCCCAGTCGGCGCAGCTCGGCGTAGAAACGCACCAGCTCGGAGACACCGGAGCGGATGTCCTGAAGATTCGGGATCTGTGAACCCAGATGGGCATGCAGCAGATTGAGCCAATGCAGCCGTCCGGCGGATTCGAGCGTGTGGACCAGGTCCAGGATCTGGTTGGCCGAGAGACCGAACTTGGCCTTCTCCCCGCCGCTGCTCTGCCAGTTCCCCGCCGCCGCGGCGGCGAGCCGCGCACGCACGCCGAGCAGGGGCTCCACGCCCAGCCGCTCGGCCTCCTCCAGGATGAGCGCCACCTCGGAGGGCTTTTCGATCACGATCTGCACGCGTAACCCGAGCCGTCTGCCGATCAACGCGAGCCGGATATACTCGCGATCCTTGTAGCCGTTGCAGACCACCAACCCCTCGGGGGGCGAGAGTGCCAGCACCGCCATCAGCTCGGGCTTGCTGCCGGCCTCCAGACCCGCATGACCGGAGCGCAGGATCTCGCGCACCACGCCGGCCTGCTGGTTGACCTTGATCGGATAGACAGGTTGGTAGCGACCGCTGTAGCCGCTCGTCGCGCTCGCATCGACGAAGGCTTGGTGAAGCGACTCGACGCGATGGCGCAGGATATCGTTAAAGCGCACCAGCACCGGCAGGGAGAGACCCTCCGCGTCGAGCTGTTCGGCCAAGAGGGCCAGATCGACCTCGGTCGCGCCTTGCGGGTTCGGTCGCGCATAGAGATGACCGGCGGGATTGATCCCGAAATAGCCCTCGCCCCAACGGTCGATGGCATAGATCTGATTACAGCGCTTCACACCTTGGTCCATTGCGACGGGTCTCGTTCGGTGATGTCGATGGGAGGATGGTAAGGCATGAACGCGAAATCCGTGCGGTTCCGCCGTCGTCTGGTGCTGCTCCTGATCACGATCGGTCTCCTGCTTGGGGTCGCCGTTTGGACCTGGTGGGCCGAGGGGCATCCGCGCGAGGAGCGGCGCCTGCGGGTGCTCGTCCATGACCGGCTCGACGCCTGGTTTCCGCAGGCGATGGCGCCGGTGGACGGCTGGCATGGTCTCATACCCCGCATCCAAGTCGTCCCGGACGGGGCGGATGGTGCCCTGCCGCTGGTTCTGCTCGTCCACGGGCTCGACGAGCCCGGCGACATCTGGGACGACCTCATCCCCGTGCTCGGCTCGGCCGGTTTCGAGGTCTGGGAGTTCCGCTACCCCAACGACCAAGGTGTGGACCGCAGCACGGACCTCCTTGCCGCGCATTGGCCCGAGCTTGCCTCCGACCGGCCGGTCGCCTTGATCGGACACAGCATGGGCGGGCTGATCATCCGCGACTTCGTCACCCGCTGGCGGAACCCGGTGGGCGCGCCGGCACGTGTCGAGGATGCGGCCGTGCGCGGCGTCATCCTGGTCGGCACACCCAATCAGGGCTCGGAATGGGCGCGTCTGCGCATCTGGTTGGAGCTGCGCGACCATATGGCCGCCGGACCGGAGCGTCGTTTCTCGCTCTTCGCCGGACTGCGCGACGGCATCGGCGAGGCCAAGATCGACCTGCGACCCGGCAGCGCCTTTCTGGAGGAACTCAACGCGCGGCCCTGGCCCGAGGGCGTCCCGATCCGTTTGATCGGCGGTCTACTCACCGAGCCGCCCGAGTCGATGGCCGAGAGTCTCGAAGCCATCTCCGCCGAGCTCGGATCGACCGACCTCGCCGAGGTGCTCGAAGACTGGTGGTCGAGCCTCGGCGAGGGTCTGGGCGACGGCGTCGTGCCCCTCGCTTCGCTGCGGATCCCCGGCGCTCCGCCGCCGGTGCTCGTACAAGCCTCCCATCGCGGGATGCTTGCGCGCCTGTTCCCGAACGATCCCGAGCCGGAGGCGATCCCGCACATCGTCGCGATCCTCAAGGGTTGGTCCGGGCGATGAGCCTCCGGGATTGTACTGCCGCCTGCACTCCGCGATGCGGCCTTCAAACCGGACACCGCCGACGTCAAACGGCCGGTTCGAGATGCTCAACCTAGCCCATACACTCGCCCGAGGCTTCAGCCTGGGTCCAGCCTCCGCAGGCGTCGGTACAGGGTCCGCTCGCTGATGCCGAGCTTTTCGGCAAGGGTTCGGCGGCTGCCCCGGTGCTGCTCCAGGGTANNATGTCGAAGGTGCGCTCGTCGGTCTCCTGAGTCGGGTTCGGCATCGGAGCAATGCACCCTGCAACTGTGCGCGTCCACTCCCCGCAAGGCTCGGTGTCGAAGTGTCTCGGCTCAATCAGCGTGCCGTCGCACATCAGACTTGCCCGCTCGAGCAGGTTGCGCAGCTCTCGTACGTTGCCCGGGAAGGGATACCGACTCAGGTGCAGCAGGGCTGCCTCGGACACCTGCAAGCGACGGCCGCGGGCGACGCGGGTGAGCAGAGTCTGCGTGAGCAGCGGTAGATCCTCGAGCCGGTCGCGCAGGGGTGGCACAAGGACGGGAAAGGTGTTGATGCGATAGTAGAGATCCTGGCGGAACTGCCCTTCTCGGACCATGAGCTCCAAGGGGCGGTGCGTGGCGGAGATGAGTCGGATATCGGCCTGATGCAGCTCGCTGGAGCCGACGCGGCGGTAGGCGCCCGTCTCGAGCAGCCGCAGCAGCTTGACCTGGATGCCCAATGGGATGTCACCCACCTCATCCAGAAACAAGGTGCCGCCGGCAGCGGACTCCACCAGCCCGGTCTTGCGCGCGATGGCGCCGGTAAAGGCCCCGCGCTCGTGACCGAACAGCTCGCTCTCGAACAGGGTCTCGGTGAGGCCCGAGCAATCCACGGCAACAAAGGGCCCGTCCGCACGTGCGCTGGCCTTGTGCACCGCTTGAGCGACCAATTCCTTCCCGGTGCCGGATTCACCCAGCAGCAGGACGCTGGCCTCCGCCGGCGCCACCCGCGCGACCAGCTCAAGCATGCGCCGGAACGCCGGCGAGCGGCCGATGAGCACGCGGTGCCCCGTCTCGTCCCAGGCCCCGCGCAGGCGCTCCATCTTCTCCACGAAGCCGATGATCTCGCCGGCCTGATCCAGCACCGGCGTGAGCTCGATGTTCACATACTTTTCGCCATGCGGGGTGTGGTGCAGGTGCAGCACGCGCTCGCGCTGGCGCGACTCGAGGCTCGCGGCGAGGGGGCAAGACTCGCCGGCGCGATCGCAGGGCACCTCGTAGCGATGGGAAGCGCTGTAGCAAGTCTTACCGACCAGAAGGCCGCCTCCGCAATGCTGACGGTAGCTGGCATTGGCAGCCAGGATGCGGTAATCGCGCCCCAGCACAATGTGGGGCTCCGGCAATTGCTCGATGTCGGCGATC
The DNA here is from genome assembly GCF_002423035.1 of Thiocapsa sp. UBA6158. Taxonomy (GTDB): domain Bacteria; phylum Pseudomonadota; class Gammaproteobacteria; order Chromatiales; family Chromatiaceae; genus Thiocapsa. The sequence continues at coordinate 4,937 of NZ_DIUM01000020.1, forward strand.
AGGTTGGCAAGGTCGGGTAGATCGAGGGGCATGTTCCGCAAGCGTTGGAGGCCATTGGCCTCGTCAAGGAGTAAGCCATCGCGGGGGATGTCCGCGCACTGACAGGACTGTCGATAGACTGCCATCCATGGCAGCACATCATCCTGGAGATCCGTCAATCGTGGCAGCCCGGCCAAGGTTCGCGATGCGTCAAAACTTCACCGCTCTGATTCCAAAAGCCCATCAGGGATGGTGAAAGTTGGCGTCCTTATTGCTCGGAGCGCGGACTAAGACTCCGCCTCGCGTGGGGCGGTTCTTCAGAAACAGCACAAAGCAGGCTAAGCGATGGATTTCATAGGTCTTTATCCCACCTGGTTCGAGCCGGGTGTGGGCAGCGGCTGGATCGTCGGCCTCATCGCCACGGTCCATGTCCTTTTCTCCCATACCGCCGTCGGCGCGGCCATCTTCTTCGCCTTTCTGGCGAGCTATGCCCACCGCAACGAGCGTCCGGACCTGCTGGAATTCATCCGTCGCTACGGTCTCTTCCTGCTTGTCTTCAGCTACGTGCTCGGCTCCATCACGGGGCCCGGCATCTGGTACTCCACCACGGTAGCCAGCCCCCGCGGCATCTCGGCCCTGATCCACAACTTCGTCTGGATGTGGGCCACCGAGTGGGTCTTCTTCGTCATCGAGGTGGTGGGCGTCTACATGCTGGTCTATCTCGCCAGCCGCGTGGACCGGCAGACGCACCTGCGGCTGTCGATCATCTTCGGCCTGACCTCCTACACCACCATGCTGGTCATCGTCGGGATCCTGTCCTTCATGCTCTGGCCAGGCAAGGCGGACTGGTTCACCGATACCGGGGTGCTCAACGGCTTCTTCGGCCCCAATACCTTTGCCCAGCTCGCCATGCGCACGGCCTTCATGTTCACCATGACCGCCGTGGTGGGCGGCATCGTCGCCGCGGGCTTCAAGGATGCGCAGTTCAAGCGCGATGTGGCGCGCAAGCTCGCCTGGCTCGGCATCGGCTCGGCCGTGTTGGGTGTGTTGTTCTTCCGCTGGTATCTGATGACCCTGCCGGAGACGGCCACCCTGATCATGAGCAACCGCATGCCGGAGTGGTTCCCCATCGGTGTCATGGGCATGCTGGCCGCGGTGGCGGCCTACTTCATCATGACCCTGATCCAGCCGCGCATGCTGGTGGCCTCGGGCGCTGCAGTGATGACCCTGGTGGTGCTGGTGTTCGGTCTCTGGCCCGGAGAGGTCACGCGTGAGTCCATCCGCAAGCCCTGGGTGGCGGGTCAGTATGTCTACTCCAATCAGGTCATCGGCCGCGATGTGCCGGGCCGGGGCATCCAGTCCGAGATCCCGCTACTCGAGGAGCAGGGCTTCCTGCGAAGTCTGGTCTTCGTGCCGGAGCATCTGCGCGAGGTGACCCCGGACAATGCCGTAGCGGCCGGACATGCGGTGGCGCTGGCCGCCTGCTCGAACTGCCATTCGCTCACGTCGACCGGCATGCGGCCGCTGCAGCATTACTTCACGGCCGACAGCGACGTCGAGGCCATCGTCGATTATCTGCATGCTGGTCTGGCCTCCGGAAACACCCTGTACATGCCGCAGATCCCCTTCACCGACGACGAGGCCTTCGCCCTGGCACGCTTCATCACGACCCTGACCGCACCGGAGTCCGGCACTGACGCGACGGCGAATGCCGCGACACCCCCGGTGCGCGATGCGCCTTCCGTCGCCAACCCCGACTCAGACGAGCCTTCCAGTGATGCCGCCGGGCAGCCCCTGGCCGCTCTGGTCTCCAGCCCAGCCGCCCCGCGGGAGATGCACCCATGACCCCCGAGATCCTCTATGCACTGCGCGACCCCGCCGGGGTCCCGACCCATCCCTGGCTGTTCCTGATCCTCGGCGCCCTGACCCTGGCCCTGCATCTGGCCGCGGTCCATGTCATGCTCGGCACCGGGGCGCTGACCCTGCGCGGGGCCTACAGCCAGAGCGCGCATTGGCGCAGGCTGGCAGCGCATATGCTGACCACCTCGAAGATCGCCGTCTCGGTGGCCATCGTCATCGGCGTCGCCCCGCTGCTGTTCGTTCAGGTGGTCTATGACCCCTTCTGGTACACCTCGAACGTGCTCTCCGGCTGGTGGGTGATCGGCTTCATCCTGATCCTCATCGCGGGCTACATCGCGCTCTATGCCTACTACTGGAAGAACCACCATCTCGAGACCCAGGGCGGGCGCTCCGGGCATTGGATGGTCTTGTCGCTGGCCCTGCTGCTCGGCGTTGGCTTCATCGTGCACTCGCTGACGAACCAGATGCTCTTCCCCGAGAACTGGATGGCCTGGTATGCGCCGGACGGCAATATCGAGCCGACCGGGCGACAGCTTCATTATGCCCATCCGCTGCGCTTCGGTTTCTTCATTGCCCTTTCGCTACCGGTCACCGGTGCCTGGCTGCTGGCCTACCGCCGCTATCAGCAGGGCCGGCCCGATCCGGACGCGGCCTACATCGCCTGGCTCAAGCCCCTGGCCATGCGTCTGCTGACCCTGGGCGGCGTGCTTTCTGTCGTGCTCGGCGCCCTCTGGATGCTGACGCTGCCCGAGAAGATGGCCTGGTTCGCCCTCTCGCCCTGGTCCATGCTGGCGCTGGCCGCGCTACTGATCACGGTCGCCGTTCCGCTGCTGCTCGGCGCGCGGATCGACCGCGGCATTTGGGGCTATGTCACCTTCGGCGTGGGCGCCGTCGCCCTGATCGTCGTCTGCGCGGTGCGCGAGGTCTTGCGCTACGTCACCCTGGTGGGCAGCCACGGCTACGATGCCCTGGACTACACGGTGCATATGGACTGGTACAGCCTGCTGCTGTTCCTGCTGACCTTCGCCGTGCTTGGCGGCGTGACCCTGGGCTACATGCTCACGGTGGCCTGGCAGGCCGGTCAGAGCACGGGCCGCTACAGCCCGAGTCCGGCGGTATCGCGGCTTGGAAACCTGTCCATCGGTCTGCTCGGGATCTGGATCCTGGCCTACTTCGGCATCGGCTTCTACGTCTGGGCGAGCTGAAGATGAGGACGATCGTCAAGCACCTTTCCATGGCCCTGGGGCTTTGTCTGGTCATGCCGGCGGGCATCGTCTGCGCGGTCGACGAGGTCTTGCCCACTGAGCCAACGGGGGCGGACATGGCCCACACCTGCGCGGCCTGCCACGGCACCAACGGCGAGCTTGGGGATGAGTATTTCATGTCCCTGGCCGGCATGCCTGTGGAGCAGTTCGTGACCAGCATGCTGGAGTTCCGCAGCGGCGCGCGCGCGGCCACCCTTATGGGCTTCGTGGCCAGCGGCTTCTCCGATGCCGAGATCCAGTCCATGGCCGAGTTCTTCGTCACGGCGCCGGAACTTCAGCCGATGCCGCCAACGGAGCCGACCGGTGCGGACATGGCCCACACCTGCGCGGCCTGTCACGGCACCAACGGCGAGCTTGGTGACGAGTATTTCATGCCCCTGGCCGGCATGCCCGCAGAGCAGTTCGTGACCAGCATGCTGGAGTTCCGCTCGGGTGCGCGCGCGGCCACCCTCATGGGCTTTGTGGCCAGCGGCTTTTCCGATGCGGAGATCGCGGCCATGGGTGAATTCTTCGCGGCCCTCGAGCCGCCGGCGCAGCCCGAGCTTGCGCTAGGAGTGACACAATGAATCTGACCAATCCTGAACGCCGCCGCTTCCTCGCGGCCTCCCTCGGCCTGGTGTCGCTGAGCGCGTTGCCGACCTGGGCGCGACCGCTGCCGAGCACCGGCAAGGCGCACGTCGTCATCGTCGGCGGCGGTGTCGGCGGCTGCACCGCGGCCAAGTACCTGAAGCTCTTCGATCCCGGGCTGCGCGTGACCGTCGTCGAGCGCAATCCACTGTACCTTCGCCCCTACGGATCGAGCGAGGTGCTGACCGAGCATGTCACCATGCAGGACCTTGAGGTCAGCTACGACGCACTGAAGGGCAAGTATGGCATCGAGCTCATCATCGATACCGTCACGGGCTTCGATCCCGAAGGACGCACCCTGAGCACCGACGGTGGTCAATCCATCGGCTACGACCGGCTCATCCTCTCCCCCGGCATCGAGCTGCAATACGACGCCTACGAGGGGCTGAATGCGCAGGTTGCCGACAGCAGCATCCCGGCGGCCTGGATCCCGGGCCCGCAGACACAGGTGCTGGCCAGGAAGATCCAAAACATGCGTCAGGGCGGCACCTTCGTCGTCGGCGCACCACCGAATCCCTACCGCTGCCCGCCCGGCCCCTACGAGCGTGCCGCGCTGGTGGTGGAATGGCTGCGCCGGAACAATCCCCGCGCCAAGGTCATCCTGTTGGACCCGAAGGACAGCTTCGTCACCGACGAGACCATGCTGCTCGGTTGGAATCGTCTCTACGACTTCAATGTCCCGGCGGACTACCGCGAGCGACTGGAACAGAAGGTCGAGGTCATCGAGCACTCCAAGACAAGCATGCTGAGCTGGGTGCGCGGTCAGGATGGCGGACGCATCCTCGCCGTCGACGCCGAGAACAACCAGGTCGAGACCGAGGCGGGCGTCGTGGACGCGGACGTGATCAACATCATCCCGCCCATGAAGGCCGGCCGGCTGGCCATGGACCTGGGGCTGGCTGATGCGAGCGGCTGGTGTCCGGTGGAGCGGCGCGACTTTTCCTCCAGTCTTCAGCCAAACGTGTATGTCATTGGCGACGCCTGCATCGCCGACGCCATGCCCAAGTCCGGTTTCTCGGCCAACACCCAGGCCAAGACCGTCGCGCGTGCCATCGTCGAAGAATTGGCGGGCCGTCCAAGTCCCGAGCCGGTCTGGGAGAACACCTGCTATGCCCTGGCAGGCACCGACTACGGTCTCTTCGTTGCGGACGTCTTCCGTCTCGTGGATGGCAAGATCGCTCGGGTCAACACCGCCGGCCGTTACCTGCCCTTGGATGCGTCCCCGATGCAGATCAGGCTGGCCGCGCGCTACCAGCAGAGCTGGCTGCGCACCTTTACCGAGGACTGCTTCGCGTGACCGGAGACCCCACGATGATCAAGCCCACTGTCAAAACACGTCTCTGCACGGCCTTGCTCTTGGCCGGTCTCGTCGGAGGCGGGCCAACCCTGGCCGCCGGGCATGCAGCGCCTACTTCGGTAGAGAACTGGACCCCGGCCAGCTTGCGCAAGGCCTTGGATGCCATGCCCGCCGGTGACACCGAGCGCGGCCGAGAGCTCAATCAGACCCTCTTCTGCGCCTCCTGCCATGGCAATGAAGGCGTCGCGCCATCGATGAACTGGCCGCATCTGGCGGGGCAAAAGGCGGACTACACCATCAAGATGATGCTCGACTATCAGAGCGGCTTGCGTCACGAAGGCCTGCGCGCCCGACTCATGCATCACGTCGCCGTGCTCGTCTCGGCGCAGGAGATCGCCGATCTGGCCGCCTTCTATGCCAGCCTGCCGGCCCCGGCGGAGGCGGTGACACCGCGGCCCGAGGTCCGTCTGGCTGCCGGCGATCTGCCTGCAGAGGTACTGGTGCGCAAGGGCGACCCCGGGCGTCTGATCACGCCCTGTGCCAGCTGCCACGGCGCCACGGGCGAAGGCGGCCGGCGCGAAGCCCCGGAGCTCGCCGGCCAGAACCCCATGTACTTTGTGCGCACCATGCATGACTATCATGCTGGTGTGCGTGCCAACGACGGCAAGAAGACCATGCGCGCCTTCGCCTACCGCCTGACCCCGGCCGAGATCGACGACTTGGCCAACTTCTACGCCGACTTGCCGCTGAGCTCGCTGTAAGTCCAGCCTGCCCCTGGCTCGCAGACAGGGGCAGGGTACGCCGGCCGATGATTCGGCGGGATCGGCGAAGGTGCGAGGCAACGCACCGCTTTGTCCGACCTTGCCATCGAGCTGGCAGCGAAGTCAGCCGGCCCGCGTCGGAGCCTATGGTCCGGCATCGTCAGCGCCTTGGCCGATCTGGTGCGGTCGATGAATTGTGACTACAGCAACCTGATCGAGGGGCACGACACCCACCCAATCGACGTCGAGCCTACGCCAACCAGGGAGCAACGGGCGCCATCCCAGCTGCGGCGACGGCGCACCACCGACTCTTGTTGATACATCCGTTCCTGGACGGGAACGGTCGGGTTGCGCCCCTCATGTCCTACGCCGTTCTGCGTCGGACCCTGGAGGCCGGCGGTCTCTGGTCCGTTGCCCGCGGACTGGCCCGCAACGAGTGCACCAACAAGTTACTGCTTGCCAACGGCGACCTTCCATGTCGCAACGATCTCGACGGGCGCGGACATCTCGGCGAGGAAGCCCTCGTCTTCCCCGATCGGCATTGAGCGTGGCCCGATCGCGACTCAGGGCGCCCGCATACCCTGTCGGTGATGCTGCGCTTGAGCGGCGGTAAATTCGTCGGGTGTAATTCGCCCGTCGCCGTTCTGATCGATCGCCTCGAACGACGGCGCGTTCGCGAGGTTTCGCATCGGATAGCCTTGCTGCGAGCGCTCTTTGATGCGATTGGCCCGCGCCTCGTAAAATTCCTGCTCGGTCAAAGCGCCGTCGCCGTTCAAGTCGAATTCGGCGAAGGCGGGCATGTTTCGACCCATGCCTGCGCCGGGTCCCATCCCCATCCCTGGCCTTCCGCCTGGCCCCATACCGCTAACGGGTCCCATTCCGCCGCCCGGTCCCATACCCCCGCCGGGCCGTCCCTGCATTCGCGATTGCTGAACGGTTGCGAGCTCCTCCGGCGTCAGCCGCCCGTCGCCGTTCAGGTCGAAATCCGAGAAGGCCGGTGCGTTCGCAGCCCCCCGCATCGGCGCCCCCTGAGCGGCGCGCTCCGCCATGCGTTGAGCCCGCGCGGTGTCGAACTCCACCTCGGTGACGATCCCGTCTCCGTCGATATCGAACGCGGAGAAGCTCATTGGGCCGCGCGGCGACGCGGGTTGCTGGGCGAAGGCCAAGGGTGCGGCGCAGGCCGCCGCGACCGTCACTGCCATGATGGATCTACACATCGTTGTCTTCATGGAAACCTCCGTGGTTCGATCGGATGAAGGTCCGCGCCGGTATCGGCGTGACCCGCTCATCTCTAAACCGCGTCCAGAGCGAGATGCTCACGTTCGAGTGGGCTCGACGTTTGGTGCATCCTCGGCCCTTAGCAGGGACGCGGTTTAATCCTTATTGAAGCACCTGAAGATGCAGAGAGTGTGAAAACGCATGGGTGCCGAACCTCAGGCATCGACCTTTCGAAAAAGCAGGAAATAATTCAAACGCAGCTTGATCGGCTCGTCGATCAGCTTGAAACCGGCCTGCTCCACCTCGCCGATCACCTCCTCCCGACCGGCCCTCACGTGCCCCAGGATCCAGCGATGACTCACCCCCGGCTCACGCCTGAAGTCGATGATCGCCAGTATCCCGCCGGGCACCAGTGCCGTGCGGATCGAGTCGAGCATGGCGCGCGGATACTCGAAGTGGTGATAGGTATCCGATGTGAACACCAGGGCCACGCTCCCGGGCGGGAGCTCGGTGCTCTTCTGTTGGCTGAGCACCGGGAGCACATTGCCGAGGCCCGCCTGCGCCGCGCGAGCCGCGATCGCGGTGACGAAGCTCTCGGAGATATCCACCGCGAACACCCGTCCGCTCGGACCGACCGCCTCGGCAAACAGCATCGTGTAGAGCCCCGAGCCGGCCCCCACGTCCGCGATCCGCATGCCGGGTCGGATCTTCAACGCCTCCAGGATCTCGAAACGCCGATCGTAGACCTCTCGCCCGTCGCTTTCGAAGATGTCGCGCCAGCGGTCATGGTCGGCCCCGTGATAGTAAGCGTTCATGTCCGGGCCGACGGCGGGGGACTCGGCATGGGCGGAGAGCTGGCCGAGTAGAATCAGGGGTAGCAGCAGGGCCGCGCGGTAGCGGTGTAAGGGCATGCGGGAGGCTCCCGGAATGGTGCGAGGACATGAAGGACACCGATTGGGGCGGTGCCGGCAAATGGGAGAGCCGAAGAAGCGGAACGGTTGCTCTCAACTCGACCGGCTCGCCGCGGCGAGCCGGTCGAGACGCAGTCGCTGGCGGTCGTCGAACAAGCGGCGCGAGCCGATCCAGACCGCGGCCATCGAGCCGAGTCCGGTGCCGGCGGCGATGAGGAACATGATGAGGAGCTGGTATTTGGCGGCTTCCATCGGCGGGCTGCCCGCGAGGATCTGCCCGGTCATCATGCCGGGGAGACTGACCAGGCCGGCGGTGGCCATGGCGTTGATGATGGGGATGAGGCCCGAGCGCAGGGCGTCGCGACGCACCTCCTCGATGGCCTCGTCCCAGGTGCCGCCGGCGAGCAGGCGTGCCTCGATGCGTCCGCGTGAATCCCAGGCCTGGCGGGTCAGGCTGTCGAGCGCGATGGCGATCCCGCTCATGGTGTTGCCGAGCAGCATGCCGAGCAGCGGGATCAGATACTGCGGCTGATACCAGGGCTCGACCCCGATGATGACCGTCAGGGCGAGCAGCGTCACGGTGAAGGCCGAGAGGAACATCGAGAGTGCGCCGATCCCGTAACCCCAAGCGCCGCGGTATCGTCGCTTCTGGCGCTGCATCACCTCGTAACCGGCAACCGAGAGCATCACCAGGGCCATCAGGCCGATCAGCGGAAGACTGGTCTGGGCGAAGAGCACCTTCAGCACCAGTCCGACGAGCATGAGCTGGAGCGTGCTGCGCGCGGCCGCGATCAGGACTCGGCGCTCGATCCCGAGGCGCAGCCGCCAGGACATGCCGGCGAGCAGGAGGACCAGGATGGAGGCCAGTCCCAGATCGAAAGGGCTCAGATGGATGAGGGTCACGCGTCGGGCTCCAGGCGCTCGTTGCGGATGACCAGCGAGCGCCCGCCGATCCGACGGCGTTGCTCCGGATCGTGACTGACCCAGAGCACGGCCGCGCCCTGCGTCTTGCGATAGATCTCGACAACGGATTCCACGCGTGCGCGGTTGCTCGGATCCAGGTTGGCGGTGGCCTCGTCCAGCAGGAGCGCCTCGGGTGTCTGTGCGAGCAGGCGCACCAGCGCCAGGCGTTGACGCTCGCCGGTCGAGAGACGCGTCACCGACCAGCCGAGGACGTCGGGCGCGAAGCCGAGGCGATCGAGCCAATCGGTGATGGTCGAGGAATCCGGCAGGGCAGGGTGATTCGAGACGCGTCCGGGCGGGCGACGAAAGGGTTTGGGCAGACCTCGGGTGGCCGGGTGAAGCGTTGGCGTAGCCTGATCCGCGGCGGTGCTGCGGTCAACCGGCAGATGCTCCCCGACGGTCTCGGCCCACCAGAAGGCCTCCGCAGGGAGAAGACCGACCCGCCGACGCCAGTGTGCGGGGGCGATGCGCGAACGCGGCTCTTCGCCAAGCCAGACCTCGCCGTCGTGCGGATCCAGGTCGGCAACCGCGCGCAGCAGAAGGCTCTTGCCCGAGCCGGACGGTCCCGACACGAAGACCAGCTCGCCTGCAGCGACCGTGAGATCGAGCGGTCCGAGTGCGCGCGATCGGATCCTGTCGAGCCTGAGTCCGGACATCGGCGTCCCGGTCTCAGCGCCGTCGAAACATCAGGTCGCGAACCCGATGGCCGAGACGCTCGCCACGTTGCTCGAAGCGGGTGAGCGGGCGTGCCGCCGGGCGGGGCGAGAATCCGTCGGCTCCGGCGAGATTCTCGAAGCTCTCCGAGGAGGCCTCCAGGATCTCCAGCATCTGCTCGGCATAGGGCTCCCAATCGGTCGCCGCGTGAAAGACGCCGCCCGGGCGCAGGGCGTGCGCGAGCAACCCGATCAGCTCGGGCGTCAGGATGCGCCGCTTGTGATGACGGCGTTTCGGCCAGGGGTCGGGAAAGAAGAGCTGAACGCGGTCCAAGCTGCCGGGTGCAATGCCTCGGGCGAGCACCTCGACCGCGTCGTGCCGAATCAGCCTCAGATTGGTCAACCCACGCCGCTCGATCTCGAGCAGCAGGTGCCCGACACCGGGGCGATGCACCTCGATCCCCAGCCAATTGCGCTGCGGATCTTGCTCGGCCATCTCGGCGAGCGAGGCACCGTTGCCGAACCCGATCTCGAGGACGACGGGGCGTGGGTTGCCGAAGAGCCCCGCGAGGTCGAGCGGCGCGTCCGGCGTCCAGTCCACACCGTAGAGAGGCCAAAGGTCTCGAAAGGCGCGCTCCTGCGCGGAGGTCAAACGACCTTCGCGCAGGACGAAGCTCCGGATGGGGCGCAGGAATTTAGGCGTGGTCTCGGCCGTCATGAGGTCCTTACAACCGGCCTCTCGGCCGTACATCACTCGGCCGCTTTCGTGGCCGGAGCGCTCGCAGGCGATTTCCGTGATTAGGCATCACGACTGCGCATGCCCGGGAAGGTGTGTAGGGCGAATAAATTCGCCCCTCTACGCGGATAGTTCCTGTGCGAAAATCATCAAACCATTGGATTCAACCATTTTGAACCGCGTCGGGCACGTACCCCGGTCGTAACCGCGGACGCCCGCCTCACGGCGACCATCGCAGTCCGCTCGGGACGCGGTTCAGTGTTGGAAGAACAGCCCTTCGATCGGCGAGGACGCCGAGGCAAAACGCTTCGGCGCCATGCGTCCGGCAAGGTATGCCTCGCGCCCGGCCTCGATCCCCTTGCGCATGGCGCTGGCCATCAGGATGGGATCGCGTGCCGCGGCGATCGCGGTGTTCATCAGCACGCCATCGCAGCCGAGTTCCATCGCGACGGCGGCATCCGATGCCGTGCCGACACCTGCGTCGACCAGGATCGGGACACGGGCGTTCTCGACGATGGTGCGGATGTTGAGCGGGTTGCGGATGCCCAGACCGGAGCCGATCGGGGCGGCCAAGGGCATGACGGCGATGCAGCCGATCTCTTCGAGCTGCCGAGCGACGATCGGGTCGTCGTTGGTGTAGACCATGACCTGGAAACCGTCCTTGACCAGCTCCTCGGCCGCCTTGAGCGTGGCGATCACGTCCGGGAAGAGTGTCTTCTCGTCGCCCAGGACTTCGAGTTTGACCAGGGTGTGGCCGTCCAACAGCTCGCGCGCCAGTCGGCAGGTGCGCACGGCAGTCTCCACATCGTAGCAGCCTGCCGTATTGGGCAGGATGGTGTAGCGTTCGGGCGGCAGGATATCGAGGATATTGGGCTCGCCCGGGGTTTGGCCGAGGTTGGTGCGCCGCACCGCGACCGTGACGATCTCGGCGCCGCTCGCCTCGATGGCCCGTGCAGTCTCGGCCATGTCTTTGTACTTTCCGGTGCCGACGAGGAGTCGGGAGCTGTACTCGCGTCCTGCGAGGGTGAAGCGATCGGTTGCGGTGGTCTCGGTGGTCATGGGTGTCGTGGCCAAAACGAAAGAAAGATCCAGGATAAAGGATTCGGGGCTGGACCCCCAAGCCTGGTCATCCTCCTCCGACGGCGTGGATGACCTCGACCCGATCTTGCGGCGCGAGCCGGTGCTCGGAGAAGCGGCTGCGCGGGACCAGCTCGGCATTGACCTCGACGGCCAGGCGGCGGCTGCCGAGCTCGAGCTGCTCGATCAGCTCCGCCATGGTGAGTGCGTCGGCCACCTCGGTGGCGGCGCCGTTCAGGATAATCTGCATTCGGACAAAGCCCTCAACGGACGTGGTTGGCGTCTTGGCCCAGCATCTCGGGGGTCACGAGCGTGACGCCGCCCTCGCTCACGTAGAAGCCTGCTTTGCGATCGGCTTCCTGATCGAGGCCGATCACGGTTCCCTCGTCGATCTGGCAATAACGATCGATCACCGCATTGCGGATCGTGCAGTTTCGGCCGATCACGACATCGGGAAGGACGACCGAATCCTTCACGTAGGCATAGGAGTTGACGCGGACGTTCGAAAACAGCAACGAGTGACGAACCGTGGCGCCCGAGATGATGCAGCCGCCCGAGACCATGGAGTCGACCGCCATACCGCGTCGATCCTCGTCGTCGAACACGAACTTCGCCGGCGGCAATTGCTCTTGATAGGTCCAGATCGGCCAGCTTTTATCGTAGAGGCTCAAAGGCGGCGTGACGCCGATCAGCTCAAGGTTGGCCTCCCAAAAGGCATCGAGTGTACCGACGTCCCGCCAATAGGCCTGCTCGCCGCTGCGCGGGTCACGGAAGGTATGGGCCATAACGCGATAATGTTTGATGACGGAAGGAATAATGTCCTTCCCGAAGTCATGCGAGGAGCGCGGTGTGTCGGCATCCTTGATCAGCTGCTCGAACAGGAAGCCACGGTTGAAGACATAGATTCCCATCGAGACGAGGCTCTTGCCGGGCGATCCGGGGATGGCTTCCGGCTCCTTCGGCTTTTCGGCGAAGCGCAGCACGCGCCCCTCGCTGTCGACCGACATGACGCCGAACTCGCCGGCACGCTCGGTCTCCATCTCGAGACATCCGACCGTCATATCGGCGCCGGACTCGACGTGGTAGGCGATCATGGCGCCGTAATCCATCTTGTAGATGTGGTCGCCTGCAAGCACCAGGATATAATCCGGGTTGTGATCGCGAATGATGTCGAGGTTTTGGAATACCGCGTCGGCTGTTCCCGCATACCAAGCGGTCTCCGCAACACGCTGCTGGGCGGGCCACAATTCCACGAACTCGCCGAATTCTCCGCGCAGAAATCCCCAGCCCTTCTGGATGTGCAGGATCAATGAATGCGCCTTGTATTGCGTCAAGACGCCAATGCGGCGAATCCCGGAGTTGATGCAGTTCGAAAGCGGGAAATCCACGATCCGAAATTTTCCGCCGAAAGGAACGGCCGGCTTGGATCTCCACGCCGTCAGGTGCATCAGGCGCGAACCCCGCCCCCCGGCCAGGATCAGCGCCAGGGTATTTCGGGTCAGGCGGCTGACGAACCGGGGATTCGTTTGGGGCATAAGTCCTCCTGTCGTGGTCTAGGCGAGGGCATGAGAGTCGTCCCCCTTATGTTAACATCAAGACGGTCCGAAGCGTCGGCGCACTGCCCTGTGGTCGCGTTCTTCTCGAGCCGCACCACGGGCCGTCGATCCCGACGAGACCCCGAACTTGTCGCGCCCGTCTGCCGCCAGCCCGCAGACTCATGGCGCGGCGCCGCGATATCGAACGGTTTCCGTGACAGCGCCGATGGCAGGCGACATCGAGAGCCGACAGCGAAGGAAATACTTCAGAATGGCAACCGCGACACAGCACGCCCCCAAGGTTCCGGAACCCTTGCAGCGCATCATCGAGGCGCGTCACCACGACCCGTTCGAGGTTCTCGGCCGGCACCTCGAGGGCAACCGGGCAGTGGTCCGCGTGTTCCTGCCGGGCGCCGAGTCGGTTGCCTTGGTCGAGGCATCCGAGCCCTGCGCCCGGATCGAAGGAACGGATTTTTTCCTTTGGGAGGGTCCGGCGTCCAAGGTTCCCGAGCGCTACCGCATCGACTGGATCGATGCCGCCGGTGACCATCATGTCCATCACGATCCCTACTGCTTTCCGCCCCAGCTCGCGGATTTCGATCTCCACCTCTTCGGCGAGGGCCGCCACTGGCACGCCTATCGGTTTTTGGGCTCGCACCTGACCGACGTCGACGGCGTGTCGGGCGTGCAGTTCGCGGTCTGGGCGCCGAGTGCCGAGCGCGTGAGCGTCGTCGGAGATTTCAATCAGTGGGACGGGCGCGCCCACCCGATGCGTGTGCGCGGCGGCACCGGTGTTTGGGAGCTTTTCATTCCCGGAATCAGGCAAGGCGGCTTCTACAAATACGAAATCCGCGATCGTGCGACCAACATCCACGTCAAGATCGACCCTTACGCGCAGGCGTTTCAGGAACGGCCGCAAACGGCCGGTTTCATCTGTCCGGAGAGTCGCTTCCGTTGGACCGATCAGGCCTGGCTGGCGGCGCGCGCGAAATCGGATTGGCAGCATTCCCCCTTTTCGGTTTACGAGGTCCATCTGGGATCCTGGCAACGCGGTGCGGACGGTGAGTTTCTCAATTACCGGGTCCTCGCCGAGCAGCTCGCGGATTATGTGATCGAGCTGGGTTTTACCCATATCGAGCTCCTTCCCATCACCGAGCATCCCTTGGACGCCTCCTGGGGCTATCAATGCACCGGGTATTTTGCGCCGAGCGCCCGCTTCGGCTCGCCCGACGACTTCCGCTTCTTCGTCGATTATCTGCATCGCCGCGGTATCGGCGTGCTGCTGGATTGGGTTCCCGCCCATTTCCCGAAGGATGCCTATGCGCTGGCGCGATTCGACGGCACTGCCCTTTACGAGCACGCCGATCCGCGCATGGGCGAGCACAAGGATTGGGGAACCCTGATCTTTAATTTCGGCCGCAACGAGGTCAAGAACTTCCTCTTGTCGAGCGCGCTCTATTGGCTGGACGAGTTCCATCTCGACGGGTTGCGCGTGGATGCCGTCGCTTCCATGCTGTATCTGGATTACTCGCGCAATGCCGGTGAATGGATCCCGAACAAATACGGCGGCAACGAAAACCTCGAGGCGGTGGATTTTATCCGCCAACTCAATACCGTCACGCACGAGCAGCACCCGGGCACCCTGATGATCGCCGAAGAGTCGACGGCCTGGCCGGCCGTCTCGCGTCCGACCTATCTGGGGGGGCTCGGCTTCAGCATGAAATGGAATATGGGCTGGATGCACGACACCCTGTCCTATATGCAGAAGGATCCCATCTATCGTCATTATCATCACGATCTGCTGACGTTCGGCCTTCTCTACGCCTTCACTGAGAATTTCGTGCTCCCCTTCTCGCACGACGAGGTGGTGCACGGAAAGAAGTCTATGCTGGATAAGATGCCGGGCGATGCCTGGCAGAAGTTTGCGAGTCTGCGCCTGCTCTATACCTTGATGTTCAGCTATCCGGGCAAGAAGCTGTTGTTTCAGGGCTGCGAGTTCGGGCACGGCGCCGAATGGAACTTCGACGCGGCGATGGATTGGGATCTGCTCGAGCGACCGCAGCACGCAGGGGTCAAGCAGATCGTGTCGGATCTCAACCGGCTCTATCGGGAACAGCCGGCGTTGCATGAGGTTGACTTCGACGGCTCCGGGTTCGAGTGGATCGATTGTCACGACAGCTCACAATCCGTGCTCAGCTATCTGCGCAAGGATCTCTCCGGCGAGCAGATCGTCGCCGCCGCATTCAACTTCACTCCGGTGCCGCGCACCAACTATCGGATCGGCGTCCCCGAGCCCGGTTTCTATCGGGAGGCACTGAACTCGGACGCCGCGCTCTACGGCGGCAGTAATGTCGGCAACCAAGGCGGCGTCGAGGCCGAGCCGGTGAGCTGGATGGGGCGGCCATATTCCATCCCGATCGCCCTGCCTCCGCTCGCCGGGATCGTTCTGGTGCATGAGCCGATGTCCGCTGCCGTGGTCGACAGCGAGACGGATGCCGTGATCGCCGATGCCGATGTTTCGCCTGTGACGGCCGAGGCGAGCTGACGGGTTCGCGGCGGGTGGAGATCTGGGTCGATGCCGACGCCTGTCCGAATGCCGTGAAGGAGATCCTTTTTCGCGCCTCGGAACGGCTTGGCGTCCGGATCACACTGGTGGCGAACGGGCCGGTGAGCACGCCGTCATCGTCTTTGGTGCGTTCCGTCCGTGTCTCCGCCGGGTTCGACGTCGCCGACAATGAGATCCTGAAGCGATTCGCCCCGGGCGATCTGGTCATCACCGCGGATATCCCGCTCGCGGCGGAGGTTATCGAGTGGGGCGGCCAAGCCCTGAACCCCCGCGGCGAGCTCTACACCAAGGACAACATCCGCGAGCGCCTGACGATGCGCGACTTCATGGACACCCTGCGCGGCAGCGGCATCAACACCGGCGGGCCGCCCGCGTTCGGACCGCGGGATCGACAGGCGTTCGCGAACGCCTTGGACAGTCTTCTCGCGAAATCCAAACCGCGTCCGGCGTAATCCGGGGCGTTTCGAGTGAGCGCGAGCTCGCCGGGTCCCACGATTTTGCCGAGACGCGGTTTAGGTCATTTTTCAATGCTTTTGGAGGAATCCTCGGATGGCAGTACTCGTCCTCGGTTTGGTCCTGTTTCTCGGTATTCACTCGGTGTCCATCATCAACAGTCAATGGCGCACCGATCTGGTCGCGCGATTCGGCGAGATCCCATGGAAGGCCGTCTATGGGCTCTTGGCCTTGGTCGGGTTTTATTTGATCGTCTCGGGATACGGGGCCGCCCGCCTGTCACCCGTCGTCATCTACGAGCCGCCGCTCTGGATGCGGCATATCAGCCTGTTGTTGATGCTGCCGGTCTTTCCGTTACTGCTTGCCGCTTATCTACCGGGTCGGATCCAGTCCGCGACCAAGCATCCGATGTTGCTTGCGGTGAAGATCTGGGCAACGGCACACCTGCTCGCCAACGGCACGGCTGCCGACATCCTGCTGTTCGGAACCTTTCTCGCCTGGGCGGTTGTCGACCGCATCTCGCTGAAGCATCGCACGACCCCGACCGTCTACGGTGCACCGCCCAATCAGGTCAACGACGCCATCGCAATCGTCGGCGGCATCGGGCTCTACCTGCTGTTCATGTTTTGGCTGCACAAGCTCCTGATGGACGTTGCACCGATCGGGTGACCGAGGTTCAAGGCTGTTCGTCCAGAAGTGAAAAGCTCGCGAAGGTGGCGATCAGCACGAGGGTCGCGATACAGCCGGGGCTCGGGCAGAGCAGCATCAGGACGGCGGCACCGCTCCAGACGAACAAACAGAGTGTGCGCCGTGTCCTGTGGGTCGGGGTGGCTTTGCGCCGCTGGAAGTCGGTGTAGTCGGCTCGACCGCTACAGAGCCAGTGGATGGCGCGCTGTGGCCACCCGACGATTTGCGAGATGAGCGGAGGCATCGTCGAGTGATCATCGCGAGGCGCTTCGGCGCCTCGCGATTCGCACCGATCAGAATTTGGTCACGACGACGTTGACGCCGTCTTCTTGACCCAGGTCGAAGGTGTTGTCGCCCAGCTTGGCGACCGTGCCGATCGTGTCGACAACAAAGGCGGGATCGGCCCCCGCGTTGACGACGAGACCATTGCCCGAGCCATCCTCGATCACGAGTGTCGCGGCATCCGGCCGAGTGATCGAGATACCATCGGCAGGCGAGACGATGGTCAAGTCAGCGTTCAGGAAGCGCACCGTCAGCGCCGAGGGATCGCGATTGGCCTCGACGAAGGCATCGGCGGCGTCGACCGCGCCGGTTTTGACCTTCTCGACCAGACCCAACGCCGCCGCCTTCGCCTTGCCCGCGATATCGCGTGCGTTCTCGCTGGTGGCGGCCTCTCTGACCGCAGCAACCGCTTTGTCGAGTTGTTCTTTCCAGTTCATCGTCGTTTCCTCTTGGTGGATGATCGAACGAAACAGGGACTCGGGGCACGGCATCGGGCATGATTCAAGCCCGAGCGGTTCTCCGTCGGCGGGGGCGATGCCTGGATCGGAGCGAAGGCCGGCGGGAGCCGAGGCGAAACGCTCGCACTCGAAAGTATAGGATCCCCCTGATTCCTCTGCCGAGTGGACCCGGCAGATTGGGGTCGAACCCCGGACACCAGCGTCGGAGAAACCGCACATGCAACGCATTCGAGTTCAACGCGACCTATTCGACATTGCGGAGGAGCAAAAAATTCTCTCCCGCGACAAGCCGCAAGTCGGTGCCGTGGTCACTTTCATCGGACTGATGCGCGACATCAACGAAGGCGCCGAGGTTGCCGCCATGACCCTGGAGCACTATCCGGGGATGACCGAGAAGTCACTCGGCGCCATCGCCGAGGAGGCCGCGCAACGCTGGGATCTGGAGGACATCAGCATCCTCCATCGTGTCGGAGAGCTGAGGCCTCAGGATCCGATCGTGTTCGTGGGTGTGAGCAGTCGGCACCGGGGCGAGGCCTTTCGTGCCTGCGAGTTTCTGATCGACTCCCTCAAGACCCGCGCACCCTTCTGGAAGAAGGAGCAGACTGCACAGGGCGAGCGTTGGGTCGATGCACGCGGGACGGACGACGACGCGGCGCGGCGTTGGGCGGGGGGGTCTTCCGACGCTTAAACCGCGTCCCACCGAGATCGAGGGCATCCCCGAAGCCAAATGCAGAATGTAAATGACGCATGTCGCTCTGGACGCGGTTTAAGCCCCAAGCATCCCTTGATGCTCGATGAATTGGAGGATTCTCTCCAGTCCCTCGCCGGTGCGCAGATTCGTGAAGACGAACGGCCGCTCCCCGCGCATGCGTTTGGAGTCGCGCTCCATGACCTCCAACGATGCACCCACGTAGGGCGCCAGATCGATTTTGTTGATGACCAGGAGGTCGGAACGGGTGATGCCCGGTCCGCCTTTGCGCGGGATCTTCTCGCCTTCGGCCACGTCGATGACATAGATGGTCAGATCGGCCAGCTCGGGGCTGAAGGTGGCCGCGAGGTTGTCGCCGCCGCTTTCGATGAAGACGAGGTCCAGGTCCGGGAAGCGGATCTGCAGATCATCCACCGCGGCCAGGTTCATCGAGGCGTCCTCGCGGATGGCGGTATGCGGACAGCCGCCGGTCTCCACGCCGACGATGCGCTCGGCGGGCAAGGCTTCGGAGCGGATCAGGAACTCCGCGTCTTCGCGGGTGTAGATGTCGTTGGTGACCACCGCCAACTGATAGCGCTCTCGCAGCGCCTTGCAGAGCGCGTCCAGCAGCGCCGTTTTGCCGGAGCCGACGGGACCGCCGACCCCGACGCGCAGGGGTGTTGCATCGACCATAGTGTCTCCTTCAGGAACGAAACAAGCGGGTGTATTGGGTCTCGTGTGCGGAGCTGGCGATCGCCAAGGCCGGAGTCGAGGCGCCGATCTCTTCGTCCGCGACCTCCAGGGCCGCGGTGACGGCGCTCGGGATGAGGGTTGCCAGTCGTGCCAGGGTCTGTTGGCCCCGCGTTTGGCCCAAAGGCACGAGCTTGATTCCGGCCAGGATCAGATTTTCGAGCCAGCTCCAGGCATAGCCGGACGCCGCATCGCGCGGCTCGATCCGCCAGGACGCCGCAGCGAAGGCGAATCCGGCGGCTTGGCTCCGGGCGAGCTGCGGTTTCCAGGCGAGCGCATCCTCCAGCCCCCAGGCGATGAGCAGATCGGCGAGCGCGCGTCCGCGATCGGATTCCTCGCGCCGCAGCTCGGCGGTTTCCCGCCCGGCCAAGAGTCTGTCGACCCAGCCGCCCATCCGTGCTCGATCGTGATCGAGCGCCGCCGCCTGCATCCGCACCAAGAGCGGGAGGTCCAGATACCGAAGACTGTTCCCGATCTGTTCGGCCATCCAGCCCTCCAAGTCGTCGGCATCGCGGATCCAACCGGTCTCGACCGCCCACTCGATGCCCTGCGAGTAGGTGAAGCCGCCGACCGGAAGCCCGGGGCTGACCAGATGCATCAGGCGCAACAGGGGCAAGGCCCCCTCAGTGCTCGTGTGCATGACCCGGATGATCCGCGCCCTGAGCGCCGTAGGCACCGGGCTCCGGCTCGAAGGCGGCGTCCACGAGCCTGACCTCGAGTCCGAGACCGCGCACCATCTCGTCGAGGACCTGATCCTGTCGGTAGCTGAGTCGTCCGGGCTCGATCTGCAGGGGTACATGCCGGTTGCCAAGGTGATAGCAGGCACGCGCGAGCAGCAGCGGCTCCGTGCTCTCCACGCGCGAGAGGTGCTCCGGTGCGGCGATGATGCGTGCGACCAGCCCGTCCTCGGCGATCAGTGCGTCCCCGTGATGCAGGATGGTGCCGCGGGGCAGAAAGAGTCCGGCCTCCCGGCCGTCGTCGAGCATGACGCGCAGCCGACAGCGCGTGCGCTGCTCCAACGTGAGCGTGAGGGTCACATCCGCCGGGATATCCGCGGCGGTCGTGCGAATGAAGCGGATCAAGGGTTCGGATTGCGGCACTGCTTCGCCCCGGTTGTGGTCAAGACTGCGGTCCTCGCAGGTGGTTGTCGATCGCTACGCGTGCGTCGCCGATCAGGGGTCGACCCGGATCACCTCGCCGTCGCCCGTCTGCAGGTCGAGCTCGGGCAACGGGTCCTGCGATGGATGGACCCGGATGTCGCCCGAGTCGATCCGCACCTCGACCCGATCCCAATCGTGCGCGACGATCCCCATGACGACCTTGGTGTCCTTCTCGGTGAAGACCCCCTGGTGGCTGACCCGATAGGTCAGCACCTGATGATCGCCGGTCAACTCAGGCTCGACCTTGCTCCAGGGCAGCCCGAAACCACGCGCCTCCAAGCGAATCTCGGCCGTGCGGTGTGCGCCGCCCGGCCAGAAGAGGATCACATAGGCCTGATCGGCGACCAGGCGCAAGACCTTGGGCTGTGGATCGAAATCGCCCGGCCGGACCCATTGGATCTGCACGTTCTTCAGCGGCGTCGCCAAGAGCACCGCTCCGACCATCAAGACCGCGACGAGGGCGTAGGCCGCCACCGTCAACTTGGGGCGTCGCAGCCGGGGTATCGGCGACGGCGGTGCCGCCGCCTCGTCGGCCTCGCGCCTCGGGATGCGCAGGACGAAATAATAGAGCCCCCAGGCAATCCCGTAGGCGATGACCCCGGACCAGATGACGTCCGAGAGGAAGTGATCGCCCGCGGCCATCCGCCCGATTCCGAGCAGGCTGCCGAAGGCGAGCGAGCCCGCGAGCGCCGTCCAGGCGAGCGCCGGCCTGCGTTTGCGCCAGATGATGAAGAAGACGCCGAGCATGTAGCCGATCGAGCTGTGTCCGCACGGGAAGGATTTGCCGTCGCCGTGCTCGGCGATCGCGAGCGGGGGGATATAGTCGCGCGTTCCGCCGAGCTGCTCGATCTGATGCGGTCTCGGCCGTCCCCAGTTGTCCTTGAAGACGCCGTTGACGATGAGTCCGGGTCCCAGGATGGTCGCGACGATCAGCAGGATCGCGTAACAGCGCAGCCGTCTGAATGACGGCCAGATCGCCCCGGCACCGAGAACGAGCAGTCCGCCGAGCATGACGAAGCCGGTCAGGAGCGGCGAGGCGACATAGAGGAAGGACCAAAGCGGCGCTTGGGCCTCGAACCAAGGGTCGTCCGCCTCCGGGTGATAAAAGAGCGCGGCGACTTGGATGTCCAGGTCGGTGAGCCAGAAGGGCAGGGTTCCGACCAGGGCAATCAGGAGGAGGGCGATGCCTTGCGGGATCCAATCCCGACGCGGTGCGGTGGTTTGGGACATGGGCCTTTCTTGTGTCTCAGTCGAAGTGCTTGAGCCAGAACGCCATCGGTTTCGGCGACATCATAACCCGGTCGGATTTGATTTGATCCGTCGGTCTTGCCACACTCCGGCGGGTTTCGAATCTCCGAAACGCCGATCAGCAATGCCACACCCCGGGACCGCCTCAGCCATGACAGAGACCACCGAAGCGCCTCGGCTGCGTTGGACCCGCGGCCGGCCCGGCGAGACACTCGACGTGAACCGTCCGGTGGTCAAGGCCATCGGGCGCTTGATCAAGGCGGGTGAGCGCGAGGAGATTCGCCGTCTGCTGCGAACCTGGCATCCGCGCGACATCGTCGAGCTGCTCGTGCAGCTTCCACTGAAGCGTGCGCGCAAGCTCTTTTTGGTCTTGCCGGCCGGACCCGCAGCAAAGGTGGTTGCGGGGCTCAACACCGATTTTCGCGGCGCCTTGCTCGAAGACGCCACGATCGAGCGCCTCGCCGAGATCCTCGATGGCCGGGATGTCGAGGACGTGGTCCAGGTCCTGACCGAGCTTCCCGACGAGGTCCAGGAGCGGCTCATCCCGCACCTGCGCGAGGCCGATGCCATCCGCGAGCTCAAGGCATATCAGGAGGATTCCGCCGGCAGCATCATGACCCGTAAGCTGGTCGCGGTGCCGCCGGACTGGAGCGTGGGCCAGGTCGTGGCCGAGGTGCGTCGTCGCGCCGATCTGATCAAGAAACTCTCGGCGGTCTATGTCGTGGATGCGGACCGCAGGCTCCTCGGCTATCTGAAGCTTCGCGACCTGCTGCTGCGCCCGAGCGACATCCCGGTGGAGCAGGTCATGCGCACCGATCTCGTCTCGGTCAGCTCGGATATGGATCAGGAAGAGGTCGTGCGGGTGACCACGGAGAACGACCTCGTCACGGTGCCGGTCGTGGATGCCGAGGGTCGTCTGCTCGGGCGCATCACCGCCGACGAGCTGCAACGCGTGGTCCGCGACGAGGCGGAAGAAGACGTGCGTCTGCTCAGCGGCGTCTCGCCCGACGCACGGCCCAACGACCCGGTGCTCGGCATCGTGAAGAACCGCCTGCCTTGGCTGCTCGCGGGGTTGGTCGGTGCGCTCGTCTCGGGCAGCGTCATCAACGCCTACGAGGCGCAGATCGCTGCCGCGGCCATCCTCGCGAGCTTCATCCCGATCGTCATGTCGATGGCCGGCAACGCCGGGATCCAGGCCGCGACGGTCGCCATTCAGGGCCTCGCGGCCGGCACACTCTGGATCGGTGATTTGCCCTGGCGTCTCGTCAAGGAGATGCTTGCGGCCTTGCTGAACGGGTCGATCGCGGCCCTGATCCTCGCCGCGATCGTTTTTGTCGCGGGACCCCTGGTGGGTGTCGCGGACCCGCTGCGTCTGGCGTTCACGGCAGGCGTCGCCTTGACCCTCGTCACACTGCTCGCCGTGACCATGGGCGCGGCGGTTCCGTTGATCCTCCACCACTTCCGCATCGATCCGGCGATGGCGACGGGCATCTTCATCACCACAGGCAATGACATTCTCGCGGTCCTGGTGTTCTTTCTGGTCGCTTCGCTGCTTTACCTTTGAGCGCTGTGCGAAACATCGATGTGCTCGACATCCGCACCCACTCCGCTCCGCAGCTCTTGTTCGGCGTGAGCCTCGACGGGATCGTCGACAGCGTGGCTGTCCACAAGGGGTTGATCGTCGCTGCGGTCGGAGTCCTGTCCTCAGGCATCCAGCGTCACAGGAGTGACGAAACCGGGCGGCTTGATGGCCAACACCGAGCAATCGACCTGCTGCAGGATCGTTTCCGCGGTGTTGCCCATGATCAGGCCGGGGATGCCGGTGCGGCCGACGGTACCCATGACGACAAGATCGACGTCGAGTTTTTTGGCCAGTGCGGGGATCTCTTTGCGCGCGCTTCCCCTGACGAGATGTGTCTTCAGCTTCGGACAATCGGACGCGAGCGGGACCGCGACTTCGGGGACTTCCCCCAAAAGTGCCTCCAAATTGGCTGCGCCGCGTTCTTTCACCTGCCTGACATAGGACGCGACGTACTTCTCCGGCGTGTCGACCGTGGTCCCGCGCATGAGGGCTTCGCCGACCGCGTCCCAGGCATAGGCAACATGCAGCTCCGCGCATTCGGACCGGGCCAGCGCGCTCGCGACCTCCAGAATCCGGCAATTCATGGCATGACGCGTCTCCTCGCCGGGTCGGTCGCTGTCGCCGACATCGACGGCCGCCAGGATTCGCCGGAAGGAGCCTGATCCCCTGCACTTGATGAGCCACACCGGACAGGGCACTTGCGCAAAAGGTTCATCTCATCGGTGCCGATCAATCTGCCCGACGAGGCCGCACCGTCCGGGGGGCGGATCACCAGGTCATGCCCCTCGGACAAGACCTCGCGGACGATCTCGAGGTACGGCGTGCCGATCAAGACATCGGTCCGAATTCGGTGGCGCCGCCCATACGGCTCGATCAGAGAGCTCAGGCGCACCCGCTGTTGGGCTTGCGCTGCGCCTTGCAGATCGTCGGAGGTCGTCCCGTCGCCGGACAGATGAATGCCCGCATGCAGGCGAGGGATGACCGCGACAACCGCGAGATCGGCCTGGTTGTGCGCCGCCAGTGCCACAGCACGCTCCAGCGCCGGCTGACAGGACTTTTCGGGATCGACGACGAACAAGATCTTCTTGAATCGTTCCATATCAGACTCCGATATCGCCGTCCCCGGGTCGGTCATCGCTATCGTTTCTCATGGTTTCGGCCACTCGCCGTTGGCTTCCGTTTCGGTCGAGGACGGCCCCCCGTCCGTCGCAGCGGCCGGCTCGACAGCAGACTCGAGCAGCGCAGTCGCCAAGACCTTGTCGATACGCCTACCGTCGAGGTCGATGACCTCCAAGCGCCAACCTTCCCAGGTGGAGATGTCGCCCGTGCTCGGCAAGCGGCCGAGCAGCCACATCATCATTCCCGAGAGCGTGTGATAGCGGCCCTTCTCTTCCTCGGGGACACGCTTGATTCCCAACCGGTCCTTCAGCTCGAGGATCGGAATCAAACCATCGAGCAGCCAGGAGCCGTCCTCGCGCTGCACGGCCCAGGATTCTTCCGTGCTCTGGGGGAGAAGCTCGCCGGTGACCGACTCGATCACGTCGCGTAAGGTCACCAGACCCTCGACCCCGCCGTATTCGTCCACGACGAAGACCATCTGACTGCCCGAGCTGCGGAACTGGTCCAGCAGCTCCATCCCCGTGAGCGACTCCGGGACATAGACCGGCGCCATTAAATCCTTTTGCAGATCGACCTGCTCGCCTGTGAGCGTTTGGTTGAAGAGCTGCTTGGAGGTCACGATGCCGATCATGTCGTCCAGGCCGCCCTCGCACACGGGGAAGCGCGAGTGAAATGACTCGGCGATGAGCGCAAGGTTCTCTTCCAGCGGTCGACCCACATCAAGCCAGACGACCTCCGAGCGTGGCACCATGAGCGAGCCGATCTGGCGATCGTCCAGTCGGAAGACGTTGCGCACCATGACGTGCTCGGTCTTCTCGATGACGCCCGCGTCCGATCCCTCTTCCAACATGGCGTGGATCTCTTCCTCGGTGACGGTCGGCCCCGGGGTCTCGCGTTGACCGATCAGCCTCAGCAGCAGCGCGGTCGAGCCTGCGAGCAAGTGGACGAAGGGGCGCGAGGCGATCGACAACAGGTACATGGGTCGTGCGACCAAGCGGGCGATGCGTTCCGGGTTGATTTGGCCGATACGCTTGGGCACGAGCTCGCCGACGACGATCGCGACATAGGTGATCATGACCACGACCAGGATTGTCGCGCCGACCTCGCTGGTGCGCTGCTCCATGCCGAGCCCCTGTAGCCCGATCGCGAGTGGCTCGGCGAGTGCCGCCTCGCCGAAAATCCCGCTGAGGATGCCGATCGAGGTGATGCCGATCTGGATCGTCGACAAGAACCGGTTCGGCTCCTCGCCGAGTCGCACCGCAATGGCGGCAGCGCGATCGCCATCGTCCGCAAGTCGGGCGAGGCGTGCCCGTCGCGCGGTGACGAGCGCGATCTCGGACATGGCGAACAGGCCGTTGAGAAGGATCAGGACGACAAGAACTAGAATCTCCATGGTCTCTGGCAGAGGTCAAGGATCAGTCCGCATCCTCCGGCTCGGCATCCCGATCGGCGGTGGCCTCCGGCACCTCGAACGTCAGGGTGGCCTGGCGGACACCGCGGCCGAAGAGACCGCTGACCTCGAAGTGCAGGCCGTTCCACCGGACCGCATCCCCGAGCACGGGCGGGCGGCCCAGCTCGCTCAGGATCAGCCCGGAGACGGTGTCGATCTCGGGGTGTTCGAGCTCGCGCCCGATCAGATCGCCGAGTGTATCCAGGCGCACCGTGCCTTGGACCTGATAACCCGAGGTACCCACCGGCAAGACATCCGGGACGTCCTCGACACCCTCCTCGATATCCCCGACCGCCTCGGCGCAGATGTCCTCCATCGTCAGGATGCCCGCGGTCCCGCCGTGCTCGTCCATGACCACGATCATCTGGTTGTGCACCCGGTCCATTGCGGCGAGGACATCGTCCAAGGTCGCGGTTTCGGGCAGGTAAGCGGTCTCTCGGACCACCGCGGGATCGAGGCCGGTGCCCGCGCGCAGCAGCGCCATCAGATCCTTGATGTGAATGGTCCCGATGATCTGGTCGAGACTGCCCTCGTAGACCGGATAACGGGTGTGTCGATGCCGATGCAGGATCTCGCGGAGCATGGCGTCGGTTGCGCCGACCGGGATCCCGCTCGCGCGCACCCGCGGCACCATCGCCTGCACGGCGGCGATCTCGCTGAAGTCGGCAAGCTCGAGGAAGATCCGACCGCTCTCCTCGCTCAAGAGGCCGCTCTCTTGGCTCTCGCGGGCGAGCGCCTCCAGCTCGTCCTGGCCCAGATAGTGTGCCGCGCTGCGCCCGCGCTTGAAGCCCACCAGACCAAGCAGGAGGTTTCCGGTGAGATTGAGCGCGCGGACCAAGGGATAAAGCATCAAGCCGATCACCAGCATGGGCGGGGTGACCCACATGGCGACCGTCATGGGCCGTGTCAGCGCAAGCGCCTTGGGGACCATCTCGCCCAAGACGATATGCAGATAGGTGATCGCGATAATGGCCAGCACCGCCGCGAGCCCGTGCGCCGTCATGAGCGCGCCCAGGTCGGTGAATCCCGCAAGCACAAGCCAGTCCTCGAAGTACCCGGCCAGGGTGTGCTCGCCGTACATCCCCAAGCCTAGGCTTGCGAAGGTGATGCCGAGCTGGGCCGTGGCGACGTAGCGATCGAGTCGCGCCGGGTCGTCGAGGATGCGGGCGATCCGCCGTGCGAGCGCATCGCCCGCCTCCGCCCGCGCGGCCATCGCGGCGCGCGAGGTGCCGATGATGGCGAACTCGGCGGCGACAAAGAGTCCGTTGAGGGCCACCAAGGCCATGACGATGATCAGGACGATCCAGAGCTCATGCATGAGCGTCTCCCGATGCGCCGCCGACGACCCGGACCACGACGGATGCGATCGCCGGGCCATCCATCGCCTCGATCTCAAACGCAAGGCCGATCACCTCGAGCCTGTCGCCCACCTCCGGGATGTTGCCGAGCTGCTCGAGCAACCAGCCGGCGAGGGTCTCGGCTTGACTGTCGTGCCAAACGACCGGGTCGGTGTAGGGGCGTGCCCAATCGATCGCCTCGTCGAGCGGGAGACGTCCGGGCAGGCGCCAACGGTTGTCGTCGAGCTGCTCGGGTGCAAGCTCGCTGTTGGATTTGAACTCGTCGGAGAGCTCGCCGATCAGCTCGCGCACGATGTCTTCCAGGCTGATGAGACCCTCGACGTCGCCGTATTCGCTCACCACCAGTGCAATGCGGGCGCGTCGATCACGCATCTGCCCCAGCACCCGATCCAGGGTCAAGCGGTTCGGCAGCGCCAGGAGCGGGCGGACCAGCGGCTGAAGCGCGAGGATCTCGCGCCCGCCGGCGGTCGCGATCGCCAGATCCTTGACATGGATGAAGCCACGCACGTTGTCGAGCCCGCCCCGGTGGACCACCAGGCGCGTGTAGGGCGACGCGTCAATCTCGGCCAAGAGCTCATCGAGCGGTGCGGCCAGATCCAGACTCGCGATCTGTCGCCGCGGCACCATGAACTGACGCACCGTGTGGCGGCTCAGGCGCAACACCTCGCGCAGACGCTTGCTCGCCTTGGCCTCCAGCATCCCGCCCTCGTTGCTCTCGCGGATCAGCAGCTCGATTTCGTCCGGAGAATGGACATGCCGATGACTGACCTCCGGGTCGATGCCGAACCGTCTCAGGATCAGGTTGCCGCTCCCGTTGAGCAGTCCGATGAAGGGATAAAACAGGACCAAGGACCAGCGCATCGGCAGGTAGGTGTACATGGCCGTCCCGACCGGGTATTGGAGCGCCACCGTCTTGGGGATCAGCTCACCGAGCACGACCTGAGTCGAGGTCAACACCACCAGGACGATGGTCGCCGACAAGGCATAGGCGCCCACCGTCTCCATCCCCCAGTCCGAGACCAGGAGTGCACCGAGCGCAAGCGCGATCGTCGCCTGTCCGAAGGCGCCGAGGATCAGGCTGGAGAGTGTGATCCCGATCTGGCAGGTGGCGATGTAGCGGTCCAGGCGCGTCGTGTCCTTAACGATGGGCAAGAGTGCCGCCGCGAGCCGATGTCCCTGCCGGGCAAAATGCTCGACGCGACTCGCACGAGCACCCACGATCGCGAACTCGGCCGCGACATAGAGTGCATTGATCAGGATCAGAATGCCGACGACGAGAAACATCCAGACGCTCATGGTGCGGCTCCGCCAGGGCAGCGACAGCGGCTCGAACGGCGAGGTACCGAGTCGGTCGGGTACTGTGGGGCCGGGACAAAGCCCGGACTGTGGGGGTCCGCGGAGTCGGTATCGTCGGGCTCGCCGACGACGAGCAGGGGTGTGTGGTTCATGTCGGAGAGTCTATCAGGCAAGCATGGGGGGCAAGCGTCGTCGTGCGTGCACCCGAATCAGCCGAATACAGCTTCGGCCGACCCGAGCGCATGGCTTCAGGATCCGGCGCCTGTTTGTTTCGACAGCGCGCGCCCGTCCAGGAACTGTAAGGTTCCCACGCCCAGCAGGCCGCCGATGACCATGACCAGATAGATGACGGTGACCGGCTGCTCCATCAGGGCAAAGCCCAAGAGGCCGAGGCCGGCACTCAGCTCCAGGAGTCCGTTCGGCCAGCGCACCATCCTGCGCGGGCCGGCCGTGATCGCGCCCTTCGGCGTGCGCACGAAGGGACTGCGATAGCCGAGCAGGGCCTCCAAGCCGGCGCGCGCATTGGAGAGAAGCAGTCCGGTGGTCAGGAAGAGGGCACTGAGGACCTCCGTCGCGGTTGGCCTGGCTCCGGAGCGGACGCCCGCGAGTGTCAGAAAACCGATGGGTGCTGCGAAGCCAAGTATCGAGGTGAGGATCGCGACTCGGCTCAGTGCCTCGCCGGGAACCGCCGCGCCCGCGATGAAGGGCAGCCCCAAGATCACGCAGGCAGCGCCGATCAGGAACGCCAGGGGTTGACCGAGCTGGAAGCTGATCATGACCTTCTGCCAACGCGGCAGCGCAGGGCTGGCCCAGATCATCGGCAGCAGTTTCACGAAGCACTGAGCGAACCCCTTGGTCCAGCGAAACTGTTGGGTCCGCCAGGCGCGCACCGAGACGGGCAGCACGCCGGGGACCGGGAGATCCTTCATGAACCCGGAGCGCCACCCGCGCAGACGGGCCCGCAGACTCAGGTCCAGGTCCTCCGTGAGGGTGTCGCCCTGCCAGCCGCCGGCGTCCTCGATCGCACGGCGACGCCAGACTCCGCAGGTTCCGTTGAAGGGGACCGGCAGACCCAGACGCCAACGCGCCTCCTGCTCGACCTGGAAGTGAGAATCGAGCAGTCGCGCCTGCGTGCGAGTCAGCAGACTGTCGTCCCGGTTGATGTGTGCCCAGCGGGCTTGGACGTAGGCGAGATCGGGCTGTGCCAGCAAGGGGTCGATGATTTTTCGCAGGAAATCCGACGGCGGCATGAAATCGGCGTCGAAGATGGCCACGAACTCCGCATCCGAGCGCTCGAGGCCGGCCGCCAGTGCACCGGCCTTGAAGGCGGTGCGTTTGATCCGATGCAGGAGCTCGATCTGGACACCTTCCCGGCGCAGCTTCGCAACGGCCCGCTGGCTGAGCGACAGCGAAAACTCGTCGGTGCTGTCGTCGAGCACCTGGATCTGCAAACGGTCTCTCGGCCAATCCAGGGCCATCACGGCCTCGAGGACGCGATCGACCAGCTCGCCCTCGTTGAAGAGCGGCAGCTGAACCAGCACCGACGGGAGCGGGCTGGCGGTCGGTGCCGTCGTGAGGAGACGTCGAGCCGGCATCAGCAGACGCGCGAGCATGAGTCCGAGAAGATTGAGCGATGACATCGCCAGGAGGATCAAGCCAAGCGTCAGGAGCAGCTCGACAATCGGTTCCGCTGCGAGCATGTGAATATATCCGTAGGATCTGAATCGGTTGTAAGGATGAGGTTGGCCGGTCGACCGGCGGTGAGGGCAACGGGGCGAGCATATGGCGAGAACCCCGGCAAGGACGTCTCGATTCGAGTCGCGGGTTCGGATCCTTCGCCGATCATCCGACTGATCGGCGGCTCCGCTCGTCCGCGCGACAGGATAGAGCGAGCTGTATCGCGACGGCAAGAGCCGCATCGCGCAGCCTGTCTTGATTCGTGCGTGAAAGGTCCTCGAGCGACGAAAGGCGGCATACAAGCGCGTTGTGCCTCGTAAAATCAGGCCGCTATCCTAATGTCCAATATCAAGCCGCCATCCGACCCTCCAACCGCAGGCACCGGACATGCTCGATCTTATGCAGCAGATCGCCGTGCGTTTCGCACCGGCGCGCGCCTTCTTCATCGGCCTCTCGGTTGTCGGAGCATTGGCCGCGGGGATCTCTTTGGTCGCATTCGACGCGGCGAAGGGTGATCTGGTCCTATTTCCCGCCTTGGTCGTACTTCTTTGGGCCGTGCTGGGGGTGGTCTTTGTCGATCTGTTTGCCCGAATCCCGGGAGTTCCCGAGGCGGGCGGCGGCTGGCGCCGATGGATGCGGAGGCTGTTGCGAAGGCTCTACTGGCTCCTTGCCATGGGCTTTTTGATCCTGGGCTTGATCGCCGTGGATGTGAGTTTCTCCATCGCACGCGAGTGGTTCAACGACAGGGCGCCGATCGGGCAAGACAAGTAAGGATGCCGGCCTGCGCCGCGTGCGGCGCAGGCCGGACCCGGGATTATTTTTCGACCTGCTGGATGCCGGCAATATGCCAGTCGCCCTCGGCGCCGTCCCAGCGATGCTGGACATGCCAGATCTCGCTGAACGCGTCGGCCGCGCCCTTCTCGTCCTCACGGATCAGGCCGGAGAAGAGCACGCTCGCCACGACCAGATCGCCCTCGCGACGTACACCGATCAGCTCGGCATTCAAACGCACGACCTCGGTGGATTGGCTCCCTTCGGTCTTGAGACGCTCGCGCTGTAGATCCGCGAAGAGTTCGGGTGTCATGTATTCGCGGATACCGTCGAAGTCGGCTTGGTCCCAAGCCGCTTGAAGATTGATGAAGTGCGACTTCGCGCCTTCCAGGAAGCCGGCGCCGTCGAACCAGCTCGGTGACTGGTTGTCGCCGGCCACCGGGCCGCCCTGAGCGCCCATGCCCGGGTGCAGGATGCCGCTGTCCGCCTGTCCGCGGCGCTCGTAGGCCGGAGCGGATCCGGCGTGTGGGAACCCGCCGCCCACACCGGCCGCGGCCATCGCCGGTTTGGCCTGGTTGCGCTTCCACATGCGAAACAGCATGAAGCCCCCGACCGCAAGCAGTGCGATCAGCAGGAAGTCCATGATCTGAAAACCCTCGAAGCCGTCGCCGAAGAACATGGAGGCCAGGAGACCGCCGGCCGCAAGACCGGCCAAGGGGCCGAGCCAACGGCTCGCACCGCTCGCCGGACGTTGGCCGGCAGCGGCTTGGGCCGCATTGGGCTGGGCCGGACGTTGCGCCGTCGCGGCGGGTTGGGCCTGGCGTTGCATCCCGCTGGACTGCTTGCCGAGGTTCATGCCGCCGCCCATGCGCTTGGCCTCGACATCGGCGGGGACGGAAAGGACGGTGACCGCAATGATGGCGACGGCCGCGGTCATGAGTGTTTTGAATCTCATGCGAGTCGGGACTCCTCGGTAGGTGAGTTGATGTGATCAATGTCGAATTCGACGGTAACCCTTTAGCATCCGGGCTGCGGCGCGAAAAACAATTCGAACCTGGCCGCCGTAACCGCCGGATTCACCGAGTCTCGGCGTGCCCGGCACCGCGCGGATCGCTCGCGGCCTTCACCTGCCCGTTCGCGCGGTCCCAGAGGATCGCCTGCATGTCTCCGATGGGGCGGATCAGCAGCTCGAGCCGATGCCCCATCGCGGTGAGATCGCGCTGTTCGGTCGGGCTCAGTGCACCGGACTCGAACTCGAGCCGGTCCGGAAGATATTGATGGTGGACCCTGGGTCGCGCGATCCAGTCCTCGAGCGGGATCCCGTCGACAGCTCCCAGAACACCCTGCAGCACCATCGTAATGATACGACTGCCGCCGGGTGTGCCGAGGATGGCGACCGTCTCGGGCGACTCGAGAAAGGTCGGCGACATGCTCGAGAGCATGCGCTTGCCGGGGGCGATGGCGTTGGCCTCCCCGCCGACCAAGCCGTAGGCGTTCGACACACCGGGCTGTGCGGAAAAATCGTCCATCTCGTCGTTCAGCAAGACACCGGTGCCCGGCGGGACGAATCCGGAGCCGAAGGGATAGTTGATGCTGAGTGTCGCGGCAACCCGGTTGCCCTCGCGATCGAGAATCGAGAAGTGTGTGGTATCGCGGCCCTCGGAGGCGGGCGCATCGGTCTGGACGGTCGTGCTCGGCGTGGCACGGGTCGGATCGAAATCGCGGATCAGGCCGGCCGCATAGTGCGGATGCGTCAGTCGTTCGATCGGCATCTCAACATGATCGGGGTCGCCGAGGTAGCGCGCGCGGTCGCGATAGGCCCTGCGCATCGTCTCGACGAGCGCGTGGACCCGAGCGGTGTCGGATTCCGGCTGTGGCTCGATGGCGGAGAGCATGTTGAGGATTTGGGCCAGCAGCACGCCCCCGGAAGAGGGCGGTGCGGCACTGACGAGGCGCCAGTCGCGAAAGTGCGCGACGACCGGCTCGCGCTCCACGGCACGGTACTCGGCAAGGTCCTCGAGTGTCCAGATCCCGCCCGCGGCACGCACACCGGACACCAAGCGGTCCGCGGTCTCGCCGGCATAGAAGCCCGCATGGCCGCCGCTTGCGAGTCTCTCCAGGGTGTCGGCGAGATCGGGCTGGCGCAGACGATGTCCGCGCGGCGGCACCTCGTCGTCGACCAAGAACTGCGCGGCGGCTGCCGGCGAGGTCTGTAGTGCGGGTAGACGCCATGCGGCGACGCGCCGATACCCGTCGCCGATCTCGAAACCGTCGCGCGCGAGAGCGATGGAGGGAGCGAGGGTCTGTGTCAACGGCAGGCGTCCGTAGCCTTCTGCAAGATGCGCGAGCGCGGCCGGTGTACCGGGGATACCTGCGGACAGTGGGCCGACAAGGGCCGACTCGGGGACGAATTGTCCGGCGTCGTCGAGAAAGAGATCGCGATGTGCCGCCAGCGGCGCACGCTCGCGTCCGTCGAGCATGATCTCGCGGCAGTCGTGCGCGCGATGAATCAGCCAGAAGCCGCCGCCGCCGATCCCCGACCCGTAGGGCTCCACCACCGCCAAGGCGGCGCTGACCGCGACGGCGGCATCGAAGGCGTTGCCTCCGGCGTCGAGGATTCTCAGACCGGCTTCGGTCGCCAAGGGATGAGCCGTGGCAACCGCAGCCCGATCGGGACGGACAACGGGCCCATCGCAGGCGGCTCCGACCTCCGCGGATACAAGCAGGAGCGCCGCGATCCACGCGCCGCCGCACCACGGGGCGCGGTGTCGGCTTGCGGTGCTCCGGGCGAGGTCAGCTCTCGCCGGTGATGCGCTCATACTTGGCCCGAAGCTCCTCCTCGGTCTCTTCGTGATCCGGATCCTTGATGATGCAGTCGACCGGGCAGACCTCGACACACTGCGAGGTCTCGTAGTGGCCGACACACTCGGTGCAGAGCGAGGGTTCGATCACATAGATCTCGTCGCCTTGCGAGATGGCGCCGTTCGGGCACTCGGGCTCGCATACGTCACAGTTGATGCACTCGTCGGTAATAAGCAGTGCCATGAGATGACTCCTGGTCGAGGGGGGTTAGGGTAGCTGAACCCAAAGGGCTGTATGGGGATGCGCGGATCTTATCCAAACCGCTCGTTCAGTGCAGCCTGTACCGCAGGCGCCACAAAGGTCGAGACATCCCCGCCGAGCCGTGCGATCTCGCGTACCAGCGAGGAGGAGATGTAGGAGTAGGTCTCGGCCGGCGTCAGAAACAGAGTCTCGATGTCCGGGGCCATGCGTCGGTTCATGCCGGCCAACTGGAATTCGTACTCGAAGTCCGAGACCGCGCGCAAGCCACGCATGATCACGCTGACACCGAGCTGCCGGGTGAATTCCACGAGGAGGCCCTGAAAGGGCATGACCTCGACGTTATCGCGCGGCCCGAGCGCCTCTCGGACCAAAGCCACACGCTCGTCGGTCGAGAACAGAGGCGCCTTGCCCGTATCCACGGCCACGGCCACGATCACACGGTCGAACAGTCGCGCAGCGCGCAAGATCAGATCGGTATGACCATTGGTGACGGGATCGAATGTCCCCGGATAAACCACGCGTCGCAAACCCGTTTCCTCGCTCGGATGAAGAGCCCGGAGCCCCCGGGCCGTCGGCGGTGCGCACAATACCACAGCGCAGGCTCGGGTAGGAGTCAGGCGGCTTCGGCATCCGAGCCGACGAGGACGAGCCCGTAGTGCACCTGCCCGGCCGTTTTGTCCCGAACGAGATCCCAACCCGCCGGCAGATCCGGAAACTCGCCGTGCGCCGGGGCCTCCAGATAGACACGACTGCCCGGTTTGAGCCAGCCCCGGTGGGCCAAGCGCTCGATTGCGGGTGCCCAGAGCACCTCCGCGAAGGGCGGGTCGAGGAAGACGATATCGAACGGCGGGCCCGAGCCGTCGAGCCAGCGGATCGCATCGCCGCGCAGGATCCGCGTCTCTTCGGCGCCCAGTCGACGGGCGTTCTCTTCAAGCTGGCGCGCCACCGCGCCGGACTGCTCGATGAGGACGACCTCGCCGGCGCCGCGCGAGGCGGCCTCGAATCCCAGCGCGCCGCTCCCGGCAAAGGCGTCGAGACAGCGCGCACCCGGAACCACGGGCGCCAGCCAGTTGAAGAGGGTCTCGCGCACGCGATCGGACGTCGGCCGCAGCCCGGTTTCGCTGGGGATCGGCAGGCGACGGCCGCGATAGCGACCGCCGATGATGCGCAGCTCCCCTCTAACCTTCTTCACCGACACGCGCGGTCTGCTCGGTGCCGCCCCCCACCACTACGATGGCCAGTCGATCCGGATGGAGACGACGCGAAAAGGCCTCCTTGATCTGCTCGGCCGTCACCGCCTCGATACGGTCGTTGAAGCGGTCGAGATAGTCCAGCGGCAGGTCGTAGAAGCCGATGACGGCGAGATACCCGACGATGTCCGAGTTGCTTGCGATCCGCAGCGGGAAGCCGCCGGTGATGTTCTTCTTCGCCGCGGTGAGCTCAGCCTCGCTCGGTCCCGATTCGATGAAGCGGTGCAGGGTGTCGAGCATGACCTCGCGTGCCTGGTCGGCCTGATCGTTCTTGGTCTGCAAGCCCATCAGGAAGGGCCCGGGCTGCGCCAAAGGCAGGAAATAGCTGTAGGTGCTGTAGGAGAGTCCGCGCTTCTCGCGAATCTCCTCCATCAGCAGGGAGACCAATCCGCTGCCCCCGAGGATATGGTTGCCCACGTAGAGTGTGAAATAGTCCGGGTCGCCGCGACGCATGCCGGGCTGGCCCGCCACCACCGTGGTCTGGCTGGACGGGAAGGTAATCTGCTCGGTCACCGCGACATCCAGATCCGCCACGCCGGGCAGCGGCGCCAACTGCTCGCCCTTCGGAAGGCCGGCGGTGATCCGGTCCGCGAGCGCCTCGGCTTGCGCACGGTCGAGCGCACCGACGATCGCCACCACCGCGTTGGCCGCCGTGTAATGACGCCGATGGAAGTCGACCAGATCCGCGCGCATGATCGCCGTGACCGTCTCGGCCGTGCCGGACGGGTCCGCCGCGTAGGGATGGCTGCCGAAGATCTTGCGATAGAGCGCCTTCTGCCCGACGGTGCGCGGCGACTCATCGTCCTGACGCAGTGCGATGAGCCGATTGCGGCGTTCCCGCTCGAGATCGGCATCGGCAAAGGTCGGGGCGCTCACCAGGGTCGCGAGTGTCTCCACGGCCGTGTCCATGGCAGGCTGTCGGGTCAGGGTGCGCAGCGACACCGTGGTCTTGTCGCGATCCGCGCTGGCGCCGAGCTTGGCGCCGACATCCTCGATCCTGACCGCGATCGCGTCGGCGTCCCAATCACCCGCGCCCTGAGTGAGCATGTCGGCCGTCATGGACGCCAGGCCCGAGCGTTCGCCGTCGCGGGCACTGCCGGCATCGAAGACCAGATTGACATCGACCATCGGCAGCTCGGGCGAGGCGACGAAGAGCACGCGGGCGCCGCTCGCGGCCTGCCAGGTCTGGATCTCGGGGGCGGCGTGAAGTGGCCCGGTGCTGCCCAAGACGCCGACGAGCAGGAGCGTGCTCGACCAGACGGAGACTCGGCGGGGATCAGTGCACATTGGTCTGCATCTCCAGCGCGACCGGCGCGCGCGCGGTTTGTTTGTCGTCCATCGGTTGCGGATCAAGTACGCCGACGGTGAGCTTTTCGGGCACCAGGTATTTTCGAGCGACGGCGCGGACCTGCTCGGGCGTGACTGCCGCGAGTCGGTCGACGTAGGTCTCGGAGAGCTCCCAACCCAGGCCGACCGTCTCCAGTTGGCCGAGGATCATGGCCTGGTAGAAGAGAGAGTCGCGCTCGTAGACCTTGTCCGCGATCAGCTGATTGCGCACGCGCTCCATCTCCCGGTCGTCGACGAGCTCGGTTCGGACGCGCTCGATCTGTGCGAGCAGCGCCGCTTCGACCTGCTCGATCGTCTGTCCCTTGGCCGGCACGCCGCTCAGCATGAACATGCCCGGCAGGCGACCGAAGGCGCTGTAGCTTGCGCTCGCCGAGGACGCGATCTGGCTGCCGCGCACGAGCTCACGCTCCAGCCGGGTGCTGCTCCCGCCGTCCAGGACCGAGGTCAAAACCTCGAAGGCATAGGGTTCCCGGGTCTCTTCGGCATCGATCAGGGCCGGCGCTTTCCAACCCATCAGCAGATAGGGCTCTTGCGCGGGTGCCTTCACGACGATGCGCTTGGCCCCGAGCTGCTCGGGCTCGGGTTGCATCTTCGGCGGCCGGATCCGCTCGGGCGCGAGCGGGCCGAAGTGCTTCTCGGCCAACCGGAAGACCTCCTCCGGATCGACATCGCCCGCGACGACCAGGGTTGCGTTGTTCGGGGCGTACCAGAGGCGGTACCAGTCGCGCAGATCCTCGACGCTTGCCTGCTCCAGATCGCCGGCCCAGCCGATCACCGGGATGCGGTAGGGGGAGGCGACGTAAGCGACGGCGTTGAAGCGTTCGAAGGTCAGGGACTGGGGGTTGTCGTCGGTGCGGGTACGGCGCTCCTCCTTGACGACCTCCAATTCTTTGGCGAACTCCTCCGCCTCCAAGGCGAGATTGCGCATGCGCTCGGCCTCGAGCTCGAAGGCGATCTCCAAACGGTCGTTCGCGAGCGACTGGAAATAGGCGGTGTAGTCACGCCCGGTGAAGGCGTTCTCCTCCCCGCCGTTCTCCGCGATGATGCGCGAGAACTCGCCCGGGGCGAGCCGCTCGGTACCCTTGAACATCATGTGCTCGAGCAGGTGCGACACGCCGGTGATCCCGCCGTACTCGTAACTCGATCCCACCTTGTACCAGACCTGCGAGATGAGGATCGGGGCGCGTCGGTCCGGTTTGACCAACACCTTGAGGCCGTTGTCGAGTGTCCGTTCATAGACGGTTTGGGTCGCCGACAGCGCAAGGGCCGGCAGACACAGGAACAGGCTGAGAAGGATTCGGTGCATGGAGACTCCGGTCGGATGCAGTTCGGAAGGCGCAATCGCGCCCCTGCGCGCAACGTTGGGGCAGAGCCGGGGCCTTGGTAGTTCCCGGAGATGACGGTTTGTTAAGGCCGGGGTTGCCTCGGCCCGAGCGGGCGAGGTCCGGGCGAGCCTCGGGCGATCTGATCGCGGCGATCTGATAGCATTACGTCCACACGGGCGGAGCGGCCTCTTCTGCGGTCGTGTCGCAGTACCCGTCGAGTACTCGACGGATTGCTCGCCTGCCCCTCGCCGTTTCTCTCCCCCTTCAGGCATGTCGTTATGTTCGGTTTCGGAAAAAAGCACAGGAAAGCCGCGTTGCCGGAGTCGGATCAGTCGGCTGCGGACGAGCCGTCGATCGAATCCGGTCGGTCCGGCGCGTCGGACCCGGCGGCGGTAGCCTCGTCGGCGCAGATCGAGCACCTTGTGTCTCGGGTGCTGCCGGAGCCGATCGGCGGTTTGCCGTTCGTGCCGACGCCGGAGCGGGTCGAATCCGAGCCGCAGTCGAAGCGGGGCGGTTGGTTTCGCTCCAAGCGCCGGGCGGTCGAGGCGGATACGCCGAGCGCGGCTGCGCCGCCGTCTGTCGAGCCGCGCGTCCCCGAGCCCCTTGTTGCTCCCGCCCCGGCTCGCGTTCAGGAAGAGTCGACGGAAAAGAAGTCCGGTGTCTTCTCGCGACTGCGCGAACGCCTGACACGGACTCGCGAGACGCTCGGCGATGGTCTCGGAACGCTCTTCATCGGTCGCAAGCGCATCGACGACGCTCTCATGGAGGAGCTGGAAACCCTGCTGCTCACGGCGGATGTCGGTGTCCCTACGACCGCCCGCATCATGGAGGATCTGGCGAGCCGAGTGAAGCGCAAATCGCTCGCCGATCCTCAGGCATTGCTCCGAGCGCTCAAGGGCGAGCTGCGCGCCGTCCTTCAGGCGGCCGATGCGCCGGTCCGTCAGCCTGCACCCGGTCGCCCCCAGGTGATCCTCATGGTCGGCGTCAACGGCGCGGGCAAGACGACCACGATCGGCAAACTCGCCAAGCGTCTCCAGGAAGAGGGCAACAGCGTCATCCTGGCCGCCGGGGACACCTTCCGCGCGGCCGCGGTCGAGCAGCTCCAGACTTGGGGCGAGCGCAACCGCGTGAGCGTGGTCGCGCAGCAGACCGGGGCGGATTCGGCATCCGTCATCTTCGATGCCCTGCAGGCGGCCACGGCCCGCGGGGCCGATGTGCTGATCGCCGATACGGCCGGTCGGCTGCACACCAAGTCCAACCTAATGGAGGAGCTGGCCAAGGTCGCTCGGGTCATGAAAAAGATCGACCCCGAGGCGCCCCACGAGGTGATGCTGGTCGTGGATGCGACGACCGGTCAGAACGCGCTCAGCCAGGCACTGAATTTCCATCAGGCGGTCGGATTGACCGGGATCACCCTGACGAAGCTCGACGGCACGGCAAAGGGCGGTATCCTCTTCGCGATCGCGGACCGTCTGAAGGTGCCCATTCGTTTCATCGGCGTCGGCGAGACCATCGATGACTTGCGCCCCTTCGACGCCGACGAATTCCTCGATGCCTTGCTGAGCTGAGGAGGCGGAGCCGTGATCTCTTTCGAGCACGTCTTCAAGCGCTATCCGGAGCGCGGCGAGGCCCTGAGCGACCTCAGCTTCGAGATGCAGGCCGGCGAGATGGCCTTCCTCACCGGACACTCGGGCGCCGGCAAGAGCACCTTGCTCCGTTTGATCGGCTTGCTCGAGCGACCGAGTCGCGGCCAGGTCATCGTCAACGGGCGCAATCTCGCCGCCCTGCCCAGACGCAAGATCCCCTATCACCGCCGCGAGGTCGGGATGATCTTCCAGGATCATCGATTGCTCCCTGATCGCAGCGTTTTCGACAATGTCGCCCTGCCGTTGGTCGTCGCCGGACTCGGGCAGCGCGAGATCGGTCGGCGTGTCCGGGCCGCGCTCGATCAGGTGGGTCTGCTCTCGCGCGAGCGGGCCACCCCGGTCGCACTCTCGGGCGGGGAGCAGCAACGCGTCGGCATCGCGCGCGCCGTGGTCGGGCGTCCGCCGCTGGTGTTGGCGGACGAGCCGACGGGAAACCTGGATCCCGACCTCTCGCGCGAGATCTTCGGTCTCTTCGAGCGCTTCCATCAGGTTGGCGTGACCCTCTTGATCGCCACCCATGACCTGAGTCTCGTCATGTCCATGCCGTATCGAACCCTCACCCTCGCCGACGGACGATTGGCCAACGATTCGGGGACCTGTTGAGCATGCCCAAGCCCAAGACGTCCAAGCGCACGCCGCATCGCCGCAGCGGTCCGCGTCTGCTTGACATGCCCGGGCTCTGGGCGAACAGGCATCTGCAGAGCGCGGTCGCGACCCTGGGGCGCCTCATGCATACGCCGCTGCCGACCGGGATGACGATCGCGGTGATCGGGATCTCGCTGGCCTTGCCCGCCGCGCTCTTCGTCGTGACGGAGAACCTGCGCACCATGGCCGGCGGATGGGACCAGGCGGCAGCCATCTCGCTGTTTCTGAAACAGGATGTCGACGACGCCGGGGCCGCACGGTTGGCGGAGCAGTTGCGCGCTCGACCCGAGCTTGCCCAGGTCCATCTGATCAGTCGCGAGCAGGCGCTCAACGAGTTTCGGGCACTCGGCGGATTCGAGGACGCCCTCTCGCAGCTCAAGAGCAACCCCTTGCCGGCGGTCCTGGCGCTTTATCCGCAGGCGGTCTCATCCGCGCCCGAGCGGCTGCAGGCGCTTCACGACGAGCTGATGACCCTGCCCGAAGCGGACTTCGCCCGAATGGATACGCTCTGGCTGCAACGCTTCCAGGCGATCCTCGACTTGGCGCAGCGTGCGGTTCTGCTGCTCGGCGGGCTCTTGGGTCTCGGTGTCTTGTTGATCGTCGGCAACACCATCCGGCTCGAGATCCTGAACCGGCGCATCGAGATCGAGATCATGGAGCTGGTCGGTGCGACCGGGGCCTTCATCCGTCGTCCGTTTCTCTACGCCGGGGCTTGGTACGGCCTGCTCGGCGGTCTGACCGCCTGGTTCCTGGTGACCATCGCTGTCGTCCTGCTCCAGCAGCCCGTCTCGCGTCTGGCGACCCTCTATCGAAGCGAATTTCCGCTCACCGGTCTGGGGCCATTGGCGATGCTGGTGATCCTCTCCGGGAGCATGCTCTTCGGTCTGATCGGCAGCTGGGTCGCCGTGAACCGTCATCTGCGCGGTGCCGAGCCGGGCTAAACCGCATCCGGAGCGGCATGCGCCCTTGTTGGGTTGGATCGGCTAGGGTCGGAACCATGGGTGTCGGAGCTGACGCGGTTTAGATCCGACTTAAATCCCGAATCGAATCAGGACTTTTTTACCCATGTCGACTCCGACGACGCGAGCGCGCGTCAGCTTGCCGCGTCCCACCCCCGTGCAGCGTCTCGGGTTGCTCCTGGGCTCCATCGCCTTCCTGGTGCCGCTCCTGGTCGAGATCCCGGGCTTGGCGCCGGCCGGGCATCGGATGCTGGCGATCTTCCTGCTTGCGATCCTGCTCTGGGTAACGGAGGCGATTCCCCTTTATGCCACGGCGATGCTCGTGATCTTGCTTCAGGTCCTGATGCTCTCGGATCAGGCGCTGTTCGGCGGCGTCGGCCCGTTAACCTCCGCGGCGAGCTATTTCGCGGCCTTGGCGAATCCGGTCATCATCCTCTTTCTCGGTGGTTTCTTGATCGCGGACGGCGCCCATAAATTCGGCTTGGATCGCAACCTTGCGGCCGTGATGCTGCGGCCCTTCGCCGGGAACGCCCGCACCTCGGTGCTCGGACTCATGGCGATCACGGCGCTGCTGTCGATGTTCGTGTCCAACACAGCGACCGCGGCCACCATGTTCGCGGTCGTCATCCCGATCCTGGCCGCGCTGCCGGCCGGACCCGCCCGCACCGGCGTCGCCTTGGCAATTCCGGTCGCAGCGAACGTCGGCGGGATCGGAACCCCGGTGGGCTCTCCACCCAACGCCATCGCGCTGGGCGCCCTGGAGGCATCGGGTCAGGGGGTCTCGTTCATCGGATGGATGCTCCTGGCGGTTCCCCTGATGCTGGTGGTATTGCTCTTTGCCTGGTGGTTTCTGACGCGTCGCTACATCGCCGCGGATACCCCGTTGACGCTCCAGCTCTCGGCCGACTTCGACCGTTCCCCCGCGGCGATCCTCTTCTACCTGATCGCCGGTGCCACGGTGCTGCTCTGGTTGACCGAGCCCTTCCACGGCATCTCATCCTCGACGGTCGGCTTTCTTCCGGTCGTCGCGCTGCTCGCAACCCAGGTCATGGGCGCCGACGACATCCGGCGTCTGCAATGGCCCGTGCTCTGGCTGGTCGCCGGCGGGATCGCGCTGGGTGCCGGGATCGGCAACAGCGGTTTGGATGCCTGGCTGGTCGGTTTGGTGGCCTGGGATGCCCTGCCGTTGACGCTGTTGCTGTTCCTGCTGGTAGGGGTCTCGCTCGGACTCTCGACCGTGATCTCCAACTCGGCCACGGCCAACCTCCTGGTGCCCCTGGCGCTGAGCCTGGCAATCGGGCTGCCGATCGATCCGACCGCGGTCGGCGTGATGGTCGCACTCGCCTGCGCGCTCGCCATGGCCTTGCCGATCTCCACCCCGCCGAACGCGGTCGCCTACGCGACCGGCGAGGTGCAAACGCGCGAAATGGTCGTCAGCGGCATCGTCATCGGTGGCTTCGGTGCGCTCCTGCTGGCACTCGTGATGCCGACAGTGTGGGGAGCCTTGGGTCTGCTATGACCGAGATGGGTCATCGCATGGGAGAGGATGGGCGCGGAAGGGGTCATCGGATGGACGATCTGTTTGTCCTGGTCGTGGCGCCCGAGCCCTTGGCCGCCACGATCGCGGAGGAGACGGCCCGCGGGTTGATCGGCATCGCGGATGTGGCCTGTGCGGCGGATGTCGTGGAGGCCGCCGCCTTGGTGACCGCACATCCTGAGCGCGTCGTCCCGCTGGTCCTCATCACGGCCTTTGCCGAGTCGCCCGAGTCAACGGACGCGCGGATCGCGCTGCTCGACGCGCAGGCGGTCCTGAGCCGGGCGAGCGTCTTGCTGTTGACCGACCGTGCGCTTCACGATGACCTGTCTCTGTCGGTCGACCGCGACCGGTTGCATGCCGTGATGACCTCGCCGTGGTCGCCCGGCATCCTCGCCTGGCACGCGCGGGCTCAAACGGTGCGCTGGCTCAGCTCGCACCGACCGGCCGACCCGCGCACCCGTGCGCTCGTGGCGGCCGACGGTCGCCCGGTGACCCAGCCCGAGAGCGACCTGCTGCGTCTGCTCGAGCTCGACACCCATGAGGTGACGACCCAACTGCTCGCCGGGATCGAACGCGTCCTGGGTCCGCGCCCGCGTCTGCTCCTGCCGGCCGGCACACGCCTGATCCACGAAGGCATCGACGTGGATGCCGTGCTCGTCGTGTTGCGTGGCCGCGTCGCGCTCGACCATGCCTCGGCCGCCGGCGATCTGCGGCTCCACCACGACTCCACCGGGTCGGTCGTCGGCCTGCTGTCGCTGGCACAGCAGCAACGCGCCTTCTTCACCGCGCGTGCGACCACCGAGGTCGAGGTCGTACATCTTTCCTTCGAGCAGCTCGATCGTGCGCTGGCTGTCGAGGCCTCGCTCGGTGCGGCGATGGCGGCGGTCTCCATCCGCGCCTTGGCGAAACGGCTGCGACGTGCCGATCAGCTTCAAGTCGAGAAGACCCAGCTTAACCATGCCCTGGAGCGCGAACGCCGGCAGCTCTCCGAGGCACTGCATCAGCTCGAGCAGGCCCGCTTGGATCTGGTCGAGCAGGCGCGCTACGCCACGCTCGGCGAGATGGCCGCCGGGATCGCCCACGAGCTCAACAACCCGGTCGCGGCCATGCTGCGTGCGACGACATATGTCGGCGAAGATCTGGAGCGCGTGCTCGCGAGCCATCCGCAAGGCCGGCTCGCGAGCGAGATCTTCGCCGCCGAGCGTGACCGCGCGCCGCGCAGCACGCGCGAGGAGCGTGCTGCGCGTCGGCGCCTCGAGGCTGCCCTCGGCGATGTCGGTTTGGCGCAACGTCTGTTCGATGCCGGGATCGAAGATCCCGACCGGGCGCGTACGCTTGCCGCGGATCCGCCGAGCCTCGATCTGGTCGAGGCGGTCGCCGGCATCGGCTCGGCGGTGCGCAACCTCGAACTCGCCTCCCGGCGGATGTGCGAGCTGGTGACCAGCCTGCGCGCTTATGCCCGCCCCAAGGGCGAGCCGGTCGCCGGGATCGATCTGCACGCGGGTCTCGAAGACACGCTGCGTCTCATGGCGCACCGGCTGCGCGATGTCGAGATCGAGCGCAACTACGGCGATCTGCCGCGGATTCGCTGCCACCCGGGCGAGCTCGAGCAGCTTTGGACAAACCTTCTGGTCAACGCCTGCGACGCACTCGGGGAGGGCGCCGACGGACGCGGGCGCATCGCATTGATCACGGATGCACCCGACGCGGCGCATGTGCGTGTGCAGATTCGCGACAACGGGCGCGGGATCGATCCGCAGGTCCTGCCGCGGGTCTTCGAGCCACGTTTTACCACCAAGCAGGGTGCCGTGCGCTACGGGCTCGGGCTCGGGCTCGCCATCGCGCGGCGGATCGTGGATGCTCACGGCGGCAAAATCGAGCTGAACTCGCGCCCCGGCTGCACACGGGTGACTGTGACGCTGCCGGTGGCCGGGCCGCCGGACGAGGAGGACATCGAGACATGAAACTGGCACTGTTGATTCTGGAGGACGAGCGCCCGGTCCGCGAGGCGCTCAGACGCGACCTGGCGTCGTTCGCGCGTCATGTGCGCATCGAGGAGGCCGAGGACGTGCCGACCGCGCTGGAAGTGATCGAGGAGATCGACACGGCAGGCGATCGGCTCGCGCTCGTGATGGTCGATCACCGTTTGCCCGGAACCAGCGGTGTCGACTTTCTGATCGGACTCGCGGACGACGATCGGACCGCAGCCGCGCGCAAGGTCCTGGTGACGGGTCAGGCCGATCAGGAGGATACCATCCGCGCCATCAACGAGGCCGGACTCGACCGCTATGTCGCCAAACCCTGGCAGGCGGATGCCTTGTGCGACATGGTCCGGGACCAACTCACCGCGTTTGTCGTCGCGGCGGGTGTGGATCCCCTGCCTCACCTCGCCGTCCTGGACGCCGAGCGGGCGCTCTCGATCGTGCGTGAACGCGGGGATCTTTGAGCCTAAACCGCGCCCGGTGCGATATGCGTCGTTTGTTGGATTGGCTTGGCCGCGCCAGCTCCGACGACTGTCGCAGCTGGCGCGGTTTAAGATATTAAAAAGATTAAAATTTAAACCGCGTCTCACGGAGATCGAGGATATCCCCAAAGCCAAACACAACCTAAACTCGAGCGACCCTGCCGAGGCGTGAATCACGTCTACGACTTGAACAGGTGCCCGAGATTAAATCCCGTGATTGTTCAGGGTGAAATGGACCCGTCGAGCGTCT
Source organism: Thiocapsa sp. UBA6158 (assembly GCF_002423035.1). GTDB lineage: Bacteria > Pseudomonadota > Gammaproteobacteria > Chromatiales > Chromatiaceae > Thiocapsa. The sequence continues at coordinate 49,850 of NZ_DIUM01000020.1, forward strand.
CCGAAAAACGTTCTGAAAATCTTAGTTTATTGTATTGATGATCATTTTTTATTCATCAGCGCTGGCGATGGAAATAATCGGAACATACGATCTTGATTTTGACCGCCCCCGTCTTGTCGAATCCAGGAACCTCTCCTAGAGTCTGGTGAACTTTTGTCGCGGTCCGGGCTCCAAAACCCCGCCGAAAGTGCTGGCAAAATCCCGAGCGTACTGCTAGGATATTTTCCAAGGTAAACAACTCAGGTATTGGATCATGGCCAAAGACTTCGCTCTCATGCCGACGGGTACCATCGACTCCTACATCAGCGGCGCCTACCAGATTCCGGTCCTGACCCCGGAAGAAGAGAAGTCGCTCGCGATTGCGCTGCGCGACCATGGCGACATGGACGCGGCCAAGCGGCTTGTGACCTCTCATCTGCGCTTCGTCATCCGCATCGCCCGTGGTTATCTCGGTTACGGGTTGCCGCTTCCGGATCTCATTCAGGAGGGCACGGTGGGCTTAATGAAGGCGGTGCGACGCTTCGAGCCCGACATGGGCGTGCGTCTCGTCTCCTTTGCCGTGCACTGGATTCGGGCGGAGATCCATGAGTACATCCTGCGGAACTGGCGAATCGTGAAGGTCGCGACGACCAAGGCGCAACGTAAACTTTTCTTCAATCTGCGCAGCGCGAAGAAACGTCTGGGCTGGTTCACGAAGGAGGAGGTCGAAGCGGTTGCCGCCGATCTGGGCGTGAAGCCGGAGACCGTCCTGCAGATGGAATCGCGGTTGGCCAATCAGGATCTGTCGTTCGACGGCTTGGAAGACGACGACGACGACTCGCCCTCCGCCCCCTCCACCTACCTGCCCGACATGCGGATGGAGCCCGCCAAGCTGCTCGAGCGCCAGGACACCGAGCGCGACCAACATCAGCGCCTCTACTCCGCGCTGAAAGGTCTAGACGAGCGCAGCAAGACGATCCTGCGCGAGCGCTGGTTGTCGGAGAAGAAGCAAACGCTTCATGAGCTTGCCGAGCAGTTCGGCGTGTCCGCCGAGCGCATTCGCCAGATCGAGAAGAATGCGATGAAGAAGCTCAGGTTACAGCTTGAGGTGTAAGGTGGTCGGGTACCGGGGCCGCGGTGTGCGCTCGTGAACGCCTCCTCGGCTTTATGGCCGGCGAACGGCAACCGAATTTTCTCCCATTCGCACACACCTAAACCAAGGCGGTGGTCACCCTGATCGGTGGCCACCGTTTTTTTGTTTGCCCCTTCCGATGATCCTGGATCCGGCTACTGACCGCTTGTTGATAGAGACAACAGATGGATACGAATGAACATTCCAAGGGCCTTTCAACGGCCGGATCCAGGATGATGACTGCACCCGATATCTTCTCCCACCGCAAGCATTGGGCCTACAAGCTGGGGACCGCCCCGGAGCTGCCCATGTCGCGCGCCGAGATGGATCTGCTCGGCTGGGACAGCTGCGATATCGTGGTCGTGACGGGGGATGCCTACGTCGATCACCCCTCGTTCGGGATGGCGATCATCGGGCGACTGCTCGAGGCGCAGGGCTTTCGTGTCGGCATCATCGCCCAGCCGGACTGGACCTCGGTCGAGGATTTCCGACGTCTCGGACAGCCGAACCTCTTTTTCGGCATCACCGCCGGGAACATGGACTCGATGGTGAATCGCTACACCGCCGATCGGCGTCTGCGCTCGGACGATGCCTACACGCCGGACGGTGCCGCGGGTCGCCGCCCCGACCGTTCGGTGACCGTCTATGCCCAGCGCGCGCGCGAGGCATTCAAGGGCGTGCCCATCGTCATCGGCGGCATCGAGGCGAGCCTGCGACGGATCGCCCACTACGATCATTGGTCCGAGCAGGTCCGCCGCTCCGTCCTGGTGGATGCGAAGGCGGATCTCCTCATCTACGGCAACGCCGAGCGCGCGCTGGTCGAGCTGGCGCATCGCCTGGCGCGCGGAGAGCCGATCGAGCAGATCCGCGATCTGCGCGGGACCGCCTTCATGACCTGGGGTCGGCCGGAGGACTGGTCGGAGATTGATTCGAGCGGGCTCGATCGACCGGGCCGGGTGGATCCGCATCCGGATCCCTACGCGGTCGCCCCGAAGGAGACCGACTCGAACGCCTCCCCGGCGACCTCCGACGGGGAGGCGTTCATCCGATTCCAGCCGCGCCCGCAACGCACGGATCGGACCCGCACGGTGGTGCGTCTGCCCTCGTTCGCACAGGTCCGCGAAGACCCGGTGCTCTACGCCCATGCCTCGCGTGTCTTCCATCTGGAGACCAATCCGGGGAACGCGCGTGCAATGGTCCAGGCCCACGGCGATCGCGATGTCTGGCTCAATCCGCCGCCGATCCCGCTGACCACCGCCGAGCTCGACCGCGTCTACGAGCTGCCCTACAGCCGCCGCCCCCATTCGAGCTACGGCGAGGCGCGCATCCCGGCCTGGGAGATGATCCGCTTCTCGGTGAATATCATGCGCGGCTGTTTCGGCGGCTGTACCTTCTGCTCGATCACGGAGCATGAGGGCCGCATCATCCAGAGCCGCTCGCACGANNGGCCGCATCATCCAGAGCCGCTCGGAGGAGTCCATCCTGCGCGAACTCGAGGAGATCCGCGACCGCACCCCGGGCTTCACGGGCACCATCTCGGATCTCGGCGGACCGACCGCCAACATGTACCGGCTCGCCTGCAAGGATCCGCGCATCGAGTCGTCTTGTCGGCGTCCGTCCTGTGTCTACCCGGACGTCTGTCCGAACCTCAACACCGATCACGCCCCGCTGATCCGGCTTTATCGGCGCGCGCGCGCCACCCCCGGCATCAAGCGCGTCCTGATCGCCTCCGGGCTGCGCTACGACCTGGCTGTGCGCTCGCCCGAGTATATCCGCGAGTTGGTCACACACCACGTCGGCGGCTATCTCAAGATCGCACCCGAGCATACCGAGGCCGGACCGCTCAGCAAGATGATGAAGCCCGGCATCGGGACCTACGACCGCTTCAAGGAGCTGTTCGACCGCTATTCGCGCGAGGCGGGCAAGGAGCAGTACCTCATCCCCTATTTCATCGCCGCCCATCCGGGTACGAGCGACGAGGACATGCTCAACCTCGCGCTCTGGCTCAAGCGCAACGGTTTCCGTCCCGACCAGGTCCAGGGGTTTCTGCCGACACCGATGGCGACCGCCTCGGCGATGTATTACTCGGGTCGCAACCCGTTGAAAAAGGTCACGCGTGATTCGGAGCGAGTCCCCGTGGTGCGCAAACAGCGCCAGCGGCGTCTGCACAAGGCATTCCTGCGCTACCACGATCCGGAGAACTGGCCGCTGTTGCGCGAAGCCCTGAAGGAGATGGGCCGTTCCGAGCTGATCGGCAACGGCAAGCGTCACCTGGTGCCGTCCTTTCAACCCATCGGTACGGGACTGTCGCCGGAAGGGCGCCGCAGCCCTGTTCGCTCCGGTCGCTCGGCCGTGCGAAATCGCCGACCGGCGAAGACTCAAGCATAGAAGATATCCCGATAGGCCGTATAGATCGCGATGCTCAGGAGGGGCACGACAACGAGGAGCCCGAGCATCAGCGGCAGGGAGCCGAGGATCACCAGCACCATCGCGACCAGCCCGTAGATCAGGAAGGGCAGGATGTTCTTCAGGCAGCCCGAAAAGCTCAGCCCGAACGCCTTGAACACCGGGATCTGATCGAGTGCCACCAGGCTCGGGGCGAAAAACATGGCCATCGCGAGCGGGACACCCAGCAGCATCGCCACCAAGACGGGCAGGAGGACGATCGGGTTGGCGAGGAAGAGGCCGATGTCGTTCGGATCCATCGTCGAGGGATCCATGCTGCTCCCCATGGACGCGAACACCGCTGCGAACAGCAGTCCCGTGATAAGCGCGATGCCGAGCGCAAGCAGCAGATAGACCAGACCCACCAAGGCGAGCGGTCCCGGGCTCTGCGACACACCCGCAAAGAGGTGACTGATCTCGAAGCGACCCTCCCGAGACTGCTGGTGTGCGCCGATGACGAGGCCCGCGCTCAGCATCGGCGCGAGGATGGTCACGGCCAAACCGCCGACCAGGGGCACGATGCTGACTAGGATCAGGATGATGTAAAACAGCACCACTGCACCGATCCAGGCGCCCGGCTGTGCCTTGAACAGCTTCCACGCCTCGGTGATCCACAGCCAACCGTGTCCGACCGGCCGCGATTGAGGTGCCTGCAGCGCGTCCTCTTCAGGCTCGGCCCGAGGCGGTGTCAAATCGGCTCGCGACGGTGCAAAGGGGTTGTCGACCCGGTTTGGCGGGCGTGGTGGACGCCTCCCGCGGTTGGCAAGGTCGCGCTCCACGACCACGCCGCAGGCCTGGCAGATGCCGGTAAGCTCGGAGACGGCGTCGGCACCACACTTCGGACAGCGTGACTGACCCCCTTCGGAACCATCTTCGAGTCTTGTGTCGGCCTGACGCGTGTTGTGGGACCGGGACGATGCCTCGGCGCCGAAATGCAGGGGTGTCGGCTGGGCAGGCGCCGCGTCCGGTCGGCCCTCGACGGTTGCCGGTGCAGTGTTTGTCGCGGATTCGGGTTCGATGGCGACCTTCAGGCCGATGCCCTTCAGGGCATCCCGACAGCGCTGCGCGTCGCCGTTCGTCAAACTGTGCTTCAAGACTCGGCCGGGTCCGCCGAGGATGAGATCCCGCGCGGTGTCTTCCTGAAGCTTGAACTTGGCCGCCAGCCGCGGCACCACCTCCTGCAATGCATGACCGGGCATGAGTTCGCCGGCGTAGAGGATCCGATAGCGTCCTTCCACCGCGGTTCTCCTGAGAAAGGCAATGATACGGGCGCGGCTCGGTCAAACAATGTCCAACAGACCGCCGCACGGACAAGAGACGATCTGCCCAAATGCTTCATCTAAATCGCGTCCAGAGCGAGATGCTCGCTTTCGAGCGAGCTCGACGTTTGCTGCATCTGCGGCCCTTAGCCGGGACGCGGTTTAAGCGGTCAGGCGTCTCAGCCAGGCGAGTATGCCCGGCTCGGCCGCCCAGACGTCGCGCATCGCCTCGCGGTACATCCACGCCTGGTCGTCGCCGCCCGGGAGGGTGTCGGGCGGGGTGAAGCGCGGACGTTTGATGCGCTTGCGGGTCAGATACTGCGGGATCCTCGGCAAGCGGTTGACGGCGGTCGTCAGCACCAGGCGCGCCCTGTCCTGCCGCCCGAGGCGGTAAAGTGCCAGTACCTCCCCGTAGGCGAGATCCGCCAGTCCATCATTCGGAAAGCGTCGGGCCAACGCCAGCGCGAGCTCGTCCTTGCCGTCACGCAAATAGTGATTCATGAGTTCCGCGCGCACCCCGTGGTTGTCCCGAGGGTTGAGCCGCAGCAGGGTTTCGAGCGTCCGTGCCGCACCCTTCGGCTCGTCTTCGTCGATCTGGCAGAGATACTGTCTGAAGAGCAACCGCAACGCCGGGCGATTGGGGGGCGCAGACCAGGGAATATGTTGCGGCGCATCGGCGGGTAGCGCCTGATCCAGGATGCTCCGCGCGCGCTCGAGGAGCGGACGCAACAGGAGATGGGAGATCCATGGCAATGCGCTCTCGGGATGCAGGTAGAGGGCGGTGGCGAGATCGTCCAGCACTTCCAGACTGTCGGCGAGCGCGGGGTTCGCCTGCAGGTGATCGAGCCAATCGGGGGTCGACCAAAGGTCGACGTCCTCGTCGGGAACGAGCCGGGTGGACGCTGGTTTTGCCCGGGGAAAGACCGACTTCCAATCCGTGTCGAGTTGACGCACCGCCGCCGGGGCAAGCAGTCGCGCCGGGCTGGGGCCGTATCGCGACAGGTCTAGGTCCGTGTCCTCGTCGGCTCCGCCCGGCACCGGGGCATCGAGGTCGTCGAACAGCGCGAGCTGACCCGGCAGCCACCCGGGTGCATGGACAGTCAGCGGTTCCAGTCGATAAACGGGCAACGGACGTGACTGAATCAGGGTGATCCAGTCGTGAAGATCGAGCAGGACCGGATCCAGTGCATCCGAGTGGCTGTCCACGAGCGCTTCTTGCGGATCCTCGACGGCACGGTTGAGAAAATCCAAGACACCGGGATGGGTGAACCCGATCTGACGAAATCGGAAGAGCCAGAAGCGTGCGCGCTCACGGGCGATCCAATCCTTGTGTTGGGCCGCAAGGAGCGTGATCTCGAGGATCGCCGTGCCGGGATTGTCCGGGTCGCTGCGCAAGGCGGCCGTGAAGGCGGCATCGGCGGTCGCGAAATCGCCGTCGTCGATCGCCATGGTGCAGCGCCGCTGCCAGGCGGCGGCCCGCAAGGCCCGACTGCCCTCGGCGCAGATCCGCGCGAGGAACGTCTCCTTCTTGCGCCGATGGCCGAGGCGATCGTAGGCATCGCAGAGGATGTCGATCGACGGCTCGAACTCACCGTCCAGATCCTCGAGCGATCCCGCAAACAGGGGTTCCAGGAGCGCCGCCGCGCGCTTGGGACGATCCTGCGTGAGCCAGCGATCGGCGATGCGTGCAAGGAGTGGCTCGGGAACCGCGTGCAGGTCGAGCGCTTCGCGCAGCCCGTGCTCGGGCAGCTCGTCGAGCAGGATCTCCCAGACCAGATCGCTCGACAGCTCCGGCACCTCGTCGATGGCGCCGCAGCACTCGCCGTAAGAGTTTCCCGAACCGCAGGAGCAGGGTTCCTCGGGAGGGTGAGGCGTCATCAATCGTGTCTGGAAGGCGTAGGTCGGCTGCGGGGTCGCGTTCCAGATTGCCGTGCCGAGGAGGTTGGCGAGGCGTCGCCGCTCGACCCCGTCGAGCTCGCTCCCGGACAAACCGAGCATCTCCGGGAGATGCGCGCGCGCCCAGTCGAGGAAGCTATCGGGATCAGGGGCGAGCAGAATCTGTCGCACTGAACGCTGAATCACCTCTTCGAAGCGTTCGGTATCGGCCATGTCGTGGTCCAGCATCGCGATCTCCTCCGTCGGATGGAGGCAGTTTGGGGATGCGCCCGCCGGGGTTGAAGCGGTCTCGCGGCGGATCCTGCATCATTTGATTGTAAACCCTCAAGGGCCGGCTGTGTCGATGACCTGAAACAGCGGGTGCGACCGAAACTGATGCGC
>NZ_DIUM01000093.1 GCF_002423035.1 Thiocapsa sp. UBA6158
CGCCGACGGTGCGGATGTCCAGATCCAGTGCGATCGACACGCCCGTCAAGACCACGATGGTCACCAGCGGGGACGGAATGAGCTTGGTGAGATAGGGGAAAAGATAGATGATGGCGAGACCCGCGGCCACCATCGCATATACCTCCCAGCTCATCCCGATCAGCTCGGGCAGCTGGGCCANNACGAAGCCGGTGATGACCGAGCGCGATACGAAGCGCATCAGATTGCCGAGACGCAGTGCGCCGGCGAGGATCTGCAGAATGCCGGTCAAGATGGTCGCGGCCAGCAGATACTGCAGGCCGTGCTCCTTCACCAAGACCACCATCAGCAACGCCATCGCCCCGGTGGCCGCCGAGATCATGCCCGGACGGCCGCCGACGAAGGCGGTCACGGTGGCGATCGCAAAGGAGGCGTAGAGCCCCACCTTGGGGTCGACCCCCGCGATGATCGAAAAGGCGATGGCTTCCGGGATCAGGGCCAATGCGACCACAAGACCGGCAAGGAGATCATTCCGAACATTGGAGAGCCAGTCCTGGCGTAAGGATTTCATGGGTTCAATTCCGTTTCTGATGCCTGCCGGGGTGGCCGACGAGGATGAAAAGCACGCGACTGAACGGCTGCTCGCCAGGCGCGAGCCGCACGCAGGATCGGGGCATGGAATCCACCGGCAGCACGGCTCGGGTTGACGCGAGCGGCGAGCGCACGAGTCGTCGGAGACGTCGACTCGCTGAAGGGATGTGGGTCTACACCGGGAAAGCTCTCGTTGGCCGTGAAGACGGTCGTCGTCGAATGCAGCGCATGAGGCGACCCATTGCGGTCACCCTAAGAGGTCGGATGCTATCCGAACGAGGCTGCTCGATCAACGACCTCGGGGGCAGTTCCGGACATCGATCCGCCGACTCGAGCGGGAGAGGCGTTCGGCACATCCCCTCGACACGCCTTGATCATGCCTCCGATCTGGGTGAGGATACTCGGGATTGAGAACGTCGATCATTGGCAAACCCCGCCCCGCACCCGCGAGGCCGACCCGCCGAGACAAGGCAACAGGAGCCGAATGAGAGGATGTAAGCTCTGTCGATACAGCAAGGTCTGCAATGATCTCCCGGGTGTTTGCATCCTGCTCATTTATGCCACCATCTTTGTGGTGGTAACCGCACTCGGCTATCTCTTCGTGACGCAGGAGTTGCTGCGATGACGAGAGCGGGCAGAACAGAGCATCGCCGAGGGCCGATCGCGGCCGGCGGCTGGACGCTGGTGGCTGGAGGCATTCCGGAACGATGAAACATCCTGTCGTGCTTGTCGGTGTCGGCGAGATGGGCGGCGTTTTCGCGCGCGGCCTTCTCAAGCTCGGCCATCCCGTCTTCCCCGTGCTGCGCGGGGCGTCTTTGGTCGCGGCGGCCATTCAGCTGCCCGAGCCGCAGCTCGTGTTGATCGCAGTCGGAGAGACCGACCTGGCTGCGACCCTCGCTGCCGTTCCGCCTCAATGGCGTGGGCGCCTCGGCCTGCTCCAGAACGAGCTGCTGCCGAGCGACTGGGCCGACTGCCTCGACCCGACAGTGATCTCGGTCTGGTTCGAGAAGAAGCCGGGGCGCGACCACAAGGTCATCATTCCCTCCCCGGTCTACGGACCACAGGCGGATCTGCTCGCCGATGCGCTGGCGAGCCTGGCGATCCCCACACACCGTCTGAGCAGCGCCGAGGAACTGGTTTTCGAGCTGGTGCTCAAGAACCTCTTCATCCTGACGACCAATATCGCCGGGCTGCGCACGGGCGGAACGGTCGAGACCCTGTGGTCGCGGCATCGCGCCTTTGCCGAGCAGGTCGGTCATGAGGTGATCGATCTTCAGGAGGCCATGACCGGGGATCGATTCGATCGCGATGCGCTCTTCGCCGCGCTCGGCCTCGCCTTCGCCGGCGATCCCGAGCACGCCTGCATGGGTCGCAGTGCACCGGCACGCCTCGCCCGAGCCATCCGCAACGGCGAGGCGAATGGTCTGAACCTGCCGGTCCTGCACGCAATCGCCGCCGAGCAGGCATGAGCCACGCCGTGACCGTCGCCCCCGGCCCGCCCGAGACCCCAGCTGCCGAGAAGACCGCGAACGAGACCGAGACGGGCACACTCCTCGCCCCCGGCAGCGCCGTCGAGCTGCATCTGGAGGTCCGCTTCCAGGACGGCTTCGTCGCACTCTCGACCTTCGACGCCGAGCCGATCGCCTGCACCATCGGCGACGGCACCCTGACCGCCGAGCTCGAATCCACGCTCCTCGGTCTCGCCCCGGGCAGCGAGACCTATGTCGTCGCGCATGGCTCGGAACTCTTCTCGCCCTATGACGGGTCCAATATCCACTGGATGGAGCGCGGCGATTTCCCGCCCGACATCGTGCCCATACGCGGCCTGGTCGTCGCCTTCGAGACACCCGGCGGGCATGAGACCAGCGGGGTCGTCCTGGAGCTGGAGGCCGATCGCGTGCAGGTCGACTTCAACCACCCGTTCGCCGGACGCTCCTTGACGATCCGCGTCCGTATCTTGTCCGTGGCAGGGCCTGAACCCGAGCCTCGGTTCAAGCATGGCCCCGAGGCGTGAATTTTCCCGACCGATCCCCTATTCTTTAATCACTATGAACATCCTCCTCGCCAATCCCCGTGGGTTCTGCGCCGGTGTCAACCGCGCGATCGAGATCGTCGAGCGCGTGCTCGAGCTCTACGGCGCGCCCGTCTATGTCCGGCATGAGGTGGTGCACAACCGCTTCGTGGTCGACGGCCTGAGACGGCGCGGTGCCGTTTTCGTCGAGGAGGTCGACGATGTCCCGGACGGAGCCACGCTGATCTTCAGCGCCCACGGCGTCGCTCAAGAGGTGCGCCGCGCGGCGCAAAGGCGACAGCTGCGCGTCTTCGACGCGACCTGCCCCCTGGTGACCAAGGTCCATCTCGAGGTCGCACGGCACTGCAAGAACGGGGTCGAAGTGGTCCTGATCGGGCACGCCGGCCACCCCGAGGTCGAGGGCACCATGGGTCAGTGTTTGAGCGACGGCGGGTCGATGCATCTCGTGGAGTCGGTCGCGGACGTCGCCGGGCTCGAGATCAAGGATCCATCGCGGATCGCCTATGTCACCCAGACCACACTCTCGGTGGACGATACAAGCGGGATCATCGACGCACTGCGTGAGCGCTTCCCCGAGATCCAAGGGCCGAAGAAGAGCGACATCTGCTACGCGACCCAGAACCGACAGGACGCCGTGCGTGATCTCGCCGCGCGCTGCGATCTGCTGCTGGTGGTCGGCTCGGCCAACAGCTCCAACTCCAACCGGCTGCGCGAGCTGGCCGAGACGCAGGGCTGCACCGCCTATCTGATCGACGGCCCGGAGGACATCCGCCGAGAGTGGCTGAGCGCCTCGCCACGGGTCGGACTCACCGCCGGGGCCTCCGCCCCCGAGGTGCTGGTCGAGCAGGTCATCGCACAGCTCGAGGCATGGGGCGCCGCCGGGATCGAGGAGCAGGACGGCATCCGCGAGCAGGTCGTCTTCCCCTTGCCGCGCGAGCTCGGCGAGAGGGCGGCAACATGAGTGATGTCCTCGTCGTCGGCGGCGGCATCATCGGTCTTCTGACCGCCCGCGAGCTGGTCGAGTCCGGTGCCGAGGTCACCTTGATCGAGATGGGCGAGACCGGCCGCGAGTCGTCATGGGCCGGGGGCGGCATCATCTCGCCGATCTACCCCTGGCGTTATGCGGACGCGGTGACGGCACTCGCGACCTGGAGCCAGCACGCCTATCCGGAGCTGGTCGAGGCGCTGATCCAGGAGGCCGGAATGGATCCCGAGCTGACCCTGAGCGGCATGCTGGTGCTGGATATGGAAGAGCATTCGGTTGCTGTCTCTTGGGCCGAGCGCCATGGCCACACCATCGAGGCGGTCGAAGGCGCGTACCTGCACGAGATCGAGCCCCAGCTCGGATCCGGTCTCACGCGCGGACTCCTGCTGCCCCGCATCGCACAGGTGCGCACGCCGCGCCTGACCAAGGCGGTTCGCCGCTCGATCGAAGAGCGCATCCAGCTGCGCGAAAACGAGGAGGTCCTGGAGCTTCTGGTCGACGGCGGTCAGGTAACCGGGGTGCGGACCCCGGACGGGACCATCCAGGCGCGCCGGGTCGTCATCTGCACCGGCGCTTGGACCGCCAAGCTGCTCGAGCAGCTCGGTGAAACGCCCGACATTGCGCCGGTGCGCGGTCAGATGATCCTGTTCTACGGCAAGCCCGGTCAGATCAACCACATTACCCTGCACCGCGAGCGCTATCTCATTCCGCGGCGCGACGGACGCATGTTGTTCGGAAGCACCCTCGAGCACACCGGATTCGTCAAGACGACGACCGCCGAGGCTAAAGAGGCCCTCTACCGTGCCGCCTTCGAGATGTTCCCCGTCCTCAAACGCACGCCCATCGAAGACCACTGGGCGGGCCTTCGACCCAGCTCGCCGAGCGGCATCCCCTTTATCGGTGCCTATCCGGGTGTGGATGGACTCTTTATCAATGCAGGCCATTTCCGCAACGGCCTAGTCACCGGCCCTGCTTCTGCAAGGCTCGCGACCGATCTGGTCCTGGGGCGCACCCCGATCCTGAATCCGGCCCCGTACGCGGTCGATGCAGCACGTTGATCGGAATGAATGCGATCGTGCCGACGACAAACCACAGCGCCTTGCTCACAAGACCGGGCGGTAGGGCGGACGAGCGGAAGCGAAGTCCACCGAATCCTGCAGCGGCGCCGGTGGACCGCGCTATGCTTGTCCATACTTACCGGTCTGCAGCGGGGTCGCCAGGTCTAGGATGAAGGCCGAACCATCGCCTCCACCGCGGGGGAGTTTTGCCTCGCTCCGGCCCGGCACACCCGTGCCCATACAACGGTGAGCAGCTTGCCCAACAGAATCGTGAGACGTGTCCTCGGGATTGAGACGTCCTGCGACGAGACCGGTGTGGCCGTCTACGACGGCGAGCGCGGTCTGGTCGCGCAAGCCGTCTATAGTCAAATCGAGATCCATGCCGAGTACGGCGGTGTCGTCCCGGAGCTGGCCTCGCGCGATCACGTGCGCAAAACACTGCCGCTGATTCGGCAGGTGCTTGAAGAATCCGGGCTCGAGTGCGCCTCGATCGACGGCGTGGCCTACACCGCCGGTCCCGGTCTGGTCGGTGCACTCCTGGTCGGCGCCGCCTTGGGACGCAGCCTCGCCTGGGCCTGGGGTGTGCCTGCGGTCGGCGTGCATCACATGGAGGGGCATCTGCTCGCCCCCCTACTCGAAGACCCGGCGCCTGCCTTCCCCTTCGTAGCACTCCTGGTCTCGGGCGGACACACTCAACTGGTCGACGTCACCGGTGTGGGCCGCTACCGCATCTTGGGCGAGTCGCTCGACGACGCTGCAGGCGAGGCCTTCGACAAGACCGCGAAGATCCTCGATCTCCCCTATCCCGGCGGCCCGGAGCTCGCCAAGCTCGCCGAGCGAGGCAACCCCGAGCGTTTCCGCTTCCCGCGCCCCATGACCGACCGACCGGGCCTCGACTTCAGCTTCAGCGGACTGAAGACCTTCGCACTCAATACCGTTCGCGAGACCGTTCCCGAGGCGATCGATCCGGACCAGACCCGCGCCGACATCGCCCGCGCCTTCGAGGAGGCGGTGGTCGACACCCTGGTGATCAAATGTCGTCGCGCCTTGCAGGAGACTGGCCATCGACGCCTGATCCTCGCCGGCGGCGTCAGCGCCAACCGCCGACTGCGCGAGCGCATGAACGCCGCCATCACCTCCGCGGGCGGCGAGACCTTCTACCCTAGACCCTCCCTCTGCACCGACAACGGCGCCATGATCGCCTACGCCGGCTGGCAGCGCCTGCGCGCCGGCCATCTCGAACCGCTCGCCTTCAAGCCCAGGGCGCGTTGGCCGATGCAAGAGCTGACGGCCGCAGAGTGTCACCGACTGCGCTTGGTTTTTTCGGAAAGCAGCAACCCTTCACCGTGAATCCTTGCCGGCCCGGAACTCCCAAGTCGCCGGTCCCGTGCGCAGAAGATCACGACCGGGAGCATCAGGCTTTTTCCCGAACCGAATCAACTGCACGAGATCCGAGCTGACCTTTGGGTTGGTCGTAAAGTAGGAGTGACCGAAGAGATCGGTACGCTCACCCGTGAACGTGATCAGATCGATCCGGCCGAGATTGCCGAAATAGGTCTGCATCGCGGGAGAGATGTCCTCCGGGCGCAGCTGGCCGACACGGTTGCGACTGCGAAAGAGGATCCGCGACACCAGCAGCGCACGATCGTCCGGCGAGGCATAGATGCTCAGCCGACCATTCAGGAGGCGCGGCAATGAATCGTCCGGCCAAGCGTGGGTCAGGTCGGGATCCGAAACGAAACCTGTGATCTTCTGCCCGGCGATGTCCACGTCGATGTCGGGCGAGAGAAGGACAAGGTTGTCGATTCGATAGGCCTCGGCGGGATCCACTCCCGAGGCAATCGCTTCGATCATCAACTCCCTCAAGGTATTGAGCAGCACAGCCGTCCCGCGGCTGTGCGCGAGCAATTGAATACGCTCGACCCCGGGCGTCGCCGCGATCATGCGCAGGGTCTTTTTGAGATGGTCGACCGCATACTCGGCCGATTCGGTGGTCGTGGTATAGGAGATCAGGAAGTTCCCGGTCGAAGACGCCGGCCAGGTGAAGAAACTGCAGACCTGCTCCCGACCGAAGAAGTGGCACAGCTCCGCCGCCGTGAAGGCCGAAGTGGCAAAGGTCTCGTTGAAGCCATGGACATAGAGCATGACCTCCTTCTTCGGCGAGATCGCCAAGCGACGCTGGATCTCGCCCTGAAAGACCGCCTTGGTCTCCGCAAACTCCCGCATCTCCACCGGGTCCCGACCGCGCGTGCCTTGCCGCGTCGTCATGACCTTGTAGGGCTCACGCGGGAAGGCGCCCAGCTCCTCGACCGCCCCGAGCTCGAGGGCGACCTCGCGGGTTCGCTCGGCAAGCCGACTCTGAGCCTTCAAGGTCTCCCAATCGATCGCGGGCACCATGCGCACCTCGGCCGAGCCGAACACCATCCCTTTACGGCGCGTCTGTCCATAAGGGAGGCGGCTTTCGGGATCGTCCTCCGCTGCCCGATTGGTGATGAAGAGCAGATCGACTTCGGGTCGCTGTTGCGCGGTTGCGATTTGCTCGAAGAGCGCCTGCCCGTTCGGCGCCTGATAGACCAGGGGCGTCGGCATCAGCTGCCGGGGCTTGGTCGCACAACCGGACAAAACCGCAACCGTCAGTATGAGGGCCGACATCCACGCGAAGGTCCGATTCATTCGGCTTATACCTAGTCAAAAAAGGTTAATTTCGGCCACCACCGACGCGGCATCAAAGCGATGTCGGACAGCGGAAATCCCATTAAAAAAGAACGTATTTAACGCAGGGCATCGAACCACCGGCAGAGCGGACATCAAGACAAAGAAACAGATCATGTGTAAGCTGGAACAGGCACTATGATACGCCGCCTTTTCATGTTTAATCTTACCGGAGAACATTTCGATGCCACTCATGACACGCGCGCTCGCCGAGCTGATCGGGACCTTCTGGCTGGTACTTGGCGGCTGCGGCGCCGCCGTCTTTGCGGCAGGCGTTCCCGATGTCGGAATCGGCTATCTGGGCGTCTCTTTCGCATTTGGGTTGACCGTATTGACGATGGCCTATGCCATCGGTCATATCTCCGGCTGCCATTTGAACCCCGCCGTCTCGCTGGGACTCGCCGTGGGCGGTCGCTTCCCCTTCGCCGATGTTCCGGTCTATGTCATCGCCCAGGTCCTCGGCGCCATCGCCGCCGCCTTCCTGATCTGGTTCATCGCTTCGGACATGGGCGTGCATAAAGAAGGGCAGGCTACCTTTACCCTCGCGGCCAATAGCCTGGCCGTGAACGGCTACGACAGCCTCTCCCCGCAGGGCTACGGCATGATCGTAGGGCTGGTGACCGAGATCGTCATGACCGCCATGTTCCTCTTCATCATCCTGGGCGCAACCGACAAGCGCGGCATCGGCACCCACGCGGGTCTCGCCATCGGCCTGGCGCTCACGCTGATCCATCTGATCTCGATCCCGATCACCAACACCTCGGTCAACCCGGCGCGCAGCACCGGACCCGCGTTGGCGCTGCTCACCGGCGGGCAAGGTCAGGCGACGAGCCAGCTCTGGCTGTTCTGGGTTGGTCCGCTGATCGGCGCGGCGATTGCCGGCGTGGTGTATCGCCTGTTCGAACAAAAGCCTACGGCTTGACGCGCGCGGGGGCTCGATGCCGCTGTTTCCGTTGCCAAGGCCCCGAAGAACAGAGTCGACAGACAGAGCCGGTCGATCGGCATCGATCGACCGGCTCGCGGCAATTCCCCCTGAACCCTATCCAAACGCAGCCATTGCCGATCGGAGCATCGGCCGGACAAGACCGCAACCTGAACGGCATCGACACTCCTTTGCGGTCCCGACGCCCGCCTGTAGGATGAGTCGTCATCCATAGACCGAGACACAGCATGCTGCAGGAACCGCTTCCGATCCCATTGACCGACCTGCGCCGGCGCGTCAATGTCGCCCGCACTCTAATCCGTACCGTTATGACGGAACTCGTCGGACCGGTCGAGCTGGGATTTGATTTCTATCGCGAGTGGAACGGCTGCTGGCGCGTGCGCGTGGAGATCAAGGACCCGATCAACCGACGACTGGAGTTCACCCTGATGGACACCCCGTGCGGAGGCATGCTTGCCCTGCCCCGCCCTCTGCCCGAGCGCTGGCGACTGGAGACCGGGATCCCTGCGACCGACGGGACGCGTTGGACCCTCGATACGGAAGGGCATCTCATGCCCTTCTTACCGCCGAGCGACCATCGGTAGCGGGCGGACAAGCCCGGCCCATTCCACCAGCGGCGACGCATGGCTCGGTGGATTTCACTCGCGCTCACGGACCCTACCGGCAGGTCTTATGAGCGAGCGTCTGGCGACATATGCACGGCGCGGCCGACACATGCGGACAAGGCACCGCTCGGGCGATTTCCGGGAGAGGGATCCGCCAGGACCTGATCGGGGCGACTAAAGTCGCCTCTACAGCCCCACAGCCCTTTTAGGCCTTGTCCGGGCATGCGCGCTCGGGTTGCTTACTTACTGAAATCCGCTCGGCAGTTAGCCCAATACATCCTGCCCGCCCATATAGGGCCTGAGCACCTCCGGGATGACAATGCGCCCGTCCGCCTTCTGATAGTTCTCCAGAATAGCAACCAACGTGCGGCCGACGGCCAGACCGGAGCCGTTGAGCGTATGGAGCAGCTCGGGCTTGCCGGTCTCGGGATTGCGCCAGCGGGCTTGGAGTCGTCGGGCCTGAAAGTCGCCGAAGTTGCTGCAGGAGGAGATCTCGCGATAGGTCTCCTGACCCGGCAGCCAGACCTCCAGATCGTAGGTCTTGCGCGATGAGAAACCCAGATCACCGCAGCAGAGCGAGACCAGGCGATAAGCGAGCCCGAGACGCTGAAGGATGGACTCGGCATGCCGGGTGAGATCCTCCAGGGCTTGGAGCGATTCTTCGGGTCGCACGGCCTGGACCAGCTCGACCTTCTCGAACTGATGTTGGCGGATCATCCCGCGGGTGTCCTTGCCGTAGGAGCCGGCCTCGCTGCGGAAGCAGGGTGTGTGGGCGACCCATTTGCGCGGCAGCTCGCCGGCCTCGAGGATAAGGTTGCGCACCAGATTGGTGACCGGCACCTCGGCGGTCGGGATCAGATAGAGATCGCGCTCGCCCGGCACCTTGAAGAGGTCCTGCTCGAACTTAGGGAGCTGGCCGGTCCCGTAGAGGCTTTCCGCGTTCACCAGATAGGGGACATAGACCTCGGTATAGCCGTGCTCCCCGGTGTGGGTATCGAGCATGAACTGGATCAACGCCCGATGCAGACGCGCCAGCGGACCGGACAGCACCACGAAGCGCGAGCCCGTGAGCTTGGCGGCGAGATCGAAGTCCATCCAACCGTTGAAAGCACCGAGGTCGACGTGATCGCGCGGCTGGAAGCCGAAACTCGGCGGCTCGCCCCAACGACGCTCCTCGCGATTCTCGCGCTCGTCGCGCCCGTCCGGCACGCTCGTATCCGGCAGGTTGGGCAGCCCCAGTGCGATCTCATCGACCGCCGACTGGATCTCTTCGAGCCGCACCTCGGAGGCCTTTAGACGCTCGCCCAGGTCGGAGACCTCGGCCAGCAGGGGCGCGATGTCGGCGCCGGACGCCTTGGCCTTCCCGATCGCCTTCGAGCGGGTATTGCGCTCGTTCTGCAACGACTGGACCTCGACCTGTAAAGCCTTGCGCTCGGTCTCCAACGACTCGATGCGCGCGGTATCCAGGACCAGACCGCGACGTGACAGGTGCGCGGCAACCTCATCCAACTGGGTCCGCAGCAGGCGTGGATCTAACATTCCGATTCCTCGAATTCGACAGTAATCGGCCAGGATACGATATGACCCGGCCGAACGAAGCGCTCGATGCGCGTGATGGCGGACGCGGCCTTCTCGGGCCGATCGAAAAACTCCACCACCAAGGGCAGATCGAGCGAGAGATCGATCAGGGATGCACCGTGCCGTTTCCCGGACACCCCGTACCCTTCGATCCCGCGCATGACGGTGACACCGCGAACGCCGAGCTCGTCGTGCAGACAGGCGAGCATGGCCTTCAACGCATGATCGGATTCGGACAGATAGACCCGAACCATGAGTGCCTCGACCCGACTCATAGCGACCTCCCGAGGATGATCCCCGCCCAACAGAGCAGAACACAGAGCCAGACACTGACGACCATGTTGAGAAAGGCCGCCAGCATGGCCCCTTCTTCCAACAGGTTCAGCGTCTCGATCGAGAAGGTGGAGAAGGTGGTGAAGGCACCGAGAAAGCCGATCAGGATCGCCCCGCGCCACTCCGGCGCCCAGCTCAAGCGCTCGATCAAGAGAACGAACAAGAGACCCATCAGGAAGGAGCCGAGCAGATTGACCGCCAAGGTTCCCCAGGGAAAGCCCCGGCCGAGCCAGGCGTAAACGGCGCTCGACATCCCGTAGCGGGCCAACGAGCCGAGCGCGCCGCCGGCCGCGATCGCGATGAGCTGAAACATCCGATGCCTACTTCAGGAAGCCCATGGTGAAATCACCGGAGAGATAGCCTTCATCCAAACGCGGCTCCGCACCCAGCTCGTGAGCCAAGGCAAGAAGATCGCGCGGCTGCTGATAGTTGTAGCTGCCCGGACCGTCGGTTCCCTTCAACAGATTGAAGATGAATCCATTCCGGGACGCCACGAAGCAACGGCGGATAAACGCCCAGGTCTCCTCGCGGGTGAGATTGTTCATGGCGCCGCTGCAGAGATAATAGTCGGCGTTCGGGAGGCGATCCTCCAGCACGTTGCAGAGGCGGATCTCGCATCCGGTGCGACGACGCGCGACCTCCACCATCGGCTCCATCACGTCCAATCCGATGTAGCGTCCGGGCAGGCTGCTGCATCGCGCGAGATAGCGCTGGAGATCGCCGAATCCGCAGCCCGCGTCGACTACGGTCAACTCGGACAGATCCTCGGGCAGAAGCTTGCGCAGGACCTTGAAACGCAGCTCTTGGGACTGCGTCGACTGCCACTGCACGCCCTTGGCGGTCTCGCCGTGGGATGTCAATGAGTCCAAATAGAAACTGGTGTTGTCGAGTCTCGGCATGGGTTGAATCGATCAGCGTCAAACGGCCGCGGCCAGGGTTCGCGACGGGTCATCGTTGCCAATCTTACATCACTGGCCATGTCCACACCGACATCCGGCTAACGACGTACGAGAAACCACTGCCAGGTCCCTGCAATCGGCTCCGCCACGCGCTGCGGGCCGATCGCGGCGCCGAGTTCCGCGCTCGGCGACAGTACGACCAAGCTGCCGAACCCATCCGGCAGCGTCACGGGTATGCCCGGCTCGCCAGAGCCCCGGATGCGAACTCGGTCGTCGAGATGATAAGCCAAGGACACCAGCTCGCCGGCTGAGACACCGCTCGCGCTGACGGCAACCAAAGGGCGATCGAGTGCATTGACCCGCCGAGCGACTTCGGCGTTCGAAGCGCTGAAATGCTTCGTCCACCAGGTCTCGGCCCGCAGGATACGCCACTGAGAGAGCGCCCCGAAGACCATGATCAGCGCCAGCGCGGCAGCGGCAAGGACGCGCATCCTGTCGCTGCGGACAAGCGCCGAGCCGAGGACCCAGGCCACCATCAGCTGCAGCGCCAGAACGACCGGCAAGCCATAGCGCACATGCAGCGATCGGCTTCCGCCGAGCAGCAGATCGGGACCGAGCACCACGCCGAGATAGACCAAGGCGATCAGCACCGGCAGCCACATGCGCGAGCGAGGCGCGCGGAACAGCTAGAGACTCAAGCCGACAGCGATCGGACCGAGCAGAAACAGCGAGAGGGCCGGCGGGTCCGTATGCGGACTGACATCCAAGAAGGCACGCGTGATGTGACCGCTCCAATCCAGCAGATTGCGCTGCGCGCCGACGGCCCGCTCCATCCACTGCGTGTGATTCACCGCGTCCCCGAATCCCGAGACCAGCGCAAACGTCCAAGGCAGGCAGGAAGAGGACCCCGGCCGCGCCCACCGCCAGGAGCGATGCGCGCACCGCAAGGCCGCGGTTACCTGGCCGACATGCGAGTGGCCGCATTGCCCCGAGCCCGAGGTAGGCGGCATGGACCGGAACCATCAGGGCGAACAACAGATGGCTGTAGAGGCCAAGCGTCATCATGAGCCCGCAGAGCCACCAGTCGCGTGGCCGGTTTCGGTCCAAAGCACGCTGCAGGGCCGTCACCGAATCAAGCGGCAGCATGGCTGCCCATCGTCCCACCAGAGAGTAAAGCGGCGCATGCTCCGGATGCTCGACCAGCGCACGCAACGTCTCGACCCAGCCCTTCGAAGGGTCCGGTCGCTGAAAGACCAGGATCTCCTCGGGTGTGAGCAACCGGCCGCTGAAGAGCGTCTCCCAGAGATCCGCCGGGTGGCCGAAGACGCGGACCAGCATGAAGACCTCATCGTGCCACACGGGGAGATGGTCGAGGCCGATCAGCCGGAACCCGGTCACGAGCGTGAGAAGGATCACGACCGAGCATCCAAAACCGAGCCTGGCCGAGACTCGAGGACACGGACGATAAACGCGAGCGACGAAGAGCCGAGAACACGAGATCGCAAGACCGAATCCGGCAGTGGCGGGACGAGCCCGGCTCAGGGGTATGCAACACCCGAGCGTCTGGCTTGATGAAGGAATCGTGACAAGAGCCTGACCGACAGCGGCGTCGGAGGCTCAGAGCGCGGCAGGCCACCGGCTGCGCTTGACGAGCACCCGCACATCGGCAATTCGGCGCGAGGTTTGCCCGGCATCATATTCCGTTGCACGACCTCACGCCGGCGCCTCGCCGGTTTCAACGTCGAAGGGGATCCGCCGATGGCTTCGCGCCTGATCATGTACCACAAGCAATCAACCAAGTCCCGCACCCGATTCTTGAGGCTGCCTTATGGCGGCGTCTGCGGCTTCTCAGCCCTACCGGACGATTCCGGACGCGGTTTAGGAATTTGGAAGCAATCATGTCGACGATGTTTTGTTTTGCTGATCGTTATATCTCTGTTGATATAACGAGTAGGGTTTTTTTGATATCGCGCGATCGCATCCAACGAGGTTTTCATACGATGAACACTTTCAAACCGACGGTTCTGGCCCTGACGTTGCTTGCCGCCAATGCAGCCGTGCGCGCGGACGACGTCCAGGTGGCGGTTGCCGCCAACTTCACGGCCCCGATGAAGGAGATTGCCGCCGCCTTCAAAAAGGAAACCGGCCATGTCGTCAAGGCCGCCTATGGGGCAACCGGGAAGTTCTACGCCCAAATCAACAACGGGGCGCCCTTCGAGGTCCTGCTCTCGGCCGACGAGTCGACCCCGACCAAGCTGATCGACGAGGGCGCCGCGGTCGCCGGGACCAACTTCACCTATGCGCTCGGCACACTGGTGTTGTGGTCGTCCAAGCCCGACCTTGTCGACGACGCGGGCAAGGTGCTTGCGTCGGACGCGTTCAACAAGGTGGCCATCGCGAACCCCAAGACGGCCCCGTACGGTGCGGCGGCGATCGAGGTGCTGACCGGACTCGGATTGCTCGAGCAGGTGCGGCCGAAGTTCGTGACCGGGGAGAACATCGCCCAGACCTTCCAGTTTGTCGGCACCGGCAATGCAGATCTGGGCTTCGTCGCCCTGTCCCAGATCATGGCGAACGGCAAGATCAGGGGTGGATCGGCCTGGATCGTGCCCGGAGAGCGGCATCAGCCGATCCGTCAGGACGCGGTCGTGCTGGAGAAAGGCAAGGACAAGCCGGCGGTCGCCGCGCTGATGGAGTACCTCAAGGGCGATACGGCACAAGCCGTCATCCAGTCCTTCGGCTACGAGATCTGAACGGATCGCGCCATGTTCCTCTCCGAAACCGACCTGCAATCGATCTGGCTCACCCTGCGGCTCGCGGGTGTCGTCACCTTGATCCTCTTCGTTGTCGGCACGCCCATCGGATGGTGGCTGGCCCGCACCCGCTCGCGCTGGAAGGGGCCGATCGGTGCCGTGGTCGCCCTGCCCCTGGTGCTGCCGCCGTCGGTGCTGGGGTTTTATCTGCTGGTGACGATGGGGCCGAACGGACCGTTAGGCCAGTTGACGCAGGCGCTGGGTCTGGGATTACTGCCCTTCACCTTCTGGGGCCTGGTAGTCGCCTCGGTCTTCTATTCACTGCCCTTCATGGTGCAGCCGGTGCAGAACGCCTTCGAAGCCATCGGCGACCGACCACTGGAGGTGGCGGCCACCCTGCGCGCCTCGCCGCTGGATACCTTCTTCACCGTTGCCCTGCCGCTGGCGGCGCCGGGATTCATCACTGCCGGCATCCTGACCTTTGCGCATACCGTCGGCGAGTTCGGCGTGGTGCTGATGATCGGCGGCAACATCCCCGGCGAGACGCGCGTGGCCTCGGTGCAGATCTACGACCATGTCGAGGCGATGGAATACGGCGACGCCCACCGTCTGGCCGCGGTCATGCTGATCTTCTCCTTCCTGGTCCTGCTCGCGCTCTATCTGTGGCGCCCGAGCCAGAAGAACACCTGAGAACGCGATGGAATCGATCAACGCACGCTTCGACATCGATTGGCCGGGCTTCAGCCTGGCCGTGGACCTGGAGTTGCCCGGCCGGGGGGTCACCGGTCTCTTCGGGCACTCGGGCTCGGGCAAGACCACACTGCTGCGCTGCATCGCCGGTCTGGTCCGGGCACCCAAGGGCCGGCTCGTCTTCCGCGGCGAGGTCTGGCAGGACGAGAGCAACTGGGTACCGACACACCGCCGCTCGCTGGGCTATGTCTTCCAGGAGGCCAGCCTCTTCCCGCATCTGACGGTAATGGGGAATCTTCGTTACGGGCAAAAACGTGCACCGGCGCCGGTCGCGGCCGAGGATCGGGTGAGTCTCGACCAGGCCATCGCGCTCCTGGGGATCGAGCATCTCTTGACGCGCAAGCCGGAGCGTCTCTCCGGCGGCGAGCGCCAGCGGGTCGCCATCGCCCGCGCCCTGGCGGTCAGCCCACGCGTACTCCTGATGGACGAGCCGCTTGCCGCCCTGGACATCGCGCGCAAGCGGGAGATCCTGCCCTATCTGGAACGACTGCATGACCAGCTGGCCATCCCGGTGCTCTACGTCAGCCACGCCCCGGACGAGGTCGCGCGCCTGGCCGACCATCTGGTGGTGATGGACGGCGGGCGCGTGCTCGCGAGCGGTCCGCTCAAAGAGACCCTGGCACGGCTGGACCTGCCGACCGCCTTTTCCGAAGATGCCGGCGTCGTCATCGATGCCGTGGTCGCGTCCCACGACGACAACTATCACCTGTCGCGCCTGGACTTCCCCGGTGGCAACGTCGTCGTTGCCCAACGCCATGAGTCGATCGGTCACCCACTACGCCTACGCATCCATGCCCGCGACGTCAGTCTCGCCCTGGAGCGCGCCACCGGCACCAGCATCGCCAACCTGTTGCCCGCCACCGTCGCCGAGATCGCCGATGCCGACACGCCGGGCCATTGTCTGGTGCGCCTGGATGCCGGCGGCACGCCGCTGATCGCCCGCATCACGCGCCGCTCGCTGGATCAGCTCGGTGTGGCCCGCGGCAAGGCGATGTGGGCGCAGATCAAGGCTGTTGCCCTGCTGGGTGACTAAGCCGGAGGAATGTCGGCGCCGAGGCCAAGCTTCGGGTCCCGTCAGGGACCACGGCCGCGCCGGGGCGAGGATCCTGGTGACGTCGGCCCCGCACTTCGCGACACCTCGCGACGTCCAGGTGCGCCTCGCAAGCGAGGGTGCCGACGCGGCCTGAGTACCGCCTTGACAGAGACTTAGTACCTATCTAGCCTGCCGAATGCGGTCGCCTTGGCCGCCGTACGGCGCCACAAGGCCCATTGGATTTCCTTTCCGTCACCCGCCCACGCACCGGACCACGGCCGGTCTGCCCCGCGGACCGGCGCACCGTCGAGGCTGGTCCGAGGCGTGACCGGTGCAAGGGCGTCGGGTGATCCAGTCGCTCGGGAATCGACTGCGGGAATGCCCGCTCTTTCAACAGGGTCGAGGCATCTCCGGTCCAATCACCGAACCCGACAATCCATCGAGAATGAGAGAATGAAGTCAGTGAAACGAATCCTGTTGGCCGGCATCCTGATGACCCTACCTTTGACCGCGCTGGCGGGCACGGAGTCGATCGTGCTCGGCATGGGTTGCTTCTGGGGTGCCGAGAAGCGGATGTCCGAGATCCCAGGCGTCGTCGATGTCGAAGCGGGCTATGCCGGCGGCGATGCCGAGACAGTAGGCTACGAGGATGTGCTCGGGACGGAGCAGAGACGCCTGCGCGGCATGAGCGATCTGCGCAACCATGCCGAGGTCATCAAGGTGAGCTTCGACCCCGACCGGGTGAGCCTCGAGACCGTCCTGAAGCGATTCTGGGAGAATCACGACCCCACGCAGGGCGACCGTCAGGGCAACGACCTGGGCAGCAACTATCGCAGCGCCATCTATACGGTCAACGACGCCCAGGACGCGGTGGCAAAGAATACCCGCGCAAGCTATCAGCAGGCACTGACCGAGGCCGGCTACGGCACCATCACCACGGAGATCGCGCCGCTGCGCCACTACAATCGCGGCGAGGAATATCACCAGGACTATCTGAAGAAAAACCCGAACGGCTATTGCGGACTCGGCGGCACCGGCGTGGCCTTTCCCGGCGAAAATGCAAAGGCCATGCCAGCTCCGCTGGCCGCGGATCAACTCGATTTCAATCGTCAGTTGATCATGTTCGAGGCACAGGACTGCCCATTCTGCGAGCGTTTCCGCGCCGAGGTGCTGGACGGCTGGCAGGCCGAGGTCCCCATCGCGGCGACACTCAACCCCAACCCGCCCGAGGGCTGGACGCTGGAGAAGACCTTATTCGCCACGCCGACCATCGTGCTGTTCGAGAAGGGCAAGGAGGTCTCGCGCTACACCGGCTACCAAGGCGACGAAGACCGTTTCTGGACATGGCTCGGCTTTCAGATCCTGACGCCCGAGCAACAGCGCATCGCCTTCGAGCAGGGCACGGAACCGGCCTTCACGGCTTTGTCGCGGACACCGAGTAGATCATCCTAGGCGCATCGTTCAGAGGATAACCGGCCGGTAATGGACGAGCGAGCGCGAAGTCCACCGAACCCCGCGCCGACCCTGGTGGGCTGCGCTGCGCTTGTTCATTACACTACAAGGCAATGTCACGGCAGTGGCCGGCGTGATGATCACAGCCGCCCTAGACTGCGCCGCGCAGCTCGGCCATGGCTGACGAGAGGACTCGAATCGCAGAGCGCATCAGGAGCCAGACGAGACCGATTGCGACCAGGATATCGGCCCAGCCCGAACCGGTGAGCCAGACCACTCCAGCCGCGACAAACACCGACAGATTCGATGCGATGTCGTTGCGCGAGCACTCCCACACGGAGCTCATATTCACGTCCTCGTGACGATGTCGCCAAAGCAGGAAGAGACAGAGCGAGTTTGCGGCGAGACCGAGAAGACCGAACAACCCCATGACCTCGAAGAGGGGGACGCTCGGCACCACAAGTTTGTAGACAATCTGGCCCGCCACGACGCACGCGGCCAGGAAGATCAGAGCGCCCTTGAAGAGCGCGACCTTCGCTTTGACGGCCGCGCCCCTGGAAACGGCGTAGAGACTGAGACCATACGTCAACGCGTCGCCGAGATTATCGAGACTGTCGGCCAACAGTGCCGTGGAGTTGCCGTAAAGCGCGCCTGCGACGATCACGAAGAACATGACGGCATTGATGCCGAGCACGCTGAGCAACGTTCCGCGTTGCCGTTCACGCAGGGCATCGATGGAACAATTGTTGTCGCAACAACCACTCATTTCGAAAGCCTCTTGGCACAGCCGTCGGGAGATGCCGACGGATTCATCGGGCCGCCCTGATCGGCGGCCCTCCCGCGTTATCCGTGCAGGTTGATCGCCATCACGACCAGCAGGGCAGCGACGACCTGAAGCATGAACCTAGATCCGGCAGTTGACCGCTTCGTGCTTCATGCAAGGCGTTGACGGCCTTGAAGATCGCGGTCGTCCGAGAACTCACCCGCCGGGTGATGGCCGCTACGACCCCTGGAGTACGCCCCGCGCGGCGCCCGACTGCGTTGCAACTCGTTGTCGTAGAGCCACTACGACGCCTCGTCGCGCCTTGCCGGACACCGCGCGGGACGCACTCCAGGGGCCGTTCAACTGCCGGATCTAGG